>JBDGWG010000005.1:0-133210 GCA_039585235.1 Gemmatimonadota bacterium | reverse complement strand
GTAGGCATCGGCCTTGACCATGGGGAGGAGGCGACAGCCGTCGCCCACACGATCCGAGATGACCCGGCTATTCCTGCGCAGCGCGCCCAGATCCACTTCTATCCAGGCGCGCTCGGTCGCTTCAATTGGCACGTTTTTCAAGGCGGGCGTAGTATATCCGGCCTATGTCCCCTGAGCAACAGATTCCGGGCCCGGACGGAGCCAACGTGGAGCACATGGAGCGGTCCTTTCCCGCAGATGGCACTCTGGGCCGGAGCCTCGCCCTCGTCCGGTACCTGCGCGACCACTGTGACTGGGACGCACGGCAGACTCCCGGCAGCCTGCGGCCCTACCTGCTCGAAGAAGCCCACGAGGTAGCCGACGCCGTCCTCTCGGGCCAGGACGACGAGCTGCGTCGGGAGCTCGGCGACCTGCTCCTCAACGTCGCATTCCAGATCGTCCTGGCGGAGGAGCGCGGCGCGTTCGACGCGGCGGCCGTCGTGTGCGGGATGGAGCGCAAGATGCGCGAGCGTCACCCGCACGTGTACGGCGACGCGGAGGAGGCCCCCGACTGGGAACGGATGAAGGCGGAACAAAGGGATCGCGACCGGGCCGAATCCGACTCAGCGGATCCCGTATCAGATCCGTTTGACGGCCTTCCTGCAGGCCTCGAACCGTTGAGTCGATCGCTTCGCATGCAGGACAGGGCCGCCGGCCTGAACTTCGATTGGCCCAATGTGTGGGGAGCGTTGGAAAAGCTCGAGGAGGAGGTGCAGGAACTGCGGGAATCCCTCGAGGCCGCCCGATCCGAGCCGGCAGGCATCCCGCGGGACGCGGATCCGGGGGTGGAGGACGAGCTGGGCGATCTGTTGTTTGCGGCCGTGAACGTCGCTCGCCTTGGGGGCATCCACCCGACCATGGCTCTCGAGCGATCCGTGGCCAAGTTCGCGGACCGGTTTCGGGCTCTCCTCGAACTGGCGGACCTCGAGGGACTCGACCCACGCCGGGCGAATCTCGAGGACCTCGACGAACTATGGGAGCGTGTAAAAGCGGCTGGAATCAGCCACCCGTGAGCTGTTTGACCTGCTTCTGGCCGCTGCGTACGCCCGCCCCCACGACTACACCGTACACGATGGCCGTGAAAGGGCCCAGAACGGGCAGCAACGCCACGACCGGAGCGGCGACCAGCGCGCCGGCCACTCCCGCGATCCACGGCGCCCCCGGCTTCTGGGCCGAGTCCACGAAGCGCAGCCGTGTGCGCACGAATTGCCTGACCTTGACGTAGCTGATGCCCATGCCGGCCCCGGCCGCCGCGAGCATCAATGCCGCGATGAGTTCCATGTTGCCTCCTATTGCATTTCCGTACGGTGACCGTCTTCGGTTCGTTTCAGGAGGCCGAGCGCCAGCCCGGTCCCGCTAGGGCTTCAGCCTTGTCATCATCCTGGGAAACGCGATCGTCTCTCGCAGGTGTGGAACCCCACAGATCCACCCGACGGTCCGCTCGAGTCCAAGGCCGAAACCGCTGTGCGGAAACGTGCCGTAGCGCCTGAGATCCAGATACCAGTCATACGCCTCTTCGGGGAGGCCCTCTTCCCGAATGCGCGCCAGGAGCCGTTCGTGGTCGTCCTCCCGCTGGCTCCCGCCGATGATCTCACCGTAGCCTTCCGGAGCCAGGAGGTCATTGCACTTCACCGTGCGCGGGTCCTCCGGATTCTCCTTCATATAGAACGCCTTCGCCTCCCGCGGATAGTCATACACGAACAACGGTTTCTCCCGCCCCTCGGTCAGCACCGTCTCGTGCTCCGCGCCCAGGTCCGCTCCCCACTCGACCTCGCTCCCGGCACCCTCCAAGAACGTCACGGCCTCGGTGTAGCTCATCCGATCGAACGGGGGAGTGATGGCCGCGAGTCGGTCGACGTCGCGCTCGAGCTCCTGCAGCTCTTCTGTACGCCTCTCCAGGACGCGGCTCACGATGTAGGAAACGAAGTCTTCCTGGAGCCGCATGTTACCCTCGGAGTCGAGCCACGCGACTTCGGGCTCGACCATCCAGAACTCTGTCAGGTGACGCCGCGTCTTCGACTTTTCGGCGCGGAACGTGGGCCCGAAGCAGTAGACTTTCCCAAGCGCGGCAGCGGCCGCTTCGACATAGAGCTGGCCGGTCTGGGCGAGGTATGCCGTTCCGAGGTCGAAGTACTCCGTGCTGAACAGGGCGCCGGCGGATTCCCCTATCGCACCAGTCAGGATCGGGGAGTCCACGAGGACGAAGTCTCGTTCGTAGAAGAAATCGCGAATGGCCTTCACAATCTCGTCGCGCACCCGCATGATCGCCACCTGGCGTCCGTGCCGCAGCCACAGGTGTCGTTGGTTGAGGAGGAAGTCGATCCCGTGCTCCTTCGGCTGGATCGGATACTCGTCCGACGAACCGATCACCTCGACTTCACTCGCAGTGATCTCGTAGCCACCCGGCGCCCGATCGTCCTTCCGCACGGTGCCGGCGACGCGAACGCTGCTCTCGAGCGCCAGGTCCACCACGGCCTCCCACGAACGATCGTCCACTTCGTTCCGGGCGATTACCACCTGGACCGTGCCCGTGCCGTCGCGCAGTTCGACAAACGCGATCTTCCCGCTTGATCGGAACCCGGCGACCCAGCCATGGAGTGTTGCCTCCCGCCCCGCTTTCGAAGCCAGATCGTGAACGCTGGTGGTGGTGGTGTCCATGTCAGGGCATTCCGTGGTTGGGGTCGGGCTCGAGGCGCCGAAGCTGGATCGGGTGTACCGTGTCACAGGTCTGGCAGCCACCGAGAGCGTCGAAACGGTACACGGGTGCCCCCGGGCGCGTCAACGTTAGCCGACCGCGTACAGCGCGGCCTGGTCGGCGTACCGTTCTTGTAGCACACGAGCGAAGGGCCGGTGACGGTTGGATGCCAGATCCGGGTCAGCCTCCACCATGGTCCGTGCCATCTCTCTCGCATGCTCCAGGAGCGAATAGTCACGCTCGAGGTCCGCGAAGCGGAGAGCGGGCAGACCGTGCTGCTCCGCCCCGAAGAGGTTCCCCTGACCTCGGAGGCGGAGGTCCTCGCGCGCGATCTCGAATCCGTCGTTGGTGCTCGCGAAGACCCGCAAGCGCTCGGGCGGGCCGTCTCCCGAGTAGAACGCTACGCAGTAGCTCTGATCGCCCCCCCGCCCGACCCTGCCCCGAAGCTGGTGCAGTTGGGCGAGTCCGAATCGGTCGGCGTGCTCGATGAGCATCACGGTCGCGGTCGGCACGTCGATCCCCACCTCGATGACCGTGGTCGCAACCAGCACGTGCGTCTCCCCGGAGAGAAACCGGCGCATGATCGCCTCCTTCTCCGGGCCGCTCATTCGACCGTGCAGAAGGTCGAGGCGGAACTCGGGGAACAGGGCGGAGAGATCTTCCGCCGCCCGCGTCGCCGCCGCAGCCTCGACCGCATCCGACTCGTCGATCAGGGGATACACGACGTAGGCCTGCTGTCCACTGGCCAGCTGATCGCGGAGAAACTCGAATGCCGCCGGACGGTCACCTGGACCGCGGACACCGGTCACTACGGCCTTTCGGCCGGGCGGCATCTCGTCGATCACGCTAAGGTCGAGGTCGCCGTACACCGCGAGAGCAAGCGACCGGGGAATCGGAGTGGCGGACATCACGAGCGTGTCCGCCGCGCCCCCCGCATCGCGAAGGGCCCGCCGCTGCTCCACTCCGAAACGATGCTGTTCATCGATCACCACGAGGCCCGGAGAGCCGAACTCCACACCTTCCTGTATCAGGGCGTGCGTTCCGACGATGACCGGGGCGCGACCCGAGCGAGAGTCCTCCAGCACCGCCTCGCGCCTCTTGCCCGTGACCGATCCGGTGAGGAGCACCGGCTCCAGTCCGACCGGGTCCAGGAGATCCGTGAGGGTTCGCTGGTGCTGCTCGGCCAGCAGCTCGGTAGGCGCCATGATCACCGCCTGCCGTCCGCAGTCCGCGGCGCGCACCATGGCCGCGGCCGCGACCACGGTCTTGCCGCAGCCCACGTCTCCCTGCAGCAAGCGGTACATGCGGGATGGGCTCTCCATGTCCGTCCTGATCTCCTGCCACGCCTTCTCCTGCGCCTCCGTCAGCTGATACGGCAGCGACTCGAGGAACCGCCCGGTGAGCGTCGGAGGCGAGTCCAGCGACAACCCGGCCTCCCGGCTCCGGTATTGGTGACGGGCCCGGGCGTGAAGGAGCTGCAGGAAAAACAGCTCCTCGTAGGCGAGCCGCCGCATCGCCGGCCCGACTTGCGACAGAGCCTGTGGTCGGTGGAGTCTCTCCAGGGCCTCGGGCAGTCGTATCAGGCCGACCGCACGCAGCCAGTCGGGCCCGAAGATCTCCTCTTCTCCGGCTTCCTTCAGCAGATCGTCCAGGTTCGTTTCGACGATTCCGCGGATCTGCCTGTGGCTGAGTCCCTCCGTGGCCCGATAGACCGGGAACACGATTCCGGTCCCCGTTTCCCCGTCGCTGGCCAAAGCGAGAAGAGTGTGCTCTCTCGGACGCATCTGCCGGCCGTGGTAGAAACCCACGGTCCCGGAAGCCAGCAGGAGGTCGCCCTTGCGTATCGTATTGTCCAACCAGGGCTGTCCGGGCCACGCGCACTCGATAAGTCCTGAGTCATCCTTCAGCACGGCGTGGAAGATCCGCAGACGTCGCCGGGTCGGGATTACGCCTTTCGACACGACTCGTCCGATGATGGTCGCTTCGTCGCCTGTCCTGAGCGTCGAGATGCGGGCCACCGTGGTCGCGTCCTCGTACCGATGCGGGACGTGATACAGGAGGTCGCGCGCCGTGCGCACGCCGATCCGGGTCAGCTTCTCGGCCCGGCGGGGGCCGACGCCTTTCAGGTACTGGACCGATCGCTGCAGGTCGCTGCTATGCCGTGACATGTCAGCCCAGGAGCTTCTGCACGTACGTGTCCACGCCGAAGGGCTCGAGATCCGTCTCGCCTTCCCCGATGCCCAGCCACCGGACGGGGAGGCCGAACTGCCGGCTGACGGCCACGGCCGAACCGCCTCTGGCCGTGCTGTCGTACTTCGTCAACACGATACCGCTCAGAGGCAGGCCCTGTCCGAATTCGCGGACCTGGTTCAACACGTTCTGCCCGGACGTTGCGTCCACGACCAGCAGACGCTCGTGCGGTGCTCCCTCCACGAGGCGGCCGGTGACCCGGTCGATCTTCCGGAGCTCCTCCATGAGATTCGTCTGTGTGTGCAGCCGGCCAGCCGTATCGACGATGAGAACGTCGGAATCGCGGGCCACTGCGGACTGGGCCGCGTCGAACGCTACGGCCGCCGGATCGCCGCCGGACTGTCCGCCCACGAAGCTTGCCCCCAGCCGGTCCGCCCAGATCCGAAGCTGCTCCTGGGCACCGCTCCTGAACGTGTCGGTGGCGGCCAGTGTCACATCCAGGCGCGAGTCGAGCGCGCGCCGCGCCAACTTCGCCGCCGTCGTCGTCTTCCCGGTCCCGTTCACGCCCAGGACGAGTATCACGAAGGGTCGCGACCCGGTATCGGTTCGGAATTCCTGGGCTCCGGTCGAACCCTCGTGGCCCGGGCTCCGGGGAGCGGTGAGGATCTCACGGATGCGGCCCGAGAGAAGCTCCCGCAGGTCCGCCTCGGTCTTCACTTTTCCTCTGCGCGCGGCCGACTCCAGCTCCCCCACCAGTTCCATCGACGCTTCCACCCCGAAATCCGCCTCCAGAAGGATCCGCTCCAGCTCCTCGATCGAATCGTCTTCGATTCCCTTCACGAGGACCGACACATCCGTCAATGACAGGTCCACGATCTTCTGCCATAGGGATCTGTCTCGGCCCTGCCCGCGCAGGCTCATCCCCTCTTCGCTCACTCCACCTCCAGCCTCATCTCAGTCCCACCTTCCGTCTCCACAGCCACTCGGCGCACAGAAGCACGATCGCGGCGGCAAAAGGCCACACTGGCGGGTCGCTGCCGGCCGCGCCCCTCTGTCCTGCCACCTTCTCCGGCCGCACGTCGAGCGGCGGACCCACGACGTTCGGCAGCTCCTCCGCTCCGGCGCCAACGTTGAACGGCCGGTGAATCCGGAACGGGACTCCTCCGACGGTGCCCGTCGCGACGAACCGTGCATCTCCCCGTTCGAGCGGCGGTCCGGAGATAGGAATCGCCGGATTCGGCGAGGTCGCCGACCACACGACAGCACCCGACGAATCCTCGAGCCGCAGGGAAAGATCGCGAACGTCGGGCGCCGTGCGCCACCGTACCGAGTCGCCGGTGCTGGGCGACGGGTCGGACAGCTGGACGGGACGCGGATTGGTGCGCTCCACCAGCCATCGCGTCATACCGGCGAATAGCCCGCGATACAGTGCCAGGCCCTGATCACCTCGGGCGGCCCAGCGCCAGGTTCCCTCCCCGTGCACTATGGCCCAACGGCTACCTTTTGTGGACCCGATCACGGCGACGGGGCGCATGCCTCCCTGCCGGTCGCGGCGCGCTGACAGCACCGGGCCATCGGCACCGCCCACAGAACCGTACAGGCTTGACAGGGGAGGCAGGTCCAGAACCTCCGCGCCCAGGAGGTGCCCTGAGATTGGACTCGGGGGAGGCGGCATCTCCGCGTACCACTCTCCAGGAAGTGTCTGCTCCACCGTGACTCCGGTGCCGGGGACGAGGCCGGTCCCCCGCACCAGGTACATCACCGCTGGGCGCCGCAGGGCGATCGACTCAATCCACCCCGGGAGGGCAGACGGATCGCCCTGCACCACGAGAAGGGAGGCCGCTTGCGCGGCCCGGCGCACCGAGGCTTCCTGTATCCCGCCCGCGGGCCGGGCTCCGACTCGGACGTACTCGCCCTCGGCGATTCGCAGGAAGACCCTGGCCCCACCTGGCACCGATCTATCGAGTACTGGCGACAGAAACCTAGCCTCCCAATCGGGGTCCAGGGAGATCATCACCGCGCCCGTCGGCTCCGGAGTCACCCCTATCCACGACCGTGCCGCGGCGACGCCGTCCCACGGCGGGGACACTCCCTCGACGCGCACATCGAGCGCGCGCCACTCCGTGGAATCCGTCGAGCGGCCGACAGGAACCCGGAACATCGCTTCGACCGAACGGCCGGGGGCCGGGAGCTCGATCGTCGTCATCTCGCTCACGTCCGGGCCGAAGTCCAGCATCACTTGAGCTGAGTCGCCCGCACCGCCTGTAGCGATGATCTCGGCTCGGACTTCCAGCGTGTCACCAGCCGTAGCGGTTCCGGGAGCCGACAGTGCTCGAATCGCCACTCGCTTGACGCTGTCCGCCACCCGGACCTCCCGGACGGTGACACCGAGCCGGTCGGCCAGCTGACGCCCGGCCTCGCGGTCCGCCAGCTCACCGTCCGTGACCACGATCACCGAGTCGAAGCCGGCCGCTCGCACCCGCTCGATCGCGTCGACGACGCGTGAAGCCCTGCCCGTGGCTTCGAGACGCTCCAAATCGGCCCGTTCGATCCGGCCGGCCGTGCTCGCGAACGTCCATATTTCGGCCGACCGGCGAGACAGAAGCAGCTCCGCCGCCTCCCGTGCCGCCTGCAGGCGTGAGACATCTCCGCTCGGGCCAGCCGGATAGCCCATGCTGAGGGAATAATCCACGAGGATCGCGGTCTGCGGCCCGATCTCGCCGCGGCGCCCGAGCGCAGGCATCCACGGAGAGGAGAGCAGGAAGAAGAGCGCAGCACCCTTCAGAAGCGCCGCCAGGCCACGTCCCCGAACCTTCTCCTCCCGCAGGCCATACCACCACCCCGCAATCGCAGCCGCCAGAGCAGCCGCGGCTCCAAAGGCCAGCCCGGGCATCATGCGCGGTCCACTGGTTGCCGGTTTCTCATGGGAAGGCAGTATAGGCGGGGTCGGCTCCCGCGGGGAGGTACCGTGTCCCCGGGGTCGGCAGGGTTCGGGTCAGTCGGCCACCGCCGGTCCGACTTGATCCGAAGTCGGCGTCGGAAGCGCCACGCCGGACAACAGCTCCAGTGCCGCGTCGCGACCGACCTTGAACTCGTCCATGTACTGCTCCTCGAGCGCCGGAGCCGATGGTAGGTTCATGCTGGACGGATTCCGGTGCGCACCGTTCTGCAGGAACTCGTAGTGGAGGTGCGGCCCGTTGGCCAGGCCCGTCGAGCCGACTCGGCCGATCACCTGTCCCTGGTCCACCGGTGCGCCTGGCCGGATGCCGGCCGCGATCGAGCTGAGATGGGCATACCGGGTGTTGATTCCACGCGTGTGCCGGATCTCGACGATTCGTCCATAGTTCCCCCACGTGCCGGCGCGGGTCACGGTGCCGGTAGCGGTCGCCTTGACTGATGTGCCGTGTGGAGCCCCGTAGTCTGTGCCGCGGTGGGCGCGATACTGTCTGAGCACCGGGTGATACCTGCGGTTCGAGAACCCACTCGTGATGCGATACGGCACGGGGTACCGGAGAAACACGCCCCGCAGGGCCCCACCCTCGACGTCGAAGTAGTTCCGCCGCCCGCCCGGACGCGCGTAGGGAATGGCCGACAGAACGCGGCCGCGGTTTCGCAGCTCGATGGCCAGGAACCGGCGGGTGCGGACCGTTCCGTCGGGCCGCAGTCCTCTCTGGATGGCCACGCGAAACGCGTCCCCGCGACGGATATCCCGTGTGAAGTCGACCTTCCAGGCGAAAACGTCGGCCAGGTCGTACACGTACTCCTGGAACTCGCCCTCGCCGAGGCGATCTACTTCTCCGGACAGGTCGGCATACCACAGACTCGACTCAATCGATCCAGCCAGAAGCAGAGTGTCCACGCGGATCGGAACGGTGGCCACGTCGCTTTCCCAGCCGTCGACATGCGCCGCCAGCGTGAGCAGCGAGTCCTCGTTGAGCTGCAGGAGGATCTGCTCCGCCTGCCCGCCCGGCGGGCCCGTTAGCTGGACCACGACGCCGGGTCGAAACGTGCGAGGGTTCTTGTACTCCCTGACGACCTCGATCAGTTCGTGGATTTCCTGTGGCGAGAAGCCTCGACCGTCCAGGACTTCAGCCAGTGTCTCTCCACTTCGCAGGGTGTCGTACACGCTCTCGGGAGGTGGTGGAGCGGGGACGAACACCGTGCGGATGTTCTCCACTTCGGGCCCGGTTCGAGATCGGAGCATGGACCGCAGTCCGAGGCCCACGAGAAGGAGAGCAGCAGCGGCCAGCGCGGGAACGGCATACCGGTTCGTCAGCGGTAACCACGGCTTCCGTGGTTCCCGCCTCTGACCTTCCGGTCCTGGTCTCGCGTCGGTGAAACTCAACTGATCGCTTCCTCGCTTTGCCGCAACGCGGCGTCAGTCCATCTGGCGCCGGATGAACGTCGGGATCTCCAGGTCCTCAACGTATGACCTTCCCGTGAAGGCGCTTCCGATCTCCGGCAGGGCCGTGGCGATCGGAGTCCGGCGACCGCCAATGACCGAGACCAACCTCGGCCGCACAACCGGCTCGCTGTCCACCGGGACCACCTTGAGCGTCGGGGCCGGCTCGTCTTCGATCCTCGCTCCGAACCCCGTAGCGATCACCGTGACCCGGAGTCTCCCGTCTAGGTTCGGGTCGTGGACAGCCCCGAAGATCATCTCGGCGTCGTCGCCGGCCGCCTCCTGCACGATGGAGTTCACGGTCGTCACCTCATCGATGGCGAGATCCATGCCACCCGAGATGTTCACGAGAACGCCAGTGGCCCCGTTAATCGATACGTTGTCGAGCAGAGGTGAGCAAATCGCCTGCTGGGCAGCCTCGACGGCCCGGTCATCTCCCGTCGCCTCTCCGGTCCCCATCAGGGCAGCCCCACGATTGGACATGACGGTGCGAACATCGGCGAAATCGACGTTCACCTCGCCGGTGACGCTGATCAGGTCCGAGATGCCCTGCGTGGCGTGAAGAAGTACCTCATCGGCCTTCTTGAGAGCGGCACGGAACGTCGTACCCTTCCCGACCACCGACAGGAGTTTCTCGTTGGGGACCACGATCATCGTATCGACGGACCGGCGCAGGTCCCGAAGACCCATTTCGGCGTGCCGCATGCGCTTCTTGCCCTCGAAGTTGAACGGCCGCGTGACGATGGCGATTACCAGCGAGCCCATTTCACTGGCGATCTGCCCGACCCGTGGTGCGGCGCCCGTCCCGGTGCCGCCACCCATGCCGGCCGTCACGAACACCAGATCGGCCCCCTCTAAAGCCCGGCGGACCTCCTCCTCATTCTCGGCCACCGCCTGCCGGCCCACCTCCGGCCTCGCACCGGCCCCCAGCCCTCGGGTGAGCTTACGGCCGATCTGCAGACTCAGGTGCGCCGTGCAATTGCTCAGCGCCTGCGCGTCCGTGTTGATCGCGACGAACTCGACACCGTCGAGGTCCTCGTCGATCATGCGGTTCACAGCGTTGCCTCCGGCCCCACCGACGCCCACGACCTTCATCCTGGCGTTCCGCGTCGTTTCGCGCTCGAACTCGAATACCATCTGTCCCTCCCGACTCGTTTTGAGGTTCATCTTCGCTCCGATCTCTTCTCCGACTCCGACCCCGACCGCGACTCAGAAGAAGTCGCGGAACCACTCGGTCAATCGACTCACGGTCCGTAGTGCCAATCCTCCGCCCGTCTCCTGGGCTCGCATGCGCCCGTACAGTGCCAGACCCGCAACGGCAGACAGGCGCGGATCGCGTGTAGCCTCCACGATCCCCTCCAGGCCAGCTCCCGGCTGGCCAAGAGCCACGGGCATATTGAACACCGTCTGAGCCAGTTCGACGATCCCCTCGAGGCTGGAACCGCCGCCCGTAAGCACTACGCCGGCAGGCAACGCGTCCAGCATCTGTTTCTCCTCAAGTGCCTCGTATACCAGCCCGAACATCTCGTCCAGGCGTTGCTCGATGATATGCGCCAGCAGCTCGCGTGAGACCTCCCGAATGCGACCCGGAGTCGGGCCCGGGATCTCGAGCTTCTCGTCGGCGTCAACCCGGTTTGTGCTGGCGGTACCGTTGTTCTTTTTTAAGTCCTCCGCGTCGGCCAGCGGAATTCCGAGGCCCTTCACGATGTCGTTCGTGACGGTCAGGCCACCCCACGGAAGCGTAGCCACCACGTGGATCCGACCGTCGCGATACACCATCATCTCCGTGGCCGCGGCCCCGATCTCGAGCAGCGCTACCCCGGCCTGTCTCTCTTCGTCCGAGAGCACGGCGAGGCTGGTGGCGAGCGGAGAGAACACGAGCTCCTCGGTACGATAGCCCGCTCGATCGATCGCTTTCCGGAGATTCTGACAGGCGGTCGATCCGGCCGTGACGACACACACTTCGGATTCGAGCCGCGTCGCCTCCATGCCGCGCGGATCCTCGATTCCAGCCTGTCCGTCGACCATGTAATCCTGAGGTATGGCGTGAAGTAGCTCGCGGTCCTGAGGGATCACGATCGCCCTCGCCACCTCATGCACCCGGTCGAGATCTCGCTGGTCGACCTCATCTCCGGATACGGCCACGACACCGGACGAGGATCCGACGACGATGTGATCGCCCGCGACCCCGGCGTAGACTGCACCCGCCTCCACTCCGGCCATTTCCTCCGCATCTCTCAGTGCCTCGCGAACGGACTCCGTCGCCGCTTCGATATGCGTGACGTTGCGGTTGCGCACTCCCTCCGTATGAGCGACGCCGACGCCCAACACTCGGACCGGACCGGATGTCGAGTCCCATGCGGGGCTCGTCTCAATCAGGACAGCCTTAGTCGCCGTTGAGCCGATGTCGAGGCCGGCGAGGGAACGCGGATCGCCGATCATGCGGCGTCCTCCAACTGCACGACGATCCGATCGCGGAAGCGGGCGTCTACCGAGATGACGCGACCCCGCTTCGCACATTCCCCGATCGCGTCCTCCGCTCGCAGGAAGGCCACTTCCGCATCGTCGATGGGCAGAACGATCCGCTCGACGTGGCTTCCGTCGAGGAGCAGGAGCTCGATGGCGTCCCCGGGTGAGCGATGGATCTCCGAGACTTGGTGGACGAACCCGGGGCTGAGACCGTCCAGTCGCTCCAGCACGGCCAGCACCCGCCGGGAGTCTTCGTCCGCCACCCGGCCCGCCTCCACCGTCGCCTGCAGCAGGATCGGAAGGTCCAGCGCGTGCGCCGACGGATCCAGCGGCAGAATTGCGCCCCGGCCGTCCACGGGCTCCAGCACGGGACCGGAGACCAGTGCCACCGGGTGAACCTCGCGCAGTTCGATCGTCAGGCGATTGAAGCCCTGGCGGTGTATGCGCGCTTCCGCGATCAGAGGGTGAGTCTCCAGACGGGCCTCGGAGGCGGCGTGGTCATCCCACACCGAAGCGTCTGGCAGGATCGCGGCCAGGGCGCGCGCCGCGTCGGCAGGGACGAAGCGAGCTCCAGCAACTTCGATCCCTGCGACCCGAAAAGCCGGTACCGTCCGCATCACCGCCGGCCCCCACATGGGACTCCACACCGCGAGCGCGGCGGCTGTCCCCACGACCGCCAGGCGACGGCCCGTCTGCCGGCTCACGAGGCGGCTCCCACGGAGGCCAGTTCGTCGGTCTCGAAGCCCCACAGACAGATCTCGGGCTCCAGCCAGATGCCGTCGCGATCGTTCACCCGGCGACGGGTCTCCGCCATCAGCCACAGCACATCAGCCGCCGTCGCGTCCCCGAGGTTTGCGATGAAGTTGGCGTGCCTCTCGGTAATCTGCGCTCCACCCCGAACGGCTCCGCGCATTCCGGCCCGATCCACGAGCTCCCACGCAGATCCGTGCGGCGGGCCCGGGTTCTTCCAGATCGATCCGCAGGAAGGAAGCTCGTAGACCTGCTCCTCGACCTTCCGGCGGCGGCGCTCGGCGTGCACGGCGTTTACCGTTCCCGGGTCGCCGGGGGGCGCTGACAACAGTGCCCCGATGAACACCCACTCATCCGGGACGTCGATCCCCCTGTAGCGCGGGCGCGCCTCGTCCGGACCTATGCGGACGCATTCGCCGGCTGGGTTCATCGCCTCCGCCCACGCCACCCGGTCCCATATCCCGACTTCGGTCGACCCGGCGTTCATGCGAAGGCCGCCTCCCACGGTTCCGGGAACGGCCTCCAGGAAGTCCCAGCCGGCTCGGCCTTGCCTCCGGGCATCGCCGACGAGTGCCGGCAGACCGGCCGCCCCGCCCACCTCGATCGCCTCACCCGATACGCGCAGGTAGTCGAACTCTCCTGACAGCGAGATGACCGGCTCCGGTACGCCTCGATCGGAGACGAGCACGTTCGAGCCCCATCCGAGCACGCGGTACGAGGAGCCCTCGAGTGATTCGAGGACCGCTTCGAGGTCACGGCGAGTATCGATCTGCGCGAACCGGACCGCCGGTCCGCCGATGCGGTATCGGGTCAAGGAGGCGAGGGACACGTCAGACTCCCACACTGTTCGCCCCCTTTTCTTCTGCCACCGCGTGGGCCAGGCCCGTGATGTCACCAGCGCCCATGAACAGCACCACCGAGTCCGCCTGGAGCCCATCCACCCAGCCCGGGATCTCGGCCGCCGTCGCGGAACCGATGAATCCGCCGGACGCGTCGGTCACCAGTCCGGACGTGACCCCCGGTATGGGGACCTCACGGGCGGGGTAGATCGGCAGCACGACCGCTTCGTCCGCCGCCGCGAGGGACGCCGCGAACTCGGCGGCCATCTGTCGCGTCCGACTGTACAGATGCGGCTGGAACACGACGGCGAGTCTCCGTCCGGGCCAGGCTTCGCGGACGGCAGCGACCGACGCCCGGACTTCCGTCGGATGGTGCGCGTAGTCGTCGAGAATCACGCGGCCGCCTCGATCGCCCAGGAGCTGCAGCCTTCGGTCCACCCCGGAGAATTGCGCCAGCACGCCGCTGAGGGTGTCCGGAGCCAGTCGGAGGCGGACCCCCACGGCGAGGGCGGCCCCGGCGTTTTGCGCATTGTGGTCCCCGGGTGTGCCGAGCTCGAACTCAAAGGTCCCCTCATCCCACGCGAAGCGGCAGGTCTGCCTCGTTCCGCTGCGGCTCACGATCTCCACCCTGTAGTCCGCCGCCGGATCTATCCCGTAGGTCATGACGGCTTCCAGCCCTTCGACCACGCCGGCTACCCCGGGTCCTTCGGCGCAGGCCAGGATCCCGTCCCTTCCAATCGCGCGACCCGCGAAATCGCGAAACGAGGACCGGAGGTGCTCGGGATCCTCGTAACACTCGAGGTGCTCGGGCTCCACCGACGTGATCACCGCGAGGCTGGGATCCAGCTCGAGGAACGACCGGTCGTACTCGTCGGCTTCGGCGATGGCCACCCCATGTCCGGTACGGGCATTCCCGTTCCACTGGTCCACTCGCCCGCCCACGAGGACGACGGGGTCGAGACCGCCAGCCTCCGCGACGTGCGCGGTCATGGCGGTGACCGTGGTCTTGCCGTGGGTGCCGGATATCGCGACCAGGCGCCGGTCGTTCAGGAGCGCTCCCATCGCCTGCGCCCGCCTCAGAATGGGTACGCCCGCCTGTCGTGCAGCCACGAGCACCGGGTGGTCGGGTGGTGCCGCAGAGGTGTGCACGACCAGGCTCGCCTCTACTGCGGGGCGCATATCTTCTTCGCCGACGAAGCGAATTCCATGCGATTCGAGCCGCTTCGCCTCCGGGGTGATCTGCAGGTCGCAGCCCGTCACACGGTATGCTTCCGAGGCCAGCAGCCGTGCCAGACCGCTCATGCCCGCCCCCGCGATTCCGAGAAGGAACACGGAAGCGCCGGGTGGCGGAAGAAGGCTCCGGTTGGGGGGACGGCGTTCAGCCATCGGTCCTCCCGGCCGACTCCTCGGCCAACCGGATGAGCTCCGCCGCGATCCGGTCCGCGGCGTCCGGACGCCCGCGACGTCGGCTCGACTCGGCCATGTCTGAGAGGCGGCGAGCGTCACCCAGGAGGGTGAGCGCGTCGCTCCATAGCTCACGGCCACTCACGATGCTCTCCTCGCGCATCAGAGCGGCGCCCGCCGATACCATGGCGCTCGCGTTGAACCGCTGGTGATCGCCTGCCGATGTCGGAAGTGGGACGAGAATGGCCGGTACGCCTGCGGCAGCCAGCTCCGCGCAGGTCATGGCCCCGGACCGGCTGACGGCCAGCGTCACCCGGTCGAGCTGCCCGCCCAGGCCCTGAATGAAGGGAACGACCTGCACCCTGGCTGCGCATGGAAGCGTGCGTACCCGTTCCGCCAGCGTTTCGTGGTGCGCGGGCCCGGCGATCCACACGACGGCTACGTCTACCGGCCAATCGTCCCCGCCAGCGAGGCCCTCGAGAAGAAGCTCGTTCAGCGCCCGGGCCCCCTGGCTGCCCCCGAAAGCCAGGACTACCCGCCCTTCGGGCCACTCGAACGGCTGGGATGCGGGGGCCACAGCCACCGGGTTTCCCAACTCGAACACCCGCGTGTTTCGGCCTGGCTGAATCCGCTTCCTGGCCTCGGGATACCCGAGATGTACCTGGTCCACTCGCCGGGCAAGCACCCGTGTCGCCAGACCCGGCATGGCGTTCTGTTCCTGGATAGCGGTCGCGACTCCTCTCGCCACACCCCACGCAACGGCCGGCCCCGAGGCGTACCCGCCGGTGCCGACGACCAGTTGGGGGCTGAGCTCCGCATAGATTCGACTGAGCCCTCCGAGCACCGCAGGTGTACTCGACAACAGGCGCCAGTTGCGCCACGGCTTCGAACGGTACAGAGGCTCCTGGGGCAGCAGTCGATGTGGCCAACCGGATTCCGGGAGCACAGTCGCCTCGATCCCACGATTCGCGCCCACAAGCATGAGCTGCGCGTCCGGCTCCGCGCGTCGCAGGGCCGCGGCGAGATTCAGGGCCGGATACAGGTGCCCGCCCGTCCCACCGCCCGAAAGGAGGATGCGATGCGCCACGATTCAGGCTCTTCCTCCCTTCGAGACGTTGAGCAGAATCCCCGTTGTACCGAGCATGAGGATCAGGTTAGTCCCACCGGCCGAGATAAACGGAAGGTTGATCCCAGTGGTGGGCAGCAGCCCGAGCGCCACCCCGATATGACCGAAGGCGGCGAACGCCACGAGGGCGGTGATGCCGACGGCCACCAAGCGTCCGTAGAGATCCGGAGCCGCCCGCGATATTCGCAGGCCGAGGAGTGCCCAGGCGAGAAACAGGACGATCACGGCCGCGGCTCCTACGAAGCCCCACTCTTCGGCGATGATCGAGAAGATGAAATCGTTTTGCGGCTCCGGCAGATACGACATCTTCAGACTGCTGCGCCCGAAACCGACGCCGAACATCCCACCCGATCCGACGGCCATCAGCGACTGCTTGAGCTGGTAGCCGCCGGCAGCCGCAGTGGAATCTGGATTCATGAATGCCGCGACCCGGGCCAGCCGGTAGCCGTTACCCATGACCTGCACCCACACCGCGGGCAGGGCAGCCGCACTGATCAGGGCGAAGTGCCCGAACCGGGCACCGGCCGTGAAGAGGACGGTGGCTGCCACGGCCGCGATCAGTAGCGAAGCCGAGAAATGTGGCTCCAGGAACACGAGCAGGCACACGAAGCCCAGGACAAGCAGGAACGGCAGGAGGCCGTATCGGAAGCTGTGCAGGCGGTCCTGCTTCTTTACCGCGACGGCCGCCGTCCACAGGACGACCGATATCTTTGCGAGTTCTGATGGCTGCATGGTGACGCCGAGGTCGAGCCAGCGCCGCGCTCCGTTGATCCGCGGCGAGATCGACTCGGTGCCCGGAAGCAGCAACACGATCAGCAACAGGATGGTGAGACCGAGGAGAGGCCAGGCGAGACCCTGGTACAGTCGATAGTTGACGACGCTTGCCACGGCCAGCACCACGAGCCCGATCCCCGCCCGGCTCAGCTGCTGAAACAGGTAGTGGCTGTCCTCAAGCCCTTGGGTATGGGCGACGTACGAACTTGCGCTGTAGACCGAGATCAAGCCGAAAGCGACCAGCGAGAGGGTCACGGCCAGAAGCGCGCGACCTGTAACGGACGGACGGGAGCTCGCCGGCCGCATCGGAAGCACGCGGAGAAAGCGGGACGCGCTCATGAGACGCGTCCCCGTGCCGGCAGGGCCCGGAACGCAGCCTCGAACGCGCTCCCGCGCTCGCGATAATTCCGAAACATGTCGTAGCTGCTGCATGCCGGCGACAGGAGCACAACGTCGCCGGGCCGAGCCAGATCGGCGGCCGCCCGAACGACGGCATCGATTCCGCTCTCCACCTTCAGGGTTTCCACGGTGCCGCCGAGATCGGAGACGATGCGTGGGGCAGCCTCACCGTAGACGACCGCGGCCCGCGCGCGCTCCCTCAGATCGGGTGCCAGGCTCGAGTACGGCTCGCCCTTGTGCCTACCTCCCAGAATCAGCACCACGGGACGGTCGAACGATCTCAGCGCCACGGCCGTCGCACAGACGTTCGTGGCCTTCGAGTCGTTCACCCACAGCACCTCGTCCCGCTCGCCCACGGGCTGCAGCCGATGCGGGAGTGCATCGAAAGTCGAGAGACCGGCGGCGATCGTCTCGGGCCTGGCGCCAGCCAGCGCACACGCCAGGCCCGCCGCCAGGGCGTTGGCCACGTTGTGTGGTCCCAGCAGTCGCAGATCCGAAGCGGCCATCCACTCGACTTCCGCTTCGAGGCGGCAACGAAGACTTCCGTCAGATCCTGCCCATGCACCTCGGTCAACCGGCCCGCGCATCGAGAAGAAGTAGCGCTCGCCTTCGACGCCGGTCGCGAGCTCGAGACAGGCGGGATCGTCGGCGTTCAATACCCACCGTGATTCTGGGGAGGCCGCGTCGAACAGACGCCGTTTGTCGGCGTAGTAGCTCTCCACGTCCTGATACCGGTCCAGATGGTCGGGCGAGAGATTGAGCAGAACTCCGACGTCCGGGCTCAAGGTCTCGAGGTCCGCCAGTTGAAAGCTGGACAGCTCGAGTGCCACCCAGTCCGGCTGCGGGGTCTGCAGCGCGATCTCGGATAGCGCGAGCCCGATGTTGCCGGCGGCGCTCGCCCTGAATCCGCTGGCCTCGAGAACGTGCGAGACGAGTCCGGTCGTCGTGGTCTTGCCGTTCGTGCCGGTGATCGCGATCACCCGGCTCTCGAGGTAGCGCCACGCCAGCTCGACCTCCGCGATCGTCCGGATGCCGGCTTCGTCAATCTGACGCCGGATGCCGGATGCCGGTCCGATCCCGGGACTCATGATCACTAGGTCTGCAGCCAGCACCCGCTGCACGTCGTGATGCCCCGGTTCCGCGTCGATGCCATCGGCCGCCAACCGCGCCGCCGCCGCCGTGGGACCCGGATCCGTCGATACGTCGCTGGCGTATACAAGACCGCCCTTCGCGGCCGCGAGGCGGGCGGCCGCCTCACCGGAGACGCCGAGCCCGAGCACCGCCACCGCCGAGCCCGCAGGAAAAGCTGGCAACCGGGTCCTCTCGCGTGTCGCTCTCATCGCACCTTCATCGTCGCGATGCCGGTCAGGGCGAAGATGATCGCGAGGATGTAGAACCGGATCACCACCCGGGTCTCCGGCCATCCGAGCTGCTCGAAGTGGTGGTGCAACGGCGCCATGCGGAATACGCGTCGACCCGTACCGGTCCGAATCCGCGTGAACTTGAACACGGAGGTCTGGAGCATCACCGACATGACTTCGAGAACGAACATCCCGCCCACGATGAAGAGCAGCAATTCGGACTTGAGCAAGACGGCTACCGTCCCGATCGCTCCACCCAGCGCCAACGACCCGGTATCGCCCATGAATACGAGGGCTGGTGGTGCGTTGAACCACAGAAAGCCGATCGCCGATCCGGCCACCGCCACCGTAAACACCGTGAGCTCGCCGGCCCCCGGCAAATAGGGCAGGCCCAGATAGAACGAGGTATCGACCCGACCCATCACGTAGGCGAACACGGCGAACGCGAGGGCGGCTATGGCACTCAGCCCGGCCGCCAGTCCGTCGAGGCCGTCCGTCAGATTCACTGCGTTGGCGCTTCCCGCCACGACCAGGGCTACGAACAGCGGGAACACGAGTGGGAGCAGAGCCAGGTGCACGTTCTTGAGGAATGGTACCAGCCGGTGTGTTACGTCGTGCCCGGATAGGGGCGCGAACAGGAGCAGCACGCCGAGAGCGAGACCCGCGACCATCTGCCAGAGGAACTTCTGACGCGCTATCAAACCACGGGACTCGTGGCGCACCACCTTGAGGTAGTCGTCCCAGAAGCCGATCCCGCCCATCAACAGGGTCATTGTCAGCGCGATGTTGACGTAGGTATCGGCGATCTTCGCCCACAGCAGGGTCGATACGACGATGGCGATCAGCATGATCACGCCTCCCATCGTCGGCGTCCCCGCCTTCTTGCGATGCGACTTCGGTCCCTCGACGCGGATGACCTGACCCACACTGCCGCGCTCCAGTCGGCGGATCACCAGGGGGCCGACGAGGAAAGACACGAGCAGGGCGGTGACCATGGCTCCGGCCGCCCGGAACGAGATGTACTGAAACACGTTGAAGATGATGTGCCGGTCGGCGAGCGGGAACAGGAGCTCGTACAGCATCAGCCCTCTCCTCCCGTAAGCGTGTCGATCACCCGCTCGAGCTTCATCCGCCGGGAAGCCTTCACGAGCAGGACCTCGTCACCGTTCAGTCGATCCGCCAGCTCTTCGGATACCACCTCCACAGACGGGGGGTACAGCACGGTCACACCCTCGGGAATGGACAGCGCCCGGAAAGCGGCCTGGAAAGCACCGACGGCCACCACGAGGGAGAAACCCGCGCGTAGCAGGTCGGCCGCCACCTCGGCGTGCGCCGGAGCCTCGGCCGATCCGAGCTCCAGCATGCTCCCCGCCACGGCGGCGAGTCTCCTTCCGGGGAACGCCTCCGAGCAGTAGCGGATCGCGGCCGCAAAAGACTCGGGGTTCGCGTTGTAGCAGTCCGCGACTATCGTGAGCGGCCCGACTTCGACCAGCGCCCCCCGGAGGCCGACCGGCCGGTAGCCGGCCAGTCCGTCGGCGACCCCCGCCGGACTCACGCCGAGCCCCTTCGCGGTCGCAGCGGCGATCAGGGCATCCCGGAGGTGATGCTCTCCGCCCACAGGAACCGAATATTCCGTTCCCTCGTGCGAGAAGCGGGCCCACTTCGGACCGACGTTCCACTTGGACGGCCGGAACTCGCAGTCGAGTCCGAGACCCGCCGCGACCACATCGGATCGGACCTCCCTGGCCCTTGCCGGAAGTGCCTCGGGAAGCTCTCCAACTACGGCGCAGCCGGTGCTGGAGGCGCCGCGAAGCAGGTCGAGCTTCTCCTCCAATACGCCCGACACGTCTCCAAAACCCTCGAGGTGCGCCGCGGCCACGGTCGTGATCACCGCATCATCTGGTTCGGCGATCGACGTTAGGCGCCGAATCTCGCCGGGCTCGCTCGTGCCCAGCTCGAGCACCCACACGACCGCGTCCTCCTGCGCAGCCAGGATGGACAGGGGAAGCCCTATCTGATTGTTCAGGTTGCCTTCGGTGGCGTGCACTAGCTTCTCTGACCCTATGGCCCGGGCCAGCATCTCCTTCACCGTGGTCTTCCCCGAGGACCCTGTTACACCAACGACTCTCGCACCGCAGCGCCGGCGATAGTAGCGAGCGAGGTCGCCGAGGGCAGCCGTCGTATCGGGTACCGAGAACACGGGGAAACCGGGCGCCGGGCCGGCCGATGACACGGGGATCACCGCTCCCGCCGCGCCGAGCTTCTCGGCCTGTTCGACGAAGTCGGTTCCGTCGAAGTTCTCTCCCCGGAGGGCCACGAACAGGGCGCCAGGCCGCAGATCGCGGGTATCGGTCGATACCGACGAGAAGTCAAGGGCCGTTCCGTCCTCGGGAAGGCGAAGAGCCTGGCTGATTTCCGCCGCCGTGAAACGAGCGGCCATCACCGCGAGTCTCCGGCCGCGCGGGCTCTCACGATAGCTGCCTCGTCGAACGGGATTCGCTCACCGGCGATGTCCTGATACGTTTCGTGTCCTTTCCCGGCCAGCACGACGACGTCACCCGCGCCCGCTACCCGGAGAGCGGTGTCGATCGCTTGTTCCCGGTCGAGTACGACCCGGTAGGAGCCGGGGGGCATGTCCCGAGTGATGTCGGCGCAGATGTCGGACGGATCTTCGGACCTCGGATTGTCCGTGGTGATGAGGGCGAGGTCCGCGTAGCGAGCGGCGATCTGTCCCATCAGGGGGCGCTTTCCCCGATCCCTGTCCCCACCGCACCCGAACACGATGTACAGGCCACCGTCGGTCAGTCCGGCCAGAGTCTCGAGGACCCTGGTGTACGCGTCCGGCGTGTGCATGTAGTCACGGAGAACCAGCGCCGACCGATTGCATAGTACTTCCATGCGCCCTGGTACCTGGGGCGCCGTAGCCAACCGGTCGGCGACGATCTCCGTTTCCATGCCGAGGGCGCGCGCCGTGGCAACTGCGGCCAGCGCGTTGTGAACGTTGAACTCGCCCAGCAGGGGCAGCCGGACGGGCCACGTGCCCTCCGGCGTCACCAGGTCCCAGTCGCTCCCGGTCACCGTATAGCGAACGGCTGCGGCGCGCACCTCAGCCGAGACTCCAAGTCCGTATCGGACGACGCGCCGCCCAGCGAAGTACTCACCCGACCAGGCCGCGTCATCGTCGTTCACGGCACACACGCCCTGTGGGTGCACCTGGTCGGCGAGTCGGAGCTTGGTCGCCCGGTACGCTTCGAGATCCGGATGGTAGTCCAGATGCTCTCGCGTAAGGTTCGTATACACAGCCACCTCGAATTCCAGGCTGGCAACTCGCCTCTGATCAAGCGCGTGGGACGAGACTTCCATGGTCACGAACCGGGTCCCCTCGTCACGGAGCTCCCCGAGCGTCGCCATGAGATCGAGCGGGTCCGGTGTGGTCAGGCGGCCGGGATGCCGTTCGCCGGTCGTATCGAACCACCCGAGGGTACCGAGGGCTGCCGAAGGCGCCTGCGCGGCCAGGATGTGGCGAGTGATGAGGGCTGTGGTCGTCTTTCCGTTGGTGCCGGTGACCCCTACGAGCGAGAGCCCGGCGGCCGGATCGCCATGCAGAATGGAAGCCGCGTGTGCCGTGGCGGCGCGCGTGTCTGCCACGACCAGTTGAGGCAGATCCGCATCCGGCTGAGTCTGATCGACTAGGGCCGCGACCGCTCCAGCGGCCGCGGCCCGTGTGACGAACGCGTGTCCGTCGAACTCGGTCCCATGCAGGGCGCAGAACAGGACACCGGGCCGCACCTCCCGGGAGTCCGTGACCACGCCGGTGAACCCGGGCGGCGGGATTCCCTCCCACCGGGGGGCCAGCCCGCGCTCCCGCAGTCTGCGTTCGAGGTCTAGTGTCTGTATCACACCCGGATTCGTTTCAGCGTTTCCGCTCCTCGTGGTCTCGGCGACGCTGAGCATAGGTCTTCCCCGCGCCCGTCAACGCAGGAGAATGGTCGCGCCGCGCACGACACGGGTTGCTGCTGCCGGCTCCTGCCCGATTACCCGGCCGGAGCCCCTGAGCTCGACCCGCAGGCCCAGTGCGTGAAGTCGGGCGACGGCAACCCGCGTTTCGAGTCCGCTCACGTCAGGAAGTCTGAGATTCCGCTCTGTCTCCCTCGTCCCGGAAACGTCATCGATTGCCGCCAGCCGATAGGGCGACTCGGCGTTCTCTCGCGTATCCCAGTCGAGTCGGGCCTTGCTGTGAGTTCCCGCTCCGGTCTCGATCAGACCGTGACCCCGTGTCGCTAGGATGGCCTGCACGACGGCACGCATGACCGGGGCGGCCGTGAGACCGCCGTACACGGAACCCTGCGGATCCTCCAGCTTCGCCATGATCACGAGCCGGGGATCGTCAACGGGAGTGTAGCCGACGAATGAAGCGGCGTAGCGTCGATCGGTATAGACGCCCCCGGAAGCGATGCGGGCCGTGCCGGTCTTGCCCGCGATCTTCAGGGTCGCCAGGGATGCCTCGGCGCCGGTTCCGCCGTCTCCGACCGCGGCTTGCAGGACACCGGTTACCCGCCGCGCCGTTTTGCGGTCGATGATCTGTCGAATCGGTTTCGGCTCGAACTGCCAGCCAGACTCGTCGTGGGATCGGACTTCACGCACGAGGGCAGGCTCCAGCAACGTCCCGCCGTTGGCGAGCGCTCCGTAGGCCATCACCAGTTGCAGGGAGGTCGTCAGCATCTCGTAGCCGATCGCGAGAGACGCCTTGCTCAGAGCCGACCAGCGATCCGGCCGACGGAGGAGGCCTGGAGATTCACCACGGATTTCGATCCCGGTCGGCGTACCGAAACCGAAGTCGCGCAGATAGCGATACTGGACGCCGGGTTGGAGCCGATCCGAGAGCTTCGCCGCACCGATATTGCTGGAGAACTGAATCACCTCGGCGACGGTGATCGTGTCGTGCGGGTGCACGTCGGTGATCACCCTGTGTGGGGTTCGGTATTCGCCATGTTCCGCGTACACTCGGTCCTCGAGGCGGACGAGGTCCTCCCCGAGCAGGGTCGCGAGGAGAAACGGCTTCACCGTGGAACCCGGCTCATAGGGCGAGGTGAAGGCCGGAACCGTTCCGGCGGAGCCCTCGCGGCGGGATGCGACCGCGAGGAGTTCTCCGGTCTTCGGATCGGCCATAAGGACGTCCCCGCCGGACGACCCCGTCTGTTCCAGTGCCGCCTCCAGTGCCGCCTCCGCGATGGCCTGCAGGTCCGCGTCAATCGTGAGATAGACGTCCCGACCGCGCGTGGCGGGTATCTGTGGACTCGCGGGAATCGGGTACAGCTCGCCCCGCGCATCGCGTCGGCCCACCAGCTCGCCGGGGGTGCCGCTGAGCAGGGTGTCCAGGACGAGCTCGAGTCCGGATCGGCCGTGACCCTCGGTCGTCACCGCGCCCAGAAGCGGGCGGGCCAGCGCGCCCTCGGGATACACCCGGGTGAGGATCGGTTCGAACTCGACCCCGGGGCCGACGGCTCGGGAAAGAGCCTCTCTCTGCCCCATCCCGACTTGACCGATCGCGATCCAGCCCGTCGACCGGCTCACCAGTCGGCGGGCCCGGGAGCGTGACAGATCGAGTATCGCGGTAATCGCCTGTGCGTCGCGACGGATGTCCGTGGACTGTGCGGGAGCGAAGAACGCGCGGTATTCCTGTCGAGACAGAGCGAGCGCCTTGCCGTTGCGGTCGTAGATCGCTCCCCGCGCCGCCGGCAACTCCACCGTCTCGGTCGTTTGGGTCCACGCTTGAGCCTGCCAGCGGCCACCCTGAACGATCTGGAGCTGAGCGGCACGGCTGACGAACGCCGTGGCGAGCACGGCGAGCACGGCCGCGAACAACTGGGTTCGCCGGCCGTGCGTCTTCTTCGAGACCTTACGACGCTTGTTCGTTCCCATCCGTGTCGCCTCGCGTCATCTCACGGTCCGACGTCAGGAAGGTGGAGGACTTCGTCATCCGCGGCGGGCCGCAGGCCTAATCGGGCCGCTGCTACCAGGACTCGCTCTCGCGACGAAAGCGAATCGACGCGCACGAGCTCCTCGGCCTGGCGCATTCGCAGCACCTCCTGCTCCCTGCGCAACTCGTTGATCGATTCTGCGAGTTCTCGCCCCTCGGCAGTTCGATCCACCGAAACGACCAGGGAGCCGATCACCGCCGACACGCAGCCTGCCACGAGTAGTTGACGTCGCCTGGTTCCCGGTCTCGGGCGGCGGCGCCCTCTGCCCCGAGACCGGCTGCCCCGCTTCGTGGATCCCCTGCCGCCCGCCGACCGAGGCTTTCGTGGCGTCTCGCCCATCATGCCCGGGCCCATCCGCGCAGTCTCGCGCTCCGAGCCCGCGGATTCACCGCGATCTCCTCTTCCGAGGGACGCAACGGCTTCTTCGTCAGCAGGCGCCCCAGCGCCCGTCCGCGGCATGTGCAGATGGGCATTTCGGGTGGGCAGACACACGCTCGACTCCACTCCCGGAAAGTCTCTTTCACGATTCGATCTTCCAGTGAGTGGTACGAGATGACGACCAGCCGCCCCTCCGTCCTGAGCAATCGCGAGATGGTGTCCAAGCCCTCGCGCAACGCTTCCAGCTCCTCGTTCACAGCGATCCGTACAGCCTGGAACAGGCGCGCTTTATCCCTCTGAGCCAGGGGCCTCCTGAGCGCCGCCGAGGCGGCCGCCACAAGATCGTCCGCGCTGTGCAGCGGTCGCTGCCGCCGGCGCCGGGCGATCTCCCGGGACATCGCCCGCCACTTCCTCTCCTCCCCGTAGTCCCGGAAGATCTTCCCCAGCTCTTCTTCAGACGCCGTGTTCAGCAAGTCGGCCGCGGTCCTCCAACCACCGGTTGTCCCGCCCATCCGCATGTTTAACGGTGTGCCCCGGCGGAAGGAGAAACCGCGCGCCGTCGTGTCGATCTGGTGCGACGATACGCCCAGGTCCAGCAGGGCTCCGTCCAGACCGACGTCTGTATATTCCTCAAGGAGTTCCGCAGCATCGCGGAAGTTTCCTGTTACCACTCTCGCCCGATCTCCGAACACGGCGAGTCGCTTCCTGGCGGCGGCTACGGCTTCGGTATCCTGGTCCACACCGAGCAGTGTCACTGCTGGACTCGATTCCAGAATCCGTTCCGCGTGCCCTCCTCCGCCGACCGTGGCGTCGAGGAACTGCCCTCCCCGTTCCGGTTCGAGCAGCCTCAGCGCCTCCTCCGCCAGAACCGGTTGGTGCGAGAATGGCTGCCCGCTCATGTCTTCACACCAGCCATTCCGACCTGCCGATCAGGCGAAGATTCCGGCCAGTCGATCGCCGAAGTCGTCTCCCGTATCGGTCACGACCCGGGCGAACCGTTCCGGGTCCCAGATCTCGATCTTGTCTATGGCTCCTACCACCTGCGCCTCATCTCGGATGCCGGCGCCGGCGCGCAGTCGGTCGGGAATGAGTATGCGGCCCTGCTTATCAGGTACGACCTCGATAGCGTTCGCGGTCAGGCCGAGCATTCGGTGCCGCGAGCGCGGAGCGCTGCGCACGAGGGAGCGGAGGCGCTCCTGCACCTCGGCCCAGGTGTCGTCCGGATAGAGGCTGAGAGCATCGGGCTGTGCTTGAATCAGGACGAACGACTGGGCCTCGCTGTCCCGGCGAAACGCTGCCGGAAGCGTGACCCTGCCTTTCTCGTCTACCTGATACAGGTAGCTTCCGAGGTAGCCGCCCAATTCGCACCGCCACTTTCACGTAGGAAGGAGAGATCCCCACAGTTCTCCACTTTTCCCCATAGGGCCCCATTTTATTCGTCCGGTTCCCGTCGCGCAACCCCGATCCCCGACCGCGGCTTCCAGATGCACGAAGCCCGGCGGAACGCTGTGTCCCGCCGGGCTTCACTTCACGTAAGGGGCCGAAGACCCCTGTCAGATCCCTACAGTCTGCGGAAGATCAGCCTCCGCAGTTCTTTCGGATGATCTGTTCCTGCCGATAAATGTATACGTCCGTGCTCTCGCGAATCTGCGCCTGGCTCTGCGGCTGCTCGGCGCCGGCCCGGTCGAGGTTCGGGAGAACCTGCTGAAACTTCGACAGCGCGCGGTGGGCCGGCTGGCACGCCTCGTTCGCCTCGTTCGACCCGTCGATCGCCACTCCCTGCTGGTAGTAGCCGTAGGCCGTGAAGAAGTACAACTGGTCCCTCACCCGGCCTGCGGTTGCCAGACCCGTGCCGACCTCGAACATAGCGAGCGCCTCGTCATACCGTCCGGTCTTGAAGAAGTCGTTGTAGCCCCGTGCCAGCAGCTGACCCGCCACCACCTCGACTTCGGCCCCCTGCTCGAGCGCCGTCCTGAGGTCGGCCGTCCCTCCGCTCGAGTCGCCCGAGCGCAGCTTCAGAAAGCCTCGCCGGAGATACGCGTTCGGGTATGCCGGATCGAGCTGGAGGGCCCGATCGAGAGCCGCGACCGCGTCGTCGTATCTCTCCATGCGTCCGTAGATGTCACTACGAATCGACCACAAACCGGCGTCATCCGGCATCAAGGTCTGCGCCCGGTCCGCGAACGTCAGCGCGGCATCGAAGTCACCGAGCTCGAGGTTCGCGGCGATCACGTTGCGGAGAATCTCGGGATTCATGTCCTCTCCCTTGAGCTCCAGAACGTGGTCGTAAGCATCGACTGCGAGTCGCACGGACGCCTCGTCCGAGATGGCGCCCGAATCTTCGAGCCCGTCTTCCGACGCAGTCGTACCCTTCTTCAGCGCCACGTTACCGAGGAATTCCCACAGGTCGGCATTGGTCGAATCGATCGCGATGCCTTCCTGAAGAAGATCGATAGCCTCGTCGTTTCCGCCCGCTTGGGCGAGCTCGAAGGCGACCGTCATGCGAACGCTCGCATCGCCGGGATTGAAGTTCAGGTATTCCCGGTAGAGCTCAACGGCTCGCTCCATGTTGCCCATCTGAGCGTAGACATACGCCAGGGCGTTCAGGGCATCCACCTCGGCCGGGTTGTTCTCGATCACGACCGTGAGATCCTCCCGGGCCTCCACCCAGCTTTCCAGCCCCATGTACACGCGTCCGCGCAGGTAATGCCCGGTCGTGCTTGCAGAATTCCTACTGAGGGCCTCGTCGCAGTTGCGAAGTGCGTCGTCATACTGCTCGGCCGCGAGGTAATCCTGGCAGAACAAAAGGGCGCGCCGGTAGTCCACCTGGTCGCTGAAGGCGGACACGATCACACCAGCCGCCTGCTCCACTTCATCATTGCCATCGCCGGGAACGGTGAATTCCGGCACGTTCACCTCATCGCCACTCTTGGAATCGACGAAGCTGACGCTGATCTGGTTCCCGCCTGAGGCTGAACCGGCGGTACCGGTCATCACGACGTCCGCGTTGAGACGCCCGGCAAGCTGTCTCCACTGGATGAGGCCGAGATCCTCTTCCTTCAGCTTGAGCCGGCGCAGCTCATCCTTGACCTCGTCCCAGTCGATGGAGAGCAGCGTCGGTATCTCCTCCAGGCCGTCCCGAACCTCTTCGGAGATCTTCTTGCCGAAGTCTTTCTTGACGGCACCGTCGACTTGCAGGGGAGCCACGAGCACTCTGGCTCGACCGCCCGCGCCGCCGTTGTCCTGTGCCATGGCGGTCCCAGTCGCAAACACGAGTGAGGCAGCCGCCACAGCCAGGGTCTGCCCGCTCCAGTAACGAATCGCACGCTTCATATTCCGGTCCTCACCTGTTCCACTTCGAACACGGGGCGCATTTTTCCCCGCGCACCCGTTACGACACTCGATTGCGGCGGATTGTTCCTCATCGCACCGCACGTCACACATGGGCGAAGCTGGATTCGAACCAGCGACCTCCTGCTTGTAAGGCAGGCGCTCTGGACCAACTGAGCTATTCGCCCTCGCCAGCCCTGTCGCCTCGATCGGCGCGAAATCCGAGCAGCAGTCCCGCGGGAATCAGCACCACGTATCCCGCGAACAGAAGCAGCGGCGCGAGGACGACCGAGCCTCGGTCGAGGAGGACATATCCAAACAAAACGACCACGGCTCCGACTGCCAGGAGAGCGGCGTTGCTTCTCCCCAGCAGGCCGAACAGCCGTGGACGATAAGGGCCGTCGCCGGCTTCTCCTCCGCGGTTCCCATCCATCGCGGAAGGATACCCCCAAACCGATTTCAAGTCAATCTGCGCCGCGGTCCTAATCGGGGCCCGTCGGCCCCTCTCCAGGCCTCCTAAAAACAGGCCCCGGCCCGTCTCCTTCCCCGCGCAGGATCGAGCTCTGCGACACCTCGGACAACCGAACGTCCTCGGCACGCAATTCTTCAAGCCGTGTCCGATCGCTTCTCGCCCTGCGAAGTGCCACGAAGAGAACGAGTCCAGATACCGCGATCCAGAAGACCCCGGCCCGGGACAGCAGGTACAGCCACCCGTACCGGTCGACGAGGGATCTCTTCCACCGCACCTCGAAGTCCCGGTCCGTGATCCCGTAGGTGCGACGTAGCGCCTCCTCGAAGGAAGATCCGTCGCGCAATCGTCTGAATATGGCTGCCAGACCCGCTTCACCGCCGAGGGCGGCGAGCTCGTGAACCGCGGTGTAGGACAGTAGATATCCCATCCGCGCCTCTGTCGAGTGCCTACGGAACCGCAGGTCGATCTCCCCCAGTGTCGTCGCTCCGCGACGCAGGAAGGCCGACTGCAGGTGCCACGCGTCTTCCCAGCTCCACTCTCCGGAGGCGTACTGAGCGTACCCCTCGGTCAGCCAGCGTGTATAGTGTCCGCCGGTCGCCGCTCCGAGGGCGACGTGCGCGATCTCGTGACGAAGAACCGCCCTGAGCCCCCCAGGGCCGCTGAGCCCCGGCCCGGTTCGAAGAGCGACCCGCGCGCGGGCAGGATCGGCGGTCCCCGCTACCCACGGCTCCGGGTGACGCAGTCCCTCCGGCACCCCGACACCGAGGTCTGACGTGAGCCAGATTTCGAGGGTGTCGATTCCGATCTCCGGCAGTGTCCCGATCCCCGGCAGGTGCTTCCACACGGCCGGGTCAGCGGCCAGCTTCAGGCCGAGGTCCCGGAGTTCCGGATCGCCCAGCACTTCGACGTGCGCCGGCGCTGAGGGAGCCATCTGGGGCGCCACCGAGGTGCGCAGGGTCGCGGCGGCCAGGACGGCCGCGAGGCCGACAACCAGGAACGGAGAAAGCCGCTTCATTCGGGGTCCCTCGGGCTCCCGGCGGTGCGTGCCCACTCGACGGCGGCCTGCAGGTCCTCGGGCAGCGACGAGGTGAAGTTCATCTCGGTCCGCGTGACGGGGTGGACGAACGACAGGCGTGCCGCGTGCAGGAACAGACGTCCCGCTCTGCGATCAAGCTCCCCCGCCCACCTCCCTCCTGCCCCGACGAGCCCTCTCTCCCAATGGGGCCCGTATATAGGGTCGCTCACGACCGGGTGGCCGATGGACCTGAGATGGACCCGGATCTGATGCGTCCGGCCGGTATGCAGTCGAACGGCGAACAGGTCCGCCGCCCGCCAACTCTCGAGACGCCGAAAGTGAGTCACCGACGGCCGCCCCGTCTCGACAACCGCCATTCGCTGTCGTTGCTTCGGGTCGCGTGCGATCGGACGGTCCACGGTGAACTCGTCAGCCGGAACGTGTCCCCAGGCAGCGGCCAGGTAACCGCGCCGCACTTCGCGGCGTGCGATCGCGCCGGCAAGTCGTCGGTGAGCGTCGTCCGTTCGGGCGACCACCACGAGGCCGCTCGTGTCCTTGTCGAGCCGGTGAACGATACCTGGTCGATCGGGCTCGCCGAGGGAAGACAGGGAACCGAGATGGTGAAGCAGGGCGTTCACCAGCGTTCCGTTCCGGTGCCCCACCGCCGGGTGCACGACCATACCGGCCCGCTTGTTCACCACCGCAAGATGATCGTCCTCGTATACGATCTCGAGGGGAAGCGCCTCAGGGGTGACAGCCGTAGGCGGGGCCGCCGGCACCGTCACCTCCACTTCGTCTCCCTCACGAAGGCGCTGGCTCTTCCTGGCAGGAGATCCGTTGACCCGTACGAGACCGTCGGTGACCAGTTCCGCGATGCGACTCCGGCTCAGACGCAAACGATCGGCCAGATGCGCATCCAGCCGATCGTCCGTTTCCCCGTCGACGCGAAAGCGGTGAACCTCAGCCGGCTGCCGGCTCCAGCTCGTCACCGTCCTTCTCCTCGAAGTAGAATGAGATCAGCAACAGGACGGCCCCGATGCTCACGGCCATATCGGCTACGTTGAAGATCGGCCAGCGATGGGCGCCGATGCCCACATCGAGAAAGTCCACGACCCCCGCCTCGAACCGGAAGCGATCGATGATGTTGCCGATCGCTCCTCCGCTCACCAGGGCCACTGCGAGAAGGCGCAGCCGGTCACTCGCCGGAGTCGAACGATAGATCAACCCGAGAACCACCAGGGCGACCAGCGAGAGAACGAGGAAGAACAGGCGGGACTGCGGGCCGATGTTGATGCCGAACGCCGCCCCCGGGTTGTGCGTGTACGTCAGCCGAAAGAAATCTCCCAGCACCGGAACCGGATAGCCGAATGACAGGCTGTTCATCGCCCACATTTTCGTGAGGTAATCCAGTATCACCACGGTCCCCACGACACCGGCCAGAAGCGCCCTCTTGTTCACTCCGGATGCCAGAGCTCTGGGTTCCACCAGGGTGCCGGAGTCAGCGAGAGACACCCGTTTCTTCCTTTTCCTTGCACCGGATGCACAGGCGCGTGTGAGGCAGAGCATCCATACGCTCGAACGAGATTGCGTCGCCGCAGTCCTCGCACACGCCGAACTGGCGTGGTGTCCGATACAGGCGCCGTAGAGCCTCGTCGAGGTGGTACAGGTAACGCCCTTCTTTGCTCGCGAACAGGAAGGCCTTCTCCCGCTCCATGGCGTCGGTTCCCTGGTCCGCCATATGGAAGCTGTACGCCGACAGATCTCCGTCCGACGCCTCCATGCTGTTCGAGAAGGATTCGTCGTAGTGGCCGAGGTCCTTCAAAGCCCGCTCCCTGAGCTGCAGGAGTCGCTTTTCGATGTGCTTCAGATCCTTCTTCTTCATCCCGTTGCCCCGATCTAGCCTCAGATTGTTCTTGAAATCAGTCTCGTCCCTCGGATTCCGATCCGTCTGTTCGGCTCAGGCCGAGGGTGATGCGCTCTCCTTCGATCTCGACGTCCGCCGTGTGTACCAGCGCCGCGATCTCGTCAGCGTCCCTGGTCACGGCTACCGCCAGCGTCTCCCCCACGATATAGTCGCGATGCGCTTCCACGGCGCCCGCCAGACGACCCGACTCTATCGCCAGCCCCAGGCGGATGCGATCGCTCACATCCAGGCCGGAGTCCCGACGCAGCCGTTGCACACGGTTGACGACCTCCCGCGCCAGGCCCTCAGCTTCCAGGTCCGGCGTGACCGTCGTGTCCAGGCCGACCAGGTATCCCTCGTGGGCCTGCACCATCAGGTCTCCCGAAGCCTCTTCGAGCACCCGCGCGTCCCCGGGCAGCACCTCGAGGACATCCCCGTCCACGGTCACCGACACAGCCTCGCCAGCCCCCAGGGAACGGACCAATTCCGCTTCCAGTCCCTCAATAGCCATCGCCACACGAGGCGTCCTCGGGCCAAACCGGGGTCCAAGCCGGCCAAAGTCCGGCTTGGCAGACAGCCGCACAATATCGTCACTTCCCGACGGAAATACAACTTCCTTTACATTCAGTTCCTGCCGCAGGATCGCCTCGAGCTCCGGTCCCGGGCGACGGCCGCCGGGAATCACGGCCTGCAGGGAGCCGAGAGGCTGCCGTACGCGAACACCCGCCTCCTCGCGAACCGCCCGGCCCAGGGTCGACAGCCGCCGAACGTCGTCCATCCGCTGCTCCAGCTCCTCGTCACGGACGCCTACCGGCTCGGGATACTCCGCCAAGTGCGCGGATCGACCCGTCAGCTGGCGGTGCAGCCAGTCGGACAGAAACGGCGAGATCGGGGCCAGGACGAGGGCTGTCGTGGCCAGTGCGTGGTGTAGCGTCGAGAAGGCGTCGGCCGTACTCTGCTGCGCTCCGTCGCCCGGCCCGCGCGCGCCGGTGGCCCAGAAGCGGTCCCGGGTCTGCCGGACGTACCAGTTCGACAGGTCGTCGAGCACGAACGACGCTATGCGCCGGGCGGCCCGCGTAAGATCGTATGCCTCGAAGTCGGCTCTTGCCGAGCCCGCGAGGTCGTCGAGGCGGCTGAGAATCCACCGGTCGATGGGAGCCCGACCCTCGACGGGCGATTCCCCGGAAGCCTCGTGATTCCAACCCTCGAGGTCCGCGTACATCGCGAAGAAGCGATACGTGCTGCGCAGCGTGTCGAACAGCTTGCGGTTCGTTTCCTGCAAGGCCTCGCCGTCCCACTTCTTGGGCAGCCACGGGTTGCTGGACGCGAGCAGATAGAATCGGGTGGCGTCCGCTCCGTACTCCGACACCGCCTGCCACGGGTCCACCACGTTTCCCTTCGACTTGGACATCTTCTGACCGTCTTCATCGAGAATCAGGTCGTTGACCACGACGCTCCGGTAGGATGGGGCGTCGAATACGAGCGTGGAAATCGCCAGGAGCGAGTAGAACCAGCCGCGCGTCTGGTCCACCCCCTCGGCGATGAAGTGAGCCGGAAAGTGTGACCCGAACTCCGAATCGTTCTCGAATGGGTAGTGCCACTGCGCGAAGGGCATCGAGCCGGAGTCGAACCACGCGTCCATCACCTCCGGGACCCGGTGTGCGGTCCCATCACATCCGTCCTCGCTGCACGCCCAGGTCAACGCGTCGATCTCCGGACGGTGCGGATCGAAATCGCTGGGAAGTCCGCCCGCAAGGTTCGCCAGCTCGGAAAGCGAACCGACAACCCGCACATGCTCCGGTTCGGCATCGCACACCCAGATGGGGAGAGGGGTCCCCCAGTACCGATCGCGCGACACGGCCCAGTCTACGTTGCCGGAGAGCCACTCGCCCATCCGGCCGGACCCCATCTCGGGCGGATGCCAGTCTGCCGAGGCGTTGTTCTCCAGGAGCCGGCCCCGGACCGCCGTTGTGCGGATATACCAGGAGTCCCGGGCCATATAGAGCAGCGGGCTGTCGCAGCGCCAGCAGTGAGGATAGCTGTGCTCGTACATCTGTCGGCGATACAGCAGGTCCTCCCCGGCGAGCCCGTCGATGATCGCCCGATCGGTGTCAGGATCCTTGACGAAGCGGCCGGCCAGGCCGCCAGGCACCCGATCCACGAATCGGCCGTCCGGGTCCACCGTGTGCTGCATAGGGAGACCTGTCCGGGCTCCCAGCCTGAAGTCGTCTTCGCCGTACATCACGGCAGTGTGAACGACTCCCGTCCCTTCATCGGTGGTGACGAAATCCGCCGGAAGCACGGTCCACGCCGCGGGGTTCCCGTCCGCCTCGACGGCACCGGGAAACAGCGGACGATAACGTCGGCCCACCAGGTCTGCGCCCGGGACTACTTCCACGATATCATATGGATGCCGGAGCACATCGGGGGCAAGGGCCGAAGCGACGATCAGCTCCTCGCCCGGGCTCGCGCCTTTCGGAAAACCACCTTCGCCGTCCCGGGGCTCCCGAACCCGAACCCGCAGGTAGTCGATTTCCTCGCCGACGGCCAGCGCCACGTTGCCGGGAAGCGTCCACGGAGTAGTGGTCCAGCTCAGGATCGAGGCTCCGCCAGAATCGTCCTCCAATCGGAACTTCACGTACACGGAGGGCTCCGAGACCACGCGGTACCCCTGCGCGACCTCGTGACTGGACAGGCCGGTACCGCATCGGGAGCAGTACGGAAGGACCTTGTAGCCCTTGTAGACGAGCCCTTTCCGGTGGATCTCGGCCAGCGCCCACCAAACCGACTCGATGTACTCTGGTGTGCACGTGACGTAAGCGTTCGCGTAGTCGAGCCAGTATCCGATCCGGCGCGACAGACGCTCCCAATCTTCCTTGTACGTGAACAGGTTCTCCCGGCACACCTGATTGAACCGGGCAATACCGAGACGTTCGATCTCGGGCTTCCCCGAGATTCCCAGCATCTTCTCGGCTTCGATCTCGACCGGGAGACCGTGGGTGTCCCACCCGGCGATCCGTGTGACGTGCCAGCCGGTCATGGCCCTGTATCTGGCCACGGCGTCCTTGATCGTCCGAGCGAGCAGGTGGTGGACTCCCGGCCTCCCATTGGCCGTCGGAGGACCCTCGTAGAATACGAACTCGGGGGCGTCGCGCCGAAGATCGAGGCTCCGGTGGAAGGTGTCCTCGGCCTCCCAGGCCTCCAGAACCTGTTCTTCCAGCTCGACGACGCTCTCGGGAAGCGGGCGATAGCTCATGAGCGGCCGAGCTCCCGTGTCACACCGGTCATGCGCGCGCTACCACGGCGCGCACGAGGCTCGCGAGTCGTGGTTCCGCTGCGGAGGCGACCCGCACGATCGTCTCGATGTCCGCGGGGTCCAGTGAGTCCGGCAGGCAGGCATCGGTGATGATCGACAGGCCGAGAACGCGCATGCCGCAGTGGCGGGCCACGATTACCTCTGGAACCGTGGACATGCCCACGATGTCGGCTCCCAGCGCGCGCAGCATCCGATATTCGGCCGCCGTCTCCAGGCACGGCCCCCGCACGGCCACGTATACGCCTTCGCGAAGCCGGATGCCCAGCCGGAGCGCCTCGTCCCGCGCCATTCCCGAGAGCTCCCGGTCATATGCTTCCGACATGTCGGGAAAGCGCGGGCCGAGCTCCTCTTCCGGCGGCCCGACCAGCGGGTTGTCAGCCAGGAGATTGATGTGATCGGAAATCAAGACCAGGTCGCCGGGAGACCAGAGCGGATGCATCCCTCCACTCACGTTTGACACGACCAGCCGGTCCGCGCCGAGAGCTCCGAGGACACGGACCGGGAACGTGACATCGCGCAGATCGTATCCCTCGTAAGCATGCGTGCGGCCCTGCATGACGGCGACACGCCGTCCCTCCAGGGTGCCCAGCACGAGCCTGCCTCGATGCGTCTCGACCGTAGACGGTGGGAAGCCCGGGATGTCCTCATAGCCGAGAACAATTGGCTCGCGCACCTGCGCCGCGAGGCCGCTCAGGCCCGTCCCCAGAATGATCGCCACCTCGGGCTCGAGGTCAGTCGCCGCCCGCACCGCTCGCAGGGCCTCGCCTATCCTCTCGACCGTCGACACGGTCCCGATCACCGGTCTTACCCTTCGTCGTCCGAGATCTGCGAACCGGAAACGCCGGGTTCGCTGGATTCGTGCGATCCGTCAGGACCCGGAGACTCGGCCGAATCGTCCAGCGAACCCGCTAGCCGTGCCTCCTCGTAGGCCACATCCTCGAGGAACCGATCGAGAAGCGACCGCATCCCCCGCAGGAAGCTTGCCCTCCGCGCGTGCAGGTCGGTCAGCTTATGCTCGGAACCCTCTACCGCCCGCCTCGCGTCACCCACGATCCGCTCGGCTTCCTGACCTGCCTCCTGCAGCCTCAGGTCAGCCTGCTTCTCCGACTGCAGGCGGGCTTCCTCGCGCAGCTCCTGGGCGGCGATCAACGCCTCGTTGAGGGCCTGTTCCCGCTCTTCGAAGTCCTTGAGGCGCTGACGAAGTAGCGTCACCTGCTCCTTCAGTCGTACCTCCTCATGGACAATCACCTCGAGACGGTCCGCGACCAGGTCCAGGAACGTGTCCACCTGGGCGAAATCGTAACCGCGCACCGTGCGGCGCAGATCATCCTTCTTCTTCCGGATGTCCAGCGGAGTCAGATCCATCGTCCCTCCGGTCTCTCTCCCAGCAGCGCCGTCCCGAGGCGGACTTCTGTACTGCCCTCCTCGACGGCGATCTCGAAGTCGTTGCTCATCCCCATCGAAAGCGTCCGTCCGTCGAAGCCGGGCAGTTCCGCCCGACATCGAGCCAGACATTGTTGCGCCAACGCGAACGTGCGTCGCAGTACGCGCTCGTCCGAGGTGAACGGCGCCATCGTCATCAGCCCTTGGACCCTGACACGGCCCAGGTCCAGCAGCGCCCCGACGGCGTCGACCGCTTCCGCCGGGTTCAGGCCGCTCCTCTGCTCTTCCCCGCCGGCGTTCACCTGAACCAGTATCGGCACGCTGACGCGGTTTGTCCTCTCCGCCTCGAGCTGCAGGCGGGCGCCCAGGCGCACCGAATCGACGGATTCGATTACGTCGAACGTCCCGACCGCCCGGCCCGCCTTGTTGCGCTGCAGGTGCCCGATCATGTGCCATCGGAGTCCCGTGCGCCCTTGGGCCTCCAGCTTGGCCTCGGCCTCGGCGACCCGGTTCTCTCCTATCGCCTCGAATCCTGCGTCGGCCACCGCGGCCACGACGCCCGGAGGATGACCCTTCGTGACCGGAAGCACGAACACGTCAGATCCCGAACGGCCCGACCGTTCGGCCGCAAGTTCGATCGCCTCCCGGATCCCGACGGCTCTCTCCCGGATTCGCTTTTCGTTCACGGCGAGAGTCTACCGCGAGCCACCGGAAGCGGCAACGGACGTGCCGCAGGCCATGTGTCCGGCGACCCCCTAAACAAAGAAACGAGCCGCCCGCCGATAGGCGAGCGGCTCATCCTTTTCGCAAACGCCTGGTCGCGCGCCTACCTGGTGACGCTGAAGTCGATAGGCTGGGCGATCCACACACCGACAGGCTTGTCCCGGTTCATGGCCGGTGAGAAGTCCATTTGCTCCACGATCTGTGCAGCCGCGTTGTCCAACGCCGGATACCCGCTGGACGTGTGGACCTGCGATCGAGCGGCGTTGCCACGCTCGTCGACGAATACCCAGAGCAGGACGCGTCCACCGATGCCCGCTTCCTTGAGCATCGGAGGATACAGGCGCTCCAGAAGCTGCCGGATGTCCCTGCCGTTCTTGAGCCTGGGCTCGACGTCGCGGGCGATGTACGACGGAGTCGCCGACGGATCCGCTCCAGCCGGCGGCGGTGGGAGCGACTCGACCGGGTTATCCTCGAACGTGGTCGGCGCGATCGTGATGTCCTCGCTGACCGCGGCGGCCGCTACGCGAGGCGTGGCCGGGCGCGCGATCTGCTCTGGCGGAGGCGGAATCTTCACCTCGGGCGGCAACTCGATCGCCGAGAGCTCATCGCTCACGACGCCGAGATCGGCTGCCTGCAGCTGCGGGAAAAACTCGAACACCGCGAAATGGGCAACGGTAGCAAGGATCACGCACAGGTAGGTGAGCCCGGAGTAGCTCTGCTTGAACCGGTCATTGGCCGGGAGGAAGGCCGCGGCGCTGGCGCGCCTGGCTACCCGCGCCTTCCGAGCCTCGTCCCGGACCGTGATCTTCTGTTCGTCGTGTGGGTTCATGAGACTACCTCCTGGCTCTCTGGACCCGCTGCTCTACCCGCGTCGCAAATGTCACCCGAACGGCGCCCGCCGACTGGAGCTGTTCCGTGATCGTGTTGATCTGGTTGTACGGCACGTCCCGGTCGCCCCGGATCGCGACCACCAGCTCCCGATTCTGGGCGTAGATCGGACGAATCAGATCCCCGATGTTCTCGTACGGGACGATCTGGTCGTTGATGAACACCGTCCCATCCGGCTCGACCCAGATGTGGAGGATGTTCTTTCGCTTCTCGTCGATCTTCTCGGTGGCCTCGGCCGTCGTCCATTCGATGTTCCGCTTCTTCTCCTTGCGAAACACGGTCGAGACCATGAAAAAGATAAGCAGGAGGAAAGCGATGTCGGCCATTGACGACGACGGGATGTCGCTGCTCGCGCCCGACTTGCGGCTGAAGCCCTTCTTGCTGGCCATGCCCTACTCCTCGAGAATCTGTAGCGAGATGCGTTCGGCCCCCGCCTTCTTGATCTCGTCCAGCACGTTGACCATGTGCCGGTACGCCGCGTTCGGATCCGTCTTCACCGCCGCGATCAGGTTGCTGTTCTGCACCAGTTCCTGCCTGAGGATGATCTCGACCTGGCGGTGCTGCACGACTTGCTCCTGCTCACTCTCGCCGCGCTTCACAACGACCGAGCCGTCAGGACGTACGATGAAGAAGATCAGATTCTTCGCCGACACGTCCTGCTCCTCGGACTGTTCCGGAAGGACGATCGGAAGGCCCTTTTCCTCGTTGAACACCGTCGTGGTCAGAAAGAACACGAGGAGCAGGAAAGCGATGTCCGCCATCGAGGCCGTCGGGATCTCGTCCGACACCCGCTGCTTGCGATTCAGAATCGGCATTGTCCATCCACCTCGCTTTGCGGCGTGATCGCCATCAGGCCTACTCCGCTCGAGGCGCTTGTGCGCGCGCCCGAGCTTCCGCGTTCCATATCAGGTCCAGGACCGCCTGTGCACCCTTCTCCATGTCCATGATCAGGGTGTCGATACGACTGACGAACCAGTTGTAGAAGATGTTCACCGGAATGGCGATCGCCAGGCCGGACGCGGTCGTGATCAGGGCCACCTTGATGCCGGAAGCCACCAGGGCCGGCTCCACCTGACCCGCAGCCTCGATGGCCGCGAAGGCCGCGATCATTCCGATTACCGTGCCGAGGAATCCCAGCATCGGCGCCACGTTGGCGATGGTCGCCAGGATGTTCATACCCCGCTCGAGAAAATCGAGCTCGATGTTTCCGGTCGTGGAGATCGCCTTCTCGATGTCCTTGCCCGTCTGCTGGTCCTTCACCCGGGTCAAGCCCGACACGAGAATGGCGGCCACCGGGCCCCGTGTTTCGCGAGCCGTCTGCATGGCATCGTCCAACCGGCCCGTGGTGCCCAGCTCCTCGATGTGCTTCAGGAGCTTCTGGGAATCCACGTGTGCCACGAGCAGGGTCCACCCCTTGGCGAGGATGACCCCCAGCGCCACGAGGGAACACAGGACGAGGGGAATCATCATGAAGCCCCCGTCGCGGAAGATCGTTAGCAGTTCGTAGCTGGTGTCTTGCACCCGACCGTCTCCGTTTATCCGTTGACGAAGCAGCTCATTCCGCTCAAGAGGACGTAGTCTACCCGGGCGCGGAGGCTTCGTCAACGCGATTCAAACGCCTGCATCGCTTCCTGCCGGGACTACACCGGACCGCTCCGCCAGGTCCAGAGCCGGCAACGCGCCAGACTCCACCAGCGAATCCTCCTCTTCGCCTTCGGCCCCCAGGCGAGCCTCCAGGTCGTCGGGCCTAAGCCCGCGATGCAGGATCCCCCTGTGGGCCAGAGAGATCTGACCGGTTTCCTCGGAGATCACCACGACGAGGGCGTCGGTCTCCTCGGACAGGCCGAGTGCCGCTCGATGTCGGGTCCCGAGCGCCCGATCGATGGTCGGCGACTCCGACAGCCGGAGGATGACGGACCCCGCGTACGCGACCTGGTCACGCCGGACGATCACGGCGCCGTCGTGCAGCGGCGAGTACGGAGTGAAGATGGTGGTGAGGAGCTCAGCCGTGACCTGCGCGTTGATCGGGGTCCCGTGATCGACGTAATTTGCCAGGTCCACCTGGCGCTCGATCGCAATGATTCCGCCGATCTTGGCCTTGGCCAGCCGATCCGAGGCCCGCACGATTTCCTCCACGACCTCCTGTTGCTCGCGGCGCGCGAACAGCTGGAACAGACGGGAGCGGCCCAGCCGCGCTAGCGCTGCCCGAATTTCCTGCTGGAAGATCACTATCAGCGCGAACGCGCCGTAGGTGAACACCTGGGAGAGAATGTACGGGATCAGCCTCAGGCCGGCCGCCTGGGCCAGAACGTATACGGACACGAGAAACACGAAGCCGAGAAGAACCTGGAATGCCCGCGTTCCCGTGTACATTAGCAGGATGCGGTACACCAGCCACGCAACGATCAGGATCTCCGCTAGATCCTTAAAGGCGAATTGGTCGAGCAGGAATCCCAGGTAGCCGAGTATCGCGCTCATTTCGGGCCGCTCAAGTCCCCGCGGTCCGTATGGCCCACGCGAGATCCAGGGCCAGGCGAACCTGGCGCACGTCGTGGACCCGGAACAAACGGGCTCCACGCTCGAGGGCGGACAGGCACGCCGCGATCGTGCCCTCGAGCCGTTCCCCTGCGGGCACTCTCAGGAGTCTCCCGATGAAGGACTTCCTCGACGGTCCCACGAGGACGGGACGACCGAGAGCGAGCAGCCGGCCGATCCCGGCGATCAGCTCGAGATTGCCCTCCGTCGACTTCCCGAAACCGATGCCGGGATCCACCACGAGCTGTGCGGGCGCACAACCGTGGTCGCAGGCGACTCGCATGGACCGCTCCAGCTCGTCGCTCACCTCACCTAGCAGGTCACCGTATTCCACATCCTGTTGCATCGTGAGCGGCGTCCCCCGCATGTGCATCAGAATCAGACCGGTCCCTGCCCGCGCCGCGACGTCAGCCAGGGAGGGATCGTGGCGCAGGCCAGAGACGTCGTTCAGTACGACGGCACCGCTGTCCACCGCGCGCTCAGCCACGTCGGCCTTCGACGTGTCGATCGACGCCGCGATCCCGCGGAGAGAGAGCCCCTCGACGACCGCACCGATCCGGTTCCATTCCTCGGCCGCATCGACCGAGGCGGCGCCCGGGCGCGTGGACTCGCCTCCAACGTCTATCAGATCGGCTCCGGCGTCGATCATCTGCTCCGCCCTGGCGAGCGCCGCGCCTGCATCGGGATAGCTCCCCCCATCCGAGAAGGAGTCGGGTGTGAGGTTCAACACACCTAGAACGATAGGGCGATCCGTACGAATCTCACGGCCCCGAATCGTCCACCTATCGGGATCCACGACCGCCTGCGCGCCCGGGCCCGCCACCACCGGGATCAGGCCATGGCCGGTGAAGGTTCGCCCCCCACATCCTCGAGCGGAGACTCGTCTGGCCGCCGGACATCGGGAGCCGCGGGCAGCACCGGAACGGGTACGGGCTCCGAGTCCTGCAATCGGGGCAGCTCACCTCCATCCTCGAGGATGTGAACGTCATCCGCATCCAGCGTCTCTCTCTCAAGAAGCGCTTCGGCGATGGCGCCCAGTAACACCCGGTTCTCGGTGAGAACCGCCTCCGCCCTCGAGTAGGCCTCGTCCAGCATGCGCTTGATCTCGGCGTCCACCAGCTCGGCGGTCTTGTCGGAGACCTCGCGCCGCTGGCTGATCTCCCGACCGAGGAAAATCTCGTGCTCCTGCTCGCCCACGGCGATCGGACCGAGCACATCCGACATACCGAACTGTGTGACCATGCGCCGCGCGATCCCCGTGGCGCGCTCGATGTCGTTTCCGGCGCCCGTCGTGATCTTCGACGGTCCGAATTCCATCTCCTCCGCCACACGGCCGCCGAACAGCATGACCAGCTGCCCCTCGAGCCATCCCTTGGTGTAGTTGTGCCGGTCCTCCTCGGGCAGCGAGGCGGTAATCCCCAGAGCCCGTCCACGCGGCATGATGCTGACCTTGTGGAGCGGATCCAGCCCGGGCACCCGCCGAGCGATCACAGCGTGTCCGGCTTCGTGGTATGCTGTCACCTTTCGCTCTTCATCAGAAATGACCATGCTGCGCCGCTCGGCCCCCAACATGACCTTGTCCTTGGCGGAATCGAAGTCATCCATGTACACCCGGTCCTTGTCGTACCGGGCGGCCAGAAGGGCGGCTTCGTTGACGATGTTGGCGAGGTCCGCCCCGGAGAGGCCCGGGGTCCCTTTCGCAAGGACCTTCAGGACGACGTCGTCGGACAATGGGATCTCCTTGGTGTGCACCCGCAGGATCCCCTCGCGTCCGTTCACATCGGGAAGGTCGACCACGATCTGGCGATCGAATCGGCCCGGACGGAGAAGTGCGGGATCCAGGACATCGGGTCGGTTCGTGGCCGCCAGGAGGATCACTCCCTCGTTCGACTCGAAACCGTCCATCTCGACGAGGAGCTGGTTCAGGGTCTGCTCTCTCTCATCGTGACCGCCGCCGAGACCGGCGCCCCTGTGCCTCCCCACCGCGTCGATCTCGTCGATGAAGATGATGCACGGAGCGTGTGACTTGCCCTGCTCGAACAGATCCCTGACGCGGCTCGCTCCTACACCGACGAACATCTCCACGAAGTCCGACCCGCTCATCGAGAAGAACGGGCGGTCGGCTTCGCCGGCGACTGCCCGGGCGAGAAGCGTCTTGCCCGTTCCTGGAGGGCCGACGAGCAGAGCTCCCTTGGGGAGCCGTCCGCCCAGCCTTCGGAACTTGGCCGGATCCTTGAGGAATTCGATGATCTCCTCGAGCTCTTCCTTCGCCTCGTCGGCACCGGCAACGTCCGCAAAGGTCACCTGCGGAGTATCCCCGGTCAGGAGCTTGGCCTTGGACTTCCCGAAGCTGAAGGCCCTGGAGCCGCCGGCCTGCATCTGCCGGAAGAAGAAGAACCAGAGGCCGATGATCAGGATCCATGGAAGAACGGAGATCAGGTAGTTGACCCAGTTCGCGCCGGTCTCCTCCGCCCTGACCTCGACCCCTGACGCCTGGAGTCCGTCGATGAGCTCCTGGCTCGCCTCGGTGGGAAGAAGCGTGTGGAACCGGTCGATCGGCTGGCCATCGACCTGCATCGGGGCCCTCAGCTCACCTTCGACCTTGCGATCCTCGGAGAACGTGACCGACCTGATGTTATCGCTCGCCAGCTGCTCACGGAACTCGGTGTATGTGAGTTCTCGCTCCAGCTGGCGACTCGTCTCCATTACCTGAAATATCGCTAGCGGAATCAGGATCACTAGCGCCCAAAAGGACGCGGTGCGCAGAAAGCGCCCCGTCTTCTGATCCTTGTTTCCGTCGTCCGGGTTCGTCTTCGCCACGTCAGCCCTTCCTCTGCTGTTCCATCACCAGCTCAAATACTGGCCACGAACGGGAGATGTCGGAAATCTTCGGCGTGGTCAAGCCCGTAGCCGACCAGGAACTCCCCGGGGGCATCGAATCCGACCCACCGGGGCTCCAGAACGAGATCTTCCGCGATGTGCTTGTGAAGTAACGCGCACAACTCGACCGAAGCCGCGGCGCGGCTCTCCAGTGCCCGCGCCAGCCTGTTGATCGTGTTGCCGCTATCCACGATGTCCTCCACCAGAATGATGTGACGTCCCTCGATCGGCGCCGTCGGGTCGTACAGGAGCTTGACGTCTCCGGAGGAGGTCGTTCCGGCCCCGTAACTCGATGCCACGATGAAGTCCAGGTGCAGCGGCCGATCGATGTGCCGCACGAGGTCGCTCAAGAAGATGAACGAGCCCTTCAGCAAACCGAGAATGAGAACGTCGGCATCGGGACCGTAGTGCGCGGTGATCTCGGCTCCCATCTCGCGAACCCGCGTGGCGATGGCCTCGGCACTGTACACCACCCGCTTCAATTCCCGGCCGCCCGTGCGTGCCAGCAGCCCCGCTTCCGTCAGGTACGGCGCGCCGGCTCGTGCGTGGTCACTCATGTCGCAGCTCGAACTCCAACAGGGAAGACCGGCCCGCCGCGCCGCGGTCGGTCTCGGCCGTGGCCAGTCCCTCGACCCATAGAATATTGCCCAGCCGGTCGGCGAGAACCGGAAGGCGGGCGCGCTCACTCACGGGAATTCGTCGATCGCCGAACAGCTTCTTGAGCTTCCGGGTCCCTCCGGCGAGTCGAATCCTGTCTCCGTCTCTCCAACCCCGAAACATCAGGGGATAATGACCTGGCGGCACGGTCACGGCAATCCGCTCCGGAAGGGGCGCTCCGCCCGATACGGGCCTCCACCTGACTGCCAGCGCCCGCTCCCCGATCCGCATCCTCCCGCCCCCGACGCGCTCGTGCACGAGCAGCTCGTCCGCAGGCACACACGCCGCTTCCCGAGCAATGACGATGCGGTCGAACTCCCTCGAGACCTGCAGGCCGCCTCCGATCATCACGCGGCCGCCGCTGCCGCCTTCGCTGATAAACTCAACCCCGGCGCGGGTTCCTCCCGACGTGAGCGCGACTCCCTGTGCTCGCGCCAACGTGCGCAGGACTATAGCCAGCAGCTCGGGCCCGCCGCACGTGATGCGGTACCGGCACAGTTCGACTCGCCCAGGGCGAACCGACGGAACCTTGGCTTCGAGCAACAAGGCCGCGGCCGCCCGCTCGCTGAGATCGTACGCTCGGGTCGACGCTCGTGCGAGCTCCACGAGATGGCGCACCGTTTCCGGCGCGACGCTCTCCAAGGCCGGGATGGCTTCGGTCCGGAGACGAACTCGCGCCCAGCGTCGATCCTTGTTGGAGGGGTCATCGATCCACTGCACCCCGAGGCCTTCCACGTACCGGCGGAGCTCCGACCGTCGAAAAGGCAGGAGCGGCCGGACGATCAGCCCTCTCCGGGCCGGGACACCTGCGAGCCCCCGGAGGTCCGTGCCCCGCATCATTCGGAACAGCACGGTCTCCGCCTGGTCGTCAGCATGATGCCCCACTGCCAGACGGTCCGCCCTGCGGTTCCGGACCACAGCTTCCAGCCAGCGGTAGCGGGCCCGGCGCAGGCTGGCCTGGCTCACCTTCGGGGGAACTCGAGGTCTTCCGACGTGGCAGGGCACACCTGCGTCGGCCGCCAGGTCGAGCGCCCGCGACGCGTCGTTCTCCGAACCGGCGCGGACACGATGATCGAAGTGTGCCGCTTCGAGCCGCAGGTTCAGATCGGTTGCGAGATCAGAGAGCAGGTGAAGCAACGCGGTCGAGTCGGGCCCGCCCGACAGCGCCACGATGACGCTTGACCGTTGCGGAATCAGCTCGGGCTCGGCCAACAGATGCGTGCGCAGGACGCCCGGAAGTTCCTGGCGGACGACGGCGCGCCGCGCGGTCAGGCTGACGGTGCTCCCTCCTTCGACGAAACCCGTCCATCACGCCATGTGCCAGCATTGCGGTCGAAACGGAGCTCGTCGGGAACGGGAACACTCGGCACACGAATCGGCGGGGCCGCAGCCGGATCCTGAACCCCCGGCTCCGCGAATGGCAGCGTTGCCGTGCCCCCAACCCCGGTACCCTTCTCCGTCGGTCCAAGGTTTCTGCTGCGCCCGAACACGTAGATATCGAAGGCGCGCCGCATGTCCAGTCGACCCGGGAGTCCTACGTCGGGTGCCACGACGTTCGCGCGGGCTTTCGTTTCCTTCCGGGTGGCAGCCGTCTCGGTCATACCTCCATCACTTCCTTTTCCTTGAGCTCGAGCATGGAGTCCAGCTTCGCGATGTGGCCGTCGGTCAGCTCCTGGAGCTTATCGAGTTCGCGCCGCATCTCGTCCTCCCCGATACTACCTTCCTTCTTCTGACGCTCGACCTCGGCCTTCGCCTTGTGGCGGGCGTGGCGTACTGCCACCCGACCTTCTTCCGTCATCCTGTGCAGCACCTTGACCATCTCCCGTCGCCGCTCCTCCGTGAGAGCCGGGATGCTCACGCGAATCACGTTGCCGTCTACCGACGGGTTGAGGCCGAGGTCCGCCGCCTGGATGGCCTTGGCCACCGTGCCGACCAGACTGGTATCCCACGGCTGAACGACCAGCATCTGAGGCTCGGGCGCGGTAACCGTCGCCGTCTGCTTGAGAGGCATCTTGGAGCCGTACGCGTCCACCTGTACGGTGTCCAGCAGACCCGGCGACGCCTTACCGGTACGCACGCCCGTGAACTCGCGCGAGATGGCCTCCAGGTTCCGGTCCATCTGTTGGGAGGCTTCCTTCAGTGTCGGGCTGACCATTCTGATCTCCCCCTTCACGTTACGAGTGTACCGATCCTCTCGCCCCGCAGCGCCGCGAGGATCGCCCCCGGCTTGCTGATGTTCAGAACGATCACCGGCAGATCGTTGTCACGGCAAAGCGAAACGGCGGCGGAATCCATCACGGCCAGCTCCCCGTTGATGACTTCCCGGTACGTCAGATCGGGGAGGAACTTGGCGTCCGGTACGTGGACGGGATCCGCCGAAAAAACGCCGTCCACCTTCGTGGCCTTCAGGATCACGTCGGCTTCAACCTCGATCGCCCGAAGAACAGCCGCCGTGTCCGTCGAAAAGTAGGGGTTCCCGGTGCCGCCTGCGAAGATCACCACGCGACCCTTTTCGAGGTGGCGCAGTGCTCGTCTGCGGATGTACGGCTCGGCCAGCTGCTCCATTCGGATTGCGGTCATGACGCGTGACTCGATTCCATGTCGCTCGAGAGTGTCCTGAAACGCCAGGGCGTTGATCACCGTGGCGAGCATGCCCATGTAGTCTGCCGATACGCGGTCCATGCCCCGCTGGCTGGCTACGGCTCCACGCACGATGTTGCCACCGCCGACCACCAGACCCAACCGCACGCCGGCCTCGTAGACCTTCTCGATCTCCAGGACGAGACGGTCCACGACCTGCGGCTCGATTCCGAACCCTTGGTCACCCGCGAGCGATTCGCCCGAGATCTTGACCAGGGCCCGGGGGTATTTCAGTTCCGGCAATGGTACCTCTCTAACCTCCGATCGCGAAGCGCACGAACCGGCGAACGCTCACGTCGGAGCCTTGGCTGGCCACTAGATCCTCGATGCTCGTGTCAGGATCCTTGACAAAACCCTGCTTGAGGAGCGTGTTCTCTTCGAAGTACTTTCGCATGCGGCCTTCGACGATCTTCTCGGCGATGTGGTCGGGCTTGCCCTCGGCCTTCGCCTGCTCCACCAGGACGGCGCGCTCGCGCTCGCGGTCTTCCCTCGGGATGTCCTCCGGAGAGACCCCCATCGGATTGGTCGCCGCCACGTGCATCGCCAGATCCCGGGCCAACTCAGACCCTTCGCCCACCGCACCGCCAAGTTCCACGAGGACGCCGATCCGGCCGCCGAAGTGGAGATACGAACCAAGCTCCCCGCCCTTGGGGGCCACAAACCTTACGGCCTTTTGCACCTCGAGGTTTTCGCCGATGGTCGCGCGCAGTGCAGCGAGCTCTCCGGCAAGTTTCTCGAAACCCTCCGCCGCAAGAAGAGCCGCCCCCGTCAGGACCTCGCCGTCCGGAAACTCGGCTTCTCCCACACTCGCCGCGAGGCGGGATGCGAAATCCAAGAAGTCCTGGTTGCGAGCCACGAAGTCGGTTTCACTGGAGACGGCAACCATGCCGATTCCGGACTCGCCAGGCGCGATCGCCACCACACCCTCGGCCATCTCGCGCTCCGCCCGCTTCGCGGCCTTCGCGGCTCCCCACTGCCGGAGAAGGTCGATCGCCTGCTCCTCATCGCCCCCGGTCTCCAGCAGAGCTTTCTTGCAGTCCATCATTCCGGCACCGGTCCGGTCACGCAAGGACTTGACCGCACTCGCCGTGATCGCTGACATTTCTCTATTCCCTTCTCTATCTCCGTTCCGTTTCGAATCTTACGGGTGCACGTCCGGCGTTTTCCACAATGTCGTTCCCGCCAAAAAAAATGGGCCACCGAAGTGGCCCACCGTTTCGCGTCGCTCAGGGTGAGCCGGGGTCTTTGCCGTCCCCGTCTTCGCCCGGAACCGCCTCCGCGGTGACCGCCACCCCCTCGATCTCGGCGACCTCATCAGCCGGTGCCCCAATGTCCTCCATGGACAACTCGACCTCCGCGATCTCATCACCGGCGTTCTCAGACTCCTCGCCAATTTCTTCGCCGTCAGGCACGCCAGCTTCCGGATCGGAGGCGTGGCGGCGGCGCTTGATGAGCTCAGGCCGCGGTCTGCGCTTCGGCCTCTTCTTCCGCTTTCCGTCCGCCGCTTCCGTACCCCCGACATCCGACGAGTACGTCAGGGCCGCGGCTTCGTCCCGGCCTTCCGCGCCCTCCGGGGCTTCCCGTCGGGCCATCAGGATCTCATCGGCAATGACGCCGCTGATCAGGGAGACCGACCGGATCGCATCGTCATTTCCAGCGATCGCGATCGTCAGCATGTCGGGATCGGCGTTCGTGTCCGCAATGGCCACGACCGGGATACCCAGCCGATTCGCCTCACGAACCGCTATCTCTTCCTTATTCGCGTCCACCACGAAGACCAGTCCCGGCAACCGGGTCATGTCCTTGATCCCCGAAAGATAGCGCTCCAGCTTCTCACGCTCCCGGTCGAGGAGCAGACGCTCCTTCTTCGTATAGAACTCGAAGGCGCCTTCCTCGACACCGCGCTCGAGGTCCTTCAGCCGCCGGATGTTCTTCTTGATCGTCTGGAAGTTCGTGAGCAGCCCTCCCAGCCAGCGCTCGGTAACATAAAACGCCCCCGCCCGCTCTGCTTCGGCCCTCACCAGACCCTTGAGCTGCGGCTTCGTGCACACGAACAGAACATTGCCACCACCGCGCACCACACCATTCACCAGATCGCGCGCCCGATTCAAGTCCCGTAGAGTCTTCTTCAGGTCGATCAGGTAAATCCCGCTGGCCGAAGTGGACGCCTGCCTGTAGCAGTTCCTTCAGACCGACTTCTGACATGCTATTGATAACTCACTGCTCGGGTTCGGCTTCGCCGCGGCCTGTTCTACCGCTTGGAGAACTGGAAGCGCTTGCGGGCCTTCGGTTGGCCGGGCTTCTTGCGCTCGACGACTCTCGGATCGCGCGTCAGCAGCTCGTGCGAACGCAGCGTGACGCGCATGTCCTCATCCGCCACCAGAATGGCGCGCGCCACAGCCAGCTGGATCGCCTCGGCCTGGCCGGACGGCCCTCCGCCAGCCACCCGGGCGTGCACGGCAAACTGACCTTCCGTACCCGTCACCTCGAATGGCTTGCCCGCCGTCGTGCGGTGCCGCGCGAGGGGGAAATAGTCCTCGATGCCTCGGCCGTTGATGCTCCACGAGCTCTCTCCGGGCCGGAGCCAAACGCGCGCGACCGCCGACTTGCGCCGGCCCACCGCCTGGTATGTCGTACTGTCCGCCAAGCTTCCTCCGTGTCGTGTGTCGCCCTGTCAGTCAGACGTCCAGGGGCTTCGGTCGCTGCGCGGCGTGCGGGTGCTCAGCACCCGCGTACACCTTCAGCTTCTGCGCCATCTGGCGCCCGAGACTGTTCTTGGGGAGCATTCCCTTCACCGCCCGCTCGATCACCCGCTCCGGTTGTCTCTTGATCATCGTCTCGAACGGGATCATGCGCTCGCCACCCATGTACCCGCTGTGGCGGAAGTACTCCTTCTGCTGCGCCTTCCGACCTGTCAGGCGCACGTCCCTGGCGTTCACCACCACGACGAAGTCGCCGACGTCGAGGTGCGGACTGAACGTCGGCTTGTGCTTGCCCCTCAACACGGTAGCCACGCGCGTGGCCAGACGCCCCAGGACCTGGTCCCGAGCATCGACCACGAACCAATCGCGCTGGATCTCACCTGCCTTGACCGAATACGTCTTCATCCCCGAATCGCCCCACTCGCAGGAGGCGCCCTCACTCGCTCACACAGAAATATGGGAGAAAAAGCGGGCCGCCCCGCACATGGCGGCAGCGGCCGATATCATCCCGCTAACAGCCCCGAAAGCTAAAGGGGGCGTATGCAGGTGTCAAGACGCCGGACGCCCTGGATTCAGCGGTCCCGGAAAGACTCCAGAACCCTGCCGGTGGCTCCCAGCCTTAGACGGACCAGAGCGCGGTCCTTGATCTGTCTGATTCTCTCTCGGCTAACGGAGAACTCTCTTCCGATCTGCTCGAGCGTGTGCGCCTCATGTCCATCCAAGCCGAAGTACATCTTGAGGATGCGAGCCTCGCGATCCGGAAGGTGCATCAGGCTGGCCTCCAGTACGTCCCGAAGCGCCTCCCTTTGAGACCGCTCATCCGGTTCCTCGCCCTCACGGTCCGGGATGAGCTCCAACATCGACGTGTCCTCGGTATCCGGGACCGGCGCGTCGAGCGATATATACCCGCTCTGAATGCCGAGGGCTCGCTGGACGGCCTCCGGAGAGAGGCCGAGCTCCATGCCCACCTCTTCCGAAGTGGCCCGGCGTCCCAGCTGTTGGCTCAGTCGCCTCGACGTACGGACCACCTTGTTGGCCTCGTCCACTCGTCCGACGGGCACCCGGACGATCCTCGACTGCTCGGCGATCGCCTGCATCATGGCCTGACGGATCCACCACACGGCGTACGAAATGAAGCGGACGCCCTTCGTGTCATCGAATCGCCGGGCCGCACGCATCAGTCCGAGATTGCCTTCGTTCACCAGGTCGGCGAATGCCACTCCGTGGTTGCGATACCGCTTCGCGACCGTGACGACGAATCGAAGGTTGGAGGCCACGAGCCGGTTCAGCGCCTCTTCATCACCCTCGCGGATCGCCTGGGCCAGGCGCACTTCTTCCTCCCGCTCGAGGATCGGGTGACCGGCGATCTCCCTGAGATACAGATCCAGAGAGCCGCCTCCCGTGCCATCGATCTTTTGCGCCATTCTCTTCGCGTCGCGGGTAATAAGGGAGCCCGCCGCACGGGGCAGGCCGCCGGCCAACATCACTTAATGGGATCGAACAGTCGGCTCCAGCGGATCTCTGTAAGCCAGGGAAACGGAGCGATCTTGTTTCTGTCGTACGAGAAATAGATGATCCACGGTCGCCCTTTGATGGACTCATCCGGCACGAACCCCCAGTAGCGGGAGTCCTCCGAGTTATCGCGGTTATCTCCCATCACGAAGAAGCTGTCCGACGGAATCGTGATCGGACCCCAGTTGTCACGTGTGGGCCTATACTCGTTGAGCCGGCGCCCACTCTCCACCAGGTGCGTGCGCTGCCAGTCGAACTGAGAGCTTCGCGGATCCTCGTAGGGACGGGTGTGGCGGGCGTAGGGCTCGGCCACCTGGCTGCCGTTGCGGTACAGCACGCCCTCGACCATGAGCAGGGTGTCCCCCGGAAGACCGACGATCCGTTTGACATAGTTGGTGTTTGCCGTCTGGCGCGCCGCCGCGGGCGGGGAGAACACGACGATATCTCCTCGGGCGGGTGGATCGAATGCGGGGAGTCTGACACCGGTACCGGGCAGCTCGGCACCGTACACCATCTTGTTGACGAGGAGAAAGTCACCGACCAGTAGAGTCTGTTCCATCGACCCGGTGGGAATCTGAAACGCCTCGACGACGAAGGTCCGGACGATAATGAACAGCAGGAAGGCGACCGCGATGGACTTGGTCCATTCCCACAGCCAGCGACCGACCGAGCCCTCTGCATCCTGTTTCTGCTTCGCCTTCTTCGTGCTCTTGATCATGCTCGCGTACGCCTGTCTGAGTGTGCCCGCTCTCGATGTACCGTGGCGGTCTGCTGTCCTACCCGGGGGGACCCAAGCGGACCGTCCCGCCGCGTGAAGACCTACCCCCTCGTCGAATCGCGCGTTCCCTGCATCCGCCCGCCAACCAGGGATACCACAATACGTAAGCAAAGTGGACGGCGCACTCAACTCCGACTCAACGGGCGCCGTGCTAAGCGCTTACTCTCCGTTCCGTCGGGCCAGCTCGAGAACGAGCGACCCGGCCTCGACGTCGAACCGCTCGACGCGGCCCGGGATCGGAAGCAGAACCGTAACGCCCGTCGTCTCGACTCCCGGCATCTCGACGCTTTCCAGGATCCACGGAATCATCATCGACGGGACCACGATGGATCCCGCCTGCAGCGTCACGACCTCGACCCGGGCGACACCGGGCGCCACCACCCCGGGCCACAGCTCGACGACGACACTAGCCGAATCGGAGAGCAGTCTTTCCACCACCTCCGGCGAGGCCAGTCCCTGCAAACCCCTCGGGTCCACTCGCGCGGACAGGAGGATGGTGCTGTCCCGGATCTCTACGAGCGGCTCGCTGATCCCCTCGGGAAGCCGCGGTGCGGCCCGATACGTGAGCAGGCTCTGGATCTCCGCCTGGCTCAGCTTCAGGCCTGTCGGGCGGTCCGGCGAGGCCATTCCTCCCAGCTTATCGACGGCCCGCCGGGCGAGGTCCTCGCTGGGCTGTGAAGAGGCGGTGATCTCGAGACGCCTCCACCATCCGGCGATATCCTCGCGAAACCACCACCCGCCCCCGATTATGAGCACGACCAGTGTAAGACAGCCGATCCGCGCAAGACAGTTCTTGATCATCTCCACCCCCGGACGAGCGCCCCGAGCGCTCACTTCCGTGACCCAAGCCGGGCCGCGACAAGCCTCGTGTGCTCGGCACCGGTTGCTCCCAGCTGACTCCTCATAAGATCGATGTGCGTGACCCTGTACGTGTCCGTCACCCTGAGCGATCTGGCCACTTCCTCCAGTCGCCGGAACTCACCCGCTTCGGCCTCGCGAGGCGCTCGGCCCAGTGTTATGTGCGGTTGATACGGACGCTCCTCACGCGCGATGCCGAGCTCAGCCAGGCGCCGCTCCAGGTCGTCCTTGATGAATCGAAGCTCCGGAGTCAGCTCGACCCCGAGCCACACGACGTGTGGGCGGCGCGGAGACGGGAATGCCCCGATCGGTCCGAACCTCAGTTCGAACGGACGGAATCTGCCGGCTACCTCCTCCAGCGCCTCCGAGATTGGCGTGACCTCCACCGCCGAAACCTCGCCGATGAACTTGAACGTGAGGTGCACCTGATCCGGCTCGGTCCATCGTCCCGGCACGCCCGCTTCATGAAGTGGGCGACACAGTCTGGCGATCTTCTGCCGCAATCGAGCCGGAAAATTCACGGCCACGAAGAGGCGCATGCAACCTCGCTTCCATTAGCTCCGGTCGTTCCTGCCTGCAGTGGCATTCGCTCCCCTGACAAGCTGGCCCGCGGCGCGCGGGGCCGGCAAGGCCGCCACGCGAACGTCGTGGGATGCGCCCGCGTCCGAGGGCTTGTACGATGGGGGGGATCCCGGAGTGTCAGACCCCGAGAAGCGCAGGTACCGATGAGCGGTTACAGCGTCGCGGTGGGCAAGGAGGCGCTCGTGTTCGCGGCGGCTCATTTCATCACGTTCGGCCACGGGGGTTGTGAGCCGCTGCACGGACACAACTACCGCGTCGGAGTTACTCTGGCGGGAAACCTGGACCGGCACTCCATGGTGTACGATTTCGTGGCGCTCAGGAGCGACATGCAGGCGATTCTCGCGGATCTCGACCACCGGGTTCTCCTGCCGGAGTCCAACCCGGACCTGCAGGTGGAATCCTCCAAGGAAGAGGTCGAGGTGCGGCACCCCTCCCGGCGTTACGTGTTTCCCCGGTCAGATGTAATCTTCCTCCCCGTCCCCAACACGACGGCCGAAATGCTGGCCGAGTACCTGGGCACTCGGCTGGAGGGTCAGCTCCCACAAACCAGGGCCGGAGAGTTCCGGCACCTCGAGGTAGAGGTAGAGGAAACGCCTGGCCAATCCGCCTTCTGGAGCGGGCGTTTCGGCTCCTGAGGACACCCCGGAATCCCGGTGGAGGGAGGAATGAAACTACCGCTCGTGAAGGAAGTGAGCGGGGCGCCCGAACCGGAGGACCTGTTCACCTGCCTCGAGGCTGAGCCGTGGGTCCTGTGGCTCGACACCTCTCTCCCGGGACAGGAGTGGGGTCGGTTCTCGTTTCTCGCCGTGGACCCGTTCCGGGTGTTGCGCGGGCGCGCCGGGCGCTCGGAGTGGATCGGGCCTCGCGGGGTTCGGTCGGCGTCTGGCGATCCCCTCACCGAGCTGCAAGGCGCGCTGGCCCGCCATCGTCTTCCACCGCGGGAGGGCCTGCCGCCGTTCTGTGGCGGAGCCGGGGGAATGTTCGGTTACGAGCTCGCCGCAGATCTCGAGGCGATCCCGGCGGCCGCCTGCCGGGACCTCCGCATTCCGGACGTCGAGATCGGTTTGTACGACCTCGTGGTAGGGTGGGATCGGACCGAAGGCCGGTGCTGGATCGCCTCGACCGGTGCGCCCGATCGGAGCGCGGTGGCGAAGGATCGCGCCGCCAGACGCTTGAGGCAGGCCGAGGACTGGTTGGAGGGAGGTCCGCCGCCGGCCGCCAACCGCGTGCCCGGCGGTTCGGGACTCATATTCGAGATCACACCGCCTCCCGCGACGCACCCTGTACCCGGTTCGCCCGGGTTCCGCTCCACCTTCTCACCGGCCGGATATCGCGGCGCCGTGCAACGGGCGATCGAGTGGATCCGGGCGGGCGACATCTATCAGGTCAATCTGTCACAGCGCTTCGAGACCCGGTCCGAGGAGTGTCCGACCCGGCTCTACCGGAGGCTTCGCGAGGCCAGCCCCGCCCCATTCGGTGCCTTCTTCGCGGGAGACGGCTTTTCCATCCTCAGCACGTCGCCCGAGCGCTTTCTACAAGTGACGGCCTCGGGGCGGGCGCAGACGAGGCCGATCAAGGGAACCCGGGCCCGCAGTGAGGATCCGCTGGAGGACCGGCGGCTGGCCGTCGAGCTGGAGGCCAGCGTCAAGGACCGCGCAGAGAACCTGATGATCGTGGACCTCCTCCGTAACGACCTGTCTCGAGTGTGCCAGCCGGACTCCGTGCGCGCCGTCGATCTCTTCAGGGTCGAGTCCTACCGGACGGTGCATCATCTCGTGTCCACCGTAGAAGGTCGGCTGGATGAGGGACGCCTGGCAGAAGACCTGTTCACAGCCGCGTTTCCGTGCGGCTCGGTGACCGGCGCGCCTAAGATCCGGGCCATGGAGATCATCTCGGAACTCGAGCCCGTGGCCCGCGGTCCCTACTGCGGAGCGCTGGGATACATGGGATTCGGCGCTGACATGGACACGAGCGTCTCGATTCGAATCGCCGTCGCCACCGAAGGTCGGATCGTGTTCCACGCCGGCGGCGCCGTAGTGGCGGATTCGGACCCGGACGCGGAGTACCTTGAGACCCTGGACAAGGCGCGGGCCATCGTTTCCGCTGTCACCGGGATCCGCGCATGATCGTCCTGCTCGACAACTATGACTCGTTCGGGCACAACCTGGCCCGCTACCTGGAGCAGCTGGGCGAACGCGTGGAGGTAGTGCGCAACGACGCTACCGATGTGGAGGGCGTCATCTCTGTGGCCCCGACGCACGTCGTGATCTCGCCCGGCCCGTGTAGTCCTGCGGAAGCGGGGATCGCCGTAGACCTTGTTCGCGCATGTTCTTCCAGGATTCCGGTGCTCGGCGTGTGTCTCGGGCATCAATGCATCGGGGCTGCCTTCGGCGCCCATATCGTCCGTGGCGAGCCGGTCCATGGAAAGGTCTCACGCATCCGGCACGACGGGGAGGACCTGTTCACGGGGCTTCCCTCGCCGCTCGCCGTCACCCGTTACCACTCGCTGGTGATCGATCCGGAGACTCTCTCGCCGCACCTGACTCCCGTGGCCTGGACCACCGGCGGCGTGCTGATGGCCCTCCGGCACCGGACGTTGCCCTTGTGGGGCGTCCAGTTTCACCCGGAGGCCGTCCTCACGGCACACGGGCATGCCCTGCTCCGCAACTTCCTGGCTCTGGGCAGGAACGCGTCGCCTCCGGGGCTGGCACCCGGGCTTCCCGCACCCGAGTCGCCGACCATGCCTTCGAGCGGTCCACCGGAGACCTGACCGCGCGAAGTGGGGGAGCCGTCCGCGGGTCCCGGCCGGTGGCGATCAGGATGTGCGGTCTCGCACACGGAACTGCAGGGCTTCGGCGACGTGCTCACACCGAATGGGCTCCGATCCCTCCAGGTCGGCGATCGTGCGCGAGACTCTCAGGACCCGGTGACACGCCCGTGCGCTGAGCCCGAACGCGGACGATCCCCGTTGCAGAATGGCGTCCGCTTCGGGACCCAGCTGACAGTGGTCCCGGATCGCCCGGGGCGGAAGTCTGGCGTTCAGAAGCGCCGGACTGCCGGATCGTCGGGTCGCTCTTCGGCGGGCTCCGCGCACGCGCTGCTGCATCGCCGGACTCTCGGAGGCGCCCGGACCCGCCCGGAGTGCGCTCCACTCGAGGGTCGGAACGTCCACGAACATGTCGATTCGGTCCAGGAGCGGAGCACTGAGTCGAGCGGCATGACGCCGCACGACGGCGGGATCGCAGTCGCAGGATCGAGCGACTTCGGTCAGCCGGCCGCAGCGGCAGGGGTTCATGGCGGCCACCAGCAGGAAGCGAGCCGGGTAGCGGACCTGGGCTCCGGCCCGGGTGATGTACACGGTCCCTTCCTCCAGCGGCTGTCGCAGCGCCTCCAGCGCGGAGGCGGGGAACTCCGTGAGCTCGTCGAGGAACAGGACCCCGTGGTGCGCGAGCGAGATCTCACCGGGCCGGATCGGAGCTCCCCCTCCGACCAAACCGACACGGGTAATCGAGTGGTGCGGCGAGCGAAACGGTCGGCTCTCCAGCAATCCGGCCCCGGCAGGCAGCCGGCCCGCCACGCTGTGCACCGCCGTGGCCTCGAGCGCCTCCTGCCGAGTCAGTGGAGGCAAGATGGTCGGAAAGGCCCGCGCCAGCATTGTCTTGCCGACCCCGGGCGCACCCCGGAGCAGGACGTTGTGTCCACCCGCCGCGGCGATCTCGAGAGCGCGCTTGGCCGCTCGCTGACCGGCGACCTCCGCGAAATCGCACGGGTTGGAGTCCGGGGACGCGGGCGGACCTGGCGCGGCACCCACCGGAACGAGGCTCGCTTCGCCGCGCAGGAACTCCAGGACCTGTCTCAGGCTGCCGGCTCCCAGAACCTGCAGGTCGTGCGCCGCCCTCGTCTCTCCCAGGTTGGCCACCGGCACGATCAGCCCATCGAGATCTTTCATTCTCCCGAACCGCAGAGCGATCGGCAGAGCGCCGCGAACCGGACGGATGGTCCCGTCGAGCCCGAGCTCTCCCACGAAGCCCCACCGGCTCACTCGATCTCCAGAAACGTGGCCGGCACCCGCGAGCACGGCTACGGCGACCGGCAGGTCGAACGCCGCACCATCCTTTCGCAGATCCGCTGGAGCCAGATTGACGGTGATCCGGAGGCCCGGGACGCGCAGACCGAGCTGGGATGCTGCCGAGCGAAACCTCTCCCGGCACTCCCGCGCGGCGCGGGGCGTGAGGCCGACGATTCCGATCATCGGGGTGCCTCGCCGTATGGCCACTTCGACCCGAACCGGAATCGCCTCCAGGCCAAGTAACGCCGCGCTGAATGCCGTCTGAACCGTGCCCTGGACCATGCTCGCGAGAATGCCGGACGGCTTCAACGGTTCCTCACCGTCGCCGCGCGACGGTCCCGGCCGGAGGGTCAGACGAACGTCGCGATCTCCTCCAGCGGCTTTCGAACGAGGGACGGAACCAGGGCCCCCTCCGCCGGGTGTCCGACGACGAGGATGAGGAACGGACGCTCACGATCCGGGCGGCCCAGGAGGGCGCCAAGGAATCGCATCGGGCTCGGAGTGTGCGTGAGGGTTGCCAGCCCGGTGGCGTGAGCGGCCGAGATCAGCAGTCCGGTGGCGATCCCGACGGACTCCTGCACGTAGTAGTTCTTCACGCGCTGGCCCGAGTCGTCCTCACCGTAGCTCTCGCCGAACACCACGATCAGCCAGGGCGCGACTTCGAGGAAGGGCTTGTTCGCATCGGTCCCCAGCGGAGCCAGCGCCTCGAGCCAATCGGCAGGGGCTCGCTGTTCGTAGAACTCTCGCTCCTCGTTCTCCGCCGCTTCCCTGATTCGTCGCTTCGTCTCCGGATCGGACACGGCGACGAAGCGCCACGGCTGCCTGTGCGCACCGCTCGGGGCCGTCCCCGCCGCGCGGATACAATCTTCGATGATCGACCTGGGGACGGCCTGGTCCGAGAAATGACGAACCGTACGCCTGCGGGATGCCTCCCCCAGGAAGGCGCGGGCTCGGTTGGCCATCTCAGCATCGCTGATCGGCTCCCATGCCAGAGGTTCGAACCGGGCTTCGTTCATGTCGTCCTCCATGGATCCGACCGGCGACCCTTCGCCACGCGGCACAGCGGCTCAAGGTCTCATCTGGATCCCGATCCGGCAATCGGCTTTGTCGGCAGGAATCGCGGGCCTATACTCGGCCGGAACGATGACACCACGGGAGAGGACGTGACATGGAACCGGTGCCGAACGGACTCCCGGACTCGCCCGGCCGCCCCGCACGGCTGATAGGCTACGCCGCTGCCGTAGGCGCCGGCACCCTGTGGGGAACCACGGGTCCGCTAAGTACGGCCCTGTACGCGGAGGGCGCTGCCCTGACCGGGGTCGGCTTCTGGCGTATCGCGGTCGCCACGGCGGGCCTCCTCGCAGCCGGCCTCCTGCACCGCGATCTTCTGCGCGTGGACCGCGCCGGCCTGCTGGCGATCGGGCTGGGCGGAGGAGCCATGGTGGCACTGTTCGAGGTCGCGTACCAGTACGCCATCGCCGGTGTCGGCGTGGCCGGCGCGGCGACACTCCTGTACACGACTCCCCTCATCGTCGCTCTCCTCGGACGGGCGCTTCTCCGCGAGCGACTAACCGCGGCTCGGATCGTACTTGCCCTGATAGTACTCATCGGGGTGTATTTCACGGTTCGGGGTGGAGAGAGGATGGAAGCGCTCTTCGAGTCGCGCGAGGCCGGGTTGGCCGCAGGCGTGACAGGTGGCCTGCTGGCGGCGCTCGCCTACGCCGGAACTACCCTGCTCGCCCGGTGGGCCGTCCCCCGGTACGGCTCGTCACGAGTGCTCTTTCTCGAGCTCGCCGGCGGCACGTCGATCCTGGCTTTGTTTCTCCCCGCGATCGGCCGACCCCCGGGGCCCCCCGATACCGTGAGCGCCTGGATCTACGTGGGACTGCTGTCGCTGGGTGCTGTGGTGGGAGCCAATTTTCTGTTCTTCGGAGCCCTCAAGCGCATCGAGGCGGCCCCGGCGGCGGTCGCGGCCACCATCGAGCCCGTGATCGCCACGATCCTCGCCCTGGCGCTGTTCGGCCAGTCACTCAGCGCCAGCGGTTGGGGTGGGCTGGCGCTGGTCGTCGGCGGAGTCGCGGCGGGCTACCTGATCGAGGCCCGTCAGTCCGAGATACAGAGCTCCGGATAGCTGTGGCAGCCCATGTGATCCTCGCCCGAACCCATCCGCACCGTTTCCCCGCCGACGGCAGCGCTTAGATTGGTCTGTATGCCAACGAGCACTGACGCTCCGTTCGCCGCACGCCTGGATCGCCTCACCTGGCCTGAAGCGGCCGCCTGGTTCCGTCGGGATCCCCGGCTCCTCCTGCCGGTTGGGACGTGCCTGCAGCACGGCCCCCATCTTCCTCTGGGTTCCGACACGATCGTAGTCGAGCGACTCGCGGAGGCCGTATCCGAGCGAACCGGTATCCTGGTGGCCCCGACGCTCGCGTACGGGGTGAGTTCGGACCTCGAGCAGGCCTATGCCGGCACGGCGGCCCTGGAGCGAAAGACGCTCCACCGGGTATTGAACGAACTCGTGGACTCGTGGGAGCGGCAGGGCCTGGAGGAAATCATCCTCATGACGGCCCACGGATATGGCCCTCACATCCAGGCCATGGCAGCGGTGGTGGCGGACTTCGTGCGCGTGCGAGCCGTGGACATCCACGCGATCGACCTTGCCGCCTTTCTTCAGGGGGGCTGCGTTGCGGAACACGCGGGCGAGATGGATACGGCGATCGTGCTCCACCTGGCCCCGGAACTGGTCCGGACGGACCGAGTGGCGGACGGTGAGCCGCGCGAGGGGAGTGTGCGCTCGGCAGTCAAGGACGAGCCGGTCCCGCAGCCCGGGTCACCCGGCGTGGTGGGTCGCCCCAGCCTCGCGACCCGTGAGAACGGCAGGCGCATTTGCGAGTATCTCGTTGACTACATATCGAGGCGATTGGATGCGTAGGATGTGCGGCGTGCGAATGGCTGGCGTGGTCCTGTGGGCCGTGTGCGGGCTCGGCACGCCAGAATCCGTCGCCGCTCAACAGGACCGTGATGATGGGCAGCTCGGCGGAGGCACGTTCGAGCATTCCGTGAACGGCGGGTTTGCCGGGACCGAGACCTTCGCGGTCCGTCGGCGAGGCAATGACATGGTCGCCGTGGGCCGCGTGACGCGAGAGGGCGGTCCGGAGGCATTGAGGGCCCTAGAGGTGGGCGTGAGGCTCGATCGGTCCGGGAGGCCGGTGAGGTACGAACTGCACACGCGGGAAGGCCCTGCCCTTCACGTCGTGGTGAATCGGACCGGAAGCCGGCTGCGGGTCACGACCACGGCCGAGGATGGGGAGCGATTCACCGAGTTCCTGGCCACCGAGCGTCTTCTGATCCTCGAGCAAGAAATCGCGCATGACTACTACAGTCTGGCCCGTTTGCTCCGAGCGGCTCCAGATCCGCGATCCTTGGACCTGGAAGTGCTCATTCCGTCGGAAGGCCGCACGGTCCCGCTGCGCGTACGCGGGCTTTCGCGCGATACCCTGGCGCTCCAGGACGCCAGCGTGTCCGCTACCCGATACGAGCTGAGCGTCGGGGGCGACGAGACCCTGCTGTGGATCGCATCCGCGGACGGCCGGATCATGCGGGTGGCCATCCCGGAGCGCAGGTGGGAGGCAAGTCGGGTCGCTCAGCCGTAGCAACAATTCGGTTGTTTCGCGTGTTCCAAGGGCGGGCCGGAGGGTGAAACCGCCGGCCCGTTTCGAACGTATGTTCAGCGGACCCGGGCGGATCCCGCTAATCAGCTGTCAAGGATAGAGATATGTCTCGCAAGCGCAAGATCGCGATCGGGGTCGGAGCTCTGGCCGTGATCCTCATCCTGGCTGCCGTTTTGGGCGGCGACAAGGACTCGGCCATCGAGGTGCGGGTCGAAGAAGTGGGGCGGCAGGATCTCGTGGCCCGCGTCACCGCCACGGGGCACGTCGAGCCCAAGACCTCTATCGACATCAGCGCGGACGTGTCCGGACGCATCGTCCAGCTCACGGTAGAGGAAGGCGACGACGCGACCGAGGGCGAGCTGCTGCTCGTCATTGATCCGGCCAGGTTCGAGGCCGCCGTGGATCGAGCCGAGGCAGCCCTTTCGGATGCCCAGGCTCGGGAAGCACAGGCGCGGGGCAATTACGAACAGGCGGAACGCGATTGGGACCGAATCCGGCAGCTCAAGGAAGCGGCGGAGGGCATGATCACGGAGACGGAGTACGAACAGGCGAGAACCCAGGCCGAGGTCCAGGCGGCTGTGTCCGAGTCCGCACGGCACGCCGTGAATGTGGCTCGCGCAATGCTTCGCGAATCCAGGGACAACCTGGCCAAGACCGTCATCGAGGCCCCGATGAGCGGCAGGGTAACCCGGCTGAACGTCGAGCGCGGTGAGACAGCCGTCGTGGGCACGATGAACAATCCTGGCAGTCTGCTCCTGACGATCGCCGACCTGTCGGTGATGGAGGCCGTGATCGAAGTCGACGAAACCGACGTGCCGGAGATCTCGATCGGCGACTCCACCGTGGTGACGATCGATGCGTTCAGGGGTCGTGAGTTCCACGGACGCGTAACCAAGATCGGCAACAGTTCGATCCGGCCGCGCAACCAGCTGCAGAGCAGCTCGGAGCAGGCCATCGACTTCGAGGTGCGGATCACGCTGGACGATCCCGGCACCGACCTTCGCACCGACCTGTCGGCCACGGCGGACGTGATCACCGCGGTGCGCCCCGAAGTGCTCGCGATTCCGATCATCTCCCTGACCCTGATGGACCCCTCCCAGTTCGAGCGGATTCCCGTCGAGGGCGAGGAAGTCCAAACGGAAGACGAGGATGGCTCGGAGACGGTCGATCCGGAGAGCGAGGCCGGCGACGAGACTAATTCCGAGCCGATCGAGGGCGTGTACGTCGTGGACGGCGACCGGGTCCGATTCCGGCCGGTGGAGGTCGGAATCGCGGGCGACAACTTCTTCGAGGTGCTGGACGGCCTCGATGAGGGCGAGACCGTGGTATCCGGTACATACCAGGCCATCCGGGAGCTGGAGGACGGCGCGACCGTCCGTGTCGCCGACTCGAGCGACGAAGACGAACGGGAGACGGGAGACAGCGAGGAATAGATGACCGAGCCGAACGACGTTGTCATCCAGACGCACGACCTCAAGAAGCATTACGAGATGGGGACGGAACTCGTGCGGGCCCTGCGGGGCGTGGACGTGGAGATCCGCCGCAACGAGTACATCGCCATCATGGGGCCGTCCGGGTCGGGAAAGTCGACCTTGATGAACCTTATCGGATGCCTGGATACGCCCACTTCGGGAGAGTACATCCTGAATGGTCAGGCTGTGCAGGACCTGGACGACGACGAGCTGGCCCGCATTCGGAACCGGGAGATCGGTTTCGTCTTCCAGACGTTCAACCTCCTTCCGAGGGCGACGGCCCTGCACAACGTCGAGCTACCACTGATCTACGCGGGGGTCTCGGCCCGGCACAGGATCGAGCGCGCCAAGGAGGCACTCGCTCAGGTCGACCTGGCGGACCGGATGAACCACAAGCCGAACGAGCTGTCGGGTGGCCAGCGACAGCGCGTGGCGATCGCGCGGGCCCTCGTGAACGGACCGTCGATCATCCTGGCCGACGAGCCAACCGGCAACCTGGACTCCGTGACCTCCGAAGAGATCATGACCGTGTTCGACGGCCTGCACGACGCCGGCCAGACCATCATCATGGTCACCCACGAGCCGCATATCACGGCGCACGCCGCGCGGGTCATCACGCTGCGCGATGGCATGATCGAGTCACACGACGCACCGCGAACGGCTGCCGCTCAGAGCGTGTGAGAGAGCAGCGAGCCGGGAGACACAGGTGAGGATCCTCGAAGGCATTCGCATCGCCCTGCAGCAGATCTGGGCGCACAAGCTGAAATCGGTGTTCACGCTGATCGGTGTGATCATCGGCATCACCTTCCTCATCGCCGTGATCACGGTGGTAGAGGGCATGAACCGGTACGTCCAGGACGACTTCGCCGGTGCGATCTTCGGAGTGAACACGTTCACCGTGGTGCGGCGAAGTCAGGTTCAAACCGGTGCGGAGAGCGAGGAGAGACGTCGCCGTCAGCTCCGGAATCCCTACCTGACCATGCACGATGTGGAGGTCGTGCGGCGGGCGGTTCCCGACGCGTGGCGCTTCTCGTACAGCGTGGACCGGGGATTCAGCCGAGTCACGTACAACGAGCGCAGCCGCAAGAACATACGGGTGATCGGCGGTTCGGATGGCTACGAGGCGATGCAGGGGTGGGACGTCGCCGAGGGCCGGAGTCTCTCACCGCTCGACGAGCGTCGGGCCCTCAAGGTGGCCGTGATCGGTGCGGATATCGCGGAGAAGCTCTTCCCCGACGTGAGTCCCGTCGGGAAGCGGATCCGCCTCGGCTCGACGCGGCTCGAGATCGTCGGTGTATGGGAGAGACAGGGCGGCCTGCTGGGAGTCATCCGAGACGCTTCCGTGCTCGTGCCCATCTCCACGTACCGGGAGACGATGGCGTGGCGGCGGAACAGTATCGAGGAGATCCAGGTCAAGTCGCGATCCATCGAGGAAATGCAGGCCGCCATGATGGAAGTCGAGGGAGCCTTGCGACGAGACCGGAAGCTGCGTCCCGGAGAGGAGAACACCTTCTGGCTCCAGACCTCCAGCGACCTCCTCGGAACCTGGGAGACGATCAACAAGATCCTGTTCGCGGCGCTTCCCGGCCTCGTCTCCATTTCCCTGGTCGTCGGCGGCATCGTGATCATGAACATCATGCTGTTATCGGTGGCCGGCCGAATTCGGGAGATCGGTGTCCGAAAGGCGCTCGGAGCCCGGCGGCGGGACATCCTGTTCCAGTTCCTCGCCGAGTCGTCCACCCTTTCTCTGGCCGGCGCCGCGATCGGAATCGGCCTCGGTATCGCGATGGGCAAGACGGTGGATGCGCTGACGCCGCTTCCGGCCTCCGTACCCATGTGGTCGGTCGTGGTGTCTCTCGTCCTCGGCCTCGTAGTCGGCGTGGGGTCCGGAATCTACCCCGCGTACCGGGCGGCGAAGCAGGACCCGATCGTGGCGCTGCGCTATGAGTAGGCACGTGCGAGGCGGAATGGGCATTTGGGCGACGCTCAAGGAGGGGCTGCTGGTCGCCTTCGATTCCCTGCGCGCCAACAAGGTGCGGAGCGGGCTCACCATCCTCGGCGTGACGATCGGCGTGATGGTGGTGCTGGTGATGGCGGCCATGGTGCAGGGGATGAACTCCAGCTTCAAGGACATCATCGCGTCCGCCGGGCCCACCACCTTTTATGTGTTCCACACGCGGGTGGGGGGCGGAGGCCTGTCCACAGGTCTGGAAGAGGAAGAGAGCGAGTTCATGAGGAACCCGCCGCTGGACCCGAAATGGACCCGCGAGCTGGCCCGCCTCGACGTGATCCGGCACGTGGCGCCCGGCGTCGATCTGTCCGACTTCGGCTATCACGCGCGCCAGGGAGACAGTGACGTTCGCATCTCGTTGTACGGCGTGGACGCCGAGTATATGGAGATGGACGGCGGGGACCTGGTTGATGGTCGGTTCTTCACCGCCACGGAGGAGAGCCGGCGCCGGCCGGTGGCAGTGATCGACTCAGCTACGGCGGCCGACCTGTTCGGAGGTCTGGACCCGCTGAGCCGGCGTTTCAACATCGGCCGCCCCGGCAGCCGCCAGGCTCCGTTCGAGGTGGTAGGCGTCTACCGAGCCCCCGCCAACTTCTTCGCGGGACTTCTGTCTCACTACGTGTTCACGCCGTTTGCCTCGCTGGAGAAATCCGTGGGCGTGTGGGATCGCATGGTGTACTTCGTGGTCAAGCCGCACGAAGGCGTGGAGCTCGACGACGCGCTGTCCTCGGTGCGCACCCGGATGCGACAGCTGCGTGGCCTGAGCCCGGACCAGGACGACAACTTCAACCTGATCACGCAAGACCAGGTGATGGACTGGTGGAACAAGTTCACGGGAGTCTTTTTCGCAGTCATGGTGGCTCTGTCGGGCGTGGGGCTTCTGGTCGGCGGCGTGGGCGTGATCGGCATCATGATGATCTCGGTGACGGAGCGGACGCGGGAGATCGGCCTCCGGAAGTCACTCGGCGCGCGGCGGAGGGATCTCCTGTGGCAGTTCCTCGTCGAAGCGGCGACTCTGACGCTGCTCGGCGGCGCGATCGGCATGGCGCTCGGAGGGCTCATCACCTGGGCCGTCGCGTCCTTCACGCCGGTGCCGGCGGAGGTTCCGCTGTGGTCGATCGGCGTGGCCCTCCTGGCCTCGATCCTGACGGGAGTCGGCTTCGGGCTCTACCCGGCGGCGCGCGGCGCGGGACTGGACCCGGTCGAGGCGCTTCGCTATGAGTGAGCTCTGAAGAGGTCGCTTCTCCCACGACACAGGCAGGAAGAAAGCCATATGACGGAGCGCATGGTGGACGTTCTGGCCGTGGGTCCCCATCCGGACGACGCCGAGTTGCTGTGCGGCGGTACACTGGCCCGATGCGCAGATCAGGGATACCGGACAGGGATCCTGGATCTGACGCGCGGCGAAATGGGCACCCGTGGGACACCGGAGCTGAGAGCGGCCGAGGCGGCTGAGGCGAGCGAGATTCTCGGTGTATCCATTCGGGTGAACGCGGCGCTCCCGGACGCCGGGATCACCAACGACCGCGAGACGCGCGAGCGCCTCGTCGGACTTCTCCGCGAGCTGAGGCCGCGTACCGTGATCCTGCCGTTCCCGACGGGTCGGCATCCGGACCACCGGCTGGCCGCCGAGCTGTGCCGGGATGCCTGCTTCCTGTCTGGTCTGGCGCGATACGGTTTGGGGTCGCCCCATCGGCCCGAGAAGGTTCTTCACGCTATGGCTTTCAGGGAAGATCCGGTGAAACCGACCTTCGTCGTCGACATCAGCGACCAGTTCGGGCGAAAGATGGAAGCGATCCGCGCCTATTCATCCCAGTTTGAAGGTGTGAATCAGGCCGGTGAAGCATTCCCCACGGGTCAGTCGCTGTACGACCTGGTGGAGGTGCAGAGCCGGCACTATGGAAGCCTGATTCGGAAGGGATACGGGGAGCCTTTTTTCACGGAGGAGACCGTGGAAATCGACGACGTCGCCCGGATGCTCGTTCACTCCCTGTGATGTGAGCCGTGCCATGATCTACCTCGACCACGCGGCGACGTGCCCGCTCAGATCCTCCGTGTGGGAGGCTATGCACCGACTCGTGGGAGAGGCGGACTTCAACCCGGCGTCGATTCACTCTCCGGGCGGCCGCGCGGCAGCGGTCCTCGAACAGGCACGGAAGGAGATCGCCACCGCCCTTCACACGTCCCGCTCAGACATCGTGTTCACGGGCGGTGGCACGCAGTCCGACAACCTCGCCGTGCTCGGCTTCGCCCGAGCGCACGCGGGCGAAGCTCGCATCCTCGTCTCCGCTATCGAGCACAAGGCGGTTCTAGAAGCGGCCCAACGCGCCGAAAGCGAGGGCGGCTCCGTGGAAGTGCTTCCCGTCGACTCGACCGGCTGGGTGGACCCGCAGCTGCTAGACGATCGGCTCTCGGGCACGCGAGAGCGTCCCACACTCGTCTCGGTCATGTGGGCGAACAGTGAAGTGGGAACCGTACAGCCAGTCCGCGACTTGTGCGCCATCGCACATCGGCACAGGGCTGTCTTCCATACGGACGCGGTACAGGCACTCGGGAAGTTGCCGGTGTCCCTCGAGGACGTTCCCGCGGACCTCCTGACCGCCACGGCCCACAAGCTAGGCGGTCCCGTCGGGATCGGCTTGCTCGCCCGGCGGGGCGACGTCCGCCTCGAGCCGCTGTCGTACGGAGGCTCGCAGGAGAGATCCCTGTGGCCTGGTACCCAGAACCCGCTCGGCGCAACCGGATTCGCGGAAGCGGTTCGAATGGCCGTATCCGAACTCCCGGGCTCCGCTGCACGGTGGAGAGTGCTCCGGGACGACCTGGAGGCGCGGCTGGGCGATGCGATACGCGACCTGGTCGTCCACGCGAAGGGGGCCCGGGAGCGTCTTCCGCACCTTCTCAGCGTTGGCGTACCCGGCTGCGACCAGGCGGCGCTTCTCACGGCCCTGGACCTGTCGGGGATTGCGGTATCTGCCGGCTCGGCGTGCGCCAGCGGGGCTTCCTCGGGTTCGCACGTTCTCGAGGCCATGGGCATCCTTTCCGGCGGAGCGTACGCGGTGCTCCGGTTCAGCTTCGGACCACGCACGACTGGGTCCGACATCGAGGCGGCCGCCGCCGCGGTGGCGCTCTCGGTCGGGCGGCTTCGCGGATCCGGCGCGTGACCCGGGCGACGGCGCTCGTCGCCATGTCGGGTGGCGTGGACTCCAGTGTGGCCGCAGCCATGCTGGTCCGTGATGGCTACCAGGTCGTCGGCGCCACCATGAAGACTTTCTGCTACTCGGATGCACAGGGCCCCTCTCAGAAATGCTGCGGACTAGAAGGGATCGCCGACGCGCGTGCGGTGGCCGCCGCTCTCGGTGTTCCGCACCGAGTGTTCGACCTGGAGAAGGAGTTCACCGACGACGTCATCCACGACTTCGTTCACGAATATGCCGCCGGGAGGACTCCGATTCCGTGCGTTCGCTGCAACAGCTTCACCAAGTTCCGGGACCTGGTGCGACGGGCCGACGAACTCGGGTGCGGGTTCGTGGCCACCGGCCACTACGCCAGGGTCTCTCGTCGCGGTGGCACGTCGATGCTGTGCCGCGCCGAAGACGACTGGAAGGACCAGACCTACTTCCTGTGGGGCATCCCGCGGGCGGTCCTCGATCGTCTGCTTCTTCCGGTCGGTGACCTGGCGAAGGACGACGTGCGGGAGGTGGCGCGATCACTCGGGCTCCTCACCGCGGACAAGCCCGAATCGTTCGAGATCTGTTTCGTGCCCGGAAACGACTACGCCGGAGTTTTGAGGGACCGTCTGGGCAGCCTGCACCCCGCACTGTCTCCCGGACCGATCGTTCGAGAGGACGGAAGTCCCGTCGGCGAGCACCTGGGGTACGCCCGGTTCACGATCGGCCAGCGCAAGGGACTCCCGGGAGGGTTCGACGAGCCCATGTTCGTCGTCGAGATCCGGCCCGACTCCCGCACCGTGGTCATCGGGCCACGTGACAGGCTCGCGTCGATGGACGTGACGGCCGGCAGCGCCAACTGGCTGGCGGACCCGCCTCAGCCGGGTGAGAGAATCGGAGTGAGGATTCGCCACGGTGCACCGATCGTCGACGCGACCGTGCTGCGGATCAGTGCTGACGGTTTCACCCTGGAGCTCGGGACGCCCCAGGACGCCGTTACGCCAGGACAGAGCGCGGTGCTGTACCGCCAGGAGATCGTACTGGGAGGCGGCGTGATCACGGGATCGAATAGAGGTTGAAGCCGAACCGGCCGCCGCTCAGTGGCGGAGACCTTCCGCCTGCGCGAGACGCTCGGCAGCTTCGCGTCCCTCATCCGACAGGTCTTCCGGCAAGCCGACCATGACGCGCACTAGCTGGTCCCCCGTGCGCTCGCCCTTCTCCACGCCCTGGCCCTTGATCCGGAAGGTGGTGCCGGACTGAGTGCCCGGCGGAATCCTCAGTACGATCTTCTTGTTGTCGACAGTCCGCACGCGGATCCGGGAGCCCAGCAGCGCCTGAGCCACGTTGATCGGCACCTCGCACACGAGGTCCAGACCGTCGCGCGAGAAGAATCGATCCTCGTGTACCCTGAACTTCACTATGAGGTCGCCCGGGCGGCCGCCTCCGGGCCCCCGTTCGCCCTGGCCAGGGATCCTGAGCCGCGATCCGTCGTCGACACCCGCCGGGACGGTGACGGCGATTCGCCTGCGTGAGGAAACATCTCCCCGGCCACCGCACGCATTGCAGTTCTCTCGGGGAATCTGCCCCCGTCCCATGCACGCGGGGCACGGACGTGGAACGGAGAACGTGCCCTGTCCGAAGGTGACCGTACCCCTGCCGTCGCATTCCTTGCACGCGTCCGAGCCGGCCCCTGGAGCCGCTCCCGTCCCGTCGCAGGTGGCGCACTCCTCTGACAGCGGCACGTTGATGGTGACCTTTCCTCCCCGAACAGCTGTGCGGAATGGGACCTCGATCAGGTACTCGACGTCGTGCCCGCGAACGGGTCCCTTCCTCCTATCCGCGGTCGTCCGCTTTCCGACGTCGAAAATGGAGCTAAAAATGTCCCCGATTCCGCCGAGGTCCTCGAACCGGAAGGCGCGCCCCGACTCCGGACCCGACTGCGGGGAGGGGCCGGCGCCCGGACGGAACCCACCCAGCCCGCCGAAGCGTCGAAGCTGGTCGTACTTTCGCTTGCTCTCCGGATCCGACAGGATCGTGTAGGCCTCAGAGATTTCCTTGAACCGCTCGCCGGCACCGGGATTGTCCGGATTCGCATCGGGGTGATGCTCCTTGGCGAGAGAGCGGTAGGCCTTCTTGATCGCCTCGGGCGAAGCGTTCGGAGATATCCCTAGCTGCTGATAGTAGTCCTTCGTCCGCGTGGACATCACTCGTCCTCGGCGCCTTCGGGCGAGTAGGTCAGCACCTCCACCTGTGCTGGGCGCACGAGGCGGCCGTTGAACGTGTAGCCGTCAACGAACACCCGGGAGACCGTGTCATCGAGCTCACGATCTGACGTATCCGCGGTCATCATGGCCTGGTGCAGCTCCGGATCAAATGGCTCGCCCATGGCCTCGATGCGGGCGAGACCCCCGTCCTCGAGCTCCTTCCGGAGATTGCGGAGAATGAGATCGAGGCCTTTGTCGAGGGCCTCGACCGTCGTGGTCTCGGGCGGAATGGAAGATACGCGCGCCAGGTCGTCCAGTGTCGGCAGCAGTCGTCGAGCGAGGTTCGACTGGGCCACGACTGAGAGCTCCGCCTGCTCCCGTCGCGTGCGCTTGCGAAAATTCTCGAATTCGGCGGCCAGCCGCAGGTACCGATCGTTGACGAACTCGAGCTCCTCCGCCAAGCGCTGCGCCGGATCGTCCAGCGATTCCTCGCGCTCGATTTGCTCTTGCCCGGTCGGCTCCTCGGAAGCTTCAACCGGATCGGCCAACTCTGTTTCGCTGTCCGATCGCACTTCGTCGTCGGAGACGGTCTCATCCGCCCGGTCACCTGTGCGTCCCAACAAGTCTACCTCCTGTCGTCCTTTCGAATCCGTGCATACAGGCCCGACACTATACGGCGACGTCGGCTGCCGCGCTCCCTCCACCATCCAGTCTCTCATCGAGCCACTTCGCCAGGTCCGTTGCCGCCCGCTCCGCGACGGGATCACGGTACAGGTCATGGAAGGCGTCTTCGTATTCGATCACCCGCGTGTTTCCCGCGAGCCGGGCCGCGAAGTCCCGGCTCGCCTGTGTGCTGACGACCTGGTCATCGCCCGCCAACTGGATCAGGAAGGGTGTCCGGCTTTGGTCCGCTCGACGCACCAGGATGCGTGCCTGCCGCCGCATTTCGCCCCACAGACGGGCGCTGATTCGATGGTGCACCAGGGGATCGCGCTCGTGCGCGGTCCGCTCTTCGGCCGTTCTGAACAACACCTGGGGGCGAATCTCGTTGTCCATCGTGAGCGACGGCATCAACCGATTCGCCAGGTCGCTCAGCCGCAGCTTCCAGTCCGGAGGACGCATCGCAAGATCCACGAAGGGAGTCACGAGAACGGCGCCTGCGAGACTCGGAAAACCGAATTCCTGTACGTACCGACCCACGATCAGCCCGCCCAGGGAGTGGCCGAACAGTACGGTGGGGAGTTCCGACTCCCGGTTTCCGGTGCGACGCCGAAATCTGTCGAGGTCGGAGAGGAGCCGGTCGAACGAACTCGCGTGCCCTCGACGCCCCTGCGACCTGCCGTGCCCTCGCAGGTCCAGCCCATAGAAGTCGAATCCAGCGGCCACGGCCCAACTCGCGATCCGATCGTAGCGGCCCGAATGGTCTCCGAGGCCGTGCACCGCGAGTAGCCGGCCACGTGAGTCCTCCTCGACCCGGCTTCTGAAGAAGAGCCGCACACCTCCCGTTACCTCCAGCGTCCCTGTCCGATCATCCATCGGCTACCGAGTGCCTCCTCGAGAAGTTCAAGCGCCCGGGCAACGGCCTGCCGCCGCACATCCTCCCGGTCTCCGGCCAGCAGGTACGTACGGTGTAATTGAATAGGACCCGCTACGGCCACGCAGACGGTTCCCACTGGCTTCTCCGGCGTCCCTCCGCCGGGGCCGGCCAGCCCCGTGATCGCCACGGCCCATGTCGCGCCGGAAAGATTCGCGACACCCGATGCCATCTCGGCGGCCGTCCGCTCGGACACTGCGCCGTGCGATTCGAGGGCCTCCCGCGACACCGAAAGCAGGCTCAACTTCGCCTCGTTATCATAGGCGATAACACCTCCCCAGAAGGAGGTGGAGGCCCCTGGAATCGACGTGATCTCCCTTCCCAGCCAACCGCCGGTGCAGCTCTCGGCCACCGCGAGTGTCTCGCCAGCGGACCGCAGCGTCTCGACGACTACAGAAGCCGGGTCCGGCACGGCCCGCTCAGGCTCTCCTCGCCTGCTCCCCGGGGTCAATCGGCTCTTCACCCAGAACACGGCGAAAGGCGACGACGTAGACCACGAGCGACACGACCGTGAGAGCCAGTGCCACGATGAGACTGATCGTAGTGAACCACCCGTGAAGCCTGGCCCAGAAATGATTCAAGGGACCCGTCCAGCCCTCCTCGAGCACAGCCGTACGGTACGCAAGCCACAGAATCATCGAGCCGATGAAGATATTCTGGGCGAGGGCCTTCCGTTTCCCCAGCGTGGTGGCGGGCACGACGATGCCTCGTCTGGCGGCAGCCGTGCGAAGCCACGTGATGGACAACTCCCGACCGAAGAACACGACGAGAACCCACAGTGCGACCCCGCCGAACAGAGGCAGCCGCCCCAGGTCAGGCACCCGCAGCGTGAGCAGGTAGAACGGAATCAGCGTCGCGACGAGCAGCAGCTTGTCGGCCAGCGGATCCACCAGCTTCCCGAAATCGGTTATCTCCGCACGACGGCGGGCCAGGGCGCCGTCCACCAGATCCGAGAGAGCTGCGACCAGGAAGACCGCGAACGCGATAAGCTTGACCGAGGCTCGCGATTCGAACAGCAGGACCGTGACCACCGGAGCGAGGAGCACCCGCAGCGTCGTGATGGCGTTCGGAAGATTGACGTCGTTGGACACGCGATCACGCACTGTTGAGGCTCTTGATGACCTGCCGGGAAATCGCCGTGAGAGACTCGAGGACGCCCGTTCCGGTTATGGCTACGGCCTCGAACACCGCACGCTCGTCCGGATTGAGCTGCGCCTGCAACTCGTCGATCGGCGTGGCGCCGTCCAGGTCTCGCTTATTGTACTGGATCACCATGGGCATGTCGGCGATCGCCAGGCCGGCGTCCGCGAGGTTGTGCTCGAGATCGGAAAGGGACTCTCGATTCGCAGCCATCCTCTGCGGATGGCTGTCGGCAACGAACACCAGGCCATCCAGCCCCCGGAGCACGAGCCGGCGGCTTTCCTTCTGCGGAGCCTGTCCCGGCACGGTGTACAGGTGGAAACGCGTCCTCACCCCGTGAATCACACCCATGTCCACCGGCAGGAAGTCGAAAAACAGGGTCCGCGCGGGACCATCAGTCGGAGTAATGAGCTTCCCCCTCGCCGCCGGGTCGAGCCGTCCATACACATGCTTCAGGTTGGTCGTCTTGCCGCTCGCGGCGGGGCCGTAGTAGACAACCTTGCAACCCAGCTCACCGGAGACGGGGTGGGTGATCGCCATGCGGTCAGGCCCTCTCGATGCTCTCCTCAGCCGCGAGATACTCTTCCATCCCGGCGAGGATGACTGTCGCCCGCTTGCGAAGCATCGGCCGCTCCTCCCACGCCAGATAGTCCCGCAGCAACAGGACGTTGTCCACGTCCGGATGGGCGCGGAGGTAGCCGAGCGCCGCCAGGCGACGCAGCGGATGGGCGCTGAACAGCTCGCTCTGGTGGCGCGCCATCTGGTCTCGAGCCAACAACACCCCGGCGCCGCCAATAGCCGCCAGGCCGACCAGGCCGATGGCCACGATCCTCACAGCCTTCCAGGCCGCGGACTCCTCCCGCACCACGATCACTTTGTCCGACATCTACATCTCCCGGCGTCCGCTGAACGCCTCCGCTATAGTCACTCCGTCCGCGTACTCCAGATCACCACCTACGGGCAGACCCCGTGCCAGTCTCGTCACACGAAGGTCGGAAAAGCGCGACGCCGAGCGGTGCAGGTAGGTCGCCGTGGCCTCGCCTTCCACGCTCGGATTCGTCGCGATGATCAGCTCAGCGACGCCTTCTTCGAGCCGAAGCATGAGCCGCGCGACATTCAATTCGTCCGGTCCCACGCCGTCGAGCGGCGACAGGTGTCCGCCCAGCACGTGATATCTGCCTCGAAACCTGCCCGACGCTTCGATGGCGGGGATGTCAGATGCCTCTTCGACGACGCAAATTTGCGCCGCGTCCCGCCTCGAATTGCGACAGTATTCGCAGGGCGCCTCGCTGCTCAGATTTCCACACTCGTCGCACGGCTTAACCTCCGCCAATACCCGGTCGATGGCCCGCGCGAGCCGACGGGCATCCTCAGGCCTGCCCTTCAGCAGATAGTAGGTCAAGCGCTGGGCCGTCTTGCGACCGATACCGGGGAGCTTTCCGAACTCGCCGATGAGCGCCTCGATCGCCGACTCAGCCACCCAGCAACGAGCCCAGGTTCGGCAGCGGCATTCCGCCCGTGGCCTGCCGCATCTCCGCTTCGAGCTGTTCGCGCGCCTTGCCCTGGGCCTGTGAGATCGCGGCCAGTATCAGGTCTTCCAGCATCTCGAGGTCCTCAGGGTCCACCGCCGCCGGGTCTATGCGAAGCGACCGAACCGCTCCCTTGCCGTCGGCCGTCACTTCGACCAGCCCGCCACCCGCAGAAGCCGAGAACGTCTCCTTCTCGAGCCTCTCCTGGATCTCGGTGAGCCGGGACTGCATCTGCTGCCCCAGCTGCATTAGCTGCTGTAGTTGATTCATATTCTCCAAGAGCCGTCACTCCTCGGTCAGTTTCAGGTCCAGTGCTTCTACCGCATCCCGAAGCCGGGGATCCGTCTCCACGAGGCGCTGGAGCTTCAGGTCCCTAGCGGATTCGGCCGTGATGCGCTGGCGGGATCCTCCGTCGCCCACGCGAAACCGGAGAGCGGCGGGGTCAATCCCGAGGCGCGACCCGAGCTCCTTCCGCAAAGAGGCCGAACGCCCGGCATCAGCGAGGAATCTCTCGAGATCGCCAGCCAGACCGGCCGGAAGCTCCAGGGCGAGCTCTCCGTCCGCCAGCCCGGAGACCGTAGCTCCGCGCAAGCCAACCAGGCGGCCTCCTGGCGCTGATCCCCTCGCGGCCTCGAGCGCCTCCGCCCAGGCCGCCCGAATGTCCACGGCCTCTGCCACGGGCGGCCCGTCGTCCGTAGCCGCTCCTGCTGGTGAACCGCCGTCCGCGTCAGCGGAGGGCCGGGCAGGCGAGCCGGAGATCTTGTCCCCGGTGGGATGTCTCTCCTGTCTTTCCCCGCTTCGCGGGACATCTCGTGTCCGCGGCGCCGGGTCCTTCGGGCGTGAGGACGGCGCGTCGCGCACTGAAAAAGGCGATTCGTCGCCAGCGCCGAGCACCTGGAGCAGTTCGCCCAGCTCCACACTGCTGTCCAGACTCGCGAGTCGGAGCAGGAGCACCTCGACCTGAATCCGGGGCTGGGCGCTACGCCGGAAGCGGCCGACTGACTCGAAATCGGCCGTGGCCACCAGAAGCCGGAGCAGATCTTCCGCGCTGAAGCGCCGGCCGATCGACGCGAGCGAGCTCCTCACCTCCGCACTCAGCTCGGTCGCGTCGCAGTCCGGATCGAGCCGAAGGGCCAGGACGGCGCGTAGCGTGTCTCCGAGCCCCTGGACGAATTCCGCCAGGTCATACCCCTCGTCCAGCAGCGCCTGGACGAAGGGAAACACGGCGGCGCGGTCCGCGGAGTGCACAATTTCGAGCAGCTCGATGAACCTCTCCTCCTCCACGAGGCCGAGCATCCTCCGCACGTCTTCAGCCGAGACCGTGTCGCCGCTGAACGAGAGCACCTGATCCAGCAGCGAGAGAGCGTCGCGCACTCCTCCCTCCGCGCGCCGGGCGATCGGAAGAAGCGCGTCGGCATCCGCAGTCACGCCTTCGAGTTCCACCACCTCTCCCAGCCGCGCCACCAGGTCGGTGACACTTACGCGACGGAAGTCGAAGCGCTGGACACGGGAAAGCACGGGCGACGCGCTCTGTCGGATCTTCTGGGGTTCCGTTGTCGCAAATACGAAGATCACGCGTGGAGGCGGCTCCTCCAGGATCTTCAGAAGCGCGTTCCACGCCTCCCGCGTGAGCATGTGAGCCTCATCGATAATGTAGACCTTGTAGCGCTTCTCGTCAGAGGGCGCGTACATCGCTCGCTCGCGAAGATCCCGGGCGTCGTCGACACCGCGATTGCTGGCTGCGTCGATTTCGACCACATCCAGGGAGGTCCTTCCCAACCAGATGCTCCTGCAGGACTCACACTCACCGCACGGCTCGCCGTCCTCCCGATCCGGGCAATTGAGCGCCATGGCCAGGACACGGGCGGCCGTCGTCTTGCCGATGCCTCTGGGTCCGCAGAACAGGTAAGCGTGTGCGGCCCGGCCCGAGTCGACGGCTACACGAAGCGTCGAAGCGACGTGATCCTGTCCGACGAGATCGGTAAACCGACGAGGCCGGTGCGTTCTGGCCAGCGCTGTTCTGTACATGTGGGGCAAGCTACCGCGAGGGAGGCGGCGTCGAAAGCGGAGAGATCGCGTGCGTGACAACGCGGGCCGGGGGGTCAGCGAACCGGGCTCGAAGGAACCCCAGGCGAACCGTGGCGACCTTTACGCGCTTACCGCTGCTACCTTCACGGTCCTGACGGGATTCACGCGCTCCGGCCCCACGGGCCTGGGGCGCGTCGAAGGTATCCGTCCCCCCGGCCGGGGTCAACGAGCATCGACCAAATCCAGAGGATCCTGCGCACCCGGAACATCAGGGACCGTGAGCGTCGAACGCGCCGGGGATGTACTTGACTCTCGGCTTCCCTCTCTCCGGCCAGGTAACGGCGATGACGTCGAATCGAAACGAGCGGCCGACCCCGGGGTTCATTCGCATCCAGGCAGCAGCCGCTCTGCCGATGTTTCGCCGCTGGACCGGAGTGACGGATTCCGATGCGGGCTGCGGACCCGGTCGACGTGTTTTGACCTCCACGAATGCGACCTCCCCCCTGCGTACTGCCACAAGGTCGATCTCGTATCGTCCGGCGCGCCAGTTTCTCGAGAGGACTCGGTAACCGGCCCCACGCAACAGGTGCGCGGCGAGATCTTCTCCCCGGCGCCCCAAAGCTTTGCGATCCGCAACCGGTCGGGCTTGCCTGTCGACCAATACGATCTCCAGTCGGTTGGGACGAACCGCCACGGTAGGTCGCACGATCAACCGGAAATCAACGTCTCAGGCTTCGTCAGGCGGAAGGAGCCTGCGGCTTCGCGGGCTGCAGATCGATCGTCAGCCCCTCGCTCGCCAGCTCGACGGGCCCGGCGTATCCCGCCTCGGAGATGAGAGCGGCGACATCCGCTGCATGACGGAACTGGGGGTAGACGTGAGTGGCAACGAGCCTCCGGGCCCCACCCCGTTGTGCCAGCCGAGCGATCCTGGAGGGGGAAAGGTGATTGTCTCCCACCAGGTCATCCGGCAAAGAACACTCAGCGACCAGGAGATCGACGTCCCGGCAGAAATCGGCGAGGCTCTCGTCGGGCCCCGTGTCGCCCGTATAGACGAGAGCCGTTCCTCCGGACGGCGAGGCGAGGCGGAGGGCGAGGCTCTCCGGCGTGTGGGGCACGTCCTTGCACGTGACCATCAGGTCCCCCGTAACGATCTCGGTACCCGGGACCATCTCCCGAAACGACACGGGAAAGCCCGGGTCGAGGATGAAGTCCCCGAGCGCGGTGGCCAGGCGCTCGAAAAGCGCCGGGGTCCCCGGAGGACCCCAGACTTCGAGTGGAGACGAGGTTCTCGGGGGTTGGATGCCGTGTCGGAAGGCGAAGAACAGACCCGGCAGCGCTCCTATGTGATCCGGGTGGAAGTGGGTCAGAAACAGGTGCGACAACCGCTCCCATGGAATCTCCAGGCGCGCCATCGCCTGGACCGCTCCCGCACCGCAGTCGAGTAGAGCCCGACTCTCGCCCCGCTCCACGAAATAGGACGAGCACGCCCGATCCGACTCGGGAATTACCGTCCCGCACCCGACGACCGTCAGCCGCACCCGGAACGCTCCACCGGTCAGGCCACCTGACCGCGCGGCAGGTCTTGAAGCTCGATGCTCACGACCTTGCTTACGCCCGGTTCCTGCATCGTGACGCCGTAGATCCAGTCTGCCGACTCGATCGTCCGGGCATTGTGCGTGATCACGACGAACTGCGTGTCGCCCTTGAATTTCTCGAGCATGGCCGTGAACCGACCGATGTTGGTCTCGTCCAGCGGCGCATCCACCTCATCCATCACGCAGAACGGGCTTGGCTTGGCCAGGTAGATCGCGAACAACAGGGCGAGCGCCGTGAGCGCCCGCTCTCCCCCGGAAAGGAGGTGGATCCGCTGGGTCTTCTTCCCGCGGGGACTGGCCGAAATCTCGATCGGGGAGTCCAGGGGGTCGTCCGGATCTTCCAGCCAGACGTCGGCTTCGCCCCCTTCGAACAGAGTGTGAAAGATCCGGTGGAAGTTCTCCCGCACCTCGCCGAATACCTGGTCGAACGCGGAAGAAGCGGCCTCATTGATGCGGCCAATGGAGTCGCGCAGATCAGCGCGCGCTTTCTCCAAATCCCCTTTCTGTTCCTCGAGAAAGTCGAGGCGCTCCTTTTCCTCTTCGTACTCCTGCGCCGCCAGCAGGTTGACCGGACCGATCCCGGCGAGCCCGGTCCGGATCGCCCCCAGCTCCGCTGCCCAATCGTCCGCAGCCCCCTCTTCGGGAACGTCGACGCGGCTTCGGAGGTCCTCGAACGTCGTCTCCCACTCGGCCTCCAGACGCTCCCTGATGTTGGCCCGGTTTCCTCTGAGCTGGGCCACCTCGAGCTCCACGGCGTGCCTGTGTTCCGCGGATTCGCGTTCGGACTGCCGCTCCGTCCTCAGCGCGGCTTCCCGAGCCTCGAGCTCCAGACGACGATCGTCCAGTCCCTCCTGCGCCTCACGAACCTGCTCGGCCAGCCCGCTTCGGCGTTCCAGTAGAGTGACCAGCTCCTCCTCGCCGCTCGCGATCGCCCCGCGACTATACGCGATCGTACGCTCCTGCTCCTCGAGATCCCGCTCGAGATCCTCTACTCGACGGTCATGCTCGCCGATCGCCTCACCGGTCCGGAGGTGCCTCTCATTCAGCGACGCCAGACCGGCTTCCCGGCGTGTCAGATCGAGACGCATTTCCTGAAGAGCCGAGTTCTCGCGCTCCCATTCTGCCGTGGCAGACATGTGCCCTGCCCGCTCTCGCGCGAGCACTTCCTCCGCCTCCGCGCGCCTGGCCTCGAGCTCGCCCCGGCGGCCATCCTCATCGCGGTCCTCTCCATCCACGGAGTCCAGAAGTCCCCGCAGCTCGGTCACCCGGGCCTCGACCTCGTCCACGGTGCGTCGGGTCCGCTCGAGTTTCCCGGCCGACGTTTCGCGCTCCGCTTCCGCCTTGCGTCGCTTCACCGTGACCTCTGCCAGCTCCCTCTCCAGGTCGCCGAGGACTCGCCCCACTTCCACCGCCTCGGCTTCAGTGCCGGACTCCGCCTCCCGAGCCTCGGCGAGCTCCTGGCGGATGGCCTGTAGACGAGCCTCGAGCTCCGCTAGCTCCCCGCGACGGCGCAGCGCCCCGGCGCCGGCGGTCGGGCGTCCGAGACGAACCACTCCGCGCTCGTCCTGGCCTGATCCGTCGGTGGCCACCCAGGAACCCTCGCGCGGCCCGAGTTGGTCGTCCGGGCTTACCTCGACGTCGCCGAGCAGGAACCCCGCCCATCCCCCACCGGGACCGCTGAGCTTCACCCGGGCCGAAAGTCCCCCCACCAGCCTGGCCGTCGGAGTCCGCGGACCCGGATCGACCGGCAGAAGCACGATACCCTCGTCCGCATCCCGCCCTTGCAGCCACTCGCGCACGACCCGCACCGTCTTCCAGTCGCGCACCAGTACCGCGCTGAGCAGCGCACCGAGGTGTGACTCCACGGCGGGCCTAAGATCCCTAGGTGCGTCGAGCGAATCGGCAAGGACCCCGATGACGCCCTCGGCATGGCCCAGTTCTTCGAGCAAGTCCGCCACGACGGGCGGCAGGTCTCTGCCCTCGGCCAGCATCGAGGCGAGTCCCGAGGCTACGGCACCCGTGGACGCGACCTCGCTTTCGAGGGCAGCCAGGCGATCGCGCTCTCTTCGCAGCCTCTCGCGCATGTCCTGTTCGGCGTAGCGGGATTCAGCGACCCGGGTCTCGAGCGCGGCGTGAGCCGCGGCTTCGTTCTCGGCGCTCGACTCGAGACCGGTCAGCCGACGCTCGGCGTCGACGACCGCCTGGCGGAGGATTGTCAATTCCTCGGCACGACGCTCGATCTCTCGTTCCCACTCGCGGGTCCGTTCCCGGATTGCCTCACCTTCGGCCTCCAGCGCTCCGGCGTCCCGAATCACCTGCGCGAGGGACTCGAGGGCAGTCTGCTCACGGCCCTCGACCTCCTGCCTTCCCACCCGAAGCCGCTCTACGGACGTCTCGAGAGCATCCATTCCTTCCGAACGGTCGGTCAGCTCGACGGCCGCGCCGTCAATCTCGGCCTGTAACCTCTCCGACTCGGCCCGCAGCGCAACCCGGCGGCCCTTGATCTCCTCAAGCTCCGCCTGGATGGCCCGCGTTCTAGCCTCGGCTGCGGAGACTCTCTCGCCGGCCAGGAGCCTCTCCCGCTCCAACCCTTCCGCCCTCGCTCGCGTGTCCTCGAGTTCCGCCGCGACCTCAGAACGCTCACGCTCCCGTTCCACGATGCGTAGCCGCAGGTTCTCCGCCTCGGTCTCACGCTGGCGAAGATGGGCCTCCTTCTCGGGCTGGTGCCGCTTCAGGCCCCGCAGTTCCTCATCGGCCTCTCGAAGCCGCGACTCCATCGAGCGGAGGTGCACGTCAGCCACGGCTACTTCGAGCTGCAACCTTCTCTCCCTGAGTTCCTCGTACTTGCGGGCCCGTCCGCGCTGACGACCCAGCGACCTCACCTTGCTCCGCACCTCCCCGACAACGTCCTCTAGGCGGTCCAGGTCGTGCTCCGCCTGGTCGAGCCGGCGCAGTGCCGTACGCCGCCGGTCCTTGTACCGGCCGACCTCCGCCGCCTCCTCGAACAGGGAGCGCCTCTCCTCGGCCCGGTCGGACAGGATGGCATCGATCATCCTCGATTCGATGATCGAGTAGGCGTTCGCCCCCAGGCCCGTGTCCCGGCACAGGTCGTGGATGTCCTTCAGCCGGCAACTCACGCCGTTCAACTGATAGCCCGAATCGCCTCCGCGAAGAACGGTCCTGCCGATCACGACCTCCCGGTGGGGCATGGCCAGGATCCCATCCTCGTTCGCCAGCGAGAGCTCCACTTCCGCGCGATGAATCGACTTCCGCTGGGACGTGCCCTGGAAGATGGCTTCCTCCATCCGGCTGCCACGGATCGCCGTCGGACGTTGCTCGCCGAGCACCCAGCGCAACGCGTCTGAGATATTAGACTTCCCGCACCCGTTCGGGCCGACGATCGCCGTGATGCCCTCGTGAACCGCGATCTCCGTCCTGTCGGCGAATGACTTGAACCCGTGAAGGGTGAGTGACTTGATCTTCACCTGGGTTCGCCCCTCCTTGTCACGAGGGTAGCCGCCTGTCCTGCGACGGATAAGATGGTGTCCGCAGGGGCGGCGGCCGCCTCGGATTCGAACGCGCCGGAATAGAGTCGGTAGATCGCCCCGGTTGTATCTCCAACCGAGATCACATAAGCCGGGACCCCCGAACCGTGCAAGCGTTCGAGCTCGGCGTCCGCCTCTTCCTCGGACGAGAAGTCCCGGAGAGCGAAGGCCAGCCTGACCGGACGCATGTCCCAGTCGCGCTCCCGCTCCTTTCCCCCCTGCGCCACTAGCCGAACCATCAGGTCGCTCGCCTGCACACGATCCTCGAGCGCCCCTGCGAACACGCGGTAGTACAGGCGACCCCGGATGGGCGTCGGAGCGACGAACGCCAGCCTGCCCAACTCGGTCAGCTCGTCCCGCCTGGCGGCCGCGTCCTCGTAGGTGACGTAACTGGCGACGAGCACCGAGTACGGAAGGACGACTCCCGCCGCAGTGCCCATCTCAGGAGGCGCGGGCGAATCCTCGACGGGAGTATCGTTCATGGCAGGCGCCGCATCGCCGTTCCCGACAGGAGCAGCTTCTCCGTTTCCGCCCTCTTCACGACCGAGATCGGAGGGAGACTGCTCCGCCATGGAGGACTCGACTGGCGAATCCAAGTCATCCTCGAACGCCGGCCAGCCTGAGAGTCCTTGCCACACGAGCCACACAGCGAGCACTGCGACGATCCACACGACGGCGACGCTTCCCGCGCCGCTAGGTATTCCGCGCTTTCGTGCGTCGTCCACCAACCGCCCGAGGCGCCCGCGTGGCCTCCCTTGGGAACCGGTTGAGCCTCCCGCGCCCCACAGCCCCCCACGCTTTCGCACACCCTCCACCAGTAGGTCGAGCCGCCCGGGCAGCCCGCTCCGGGCACCGGCAACGATCACTGGAGTGCCACTGGGCCTGGAAAACCCCGATGCGCCTCCCGGCACGGAGGTTTCCTCCGAGGGCGGCCGATGAGCTGCGGCCTCCCGCTCGACTCGGGCCAGGAGCCGTACCTGCGCCGGAACATCCCGGGGGATAACCGTTTCGCCCAGTACTACGAGCCCGTCGAACTCAGGCCCGGCGCCTTCCTCGGATTCGGCGAACAGGCGGGGTAGATCGGTCTCCGCCACGTGAAGCAGGAGCGTACCACCACGCCCGGCCGCATCCACCAGGTGTCGAAACGCGGGAAGCCTGCAGAGCTCGCTCATGCCTGGTTTGGAGCTACCGGCCGGGACGAAAATGAACGATCTCCCCTCAGGCGTGAGAGCAACCTCGCTCACACGGCTGCGTCCGCTGACGACGTCGCCCAGCCCGGGCTGGCCATCTACACCGAGGGAACCGTCGGGGCCCGCAGGACCGGTCACCGTGTTTACGAACAGGGTGCGCGGCCGGTGGCGAGCCACCATTTCCGCGACTTCGACGGCCGCTGGGCCTCCCAGGTCGCCGCTGGCCGACCCGCTCACAAGGACGATCCGGCGCGCCGATCGAGGCAGCCATGTCGGCGCCCCCGAGGCTGACGCGTTCTCGATGATCTGGTTCACTCGATCAGATCGACTCCTCTTCCGAGCGTCCGCCGGCTCGGATCTCCGTTACCCAGGCCTCGAGGCGTCGTTCGCGCAACAGCTGCCGCGCCGCGGCCTCCGCCTCCGATCGGGAACCATACGGACCCACCAGGCCCCTGTACCAGGTCCGACCCGCCTCGTCCGGGAAGCTCTGAACCTGTGTCGAGAACCCGGAGTCCCGGAGAGACTGTACCAGGGACCGGATACCCTCGGATTGTCTGGCCGAGCCGACGATCGCATAGAAGCCAGCCGGAGGCCCCGGCGTGGCCGGCCGGACCGCCGGCTTGGCTGCGTCGACGCCCGAATCCGGCTCTCCCGACGCGGCCGGAGTCCGCACCACTTCGCCGGTCACCCGGTCCGCGGTGACGATCGCGCTGGCTGGATTCCAGTGGACCGCCAGCCACCACCGATCCGATTCCGCGTCTTCGAGGGCCTCCTCCACACCCGTCAGGGGATCCACGACCAGCATGCTGCCGTCGGCGGCCCCAATCACCCTCCCGTCCGGCAAGCCCACGGGCAAGTCCGGGCGCCAGCTGGTCCGTACTCGACCGGGGGCGCCGCCCCCCACGGGAATCCTCGATACGCGGCCATCCTGCTCTACCAGGATCCCTTCACCAAACAGGCTGGGCCGCACCGACATTGCGGGGCTCGCGAGCTCGGAGAGTACCCTGCTCGTGAGGTTGAATCGGTTGACGGCCGCCAGGCGTGGCGGATCGTCGAGAGCCACATAGACCTCGTGCGTGGACGGGGACGTCGCCAGCGCGAGAACGGGTCCACCAAGGTCCAGCTCGCCCGCGGGCTCGATCGGCGACACCGTCAGCACGACCAGGCCACGGCCCCCCGCCGAGGAGAGAACGGCGCGGCGACCCCATGCCGTCACGACACCCGGCGGGCGCACGGACGCTGCGCCGGTCTCGACAGGTTCGTCCTCGTCGTGCCGGAGCAGCCACAGGGCGGGCCGCCCTCCGTCATCGGCCACGGCGACCAGGACGCCTCCCTCGGCCGGGGCCGCCCACAACACCTCCTCGTCCAGTCCGTAGCGCCACACGCCGTCCCGTCCGACCTCCAGCAATGATCCGTCGGGAGACAGGTACAGCCCGACCGACCCGTCACCCATCCAGACGGCCTGCGGCTCCACGTCGCCCACCCGCACGAGGGCGTCCGAAGGAGGATCGTACGTATGCACGACACCCTCAGCAGTGCGAAGGATGATGCGTCCTCCAGGGAGCGCGCGGGCCTCGACGGAAGCCGGCAGCTCGGTGTTTCCCGTCCATACGACATGTCGCGGGTCGGATAGATCCCTTGCCTCCGCGACGCCCCCGGCCTGCGGAACGCCGAGCAGGCTCCACTGATCGGCGGTCGTACCGACGACGAGGTCGACGCCGCGCAGGGCCGGCTCCGGTTGCTGCATCTCCAGCCCCGGCGAGCTGTCACAGGCAGCCGCGACCGTGACCGTCGCTACGGCGAGGCCACGCCGGACCCCGCGGTGGACCATAGTCGAAATGGGTCTCAATGCTCCTCTTTCCCTGACGGCGTGCCCTTCCCCGTCACCGATGATCGCCAACATGAGGAGCCGCGAAACGGGTGGCAAGAAAGGCGGGCGCCCGTCGTTATTAGAACATCTCGCCGAACGAGACCGTCCACATCCCGTTGCTCAGCCCACGTCCCCGATCCTGTGGGACGGTATAGTCGATCCTGAGTATGGCGAAGAACAGGTTCATCCGCAGGCTCGCACCGTAGCTGGTGAGCGGCTCACGGTACAGGACGAGGTCCTGCCCCGGCTCCCGGTTCCACACCAGGGTCGTCAGTCCGGGCGTGAACGCCACCCCTACATCGAAGAAGAGCGCCATCTCGATCGGCGGAAAATTCAAAGGCAACCAATCGTCCTTGAACGGGTTGAGAAGCGACACTCGCAGCTCAGAATTCAGCAGAAGCGTGCTCGATCCGATGATCTCCCGCTGCGCGGGACAGAACAGGTCGAAGTCGCTTTGGGTCTGCGAGGCAGCACACTCCGCCGGGCCGTAGGAGCCGGGCCCGTAGCCTCTCAGGTAGTAGGGTCCACCCCACGCCAGCTCGAAGTCTTCGGCATCCCGGGATCCCGCGATGTTGAAACGGGTGAACGAAAGGGCCCTCTGCGCGAAGTTGAACCCCAGGGGAAACGGCAGGTAGTGACGATAATCGACGAGCACGTCCGTCATGTTCAGGTCGCCCAGGGACGTGGCTCCGCTGATCCTCACGCGCTGTCCCGCCATCGGCCCCGTGAATCCCGGCAACGAGTTGTCGAACACGTACGCGACCCCTGGCTTGAAGAAGATCCGCGTGGATCCATCAAGTGTGATCGAGAAGGTCTCGAGACTGGTCCGGTTCACGCCCTGCAAGATCAGGTCCTGCTGGATGCTGGACATGCTGAGCGAGAGGTCGAACCTCGCGAATGAGCTCAGGGGATACTGGGCCATCGTCTCGACCGACCGGAACTGGTCCCGTTGGAACACGTTGAACTCGCCCACGTCGCCCGACTGATCCGGGATCTCTCCAAACCGTGTTCCGATGAAACGGAAGAACGGGTATTGCTGAAACGCGACCCCGAAGTTGAGACGATTCTTGAGGTAAGCGTACGACGTGTAGATCTGCGCGTTGTCGAACGAGCCCTGAATCGCCCCCGCGATGATCATGTTGTGGTTGCCGAGCATGTCGGACAGGGCCACGAAGGAGCTGCCGTAGATGCCGTTTCCGTAGAATCCACCAGCCTGGGCGCCGAACGTCGGGCGCCCCAGATAATCGGGTGAGAGACTGACCGCATAGTCCCGGAACGCCAGGGTGGCCGTATCCGGGAGTGATAGACTGGCGCTGTCGAGCAGGGCGGCGACGGAGAGCGCGCCCGCTGGAGGGCGGGCTGGATCGTCCACCGCCAGGACATCGGGACCGAAGTCCGAGCGACGGAATCCCTGTTCCGTGAGATAGAACGACGACGGTGTATCGCTGTCAGCCGCCTCGGCTTTCTCGGGCGACCTTTCCACCATTCGCGGCCGGCCGACCTGGCCGGCCGCCGTCACGGTCGGTCCGAAGGGTTCCGGCGGGGAGAGATCACGAGGGTGGTCCACCGTGTAGATGTTGAAACCGGCCTCCTCGAAATACGAGAACGCCATCTTGTCCGCGTCTCGCGCCCACGTCAGACCGGGGCTTGTCAGCAGAGCGCCCTCGCCCATGACGCCCGTCAGTACGTCGGTGAGCCTTCGAACACGTCGACTCGCGAGGTCATATAGGTAGACGTTGAACACACCGGAGCGGGTCGAGAGGAATGCGATGGACTCGCCCTCCGGCGACCAAACCGGATTGATGTTCGTTCCACGGCCCGCGTCCAGGAGCACCTCGATGTCACCCGTATCGAAGTGGTACAGAGCCAGGCGCAACTCGTCGAACACCAGGAGGTCGAAGTCCGTATCCGGACTCTCGTCCGTCACGAGTGCGAGAGTGCGACCGTCGGGCGACCAGGCGGGATGAAGCCGCGCATATTTGTCGGCTGTGAGCTGCCGAAGTTCGTCGGTCACTACGTCCCACACGTACAGGTTGCTGATTCCGCCGAGGAGTCCAGTGAACGCGATCCTCTTCCCGTCAGGCGACCACGTCGGGTTCTGGATTCCGTTCAATGGAGGCTCCCACGTCCGAATGATGCGACCGCTTCGCAGGTCGATTACGTGGATGGCGTCCCTTCCTCCGGACTTTGCCACGAACGCCACCCGGTCCCCGTCGGGCGCGAACTCGGCTGAGGATGTAAGATAACGCAAGCTCTCGAAGTCGCCGCCCCGGGCGGACTTCACCAGGGTGCGAGTCGGCTGCCCGGTACTCGCGTCGGCCAGGTAGAGGTCGTAGAAGCTGTAGAGATCGTGGGCCAGGTCCGACAGATACACGATCTCTTTCCCATCCGGGGAAAGCGCCGGAGCGATGAACGTGGGCGTCTTGTCCCGGCCGCGAGGAAAGGAGTGCCACGTGATGCGCTTGGCGATCCGGTCCACCTCGGCCGCTTGCCGGATTCGAGGTAGGTAGGCTGACCGAACGGATTCGTGCCATTCCTCCGAGAGATCCGTAAGCGTGATCCCGAGCGTCCTCTCGAACGCGCGATCCGCCCCCAAGGCCGCCGAGCGCTTGAGCAGAAGGCCGATCGTCTCGTCCCCCCACCTCCTGCCGATGTAGGCCCACAACGACTGTCCGAAGCGATAGCTCAAGAAGTCGTTGAACCGGTCCATCTCGTTTATGGTCCGCAGGTATCCGTCCAGCGCCGCATCGCGAAGCCAGGCGATCGTCTTCGCGTCGATCCGGCCCACGGACAGGTACTCGGCCATCCCTTCCATGAACCACAGACTGGGCACGAAGGCGAAGGGAGAGGCGCTCGACTCGACGGCGCTGCGCTTGAGAATGTCGAACTGGAACGAGTGCACCAGCTCGTGGCCTAGCACATGGTGAAATTCCTCGTACGACCCAGTGAGAGGCAGCAGCACCCTGTCCTTCAGCGATTCGGTGACGCCGCCTGTCGACTCGGAAATGTGGCCGCCCAGGACGTTCGTCTGCTGAAAGTCCGTTTGGGACGCATACAGAATCACGGGCTTTCGGTCCCGGAAATCGTGGTCGAGAATCCGGCTGAGTCGCCCGTAGATCCGCTCGGCCATGCGTGCCGCGTCGACGGCGGCCTCGCGCTCTTCCTCGTAGAAGTAGACGTCGAAGTGGTCGGTGCGGACGATCTGGAAGACGCGGGGCTCATACTGGACCTTGTTCCGGCCGAACTGGGCCGCAGAGGCGGGCGGGGTGGCGAGAAACGCTCCCGAAACCGCGGCCATGGCCAAGAAATGCCGGAGCTTTATCAAGACTCAGCTCCTCCTTCGCCTGGCCGTCCTCTATTCGACGGCCAGGGCGGGTGCGTCGCCCCAGAGCCTCTCCAACTCATAGTAGTCACGCACGCGGGGAAGGAACACGTGAATCACCAGCGTGATGTAATCGAGCAGTATCCAGGTCGCACCGGCCTTGCCCTCGACGCCGGCCGGCCGAAAACCCGATTCGCGCATCCGCTCGACGATGTTGTCGGCGATGGCGCGCGAGTGCGTATCGGAGTCGCCGCTGGCGATCAGGAACCAGTCCGTCGCGTCCGAGAGTCCGCGGAGATCGAGCAACACGGGCTCGCGGGCGTTCCTCTCCAGAGCCGCTTCCAACGCAACAGCGACCTCCGGGGGGCTCTGCTCCTCTTCGTCCTGGTGCTTACTCTCCCGAGCTTGTGTCACGTGCACCTCTCCACATGTGTTTAGAACAGCGACGACGGAACGGTGTTCCGCAGCGCGCTGGGGACCCATCGATGTGTCAGGAAGCGACTCACTCTTCGACCTGGTAGGCGACCGCCCAGGCCCCGGGGCCCGTATGGACCGCCAGAGAGGCGGTCGTGGGCCCGGCCAGGATCTCGACTGGATCGAAACGGTTCTCCATCTCTCGAACGAGCGCCGCGGCGAGGTCCGGAACCGCGAAGTGGGCGACGCCCAGCCGATATCGTTTCGCTCCGGAAAGACGATCCTCGAGCAGCTGCATCACCTGCTCCAACAGTCCGTCCGTTCCGCGCGCCGTCCCCGCCTTGATGACCCTGCCCTGGTCGTCGAGCGACAGAATCGGCTTCAGGTCTAGGAGTCCGCCAAGCCAGGCCTTCGCGCGGCCTACCCGGCCCGATCGCAGCAGATACTCGAACGTGTTCACCGTAAGAAAGATGTTGGAGCGATCACGAACCGCTCTCACCTCGGCGGCCACCTCCTCCAGGCTGTGCCCGTCGTCCAAGAGCTCCACCGCGCGCGCCACCAGGAGCCCGACACCCAGCGAGCCGGATCGCGAATCGATGGATTCTGTCGGAACGTCGAACCCTCTCATCGCGGCTGACGCCGATCCGTACGTGCCCGACAGCGCGCCGCTCACGAATATGCCGAGCAGCTGCTCGCCACCTCGGTCCAGCGCCGTGCGATAGCGGTCCACGAACACCGAAGGCGCCGGCTGAGATGTCTTGGGAGTCGGAGCCCCCGGAGTCGTGAGGATTTCCTTCAGGCCTTCGCCGTCCAGATCGATCCCGTCCCTGTATGTCTCGTCCCCGACGATCACCTGGAGGGGAACCACGGTGACCCCGTGCCGTTCCGCCCAATCGTGTGGAAGATCCGCAGCCGAATCAGTGACGACCGCGACGTGGCGGCCTGCTCCCACCAGTTGAGTGTCCTCGATCACCTCGGAAACGATCTCGCCGAAGGCACCGAGGAAATCACGAACGGTCTCGGGGGAGTCGGCGTGGATGTGTACCTTGGCCAGTCCACCGGTCTGCAGCACAATCGTGGAGGTACCCATTCCCCGCAGGTGTCGCCGCAGGTCGGCCGCGTCCGGTACGCCCGGTCCCCGAACCGCGATCTGCGTGCAGTAGCGTCCCTCGTCCGCCCCGACTCCAGCCTCCCGGGCAACGTACAGAGACGGCCGATCCCCGCCGTGCGTTCGCTCGAGGGGGGCCTCGGCGATCAGATCGCCCGGTGCATGCCCCTCGATGTAGTGGACCACTCCCTCAAAAAACGACACGAGCCCTTTCGCCCCCGCGTCTACGACATCCGCCTCGCGAAGCGCCGGCAGGAGGTCTTTCGTGCGTTGCAGCGAGCGCTCGGCCGCCGCCTGCAGGTCCCGGAGCCACAGGTAGACGTCCTGCCGGGAATGGGCCCGCCGCCGCGCCTCTGCGGCGAGGTCCCGCGCCACGGTAATGATCGTGCCCTCGCGAGGATCCTCAAGAACATCGTGCAGGGACTCAGCGGCAACCGAGAGGGCCTCGGCGATGTCCCGCGGGCCAGCGCGGAATCGCAGGCCGATGCTCTCGGAAAAACCCAGGAGGTATCGCGAGAACAGCATCCCGGAGTTGCCCCGGGCCGCCAGGACGCCCGCCTCCGCTGCGACCGCGGCGACTTCGGAAAACGAGTCACTGCGGACGTGTCGCAAGGTGTCTGAGATGGAGCGGAGTGTGAGCGTGAGATTGGTGCCTGTATCGCCATCCGGAACGGGGAACACGTTGATCCGGTCGAGCTCGGCGCGTTGCCGTGCCACGTACGCGGCACCCGCCAGGAAACCGCGCCGCAGGCGGTGTCCGTCGAGGTAAGCGATCCGAACCCGAGGCAGCGCCCGCCCGGCCGCTGCATTCGGCCTGTGCGCCTGGACCTCCGAGTAGTCGCTCAAAGCCCGGATTTCTCCTGTTTCAAGGGCGGGCGTCTCGCGTCCCGCCTCAGGCCAGCGTTCCGGTCAGCTCTCGGTCCCGCCCTCCGCGACAACCCACACCGTCACCTCCGGCCTTACCTCGGCGTGCAGGCGGACAGTGACTTTGTAGACACCAAGCTGCTTGATGGGCTCCTCGAGCCGGATCAGATGGCGGTCTACCTCCAATCCCTTCTCGCCCAGCGCTTCTGCGATGTCCGAAGCGGTCACGGAACCGAACAACTTGCCTTCCTCCCCAGCCCGTGCCGCAAAACTAACGGATTGGCCCTCGATCCGCTCCGCCGCGGCTCTCGCTCGATCCAGATCGCGGGCGGACCGTTCGAGGATGTGGCGCCGTTCCTCCTCGAACCGCTTCTGGTTCTCATCCGTGGCCTCGTAGGCGATTCCCTGGGGAATCAGGAAGTTGCGAGCGTAGCCAGGCCTGACATCTACGACCTCTCCAATGTCTCCGAGGTCGTCTACCGCCTGTCTCAGAATTACCTGAACCATGTCCAGCACCCCTTGCGTTGCGTATCGATCCGTCCGCCCGCGCCTCGCCGGCCCGGTGAACGGTACGTTAAAGATCGTGTTCGGCGCGAGCTCGCGACAGTCTCGTCCTCAAGTCGAGCCACGTGTCGCTCAGGCCCAGCACCAGCGCCGTGCCGAGGATCACCGGATACAGGAACAGCGCCGCCATCGCCAACAGGACTGCGCTCCATACCGAAGTGGCTGCTGATGCGCCTATCCACAGCAGTATCGCCGCGCCCCGGAGCAAATACAGCCCTCCCATGAACAGCGCCGCATTCTCGCCGACGCGGAACGCCAGCCCCCCGAGGGGGAGGATCAGGAGAGCCAATCCTCCGATCAGCAGCCAGATGAGATGGTCGCTGAACCGAAACTCCCGAATCGGACCCGGACCGTGGAAGCGTCCTGAGAGTCGGTCGAAGCCGAACCAGGCCAGTCCGAGTGCAGCCACTGTGGCCAGCGAGAGCATCGCCGGGTAGACATCCTGCTGAAAGCCGACCCATCGCTGTACGGCCATGTCCAGCTGGCGTCGGACCTCCGGATCCGCGCTCCCCTGAAGCTGCTCCAGGATTCCCCCCGCCACCAGCGCCGCCTGTCTGATCTCCGCGGTCATCCACCAGTTCACGCCCTGCAGCACCCCGGGACGCGCAAACCCGACGATCAGCACGACACCCAGGGCCACGGCTATGGCGACGATTGAGCGGTCCACGAGCCGATCCCTGCACCGCGAGGCGGTGACCGCCACGAAGGCGCCACCGGCGATCAGGCTCCAGGCGCGCGGAGCGTACCACTCCATCCCGCCCGGACGGCTGCCGGCGAAACCGAGACCGAGAATCACTGCGGCGATCGCCACGCTCATCCAGTCCTCGGTCCGAAACGCCAGCAGCAGGAGCGCAAACGGAACGAAAACGAGCCAGACCGGGCTCATCGGCGACAGAAGAACCGTCACGCCGACGAGCAGTGATGCTCGCGCGAGAGTCCAGCCGCGCGCTGTCAGCATCCGGCGTTCCTCATCGACCCGGTCGACCTGGGATCAGGAGTGGTAGCTCTGGATGTACGGAACCAGAGCCAGATATCGTGCCCTCTTGATCGCCGTTCCGAGCTGACGCTGGTGGCGCGCACAGGTGCCGGTGGCCCGCCGCGGCAGAATCTTGCCCCGGTCCGTGATCAACCTGCCCAGCGTGTCGGCGTCCTTGTAGTCAATCCGCTCGACGTTGCGTTCGCAGAACTTGCAGACTTTTCTGAAGGCCATGGATCACTCCTTCCCTTCGTCGTCAGCTTCGTCACCCTTGTCGTCGCCCAGATCGGCGAGATCGTCGGCGCCCTCATCGTCGCCGCCCTTAACATCGTCGTCCTCGGCGACTTCGCCATCGTCACGGCCCCTGAAGCGACCGCGAGTTTCGTCGCCCCCAGAGCGACGGCGATCGTCTTCAATTTCAACGGGAACCGGCACCGGCAGCTCACCCTCCGAGAGCACGACCAGGTGCCGCAGAAGGTCGTCGTCCAGCTTGAGGATTCGCTCGTAGTCTGGCAGAACGGTCGGAGATGCCGTGAACTGGGTTACGACGTAATAGCCGTTGTCATTTCGGTCGATCGGATATGCGAGCTGGCGCTTGCCCCAGTGCTCGACCGCTGTGATCTCGCTACCGTCCGCCGCGAGGACCTTCGCGTGGTAGCCTTCCAGTCGTCCCTCGATCTCTTCGGTCGTGAGAGAAGACTTGAAGATGTAAACTACTTCGTAGTCGCGCATTACATTCGCTCCTTCGGTCTGAGTCGGCCGCGGGCACGTCCTGCGGCAGGAGATTCTGTCGTCCGTCGTTTCCAGCGGGCCGCGCCCCTCGGGGAGCGGCCCGTCAAGCTAGTCGGCCGGGCCCGGCGGTTCAAGCCGGGACGCGGACGTTCCTACCCGAGGAACGCCAGCCAGGACGCGATCTCGCGCAGCGCCTCAGCCGCACCGGCATCGCTGACCACCCGTCCGTGAACCCTCGCGAACCAAGGTGCGAGCACGAGGGATACGACGCTGATCAACTTGATCACGATGTTCATCGATGGACCCGACGTGTCCTTGAACGGATCGCCGACCGTATCGCCGACTACCGAGGCCTTGTGAGGATCCGAGCCCTTGCCTCCGTGGGCCCCAGCCTCGATGAACTTCTTGGCGTTGTCCCACGCGCCACCCGCATTCGCCATGAACAGGGCCAGCAACACGCCAGACAGCGTCGCGCCTGCGAGCAGTCCGCCCAGGGCCTCCACACCCAGGAAGCGGCCGACGAGCACCGGCACCATGATCGCGGTCACTCCTGGTATCACCATTTCCCGAAGCGCGGCACGCGTCGAGATGTCCACGCAGCGCGCCGAATCCGGCTTGGCGGTACCCTCCATCAGGCCCGGGATCTCCCGGAACTGGCGCCGCACCTCAGCCACCATTCCGGCAGCAGCGCGACCAACCGCCGTCATGGTGAGCGAAGCGATGAAGAAAGGCGTGATCCCGCCGATGAACACGCCGATCACCACCAGCGGGTCCACGATGTTGATTCCCGTCGCCGTCAGGCCAACGGCGTTGGCGTACGCGGAGAACAGAGCCAGCGCGGTGAGCGCCGCCGAACCGATGGCGAAGCCCTTCCCGATGGCCGCTGTCGTGTTGCCCAGCGCGTCGAGCTTGTCCGTGATCCCCCGGACCTCCGGCCCGAGTCCGGCCATTTCCGAGATCCCGCCCGCGTTGTCGGCGATCGGCCCATACGCATCGACAGTCATCGTGACACCGACCGTGGCGAGCATCCCCACTGCAGCGATCCCGATGCCATATAGACCCGCGAACTCGTGAGCGAAGAAGATCGCGGCACAGATCAGGAGCAGGGGAACCGCAACCGACTCCATTCCCACGGCAAGGCCGGTGATGATGTTGGTGGCCGCGCCGGTCTCGGACGCCGATGCAATCGAGTGTACCGGCTTCCCCGCCGTATAGTACTCGGTCACCAGACCGATCAAGATGCCGACGAGTGAACCGAAGAGCATCGCCCAGAACGGCCCTGCTGCGGCGTTGCCCCAAGCCCAGAACTGACCAGAGGATCCAGCGAATACGTCGATGCGGACGGTCACGAAGTAGGCGCCGACCCAGAACAGAATCGCCCCGACGAACGTCGTGTTCCGCAGGGCCGCGGCGGGGTCCATCTTCTCGAGGATCCGCATCGAGAACACGCCGATCAGCGAGGCCACGAGGCCGATCATGGCATACAGGAGCGGAAGAGCGAGAGCGGCCAGTCGCCTGTCCGGCGCGATCGTGGTCACCGTCACTCCGAGCACGATCGTGGCGACGATCGATCCGACGTAGGACTCGAAGATGTCGGCGCCCATGCCGGCGACGTCCCCGACGTTGTCGCCCACGTTGTCGGCGATGGTGGCCGGATTCCGCGGGTCGTCCTCCGGAATCCCCGCCTCCACCTTGCCCACGAGGTCCGCGCCTACATCGGCCGCCTTCGTGAAGATACCCCCCCCGATTCTCGCGAACAGCGCGATTGAGGAGGCACCCATGGCGAACCCGCTCACGATCTCACCGAAGTTCCGCAATCCGACGGTCTCGGGTTGGAAGATCAGTAACACTGCGCCGAGGCCGGCCAGGCCGAGGCTGCCGACCGCGAGCCCCATGACCGCGCCGCCGCTGTAGGCCACTCGGAGGGCCTTCGCCATCCCCGACGAGCGCGCTGCTTCCGTCGTCCGGACGTTCGCTCGCGTAGCCGCTTGCATCCCCAGGAATCCAGCGATAATGGAACACGCCGCTCCGAACACGTACGCCGCCGCCGAGGACGGTCCGATCAACCAGTACAGCGTGGCAGCGACCACGAGCACGAACGGCACCAGTACCGAGTATTCGCGCTTGAGAAACGCCATCGCGCCCGACTGGATGGCACTCGCGAGCTCGACCATGACGTCATCGCCAGCGGGCTGGCGCTTGACGTAGAAATACAGCAGCAGCGAGAACACCAGGCCGCCCAGCCCGAACCACAGGGCCCAGGTCATCCAATGCTCCACGAGAAGCCTCTCTTGTCTTCCGTTACCGGGTTATCGCCCACGCTCAAGTCTGATTGAAGGCGTTCATGGCGGACTCCACGCCCTCGGTCAACCAGGATTCGGTCGCGAGGGCCATTCTGCCGAACTGTCCGAGAATCGCCTCTTCGTCACCCGACGAAGGGACGCCCAGAACCCAATCCACCAGGTCGAGGTCGGGATGATCCGGCGCCCCGACACCGATTCTCAGACGAGCGTACTCCGAGCTGTCCAGAGTGTCCTCGACGGACTGCAGACCATTGTGACCGCCCGCCGAGCCCCGGCCCTTAAGGCGGAACCGGCCGGCTGGCAGCGCCGCATCGTCCACCAGCACGAGGAGATCCTCCTCGAACCGAAAACCCGGAACGGCCAGGTACCTCGACAGCACCCGGCCGCTCCTGTTCATGTACGTCAACGGCTTGATGACTCTGACTTCTCCCTCGTCCACCCGCCCGTCCGCCGAGGCCTCCGGGCCCGATGACCGAAACACGCCGAACGACCACCGCGTCGAGAGGTGATCGGCCAGCCACCAGCCCGCATTGTGCCTCGTGTCACGATAGCGGTCGCCCGGATTCCCCAGGGCCAGGATCAACTTCATCCGCACACCCGACCGGAGGCTACTCCTCCTCTGCCTCCTTGTCATCGCCGCGGGCAGTGATCACCTCGGGCTCGAGCTCTTCGTCCAGCAGCTCCGAGATCTCCTCGCCCTCTTCTTCCTCGACGACTATGACCCTCGGCGCCACGACCGTGCACACGGTCAGGTTGCCTTCCTCGAGAGGCGTTACGTTGCCAGTGTCGATCTCACCGATATGCAGGGAGTCACCGATTTCCATCTCGGAAATGTCCGCCTCGAAGGCGGAAGGGATGTCCCGCGGGAGGCACTCGATTTCCAGTTCGTAGCGGATGACCTGCAGAGTGCCCCCGTTACGGACACCGATCGGGTTACCCTCGAGGCGCACTGGCACGGCGACCCGTATCTTCTCTCCCGCCGTGATCTCGAAGAAGTCGACGTGCAGAATGACGGACCGGTACGGATGCCGCTGAATCTCGCGGATCAGCACGGGCTTCGGCTTCGCATCATCGACCTTGAGATCGATCAGCGTGTTCTCCGCCGAGATCCTGCTGATCAGGGCCTTGAACTGGAGCTCGTCCGCCTGCACGGCGACCGATTCGGCACCGTGCCCATAAACGTTGCATGGAATCTTACCGGTCGCCCGGATCCGGCGCGCCGCGCCCTTGCCCGTCTCGCTTCTCGTTTCGACCTGGAATACCGCCTGCTCGCTCATCTCTGATCCTCGCGCCGTCCCGCCCGGTCCGGCTTCGTGGTCTATTGCTATGTGAACAGCTTGCTCACGGAACGATTGTAGTGCGTGCTCTCGATGGCCCTCGCCAGCAGGTTCGCCACCGAAACAGTCGTCAGATTCTTGAGGGCCGAGCTCTTCGCTTCCGAGATGGCGATTGTGTCCGTCACCGCCAGCTCGACCAGGTTCGCCCCGTTCAGCCTTTCCACCGCCGGCCCGGACAGCAGGGCGTGCGTCGCGATCGCGTAGACGTCACTGGCTCCACGCTCCCGGAGCGCGACTGCGGCGTTCGCCATGGTACCCGCCGTATCCACCATGTCGTCGGAGATGATGCACCGCATGCCGTCCACGTCTCCGACCACGTTCAGGACTTCGGCCTCGTTCGGACCGGGACGCCTCTTGTCCATGATGGCCAGCCCGGCGCCCAGGCGCTTGGCGTATCCGCGTGCCATCTTGGCGGCGCCAACATCGGTAGCGACGACCACCAGATCTTCCTGGTTCATGCTCGCATAATGGGCCATGAATACGGGCGCCGCGTACAGGTGGTCCACCGGAATGTCGAAGAACCCCTGCAGCTGGTGCTGGTGGAAGTCGATCGTGATGAGCCGGTCCGCCCCGGCAGCCACAATCAGATTCGCCATCAGTTTTCCAGCGATCGACACCCGCGGCTGGTCCTTGCGATCCTGACGCGCGTAGCCGAAATACGGGACCACTGCCGTCACTCGTGCCGCCGACGCCCGTCTCGCCGCGTCGATCAAGAGCAACAGCTCCAGTATGTTCTCCCCCGGCGGGTTCGTGGACTGGATCACGAACACGTCCCGACCACGGACGTTTTCGTCGATCCGGACGAAGATCTCCCCGTCAGCGAATCGTCTAATCGTTACGTCGCACAGCGGCTGGCCCAGTTCCTCCGCGATCCTCGCCGCGAGGCCCGGGTTCGCCGTGCCCGTGAGCACCATCATGGGCGTTCCTGTGGCCGACATCTCCGTCATGTCCGGTTCGCTCCCCACGCTGCATCGTTGACGCGTCCCGAAAACAGCCGCGTAGTTTACACCTGGCGCCCGGAAGCGTCAACCGTTTCCAGTGACTCCATGGCCGGCGTTCAGCTGTGTCGGAAGTGGATCGAGCTGACGCCCGTACTGCAGGTGCGTCGGGTAGGCGAACTCCACCCCGCCCGCCTCGAGCTTCTGCATGAGCGCCAGGTTAACGCGCTCCTGCACGTTCATGAACACCCTGTAATCGGGGACGACCAAATGGTAAACGGTCTCGAACTCAAGGGCCCACTCGCCCAGGCTCTTGAAATGGCATCGGTCGAAGCGCGTCTGTTCCTGCGCCTCGACGATCGCCTGCACCCAACCGGGGATTCGAGCTACCAGGTCGGGATCGGTCTCGTAAACGATGCCGAAGTTGAACGAGGCTCGTCGTTCCTCCATTCGGCCGTAGTTGCGAATACGACTCTTGAGGAGGTCGCTGTTCGAGAACACGAGCTGCTCGCCGGACACACTCCGCAGCTGCGTCGTCTTCAACCCGATGGACTCGACCGTACCCTGGTAATCATCGATGGCAAGGAAATCGCCGACGAGGAACGGTTTGTCGAAGATTATCGACAACGAGGCGAACAGGTCCGCGAGGATGCTCTGGACGGCCAGAGCGATCGCGATCCCCCCGATCCCGAGACCGGTGATGAGCGCCGTGACGTTGACGCCCCACGCCTGCAGGACGAATACGAAAATCAGGCACCAGATCACGCCGGCCCCGACCAGCCGCACCAGGTTGAACGAAGTGGCGACCTCCAGATCGTCGGGATACCTGGTGTCGCGGGTGTGCGAAAGAAGCGATTTGTACGCTCCGGCCAGCCACAGGCCGACCTGGATCAGCACGGCCGTGACCAACACTTGACCCAACACGGTCTCTATCGCGGCCGGGACTTCTACGTAGCGGGCTCCCGCATACACGCCCGCCACCGCAAAGAAGAATCCCTTCGTGGCTCCCGCAGCTGCCACCAGGGCGTCATCCACGTGCGTGTTCGTCGAATGAGCGAACCGGGTCACCCGCCGGATCAGGCTCGGCACCAGGACTCGCAGGAGGCCCGCGGTGACGACCGCGACGGCGACCCCCTTGAGCCACATCTCGATCGAGTTGCCCCAAACGACGTCTTCCAGGAATCCCATTCAGATCCTCTCCCACCGGGTGTCGTTCACACGAATCGAACGGATCCGACGTGCGGGCAATTTCGCTGCTGCGCACGGGGCCGCAAGGACCGGTGCCAGGAGGGTCTTGAAGGGATCGTGCGGTTCCGCCATTGTCGTCTACATGATGCGCCAACTGGTGAAGGCGGAATTCACGGCTGTCGTGATCGCCCTGGCGGTGCCTGTCACGGGCCTTTCGCAACCCGTGTGCGGAATCGAATCGGGAGGACTCGACCTCCCGGACGGATTCTGCGCCGTGGTCGTCGTGGCGGACGCCGGCCGGCCCAGGCACGTCGTGGTCGCCGGCAACGGAGACGTCTACGCCGCGCTGAGGGGCGGACGCGGAGCGGAAGGAGGAATCCTCGCGCTGCGCGACACCACGGGCGACGGGCGAGCGGACGTCGTCGAGCGCTTCGGCGACGAGCGTGGCGGAACGGGAGTCGCCCTTCACCGGGGGTTCCTTTACTTCGGGCGGGACGATGCGGTGCTCAGGTATTGGCTGGACCCGGAGCACCTGGTTCCCTCCGGCCGGCCGGAAACAGTAGTCGCGGGTCTTCCATCCGACCGAAGCCACGCCGCGAAGTCCATCGCCATTACTCCGGACGGATCCCTGTTCGTGAACATCGGATCACCCTCGAACTCGTGCCAGGAGGAGGATCGGGGCGACCGGTCGCCGGGTGTCGACCCCTGCCTCGAGCTGGAGAATCGTGCTGGAATCTGGCGCTTCGATGCGAACCGGGTGGATCAGACGTCGGAGGACGGTGAAAGGTGGGCGACCGGCCTCCGGAATACGGTAGCTCTGGGGGTCGATCCGTCGGATGGCCAGCCTTATGGTGTGGTTCACGGCAGAGACCAGCTGCACCAGAACTGGGGGTATTCCCAGGAAGACTCGGCCGAAAAGCCCTCGGAGGAACTTCACCGCATCGAGCGAGGGAAGAGGTACTCGTGGCCGTATTGCTATCACGACCCCGAGGCCGGAATCCTCGTGACCTCTCCGGAGTATGGCGGAGACGGCGTGGACTCGAGCCGCTGCGAGGCTCTCGAGCAGCCTCTGCTCGCCTTCCCCGCACACTGGGCGCCGAACGCCCTGGCGTTCTACGACGGTGATTCCTTTCCCGACCGCTACCGTGGTGGCGTCTTCGTCGCTTTCCACGGATCGTGGAATCGGGCGCCCCTACCCCAGGGAGGCTACAACGTAGTGTTCGCGCCGTTCGAGAACGGGCAGCCAGCGGGAGACTGGGAGGTCTTCGCGGACGGCTTCGCGGGAGACGACCCGGGACCTCGTTCGGCCCTGCACCGTCCGACCGGATTGGCCGTAGGACCAGACGGATCCCTCTACATTACGGACGATCGCGGTGGCACGATCTGGCGCGTCTTCAGACCCTGATCCGCGGCCCGTAGGCCACGGAACCGATTCGGCCCGGGACCTCGAGATCTTGATCCGATCCCGGTATCCCGTTGTCGCGGTCGACACGCTGGAAGAGGATCGGCTGCGAGAGCTCCTGGAGCGGGTGGCTCGGCGTCTCGATGTTCCTCTATACACCTGGAGTCGGACACAGGGCCTGGTGCGAGAGGGCAGGGATCAGGCGACTTACGACACGGCCGACCCGTTCAAGATGCTGGCCCATCTGGAGGCCTCGGCATCCCCCGGCATCGTCCTGGCAGCCGACTTTCACCCGTATCTCGAGGATCCGCTGCTGGTGCGGAAGCTCCGCGAGGCCCTGCCCGCGTTCACCGACGATCGACGCGCTCTCGTGCTCTCGGGCCACGGGTTGAGACTCCCCCCGGAGATCGGGACACAGGGGGTCCCGTTTCGTCTCTCCCTGCCAGACCTGGCCGAGATACGAGCCGAGCTCCGACAGGTCGTGCGCAGGGCAGCCCTCGAAGAAGACGTGCGAATCGAAATCGGAGCGCGCGAAGCCGACGATATCGTCCGAGAGCTCCAGGGACTGACGCGCGACGAGATGAGAAGGACGCTGCGTCGGGCCATGGTCGCGGACGGTCGCCTGACGAGTTCAGACATCGATCTGATCCGCGAGGCCAAACGTGAAAGCCTTGGTCAGACTGGACTCCTCGAGTTCATCCCCGCAACTGAGGCGGAGCCGGTCGGTGGCATGGATGCCCTGCGGGACTGGCTGGACAAGAGGCGTGACGCGCTCGGTGAGGAAGCGCGTGACTTCGGCCTGGAGCCGCCGCGCGGAGTGCTCCTGATGGGTGTCCAGGGATGTGGCAAGAGCCTGATGGCGCGAAACGTGGCAGCGGAGTGGCACCTCCCGCTGGTCAGACTGGATCCGGCCGCATTGTACGACAAGTACGTCGGCGAAACCGAGAAGAACCTGCGCCTTGCGCTCGACACCGCCGACGCCATGTCGCCCGTCGTACTGTGGATCGACGAGATCGAGAAGGGCTTCGGGCGTGACGGAGGAGAGTCGGACGGCGGGGTCAGCGGACGACTGCTCGGCACGTTCCTCACCTGGCTCCAGGAACGTGACAGCAGGGTGTTCGTGGTCGCGACGGCGAACGACGTGGAGCGGCTGGCCCCCGAGCTTCTTCGAAAGGGGCGGTTCGACGAGGTCTTCTTCGCGGATCTCCCGGGCCAGGCGGAACGAAGCGACATCCTGGCGCTTCACCTTGCCCGACGGGGCAGGAATCCGGACGAATTCGACCTGGAGCGTCTCGCCGGCGAAGCCGAGGGGTTCTCCGGAAGCGAGCTCGAGCAGGCGGTGGTCGCCGGACTGTACACCGCTTTCGCTCAGAAGCGCAGGCTGGACCAGGAGATACTAAGCACTGAGATACGGTCGGCCGTCCCGCTCTCCGTCACTCTCGCTGAACGCGTCGAGACCCTGCGCCGTTGGGCTTGTGGCCGGGCCGTTCCCGCCGGGTGACCGGGATGCTACCTGCAAGGGAGGCTCGAGACGGCATCGTGCACACGTTCGCGGGTGGCGATCTGGACCGAGCGGCCCACCTGCGGAACGACGACAAACACCTCAGGGCAATGCACGAATCTGCAGGTGCTCGCTACCTACCGTTTCGAGAGTTGAACCCACTCATCGAATGGGGCTCCACGCCCGCGCCTTCGTGGCTTCCGCGCGCGGAGGTAGATGACCTCGCGGATGTCCGGTCAGAGGCCCTGTTCCTGGGCCTGAGGGACGGCGCTGCCCGATTCGCCCTTCCGGTGCCCGGGGCGACCGGGGATGGTGACTTGGGCCCGCACGGGGCAGCTTTCGAGGGCGTCCGGGAGATCGCCCCGTTGCTCGCCACAGCGGATGCCTCAATCGTGGCCATGGGCAGGTCGCTCGCCGGCTGGCAGGCCACGCACCAGCACTGTCCGCGATGCGGCCGTCCTGCTGCCATGGCGGAGGCCGGCCATGCTAGGCGCTGTACAAACGACGACTGCGGCACGACCCAGTTTCCGCGTACGGACCCGGTCGTGATCATGCTCATCTGCCGCGAGGGGAATTGCCTGCTGGGTAGGGCGATCCGGGCCCGACGGTATCCGCCCGGCCTCCATTCGTGCCTCGCGGGCTACGTCGAGCCCGGCGAGTCAATCGAGGAGGCGGTCCGCCGGGAGACGTGGGAGGAAGCGGGACTCCGGGTCGGCCGGGTCCGGTATCACTCGTCCCAGCCTTGGCCTTTCCCGTCCACCCTGATGATCGGGTGCTTCGCTGAAGCGCTTCCCGGGACGCCGCGCATCGATCCGGAGGAACTGGAGAGCGTTCGCTGGTTCACGCGGGAGGAACTGAGACAGGGCGTCGAGCGTTGGGAAGTGGAGGACGCACTTCGACTTCCTCCGCCCCTCACGATCGCTCATCAATTGGCTCGGGCCTGGCTGGCTGAACACTCCGATTCCAACTGACCACACCCGAAGACAGAAAGAAGCATGGAAGAAAGATTCGTAGCCCCGCATGCGTCCACACCGGCGCTCACCACGCCCGCGGGCGGTGGCATCAGCTTCATGCCGTCGGACCTCCTGGAGCAGACCTGCAAGCGTGTGGGCATCGCGGCGCTGGTGTTCGCAGCGATCTGGGCGTGGGTGCTCGTGATGAGCAACGTCGCGTGGCGACTGTTCGCCGGTCTCCCGGCCCACGCCGAGGCATGGACCGGTTTCGGAAACCCGATCGCGATCATCGGACTCGTGATGTCTCTCGGCATGGTGTTTGTCGCGGGGAAGCTGCACCACGAGCCCAAGAAACTCCTGGACGTGGGGCTCGGATTTGAAGTTGCCACGGCAGCGCTCGTGGGGGCCCTGAACTGGTGGATCGCGATGCCGAACGGGATGGGAGTATCCTGGATCTGCGTCATCATCATCTTCTACCCGGCGATCGTTCCGGCCGGCGTCGGCAAGATCCTGCTCGCGTCTTGGATCGCGGCGAGCATGGATCCGCTCTGGTTCTGGATTGGCGTGCAACGCGGAGTGGAGTACGGGCTGGGCGGGTACGAGCTCCTGTGGGCGTTCATGCCCAACTACGTGTGCGCCCTTCTTGCGGTCATTCCGGCCAAGGTGATCCGGGGACTGGGGCGTCGCGTGTCTCGGGCTCGCGAGCTTGGGGCCTATAAGGTGGGCGAGCTCCTGGGACAGGGAGGCATGGGCGACGTGTACCGGGCCACCCACCGCCTGCTGGCCCGCCCCGCCGCGATCAAGCTCATCCGGCCGGAGGCCCTCGGTGGGAGCCCCGACTCGGGATCGGTCGTCGTAGAGCGCTTCCGCCGGGAGGCGCGTTCGGCCGCGAACCTCAGATCACCCCACACGATAGAGCTGTACGACTTCGGCGTGAGTGACGACGGAAACCTCTATTACGTGATGGAGCTCCTGGAGGGCCTGAACCTGCAGGAACTCGTGGATCGATTTGGCCCGGTTTCCGCCGCGCGGGCGATCCACCTGTTGAAGCAGGTCTGCCTTTCGCTCGGCGAAGCGCATGACGAAGGCCTGGTTCACCGGGACATCAAACCTTCGAACCTGGTCGCCTGCCGGATGGGGATGGACGTGGACTTCGTGAAAGTACTCGACTTCGGTCTCGTCAAGATGCCTTCCGAGGAAGGGAAGACGCAGGCGAACCTCACATCGCCGAACGTCACGACGGGGACCCCCGCTTTCATGGCGCCGGAGGTCGCCCTCGGGAATCGGCCGGTAGACCGGCGGGCCGATCTCTACGCGGTGGGATGTGTCGCCTACTGGCTGCTGACTGGCCGGACGCCGTTCGAGGCGCCGACGCCCGTCGCGATGCTCGTTCAGCAGGTCCAGGAGGATCCCGTGCCCCCGTCGCTCGCGTCGGAGGTTTCGATCCCGCCCGAGCTGGACCGACTCGTCCTCGACTGCCTGGCGAAGAACCGCGACGATCGGCCCGCCGACGCCGTGGTCCTGTACCGTCTTCTGGCCGAGTGTCCCGTGCCCGATCCGTGGGATCGCGAGCGGGCGGCGGAGTGGTGGACCCTGCACCTGGCGGACCTGCGCCACGACGGAAGCCCGGGCGGAGACCACGGGAACGGCGATCGGAGAGAAGCGACTGCGCTACATGTGGAGCCGCAGGCGGAGCCGTAGTCCGCCGCGATATTGGCCCTCCAGGATTCGAACCTGGATTACCGGCTCCAAAGGCCGGGGTCTTGCCATTAGACGAAGGGCCAGCATCGTGCGCGGCGGATCGCCTGAGCGCGCGCCAGTCGCGATCCGATAATCGACACGGTGCGCCGGAGCGTCAACCCGACGGCCTGAGCCTAGCCAAGCGTCCGAGTCCGTATCGTCGACAGACCTTCGACCTCACGGAACGACTCCGAGGCGTTAGCGAGGGTGGACTCGTCCGAGAACAGGCCCGCCACGCACGACCCACTGCCGCAAAGAAGCGCGAGATCGGCTCCGCGATCCGTGAGCGAGTCCCGGATACCGGCAAGCTCGGGGTGCCGACGAAAAACCGGCTCCGCCAGGTCGTTGATCGCCAGGCGCTCGAGGGCTGAGTCATCCGACAGCTCGGCCGGCCAGGGGAGCACACCGGGCTCCGGCGGCGCCACGAGTCCGGCCGCCCGGTCTTCGGCGAGCCACCCGTAGGCCTCGCCCGCCAAGATGGGAAAGCCGGGCACCACGATGAGAACGGGCCGGGGGAAAGAAACATCGAGCGGAAGCAGACGCCTCCCACGCTCCCAGGCCAGAGCCATCGGCGCCTCACAGAGACCGAACGGAACGTCGCTGCCGATCTCGCCCGCTAGCCTGATCAGGTCGGGGCCGTCCACCGGATTCCCCCACAGTTCGTTGAGTCCCCTGAGAACCGCCGCCGCATCTGCACTGCCGCCACCGAGACCGGCTCCCGACGGGATCTTCTTGTTCAGCTCGATCCGCACACCGCTCCGTGGCGCTGTCTCCCGGAACAGGGCCTCGGCCGCCAGCCAGCACAGGTTCGAGGAGTCCGCCGGAACCGCGGGATCGCCCGTCACCTCGAGTCGGATCCCCGGTTCTCCGGTCGTCTCGATCCGGAGCCGATCGGCCAGCTCGAGACGCAGCAGGATGGTCTCGATCGAGTGGTAGCCACTCTCTTCGCGCGCCAGCACACGCAGCGACGCGTTCAGCTTGGCGTGCGCGAGAAGAATCATGGGGTCCGGGTCCGGGGAAAGATCACCCATCATCCACGCCGGCTTCCACAATCTTCTCGGAACGGCCCATCTCCGACCATGAAAGGCCGAAGTGACGAATGTACCACAGCCCGAGAATCGTCACCGGGAGGAACGTGAGGATGTGATAGCTCGTGGCGAAGCTGACCATGTCCGTCGCAGGGACGTCATACACTCCGAGCCCCAGCCGGGCTGCGGCCTCGAACACTCCGAAGAAGCCTGGACTGGACGGAGCGGCTACGGCAAACGCAATGACGCTCTGGAGAAAGATGGCGCCCGTGAGACCGGGGGCCGTGATGCCGAACGCCAGCAGCCCGAGCCAGATGGACACCGACAGGTTGAGCCATACCACGATCGACCACCCGAGAGCCTGGACGAACGTCGCCGTATTGTGAAGCGCTCCGAGACCCTCGAGGAATCCTGCCAGCAGGCGACTCGCGCGCTGGCGGAGTCGCGGCCTCAGCAGGCGGCCGAGCGTTCGCTCGAACATCCCGATGGACCCGTGGGGATGGCGTGCGGCCAGCCAAAGCAGGAAGAACGCGAGGCCGAAGGTGAGAGCCCCGAAGTTGGCCGTCCGGCGAACGATGACGGCGGTCGATCCGTCCCCGAGGGGGAAGCCCGGCAGCGAGATGGTAACGAACAGGAAGAAGGCCAGCACCAGACCATCGAAGATCCGCTCCGCCACGAGCGACGCCACGGACGCACCGATGTTGATCGCCTCGGTGCGCGAGAGCGCGTACGCGCGGGCGAACTCGCCGAGACGCGCCGGGAGCAGGTTGTTGACCGCGAACCCGATGCACGTCGCGCCGAACCGGGGGACGAAGTGGGAGTCGGCGTACGCCGGGCGAAGAAGTACGCGCCACCGCAGCGCTCGCAGCACGAAGCTGAACGTAGCCGTGACCACCGCGCCCGTGAGCAGCCATGGATCCGCCTCGCGAACCCGGTCCCATACCTCGGCGACCGACACGTCCCGCAGCACCCACCACAGGAGCAGGACGGAGAGGGCGAGGCCGACGGCCGACTTCAACGCGTGACCGCGCACGAATCAGCGTTCCCGCGCCCTGAGAATCAGCTCCTTCATTTCGCGGACCGCCCGTTCCATCCCGACGAGCACCGACCGGCTGACGACGGAGTGGCCGATGTTCAGCTCCTCGAGGCCCGGAATCGCGGCCACCGGGATCACGTTCTCGTACGTCAGTCCATGACCGGCGTGCACGGCCATTCCCAGCCCGCGGGCCAGTTCGGTCGCCGCCCGCAGTCGCTCCAGCTGGTCGAGGGCTTCCGGGCCGGGCCGGGCGTTGGCGTACTCTCCCGTGTGAAGCTCGACCGCCGTGGGACCGAGATCCGCCGATCGCCTCACCGATTCCGGGGCCGGATCGATGAACAACGAGGTGCGGACACCAGCTGCGTGCAGCCGCTCCAACGTGTTCCTGATGCCCTCGGATGCTGCTTCGCCGACGTTCAGTCCACCTTCCGTCGTGACCTCCTGTCGCTTCTCGGGCACGAGCGTCGCCTGGTAGGGGAGCCAGGTCTCGGCCAGCTCCACGATGCCCTCCGTCACGGCGAGTTCCAGATTGATCGGCGTTCGGGCGGTGTGCAGCAGAAGCTCCACGTCCCGGTCCTGGATGTGTCTCCGGTCTTCACGAAGATGCACGGTGAGTCCGTCGGCGCCGCCCAGCTCGGCCAGTACCGCGGCGCGCACTGGATCGGGCTCGTCCGTCTGCCGGGCCTGCCGTACGGTGGCGACATGATCGACGTTGATGTAGAGCCGCATGGGAAACTCACGTTTCGCGGGTCGCTGAACGAGTCTCGACACGATACTGCGGGTCGGCGGGCCGGTCGAGAGCGCTGGACTCGCCGTTCACTCCGAGTCGAGGTACCGCACGACCACCTCCGGCACGCCGCGCCACCGTCCCAGCGTGGCCACGGGCACTCGCGCCCGCAGGACCACGCTCCTGTCCCCATCGGTACGCTCGAGGATCTCGCCGCTTCTGTAGGCCTCCGCGAGGGTCTTGCCGTCGGTCACCGGGATCTCGATCAGAACGGTCGGCCGCAGGCGACGGAGCCTGGAGAGGACAGCCCGCTTCAGCGACTCCATCCCCCCTGGCTCGAGCACGGACGTGAACACGTTCGCCGGCCACTCCGCCGCCACGCGCCCCCGAAGAGCCTCCTCCTCGCCGTGCGTCAACTGGTCCGTCTTGTTGAACACCATCAGAGTGCCCGTGTCCGGGATTTCGAGTTCGGCGAGGACCTGCTCCACCGCTTCCACCTGGTGATCCCAGCCTGCTGCGGACGCGTCCACGACGTGCATCAAGAGGTCCGCCTCGCGGGCCTCCTCCAGAGTCGCCCTGAAGGACGCGACCAGGTGATGCGGGAGCTTTCGGATGAAGCCCACGGTATCGGTCATCAGGGCCCGGTAACCGGCGTCCAGATCCACCGCCCTGGTGGCGGAGTCCAGGGTGGCGAACAGCCGATCCTCCACCAACAGGTCGGAACCCGACAGCGCTCTGAGAATCGACGACTTCCCGGCGTTCGTGTAACCCACCAGGGCGACCCGGAACTCGGTCTTCCTGCGGTGGCGCCGCGTATCGCGCGAGCGGGCGATGTGCTCCAGTTCCTGCCCCAGGCGGGCAATCCGACGATCCATCAGCCTTCGGTCCGTCTCCAACTGGGTCTCGCCCGGACCTCGCATTCCGATCCCGCCCTGGATTCTAGACAGGTGGTTCCACATCCGCTTCAGCCGCGGTCGCATGTACTGCAGCTGCGCCAGCTCCACCTGCATATGTGCTTCGGCCGTTCGGGCGCGCAGGGCGAAGATGTCCAGAATCAACTCCGTCCGATCCATCACCCTCCGGCCGAGCGCACTCTCCAGCGCGGATCCCTGTGCGGGACTCAGGTCCTCGTCGAAAATCACGAGGCTCGCCTCGGTTCGGTCGGCCAGCAGACGCAGCTGTTCAGCTTTTCCGCGTCCGATGTAGAGAGCCGCGTGAGGCGCATCGAGGCGTTGGACCAGGGTCCCTGCCACCTCCGCGCCCGCCGTGTCCGCCAGGCGTTCGAGCTCCTCGAGGTGCTCGTCCACGAGAGTCTCGGGCTCGTCGGCGAGAGGAGCGCCGACGAGGACCACACGCTCCACCGGGCGCTGGATCTCGATCAGGTCAGTCGTCGGACCCCTCCGTATCTGTTTCGTCCATCGAACCGGCCGTCGCACGGACCCGGCGGGCACGCTCGAGTCTCCTGGCGACCTCGGCCTCCATGCCCTGCTCACCGGGATCGTAGAAGCGGCTCCCGGCAAGCGATTCGGGAAGGTAGGTCTGGGGGGCCACTCCGCCCTCCCAGTCCGGATCATATCGATACCCGGCGCCATAGCCGAGGTCTTTCATCAACCGGGTCGGCGCGTTTCGGATGTGCAGGGGCACCGGTTCAGCCGGAGTCTCCCGCGCTGCCCTCATGGCCGCGCCGAAGCCGCGGTACAGGCGATTCGACTTGGAAGCCGCCGCCAGGTAGACGCAAGCCTCGGCCAGCGCCAGATCGCCTTCCGGAGATCCGAGAAAATGGAATGCGTCGCGGGCCGCGACGGCGACCTGGAGGGCATGGGCATCAGCCAACCCAATGTCCTCTGCCGCCATCCGAACCAGGCGCCGAGCGATGTACATGGGATCCTCACCACCGTCGAGCATTCGAGCCAGCCAGTACAGGGCCCCGTCCGCGTCCGACCCGCGTATCGCCTTGTGGAGGGCCGATATGAGGTTGTAGTGCTCCTCGCCCGACTTGTCGTACCGGGCGAACCGGCGCTGCAGTGCCGCCTCGACGTGCGCCAGACCGATCGTGCCTCCATCTGCTACGAGATGCGCCGCCGTTTCAAGGGCGTTGAGCGCCCGGCGGGCATCCCCGTCTGCCGAGTCAGCCAGCCGGGCAAGCGCCTCTTCTTCGATCACGAGACCGCGCGCCCCGATTCCCCGGTCTCGATCCTCCAGAGCCCTGCGAGACAGAGAGGCAACGGCGTCGGCGCCGAGCGGCTGGAGGACGAACACGCGGGTGCGGCTGAGCAGAGGCCCCACCACCTCGAAGCTGGGATTCTCGGTAGTCGCGCCGATCAGTGTGATCGTCCCTGCCTCGACGTGCGGGAGGAACGCGTCCTGTTGCGCCTTGTTGAACCGGTGGATCTCGTCCACGAACAGGATCGTGTCCCGGCCGGTGGCTCTTCTTCGCTCCGCCGCCTGATCGATGAGCTCTCGCACTCGCCCGATCCCCTCGGTCGCCGCCGAAAACGGCTCGAACCGGGCGCCGGTGCGACCGGCGACGATGCCGGCGAGGGTCGTCTTGCCGCACCCCGGGGGACCCCACAAAATCATACTGGGCACCCGGTCCCGCTCGATCAGTTCCCGCAGTGGGGCTCCCTCGCCCACCAGGTCGGGTTGTCCGAGAAATTCATCGATCGCCCGGGGGCGCATACGCGCCGCCAGGGGCGCTCCTTCGCCTGCCGTCAATGGATTACGAGTGGGCCTGCCCGCATCGGGCCCGAACAGATCCGGGTCCCTGGTCATTCCTTGCCGCCGCCTTCGAGGCCGTCGAGCCCGCCGAGCTCGATGAGCTCGCGAGCGCTCTCGAGAAGCGCCTCTCGCTCGTTCCGATCCGGCGACTCGATCACCTGTGCGAGGAGCTCCTCCAGCATCAGGCCGACGAGTGGACCGCGGGGCAGCCCCAGCTCCAGAAGATCGGTCCCGTCCACGGCCAATTGCGCGACCGAGATCGGGGCCTCATGGACCAGCTCGTCGTGCACCCGCCGCCACGTGTAGGCCAACGCTCGCTGGCTGTCTTCCGAACCGGACGCCCGTGCCACGGCAAAGTGCAGCCGGAAGAGGTCTCGGGCGTGCTCGGCCCCCACCGTGTGCAGCCATTCTCGAATGGTCGCGGAACCGTCGGCTGGGTGGACGAGAGGCATGTAGTGAGTCACCAGGTGTGTGGCGCGCCGGATGTCGGCGTTGGAGAACTTGAGTCGCCGAAGAAGTTCTTCGGCCCCCTCAGCCGGAGCGTCCGACGTGTCGTCCCCTGCCCTCGAGAGCAGGAGAAGCCGTACGGCGCGCAGGAGCGGCCGGTGCGATCGCAAGGCATCGATCGCGCCGAGTGTCTCGTTCCACCGGGCACCGGGCGCCGCAGGGGCGATCTGTGGGTACCAGTGGTCCAGCGCTCCGTAATCGGCATACATCCGAAGCGACCTCGAGGGCGCCTCGGACGAGAGCACCTTAAGCAGCTCCTCCCGCACCCGCTCGGCCGAGAGCCGTGCGAGGTGGCCTGCCGCCTGTCGCAGGGCAGACCTCGTGTCCGGCTCGACCGTGAGATCGTAGGTCCCGGCAAACCGGAAGCCGCGGAGCACACGCAGGTAGTCCTCCGCTAAGCGCAGGACCGGCTCTCCCACGGCTCTGAGCACTCCGTCCCGCAGGTCATCGATCCCCCCGTACGGATCGCGCAGGTCGCCGGTGGCCGGTCTCCAGGCGATCGCGTTGATCGTGAAGTCCCGTCGAGCCAGATCGTCGTCGATGTCGGTCGCGAACTCGACCACCGCATGACGCCCGTCCGTCTCGACGTCGAGGCGGAAGGTCGTCACCTCGTACATCGCGCCGTCTTCGGCGAGAACCCCTACCGTTCCGTGTTCCAGGCCGAGGGGAACCGTGCGGGAAAAGGCCCGGCGTACCTCCTCGGGCCGCGCGTCTGTCGCGAGATCCCAGTCGGCCCGTGGGCGACCACGGATCGCGTCGCGTATGGCGCCACCCACGGCCCATGCCTCGAAACCAGCGCTTTCGAGGTGCTCGGCGATCTGCATCAGCCCGGCCGGTGGGTGGAAGACCGGCGGCTCGCTCACGCGTGCTCTCCCCGCGCGACGATCAACCGCACAGGACACTCCCGCCGTTCACGTTGAGGATTTCGCCGGTCACGTGTCGGGCCAGGTCGCTGACCAGGAAGACCACGGGACCCGCGACGTCCTCGGGGGCGCCGATACGCCGCACCGGTATCTCGGCGAGGATTCGCTCCCGAGAACGTCCTCTCAGCACACCGGCCGACATGTCCGTATCTACCCATCCAGGGGCGACCGCGTTCACCGTGATCCCGCGCGATCCGACTTCCACCGCCAGCGACTTCACGAAAGCCTGGAGCGCACCCTTGGACGCGGCGTAGTGCGCATGCCCCGCCTCACCGCGCTGGGCCGCGGTCGACGTGATCAGGACCACCCGCCCACCGTCTCCCATCCGCTGGATGGCCGCTCGTGTGGTCAGGTACGCGGAAGTGAGGTTCGCGTCCATCATCCGGTGCCATTCGTCAGGCTCGAGATCGTTCACCAGACAGTCCTTCGAATTCCAGATGCCCGCGTTACCGACGAACACGTCGAGGACGCCCCCGAACTCGGCATCCGCCCTGCGGAACAGCGCTTCCGCCCCCGCGGAGGTCGCGAGGTCTGCCCGCTCCGCCCAGTGTCCGCGGCCGTCCCCCGCAGTTCCTCCGGCCATGCCGAGCAGGTCTCGGATCGTTTCCTCGGCCGCCGAGCGCTCGGAGCGATAGCCGATCCCGACCGTGGCACCGGCGGCGCCGAGCATCAGTGCCACGGCGCGGCCGATCCCGCGTGAGCCTCCCGTGACGATCGCCGTCCGTCCCACGAGGTCCGGTAGACCTGGTTCCGGAAGTACCCGTCCCGTCATTTCCCCGGGCCTCCCAGGCGCCGGAACCGTCACCCGTCCTCCCGGTCCTGCGCGAACCACTCATCGACCAGGTCGGCAACGGCGTGTTCGATGGCCAGCTGGAGCTCCTGGACGCTCGCCGAGTCGTCGGCCGGCATTTTGATCGCGAGATCCACGAGAGGCGCCAGCCGACCTCCATCCCGATCGAGCAGCGCCACGGTCGTCACCGGAATCCTCGCCGCGACTTCCACTGCTTCGAGCAGGTTCGACGAATTGCCGCTGGTCGAGTGTAGGACCAGGAGGTCTCCTGGACGGGCGTGTGCCTCCAGGACACGAGCAAATGCCCTGTCGAATCCGAAGTCGTTCGCGGCGGCGCTCAGCGTGGCGGTGCTGGTCGTGAGGGCGATCGCCGGGAGGGCGCGACGCTCCCGACGCAGGCGCACCACGTACTCGGTGGCTATGTGCTCCGCCGCCGCGGCGCTTCCTCCATTTCCCGCATACAGCAGCTTCCCTCCCCCGAGCAGCGTCTCGCGGACCAGCTGCGCATAGCGCGCAGCCGGACCCGCCACCAGGTCTGCTGCCAGCGCGGCGTTCCTGGCAAGGTTCTGCATGTGGCGCCGGACGGCGCCCGCGGAATCCACACTCACATCAACCTCCGGTCACGAGACGCCGCAGTCGACCCATCCAGCCGGATTGAGGCTCACACGGGGGTACACCGGTAAGCCGATCGCCCGTCAATACCGCCGCCGGGTTCACGGCCGTCAGCAGGGTCGCCTGCTCCTCGCAATCCTGCTCGGCCAGGTAATCCCACGCCTGGCGGACCGTAGCGACCCGCTGGGGGCGGGCGTGATTGTCGGACGCGATCACATCTACCGAGCTGTCCGCCAACATTCGGTGCGCTACGCGCTGCGCTTCCCCGCCATGCTCGCCCCATAAACTGCCCGCGTTCAGACACATCACGGCACCCATTTCGCGCCACCTGGCGATCCAGCCATACGCGCGCTCCACCCCCGAATAGCGTTCAGGGTGCGCCAGCACCGGCACCCAGCCGGCCGCAAGGACGATCTCCAGCATCCGATCGGGATAGGCTGGCATCGCGAGCATCGGGAACTCGACCAGCAGTCGACCTCCCTCGCCCAGTCCGATGCTCCGGTCGCTCAGGTCCGAATCCGGGTCGTCTAGCCTGAACTCGAACGAGCAACTCAGATCTACGCCCGGACACTCTCGTGAAGCAGCCTCCGCGAGCTCCGCAAAGGCCGCCTCGATTCCGTCTCGCCAGTCGCTGTGAGCGGCGCTGGAGGCCAAGTGCGGCGTCGTGACCACGGTCCGAATGCCCTGTCGATCGTACGCGACAAGCTGAGAAATCGCCTCCGCCACGTCCCTCGCCCCATCATCGACGCCGGGCACGAAGTGGCAGTGAACGTCCACGAGGGGTGGTACGCTCAAGAGCCCCCCGCTCCGGATCCGCCCTGCGCACTCGCCGCCTCGCTCAATCTCTCCCCGAGCTCTCCATCCAGACCCACACGGGCTGCCAGCTCCGCCGAGCGGCCCACCTCGGCCGCCGCTTCGAACGCATACGTTAACGCCGCGTCCGCCGCGAGAAGGCGGAGCGCGTCGGTCCGATTTCCAGTGCCGCCGACTACCTGCTCGAGGCCCGCAAGCGCAGCCGCTGCCAGTGCGTCGACCGGGTCAGAGAGATCGAGGCCCGGAGTCGTCTCGAGAAGTTGGAGGATGTCATCTCTGAGCTCCGGAGGAGCCTGCGCCAGTCGCGGCTCAAGCCAGCGCCGCGTCGAATTCGCAGTCACGGTCATGAGGTCTCCGCCGTGCCGGCGACGTCCAGAGCTCCCTGGACCGCCGTGTCAATTGCTTCCTGCACTCGCGTCGCGTCACCTACCCCACCTCGCGCCAGGTGCGGGCGGCCACCGCCGCCCGAGCCCGTAGCGCGGCTCGCCGCTCCGACCAGGTCCCCGGCCTTCAGCCCACGGCCGATCCAGTCATCCGTCACTACCGCGATGAACGCACCTTTGTCTCCCTCGCCAGCGCTCACGTGAACGATCGCAGCTCCCGACCCGATCCTGTCCCGCAACAGGTCACCGAACGCCGCGAAGTCAGAACCGGCAGGCAGCTCGACCGAACCGCTGGCCAGCTTGCCACCATCCGCAAGGTCGACGGCTCGTTCGACCACTTCGCTCACCACATCCGCCGCATCTCTTCCGTGCTGCTCTTCGAGCCGGGCCTCGAGAATCGCCTTCTCTGAAAGCAGGCCCTCGAAACGCCGTAGCAACTCCGCCGGAGCGACCCTCAGAGCAGCCGCGAGTCCGGCTACCAGGTCTTCCGTTTCCCGCACGCGGGCGTAAGCGCGCCGTCCTGTGACCGCCTCGATTCGCCGGATCCCCGCCGCGACACCTGTCTCCGCGGTGATCTGGAATAACCCGATCTGCCCGGTGCTCCGAACGTGGCACCCCCCGCAGAGCTCCAGGCTGATCCCCGGAACACTGACGACCCTCACACGGTCACCGTATTTCTCGCCGAACAGGGCCATGGCGCCGTCATCCAGGGCCTCCCGGTAGTCGCGTTCTTCTATCTCCAGCGGAGCGTTCTCCCACACCGAACGATTCACGGCCTCTTCTATCGCCCGTCTCTCGGAAACCGTCAGGGGACCCGTATGACTGAAGTCGAATCTCAGGCGATCCGGCGCGACCAGCGACCCGGCCTGCTGGACGTGGTCGCCCAGCTCCGCGCGCAGGGCCGCATGCAGAAGGTGTGTGGCCGTGTGATTCCTCTCTGTGTCCCGCCGCAAGGCCTCATCCACGGTCGCGACCACCGTGTCGGGCGCCTCGCCCACCGACCCCACGACCGTTTCGCCGACCACCACGGTCAGGCCACGATCGTTCCGCACGACCGACTCCACCACCAGCTCCCACCCGTCGCTACTCACCGTACCACGGTCGCTGACCTGGCCTCCCGCCTCCGAGTAGAACGGGTTGGTCTCGAGGATCAGCGCGTGAGCACCGTCGAGCGCCTCGTTTGCGAGCACCCTTGACCGGGCAGTCAGCCTCTCGTAACCCACGAACGTCTGCTCTCCCTCAGCCCTGACGGCTCTCGCCGCAACCACCAGCTCCTCGCTCAACTGGTCGAATGCGCTCCCCGCTGCCCGGTCATCGCGCGAACGTCGCCGTTGTTCTTCCAGCGCGCCTTCAAAACCTTCCACGTCCACCTGGTAGCCTCGCTCAGCCGCCATGAGCTCGGTCAGATCGAGGGGAAATCCGTAGGTGTCGTACAGGCGGAAGACCTCGGCTCCGGCGACGGTGCCCCTTTCGCCCCGTGGAGCCAGCTCCTCGAATCGACCCATCCCGGCGTCGATGGTGCCCAGGAATCGCTCCTCCTCGGACCGCGTCGCACGAACGAGGTGGTCTCGCCGGTGGGCGAGCTCCGGGTACGTGTCGGCCATTAGATCCACAACCACACTCACCAGCCGGTCGAGCGTGGGCTCCCGGCGCCCCAGCAGCCATGCGTACCGTCCCGCACGACGAAGCACCCGGCGGAGCACGTAGCCCCTCCCCTCATTGGAGGGAAATACACCGTCCGCCAGCATGAACGCCACAGCCCGCGCGTGGTCGGCCAGGACGCGGAACGGAAGGCCCTCGTCCCAGTCCTCGGGATCGAGCGAGTACCGACGTCCCACCGTCTCTTCGGCTGCCGCGATGATCGGGAGGAACAAATCCGTGTGGTAGTTGGTCCGTGTCCCCTGCATGATCGCGGCGATCCGCTCCAGACCCGCCCCGGTATCGATGGACGGGGCGGGGAGCGGAGCGTCCCCGTGAGCCGATCTCTCGAACTGCATGAAGACGAGGTTCCAGATTTCCATGAACTCGTCAGCCTCGCCAAGCGCGTTGAGCTGCTCGGGGGTGAGATCTCGGGAAGCTCCGGAGGGCCTGAGGTCGTAGTGAATCTCCGAGCACGGTCCGCACGGCCCGGTCTCGCCCATCTGCCAGAAGTTGTCCTCGTCACCCAGCCGAAGAACCCGCTCCGAGGGTATCCCCGTGAGCTTCGGCCACAGTTCGGCGGCTTCGTCATCCGTGCGGTGGACGGTGGCCCACAGCCTGCCAGGCTCGAGGCCGAGCTCCGAAGTCACGAACTCCCAGGCGAAAGCGATCGCGTCGCGCTTGAAGTAGTCGCCGAACGAGAAGTTGCCCAGCATCTCGAAGAACGTGTGATGCCTCGCCGTACGTCCTACTTCCTCGAGGTCGTTGTGCTTGCCGCTGACGCGCAGACACTTCTGCGAGGTGACCGCCCGGGGAGCCGGACGCCCCGCCTCGCCGATGAACACACTCTTGAACTGCACCATTCCCGCGTTCGTGAAAAGCAGGGTCGGGTCTTCGTCGGGCACCAGCGAACTGCTCGGCAGATGCAGGTGGCCGTGGCGTTCGAAGTATCGAATGAAGCTGGAGCGGATGTCGCTGGCCTTCATCTCTTTCCGGTCGTTTCGATGGATCGTGTGCCGACGTCCTGATCGGGATTGGAGATATCCCAATAATATGCCGTGCCGGCGACCCGCTTACAATCGGCGGGACGAGGGCCCAACCGATCGAGCGCGCGTACGTCTCTATCAGAGGGTTCCCGCATCGGACTCGTCGGGGAACAGCTCTCGGACCAGATCGCGGATCGCCGCGCCCGGAAAGCCACGCCGGGCGAGGAATGCTGCAAGTCGGCGGCGGGCCGCCGGGGGATCCAGGTCGCGCAGCGCGCGCATGCGGCGGAGTGCGGCAGCGCGTAGCAGCGCCGCCTCGGTGACTCCCTCTTCGGCCAACGCGACGTCCACCGCTTCCTCGGCGATTCCCCTATCGACCCCGCGCGCCAACAGCTCGGAAACCAAGCGCGGTCTACCGCGCGGCTTGAGACTGATGCGCTCACGGACGAAGCCTTGCGCGTACGCATCGTCGTTCAGGTAGCCAAGCTCGACACAGCGGACGATCGCCGCGTCAGCGTGTCGCGTCAGCCCGTTCCTGGCCAGATGGCGCCTGACCTCCATGCACGTGCGAGGACGATAGGACAGGTAGTGGACCGCCCGGTCCATGGCCTCAGAGTCGCCTGCCTCCTGAGCCAGCGCCTCGAGTTCCAAGATCGTGAGCGTGGCCTCGACATGCAGGCCCCGGCTGCGGCACAGGTCTTCTGACACTCGGAAACGGGTGGATCCGTCTACTTCGAGGAGAAGGCCCCCGAGACGGCCGGGGGCCGGATCGAGGGCGGTGATCAGGGGCATGCGGCGGTCGTCCCGTCTTCCGTGGTCAGGAGTACGACCTGAAACGAACTGACATCGTCACGCTTCAATCCGCCGGAGCGGCCTCAGCGGCTGCCGGGTCTTCGCTCACGACCGGGTCTTCGGTCGCGGCTGCCTCGGGCTCGGCAGGGGCGACCATGCCGAGCGCTACCCGAAGCTTCGTCTCGAGCTCCTCAGCGATGTCCGGATTCTCCGCCAGGAACAGCTTCGCGTTCTCCCTGCCCTGCCCGAGCCGGACATCGTCACCGTAGGAGTACCAGGCCCCCGAGCGCTTCACCACGCCATGTTCTTCGCCAATATCCACCAGGATGCCATTCCGGCTGATTCCCTCGTTGAACATGATGTCGAACTCGGCCTGGCGGAACGGCGGGGCACACTTGTTCTTCACTACCTTCACCCGGGTGCGGTTGCCCACCTGCTCCATGCCGTCCTTGATCGAGGCGATCCTGCGAATGTCCAGGCGCAGCGAAGCGTAGAACTTCAGCGCCCGCCCCCCGCTCGTCGTCTCCGGGCTGCCGAACATGACCCCGATCTTTTCGCGAATCTGGTTGGTGAAGACCACGGCCGTGTTAGAGCGGCCGATAGCCCCGGTGAGCTTTCGCAGGGCCTGTGACATGAGGCGGGCCTGGAGCCCGACGTGCGAATCCCCCATTTCGCCTTCGATCTCGGCGCGCGGCACGAGGGCCGCGACCGAGTCCACGACCACGACGTCCAGAGCCCCGGATCGGACCAGGACCTCGGCGATTTCCAGGGCCTGCTCGCCCGTGTCCGGCTGCGAGACCAGCAGGTTCTCCACGTCGACGCCGAGCTTGGCGGCGTACGCAACGTCGAGGGCGTGCTCTGCGTCCACGAAGGCGGCCACACCGCCGTCCTTCTGCGCGTTGGCGATGACGTGCAGGGTGAGTGTCGTCTTCCCCGACGACTCGGGTCCGAAGATCTCCGTGACTCGGCCCCGCGGGATGCCACCGATGCCGGTGCCGTGATCGAGCGACAGGGCGCCGGTGGAGATCGACTCGATCCTCACCCGGGCCCCCTCCGCGCCCAGCCGCATGATCGCGCCCTTGCCGTGCTGCCGTTCGATCTGGTTGATCGCCACGGACAGAGCCTTCCTGCGTTCGTCATTCAGTTCCAGTGCCATCGCCGCCTCGCCATGTGGTTCCAGGTGATCGTCGCCGGTCAACCCAGTATAGGGAGGGTCTGCGACTTTCGCAATTTCTTCGGTTTTTGCCGTTCAGCCGACGTCCTCGAGATACTGGCGGCGTCTCAACGGTCTCTCAATGATGGGGACCGTTTGGACGGTCCGCGACGAGTGGGAACGGCTTGCCCCGGGTCTTCCGGCACGACAGGATGAAGAGCCGACACCACCGTCAATCCTACGGAGCGATCGCCCCATGCCCACGGACGCCAAGACGCCTGAGGCCTCTCGGTTCGAGAAACTGGGTTCCTTCTACCTTGGCAGAGAGGTGGACGCGAGCGATCTCGAAGTCGAGGGCCAGCCCCTCATGTACGACGCCCGGGACCTCACGACGCACGCCGTTGCCGTGGGCATGACGGGAAGCGGTAAGACGGGACTGTGTCTCTCGCTGCTGGAGGAAGCGGCGTTGGACGGGATTCCCGCCATCGCCATCGATCCGAAGGGAGACCTCGGCAACCTGCTCCTCACTTTCCCGGACCTCGCGCCTGCGGACTTCAGGCCCTGGATCGACGAGGCGAAGGCCGCGCGGGAGGGCATCACGCCGGAAGAGCTCGCCGAGCGTGAGGCGGCCAAGTGGAGGAAGGGCCTGGCCGGGTGGGGACAGGACGGAGACCGGATCGCCCGGCTTCGCGATGCCGTGGACATGGCCGTGTACACGCCGGGCGCAAGCCACGGACTCCCCCTGGCCGTGTTGCGCACGCTTGCCGCGCCACCGGCCGGGCTCGAGGCAGACGCGGACGCGAAGCGTGAGCGGGTCACCTCTACCGTGTCCGCCCTTCTCGCGCTGGCCGGCGAGGAGGCGGACCCGTTGCAAAGCCGGGAGCACATCCTGCTGTCGCACATCGTCGAGCACGCGTGGGACCAAGGGGTCGATCTTGACTTGGAATCAGTGATCCGGGCGGTTCAATCGCCGGGTTTCGATCGCGTTGGCGTGCTCGACCTGGACTCCTTCTACCCCGAGAAGCAGCGTTTCGAGCTCGCCATGAAGCTGAACAACCTGCTTGCCGCGCCGGGATTCGAGGCGTGGCTCCAGGGGGAGCCGCTCGATATCCGCGGCCTGTTGTGGACGGAAGACGGCAAGCCGCGGATCTCCATCATCTCCATCGCGCACCTCGGTGACGCAGAGCGAATGTTCCTCGTCACGCTGGTGCTGAACGAACTGCTGGCCTGGGTCCGCACACGCCCCGGGACGTCGAGTCTCCGGGCCATCATGTACATGGACGAGGTATTCGGGTATCTGCCGCCGTCGAGGATCCCACCGTCGAAACCGCCGCTCCTCACGCTGCTGAAGCAGGCAAGGGCTTACGGCCTCGGCGTCGTCCTCGCCACGCAGAACCCGGTGGACCTGGACTACAAAGCGCTGAGCAACGCGGGCACCTGGTTCCTGGGCCGTCTGCAGACCGAAAGGGACAAGAACCGCGTCATGGATGGTCTGGATGGGGCGGCCGTGTTCGCCGAGTCCGGGCTCGACCGCAGCGAGATGGACCGGATCCTCGGCGGGCTGGAGAGCAGGACGTTCCTCCTCAACAACGTTCACGAGGATGGGCCGGTGCTCTTCCGGACTCGCTGGGCGATGTCGTACCTGCGAGGACCGATGGCGAGGCCCGAGATTCGCAGACTGATGGACCCGCGGCGTGCCGCGGAACCGTTCCGTGCAGACATGCGGACGGAGGCAGGCGACTCACCGGCGGACGGGGAGGCGCCCCCTGCGGGTCCGTCGGGCCCGGCGGGAGCAGACATCGATCGACCGGTCGTGCCTCCTGGGGTTGAAGAGGTGTTCGTGATGCCCGGGGCGGGCGAGCAGGCGGCCGGCCCGTACCGGCCGGCCCTTCTGGCAGAGGTCGACCTGCACTACGCCCGCTCGGCGCTGGACCTCGACACGTGGGAACGCGTGGTGTGCGTATCCGCGTTGCCGGCCGACGTGCCTCCGAACCCCTGGGAATCGGCCGAAACGTATTCGGCCCTGAACCTGGCCGCGGAGCCCGAACCGGGGCTCGAGTTTTTCGAGTTGCCAGGCGCAGCGGCCCGGCCGGCCAGTTATCGGGCCTGGAAGTCCGCGCTGAAGGGCTACCTGTACAAGAATCGCCCCGCGGAGCTACACCGATCCGCGGCTCTGAAGCTTGTGTCCGAGACCGGCGAGACCGAGGCGGATTTCAGGGTTCGTCTTCGCGAGGCGGCGCGGGATGCGAGGGACGAGGAGATCGACGAGTTGCGCGACAAGTTCGCGACCCGGCTCGCCAGGATCGATGAGAGGATCCGAAAGGCCGAGGAGCGGGTCGAGCGGGAGGAGTCCCAGTACTCGCAGCAGAAGATGCAGACCGCGATCTCGGTTGGTGCCACGGTCCTGGACGCGCTCCTGGGACGCAAGAAGCTCAGCCGCCGGAGCATGGGTCGCGCGACAACCGCAATGCGCGGGGCCGGACGGACGTCGCGGGAGCGCGATGACATCAGGAGGGCGGAAGAGTCTGTGGATGTGCTCCGCGGCAAGCGAACCGAGATGGAGGAAGAGTTCGCCCGTGAGACAGAGGCCGTGAGAGAAAAATTCGACCCGGTCGGCCTCGACGTGGAGACCGTCAGCGTCGCTCCACGCAAGGCAGACATCGCGATCCACCGGGTGGCACTGGCCTGGTTGCCGGGAAGCATCCGGGTCTGAGCCAGACGCGCTACCGCGGAGTCTCTCAGGCCACTACTTCGGAGAGCGCTTCCAGGCAGCGCTCGATCCCCTCGTCATCTATGTCGAGGTGCGCGACCGCCCTGAGCCGGCCCGGACCGGCGGGCAGGATCCAGATTCCCCGCGCCTCCAGTTCGTCCGCCACGGTTGCTTCGGCGAGACCCTCCCGCTCCACGTAGATCATCACGATGTTGGTGTCCGGCGCGTCCGCCCGTAGTCCGTCCATCGTATTGCACTCGCGGGCCAGCCACCGGGCCCGGGCGTGATCCTCCCGCAGACGATCGAGGTTGTGGTCGAGCGCCCACAAACCAGCGGCTGCCAGGATTCCGACCTGGCGCATTCCCCCTCCGAGGCGCTTACGAACCGACCATGCGTCCCCGATGAGGGCTGAGGGACCGACCAGCAGCGAACCAACCGGGCAACCAAGACCTTTCGACAGACAAACCGTGACCGTGTCGGCGCAGGACGCGTACTCCGACAGCTCGATATCGGTCGCCGCGGCCGCGTTCCACAAGCGGGCGCCGTCCAGATGAACCGGAAGCCTCCTCTCGACCGCCAGCTGCCGAATCGACTGCATGGCCGGCAATGGCACCACCGATCCTCCATGCATGTTGTGCGTATTCTCGACGCACACGAGCGTCGTGAGGGGGTGGTGGCGGTCTCCGGGCCGCACCGCCCGCGCCACGTCGCGCGCGGACAGGTTCCCGCGTTCCGAAGCCACCGGGTGCAGCTGCACTCCGGCGAGCCAGGCGGCGTCTGCCAGCTCGTAGTGGAACACGTGCGACTCCGCCTCACACACGGCCTCGGTGCCGGGACGCGTGTGAAGGAGGATGGCCGCTTGGTTCGCCTGAGTGCCTGACGGAAAGAACAGGGCGGCTTCTTTGCCGAGCAGCTCCGCCACGCGGCGCTCCAGCAGGTCGGCCGTCGGATCCTTGCCGAGCACGTCGTCACCCACCTCGGCGTCGACCATCGCCCGGCGCATGCCCTCCGTCGGACGGGTAACGGTGTCGGACCGCAGATCGACGACTATGTCGGTCATCCCCGGAGCTCCTTCAAGTCAGCGCCCCGCCGCACGCCGAGCAGTACTTCGTGCCTTCCCTGGTTGCAGCACCACAGGCGGTGCAACTTTCCGAATCGACGGTTTCGCCGAGCTCGTCCCGCGCGGCGAGCGCCTCGCGTGCGTACCGCGTTCGCAGTGTCGCGTAATCCCCATCAGACACCTTTCCCGTCTGGTATTCGAACTCGAGTTCGCGTAGCGCGGCGATGGCCGCTTCCTTCCGATCGGCAGCGGAAGTGCCGCCCTTCCCTTCCCTCCAGCGGCCTTCGATCAACGGTGCGAAGATCACCGCCGCGACGAGAATCACCATGATCGATCCGAAAATGTATACCGCGTACACCGTACCTCCATTCGTGAAGATCCGAGCCGCTACCGGGCCTCGTGCCTTGGGCGCCGACCCGATCGCCATTCGGTGGCGAGCTCGAGCGCCCGGGCTACCGCGGCCGCAGGATCATCGAATCGCTCGATCTCGAATCGGTCGCCCAGCGAGTCCCGGACGCCAACGAGCGGACGACCTATCTTCATGCAGAGCGCCGCCTCGTTCATCGTGCCCCAGCTTCCGGCCACCGCGATGACGGCCTCAGATGCCCGGACCACCAGGAAATTCCTGGCCTCACCGATCCCCGACGGAATCGGGATGGAGACTCCGTCCGCCGCTGCCTCCGGGTTGTCTCCCGGGAGAATCCCCAGGACTGTACCGCCCTCGCGGCAGGCGCCCTCAGCCGCCGCGGCCATCACCCCGCCGCCACCCCCGCACACCAGGAGTGCCTCCGCGCGGGCCAAGGCCCCTCCCACAGCGTGGGCCGTCGCCCACATCTCGGGGTCGGCCTGAGCGGATCCGATGACACCTATTCTGAGCGGCCTGTGCGCAACGGTTTCTTGCCCCACGGAGTACGTGACCACCGATCAGGATCCTCTGTCATCTTCGAGGTGAGCCCAGTGGATAGCCGCCTGAATGGCCCGGCGCCACCCCTGGAGGCCCCTCTCTCCGAGACTTGCCCCCCGGGGGCCCGGTTCGAAAACAGCCTCCTCGCCGCGGGCTGCCAGGAACTCCTCGGGCTCGGCCCACACACCGGCTTTTAGTCCAGCCAGGCCGGCTGCGCCGACCGCCGTCAGCTCAGTGGCAGCGGGACGTCGCACGGGTACCCCGAGGACGTCTGCCTGGAATTGCATCAGCCAGTCGTTCGCCGAAGCCCCCCCATCTGCCCTCAATGACCTCATGTCGATGTCCGAGTCCGCGGTCATCGCCTGCAGCGCGTCCAGTGTCGAGTACGCCATGGCTTCGAGAGCCGCCCGGACCAGGTGCTCCCGACCTGAGCCGCGTGACAGGCCCAGGATGGTGCCCCGGACCTCAGGCTCCCACCACGGAGTGCCAAGACCGGTCAGTGCGGGAACGAAGTACACGCCGCCCGATGATTCGACCGAGCGGGCCATTCCCTCCGACTCGGCAGCGTCCTCCAGGAGGCCGAGCCCGTCGCGAAGCCACTGGATCGCGGCACCAGCGATCAGGATCGCTCCCTCGTAGGCGAAGGCGCGACCGCCGCGACGATCGCACGCAGCCGTCGTCAGGACCCCGGGCACATCCGGTCCGCGTTCCGCACCGGTGTGGAGGAGAAGGAACGCACCCGTTCCGTAGGTGTTCTTCGCCTCGCCGCGATCCCAGCCTCCCTGGCCATACAGGGCGGCCTGCTGGTCGCCCGCCACTCCCGCAATCGGAATCTCAGCCCCGAAGACGCCTGGATCCGTCAGGCCGAAGTCGCCCGAGGAGGCCCTTACGCCGGGCAGCATGGCCTGCGGAATGCCGAACAGATCACACAGCCACGGGTCCCAGTCGCCCGAGTCGAGCGAGTAGAGCAGCGTCCGGGACGCGTTGGTGTGATCCGTGGCGTGGACGCTGCCACCCGTGAGACGGAAGATGAGCCAGCTGTCGATCGTGCCGAATGCGAGGTCTCCGGCCGCCGCTCGATCGCGCCACCCGGGATTCCGGTTCAGAAGCCACTCGAGCTTCGTGGCCGAAAAATACGGATCGAGCACGAGACCCGTGCGCTCCCGGATCCCTTCCTCGTGTCCCAGGCTCTTCAGCTCCGCACAACGCCTCGATGTGCGGCGGTCCTGCCAGACGATAGCCGGAGCCAACGGCCGACCGGTGGCGCGCTCCCACACTACCGTCGTCTCCCTCTGGTTGGTAATCCCGATCGCCGCCAGCTGCTCAGGCAGCCGGCCGGCCGCCTCGAGCGCCTCGGCCGTCGTATCCCGGACAGAGGTCCAGATTTCCTCTGGGTCGTGCTCGACCTGGCCCGGCTCCGGGAAGTGCTGACCGAACTCCCGGTATGCCGTGCCCAGGACGCGGCCGGCTCGATCGACCACCAGCGCACGACTGCCTGTCGTGCCCTGGTCGATCGCGAGAACGAGGTCGCGGGAGCCGCTCACGGGCGGGGTGAGTCGCCGCGCCGTCGGGTCAAGGTCCCTCCAGAGTTCCGTAGGCGTACCGCACGCCGAACCGAGCGAGAAGAGAGAGCAAGAGCTGTACGGGCAAACCCATCACGTTGAAGTACTCGCCTTCGATTCGCTGGACCAGCACCGCGCCGAGTCCCTGGATTCCGTACGACCCCGCCTTGTCAAGCGGCTCTCGGCTGGCAACGTATTCCTCGCATTCGGCAGCATCAAGCGTTCTGAACCACACGCGGGTAATGGCGACGCCCGCCTCGATACGGCTGCCGACTCGCAGCGCGAGGCCCGTGAAGACATCGTGTCGGCGCCCCTGCAATCGCATCAGCATCCGGACCGCATCCGCCTCGTCCGCTGGCTTACCGAGAATCTGGTCTCCCAGCACGACGAGAGTGTCCGCCGCCAGGATCAAGTCGCCAGGCACCGACGGAGTCGCGGCGGCCTTCTCGATGGCCAGGCGTCGGGCCCCCACGCCCGGAGCTTCCCCGAGGCGCAACTCTTCCACCACGGCGGGCGGACGGACCTCGTACTCGAGGGTCAGCAGATCGAGGATCTCCCGCCGGCGCGGCGACCCTGACGCCAGTACCAGTCTCAACGCTCGATCACCAGGGTGACCGGTCCGTCGTTCACGAGTGCGACCTCCATCCGGGCACCGAATTCGCCGGTCGACACCGGCACGATACCTTCACGGCAGATGTCGACGAACTCCTCGTACATTCGCTGCGCCTCATCCGGCGCGGCGGCTTTGACGAACGACGGTCGTCGCCCTCGGGATACGTCTCCATACAGGGTGAACTGGGACACCACGAGCATCTCGCCGCCCACCTCCGAGACGTCGAGGTTCATCAGCCCCTCCTGGTCCGGGAAGATCCTCAGACCCTTGAGCTTGTCCGCCATCCACTGCATCTCTTCTCGCCCGTCGCCCCCGCCGAACCCGACGAACACGAGAAGACCCGCTCCGATCTCCCCGACCCGCCTGCCGTCGACCGTGACGGACCCTCGCGAGACTCTCTGAACGACGGCTCTCATTGTCCGACCTCCACTCCCACCGTGACCCTACATCCGGCCCATGTCCCTTCGTATTACCCACCACGTGGATAACTCCACTTCACCGCCGCGCGCCACTCCACGCCGCCGTCGGCATGGGAAAAAACTTGCTTTTCCACATCCTATCCACACGAAATCCACATTACGTTTTTTGAAAACATTGGGCTTCGGCAGTTTCCCGTCTATCCGTCCGCCTGCCGCGCCGCGCGAAGCGCGCGCGGGGTCTCTGGCTGAACGTCGTGGACGTAAGGGGACACTCACGAGAGGAAGTACGGTCGGAAGAAGTCCAGGAGAACGGTGACGGCAGGTGGATGTACTCAACCCCTGGCAACTCCGAAGAGCGCCAGGGGCTGAGGAAGGATATATTTTCTGCACCGTCGCGGTCTTCTAGGTCGGTTGCGCTATCCTTCCAAGAATCGACGGGTCCTGGTACCGTTCGCCCGGTCAGCTGTGTGGGTTCTCTCGCTCACAAGGAGCTGAGTCATCCACGCCGGACAACCCGTCGTCGCTTTGTCGGTGCAGCGGCCTACCGGATCTTGCCGGTGCCTCCTCCGCGGCACGTGACCATAATACAATCATTATTTTTTTGGGTCAACCCCGTAACGATAACGGAAGTAGGTTTTTTGAAAAAACAGATGATGAACGCCTGTCACGGAGGGCGTTTGTAGAATCGAAAGGCGGGAACCCGATCGGGCACCCCGCGGGTGGCCGCGCACCTACACGCCAAGCAGCAGGTGGCCGTCGCGGGCAAGGTGTGCGCCGTCGATCACGCGGCCACGCTCGCGAATCGTCTCGAGGGTACGGATGAGCAGGGCCTCCGGGGGAAGCGTCTGGCGCAGGCCTCCGGACGTGCCCACAACGATGAGGGTCTCGCGGCTTCGAGACAGCGCCACGTTCAGAAGGCTCGGGAAGTCCGGGTTGCGGCGTTCGTTGAGGAACCAGCTGCCTCCGGGGGGAGCATCCACGGTATCCAATATCACGGCGGCCTTCTCTCTTCCCTGGAAGCGGTGGATCGTCGCGACTTCCAGTCCGGTCGGGGCAGCCCGACCCAGTCGCGCCCTCACCCGATGGAAGATACGACGTGACTGGAGACGGTACGGTGTCACGATTCCGACATCGGTCACCCCCCTGCGCCCGAGAAGTTCGAGCAGCTGGACCAGGACCTCGACGTGCGCGGCGTTCGCACGCGATCCCTCGGCCCGCTCGACCTCGGGCCTGAGTGTTTCGGTGTCCACCAGAACCAGGGGCGAGGTCGCTGTCTGGCGGCTCGACACGGACGGCGCGTCGGTGAGCCGCCCCCCGTAGAACAGATCACTCACGAGAAGCCGAATCCGGGAGGCCATCCGGTATTGCTCCGTGAGCATCGCGCACAGCTCATCCCGAGGATCTGGAAGATCCCGGCCGTTCTCGGGATCGATCGAACCGGATTGTCGGAAGATGTCACGCCTCAGCCAGCGGGCGGCCTCGGCTCCCCTGGAAGTGACAACGGAGGGCAGTTGACGGAAATCCCCCACGGCGACGGCCCGGTCGGAAGCGAGACATGCTCCCGCGAACAGGTAAGGAAGGGGCGCCATGCTCGCTTCATCCACCAGCAGCGATTGGAAGCGCAATCCCCATAAATCGTCTCGCAGCGTCAATCGTGCAAAGGTCGTGAGCACGACATCCGCCCGGGTGAGTACGCGCGCCCCAGCTCGCTGTAGCTCGGCGGTGAGGTGCCCCACCCTCGCGAGCGCGCCGGCCGCCGTGCCGGCTCGTGCTCGCGCGAGCACGGCCCCGTAACGCTGCCTGAGACCGGCGCCCGCTGTTCGCGGCCTCCCGACGCCCAGCTCCGACTCGAGGTCCTCCAGGAGCCGGGTCAGCCGTCCGGGGTCCCTGTCCTCCCTGCGTTGAACGATCGCTTCGATCGACAGGTCGGCGTCTCCGGACGGACTGTAGCCGGCTCCGACCCGGACGATCCGGCCTTCGGCGACCGACTCGGACCCCATCCGAACGGAGACTCGCCGTGCCGCTTCGTCGACGGAAACGTTGGTGGTCGCCAGGACGAGGACCTTCCCTTCCTCCGCGAGCGCGGTCACGGCCTGTCCCAGGAGCCGGGTCTTCCCTGTCCCGGGAGGTCCCCAGACGAGTTGGGTGCGACTGCCCAGAATGCGCCCGAGAGCCCGCGCCTGGCAGTCGTTGAGTCCGTCTCGTTGCGCGGCGCCGGCCTCGCGGGTTCCGGTTTCCGGGAACCGGGCTCCGAAGAGACGCATGGCGGTTCCGGTATGATAGGAAGTCGAGTCTGAATCGATAGCGGCCAGCCGGCCGTCGAGGGCCCTCAACAGCCAGGTCGGATCGAACGTCAGGTCGGCGCGCCCGGCCAGGCGACCGAGCCAGTCGGGCACGCCGACGCGAAGCACACGGGTCGGCGGATCCCACCGCGTCACGAAACCCAACGTCTCGCCTGCCTGGCACGCCACGCGGACTGCGTCGTCCACGCGGATGACGTATTTTCCCGGTGGGAGAGTCCAATCGTACACGAACCCCGTCGAATCGGTGTCCACTTCGTGGCCACCGGAGGCCTCGACGGGCTGCCCGATACCCCGACGGGCCAGGTCGTCCTGGATCGCGAGGATCTCTTCATCGATCGCCTGCTGGAAGCCTTCGAGGAAGACTGTCATCTCGGCTGGTCCGTTCGCACCGTTCATGTAGCGGACAAGGTAGGCCGCCGCGTGTCTGGCGCCACGGGGGCGGGTGAGATGGCCCAGCGTGGCCCTGGTCGCGGAGGAAGCATTGTGAGCGACAGCGATTTTCTCGAGGAAGCGGCCCGTGCGGCGCGCTGGATCGCCTCCTATCGAGAGAAGATGAACGACCTGCCCGTGCTCGCGCGGGTCCAACCGGGTGACGTGACGGCCGGACTTCCCGAGAAGCCGCCGGAGCAACCCGAGGCGTTGGAATCTATCCTCGGCGACCTGGACGAGATCATCGTACCGGGGCTCACCCACTGGAATCACCCCGGCTTCTTCGCCTATTTCTGCAGCTCGACCACGGACGCGGGTGTTCTCGCTGAGTTCCTTGCGGCCGAGCTCAATCAGAACGCCATGTTGTGGCGCACGTCTCCGGCGGGAACCGAGCTCGAGAAACGAATGGTGGAGTGGGTAAGGATCTTCGTAGGCCTGCCCGACTCGTTCGACGGCCTGATCCTGGATACAGCCTCTAGCAGTTCATTCACGGCGCTGCTCGCGGCGCGGGAACGGGCGGTTCCGGACGTCCGTCGACGCGGGCTCGCCGGTCGCGACGACCTGGGCCCGTGCACTCTGTACGTCTCGGATGAGGCACACAGCTCACTGGACAAGTCGGCACTCGCCGTCGGGCTAGGCCTCGACCAGGTCCACCGCATAGGGGTAGACGAGAGGCTACGCATGGCTCCGGCGGAGCTTGAGCGAACCGTCATCGCAGACCGGGCGGCCGGGCTCACGCCGCTCATGGTATGCGCGACGATCGGCACGACTTCGACCACGAGCGTGGATCCAGTGTCCGAGGTGGCCGATGTGTGCGAGCGCCAGGGTGTGTGGCTTCACGTGGACGCCGCCTACGCGGGTCCGGCTGCCGCGCTTCCCGAGAAGCGCGCGGAGTTCGACGGCTGGGAGCGCGCCGATTCTATCGTGCTGAACCCGCACAAGTGGATGTCCACGCCGATCGACTGCAGCATTCTTCTGTACCGGGACGAAGCGGCCATGCGACGGTCCCTCGCTCTGACGCCAGAGTACCTGCGGAGCGCCGAGGACGGATCTAACTTGATGGACATTGGGCTTTCTCTGGGAAGGCGGTTTCGAGCGCTCAAGCTGTGGTTCCAGTTCCGAATGGAAGGCGCCGAGGCCATTCGAGCACGGCTTCGTACTCACATCGCGCTCGCCGATGAGCTGGCCCGCTGGATAGAGGACGACCCGAGATTCGAGATTGCCGCTCCTCACCCCTTCTCGCTGGTCGTCTTTCGGGCCCTCCCGCCTCGCGATATCGATTCCGACGCGTGGAACCGGAGGCTCCTCGAGGCTGTAAACCGTGAGGGCTCGGTGTTCCTGTCGCATACAGCGGTCGGTGGCCGATATGTCATTCGTCTGGCCGTGGGGAGCGCGAGGGGAACCGAGCAGGCGGTGCGTGACGCGTGGCGCTTGCTGGGGCAGGAATACGATCGCATGGTGCTAGGTTGACAGATCGGCCAGATGCCGGGCCCGGTCCCGTGGGCAGGACAACTCCGACCGAGGGACGAGATGATCGAAGTTGGTGACCAGGCGCCTGATTTCACACTGCCGTCCGACGGCGGCGGAGTGGTCCGGTTGAGCGAGCTGAGAGGCACGAGGGTGATCCTGTATTTCTACCCGAAGGACGACACCAGCGGGTGTACGAAGGAGGCATGCGGTTTCCGCGACGCCATGCCTGCGATCCAGGACCGAAACGCCATGGTGCTCGGGGTAAGCCCGGATCCGGTTCGCTCGCACGAGCGATTCAGGGACAAGCACGATCTCAATTTCCCCCTTCTGGCGGATGAGGAGCATGGAGTCGCGGATGCATACGGCGCCTGGGGAATGAAGAAGCTGTACGGGCGTGAGTACGAAGGCGTCCTCCGCTCCACCTTTGTCATCGGGGAGGACGGACGTATCGAAAGAGTCTATCGGAAGGTCAGGCCGGCGGAGCACGCGGACCAGGTCGTCGCCGAGCTCGGCGGATGACCGGTCGCCCGGGCGTGGCCCGGACGGTGGCCCTGTGTCTTGGAGTTGCCTCGCTCGCGGCAGCAAGACCCGCGAACGCACAGGACCTGGAAGGGGTGGTGGATGTCCCGGACGAGCAGTCGGTCATCCTGGAGCGCGCCGACCGCGCCCGTACGAAGGGGGATGCGGATGCGCCAATTCGGATCGTCGAGATCTCGGATTTCCAGTGTACGTTCTGCGCCCGGTTCTATCAGGAATCCTACCGGGCCATCGACAGCCTCTACGTCCAGTCAGGTCTCGCCAGGTACGTATGGATCTCGTTTCCGAACTCCACGCATCCCCGGGCGTGGCCCGCCATCGAGGCCGCCTTCTGCGCCGGAGCCGCCGGCCGTTTCTGGGCCATGCACGACGTGCTGTTCGAGCGCCAAGAGGAGTGGGCAGAATCTCCCGATCCGAACATGCTGTTCCGCTCGTGGGCCGCCGAGATCGGGATCGAGGACGATTCGTTCGCGGCGTGCCTGCGCAACGATCAGCCGGCCCCTCTGCAGGTGCGAGACTACGAGTCAGCCATCACCGCGGGGGTATCCAGCACTCCGTTCTTCGTTGTCGGCGACAGCGTCGCCATCCGGGGAGCGGTTCCGTTGGAGACGTTCCGGTCGGCCGTCGACAGCGTGCTCGTACTCCGAGGTCACGAGACGCCGTGAGGGCTAGCGCTCGCCGGCCGAAAGCCTCTGAAACACGAGTCGCATCCCTTCGATCGCGGCCGCCGCCGTATGGGCCCCGTCATCGAACCTCATGGAGAGCTCCCTCTCGCCCGTCCCCGCGAGTGGGATCTCCAGGGTGAAGTGGACGGAGACGCTGGCGGGTCGGACCTCCCCGGTCCGATCGGCCCAGCCGTCGTCGGACGCGTCCAGAGCACCCTCGATGTGGACCTCCACCACATCGCACACTCCCCCGACCTGTTGCGCCATAGCCGCCAGGCGTCGGGCCAACGCCTCGTTGGACTCGGGATCCGAGCGACGCTCCTCCATCCACAGGGTGGGCGGCGCGACGTCGATGGCCAGGTACCCGAGGTGCACGTCCGGATGGAATTCCAGGGCGGGAACCGGAGCTTCTGTCGGTGGCGGGCCGTCACCAAACGGCTCGTCGTCCGTTTCCCAAGCCAGGTAGGAGATCAGTCCTTCGGGGCCGATGGCCGCCGCCGCCACGGCCACCTCGTCGAGCGACAACTCGACGAGCGCCGACGGGGCGTGCAGGGCATCGATGGCGCCGGACTCCATGATGTCCAGCTCCGATTGGTCATAGGCAAGGCAACGGAAGAACCACGACGTGGGCTCCTGGCGGCCTTCGAACTCGTCCCGCACGCCGAGCCCCGCACCACGCAGGGCGCTAAGCAAATTGTAGGCGATCTGGTGGCGGGTGAAGTTGGGCAATGTTCCTCCTAGCAGGTCGCTGAAGAACCCCCGCAACCGCGTCACGAGCTCCGACCCGCTGACACGGGTACCCCCCCAGGAGTCAAGCGTCGCGATGCCTGATGTGTCCACATGGCGTGCCGGGCACGGCCTCCTCAGAGGAGCGCGCGCAGCTCCTCTGAGGGCTGTGGAAGCCCGGAAAAGAACTCCAGATAGCTGGTACCAGGAACCAGGACCGAAACCGCCGTCAGAAACAGAATCTTAAAATAGAGCCAGGTCGACCGATTGGCAGCGTACCATAGCTCGAGATCACCTTTGTACGGTGTAATCAGCTCGTCGTGAACATAGCCGAATTCCAACCCCGATCGGTCCAGCAGCCCCTCCTCGTCCCGGAATACAAGCGATCCGAGGCCTGTCAACCCGGGCTTCAGATTGTCGATGGCTGCTTTCTGCCTCGAGTTGTACAGGTTGTAATGAACCGCCGCCTGGGGCCTGGGCCCAACCAGGCTCATTTGACCGATCCATACGTTGACGAGCTGCGGCAGCTCGTTGAGCTTCCATCGGCGCAGGAATCGACCGACTGGCAGGACCCGTGGATCGTCCTGCTGGGTCAGGTACCCTCCCTCGAGATTCGGTGACTCCTTGAGCATTGTCGCAAACTTGATCACTCGGAACGGTCTCCCGCCTTTTCCAACTCTCTCCTGAAGGTAGAAGACTTCGTGCTCCCCGGTGAGCCGGAGGATGGCCATTACGATCAGAAGCAACGGGGCCAGAACGGCCAGCGCGATGGTCGCTGCGGCGAAGTCAACCAGGCGGATCATGGTCACATCTTGTCGTCTAGGTACTTGCCCGTTTCCCTGTGCTCAAACTGCGGGAGAACCGAACGGAGAAGCTCGAGAATCTCAGCCCGTGACCAACGGCCACGTTGTATCAGGCTTCGAACGTCGCGCAGGAAATCCTGAAGACGGCCGGGATCGCACGACGCCGAGTTCTCAACCACTCCGACGGCTGCGAATCGATCCCAATCGATCTGTTCACCCTCGACCCAGAACTCCTCGAAGTCCTTTTCACCGGTCGTATCGCTCGCGAAGAAGTAGCAGGGCCACTTACCTGCGGAGCTCAGCTCATCGACCCTGGCTCGCGCCTCGTCCTCTGTGCCGCACACATAGGGCTCAAGCCCCTGCCAGCGAAGGAATCGTTCGGCTATCGATGAGAACGTTACGAGGTTGAGCTCGCTGCTCAGCTTGGGGAAGAAGATTTCCCGGTTACGCCCCAGGATACAGCTGAGCAAGCACAACTCCCCGGACTCCTTGGCGCTCACAAAGTAGCGCCTGACGTCGGTGGGAGCAGATAGCGGTTGCCGCTTAGTGAGACGCTGGCTGAAACCGTGCAGAAGGCTCCCGTCTGAGAAAGCCACATTGGCAAAACGAGCTGTCGAGATTGGCAACTCGTCTCCCGATGCGACGAGCAACATCTCCATCACCCGCTTCGACGCCCCCATCATGTTGGCCGGATTAGCAGCCTTGTCGGACGAGATGGCGAAATACTTGCGTACTCCGGCGGCGCTCGCCATGCGCAGGCACTCGTCTACGTTCAGAATGTTCACTTGGATCATGCGCATCAAAGTGAACGGATCCTTCTCGCTGCGCACGTGCTTTAGAGCCGAGAGGTTCAACACGTAGTCGTACGGTCCCATGGATTGGAACAGCGACTCGAATATGGGGCTTCCAGCATCGACTGCGAACGTGCGGAAGTCACCCTCCATGTAACCGAAGGAGCTGCGGATATCCCGAACCAGCTCGACGAGGTTGTTCTCGCTCAGATCCACGACGTGGAGCGACCGTGGGCCGCGGGCGAACAACTCCTTGACAACAGCCTGACCTATCGAGCCCGCCCCCCCTATGACGAGGAATCGGCCGGCGCGTACGGCTTCCTCCAGCTCTTCTTCATGCGCCACCAGATCGGCCGCCAGCAGATCTCCCTGGCGTCCGACGAGGGAAAGGACTTCGTTCATTGCCTCAGCCCGCCTCCCGAATGGAGTCCGCTAATGCCTCACAGACCAGGTCGACCTTTGCGCTTCCCATCGTTGGATACAACGGAAGAGTCAGCTCGCGCCTCGCGATATCGGCGGCGAGCGGCGTCGCCGCAGGATCGTGGTGGGAGTATGCCGCAAACCCCGGGATCGCAGGGTAGTGGATGCTGGCCTGTATGCCTCGAGTTCGCAGCGCGCCTATGATCGAATCACGATCCAGTCCCTCGTTCAGAATCACCGGGTAAATGTGGAAGGTATTGACCCCCGGCTGATAGCCGCGGAAC
>JBDGWG010000004.1:0-85217 GCA_039585235.1 Gemmatimonadota bacterium | reverse complement strand
GACGAACGGCGAGGCGGTGATGGAGCTTCTGAAGGAGCTTCATGCCGAGGGGTCGACCATCCTCATGGTCACGCACGACCCCAGGTACTCAGCCTACGCCGAGCGCACCATCCACCTGTTCGACGGGCGTGTCGTGGGGGAAGAGGACCGAGTCAACCCTCCGGCGGCTTCCAGTGTCTCAGTCAGTGAAGCGGCGGTGTGACGAAGATCTCCGCCATGGGCGTCGGCGGGCGCGGGTGATCGGGTGCGGGGTGTGGATGCGGATCGGGTGGTCGTGACAAGCCCCGCCTGCCGGCTTGATCGGAAGCGAAGGTCCCGGCCAGCAGGTCGGGGCCTTCGTGCATCATCGTGCCGCCGGGCTACGGTCGTGGTCAACTTGCTTGCCTTCACCTAGGCGTTGTGGGAGCAGCGCAACACCTGTTCGAGACCTTCCCTGCCCGATTCCGCAGAGTGGCACGCGGTCGCATCCCGATCACTTTTCCACACATCGTGCCGCCCGTCTCGCTGCCGGTCGGCGAGTCTTCCTTCAAGTATCGGCGACTTGAGTAGTTGACATTCGGCCGACATATCGCCATTCTACAAGCCCTTTACGAATCTTACCGGGCCAGTCGCTCGGATCTGCAATAGGCGGGGCTATTGGAGGTCGACGATGGCGATGTGGAAAACCCGGCTTCGAGCTGTGCTCGGAGCCGGCAAGTCGGTGGCGCGGATAGGCGCCACATATCGCGGCGGCGCAACAGACCGATTGTTGCGCGGGAGCCACGGCTCGGGCTTGGTGGAATTCGCGCTGATCCTGCCTTTCCTCCTTTCCCTGATGTTCGGGATCTTCGAGTTCGGACGGCTCGGGCTCTCCCACCTGACGGCGAAACACGCGGTGGCGGAAGCCACACGGTACGCCGTCACCGGACAACAGTTCACGGACCCGGACACGGGTGAGCCGATCCCGCGCGCCGAGTCGATCCGCCAGGTCGTGCGGGACAATGTCGGTCATCTCGCGATCGCCGACTCGATCGTGGTCGATCCCGAGGACGGAGGCGGACCGGAAGAACTGGTCACGGTCAGCGTCTCATTCACGTACCGGTTTTTCCTGCCCGGGTTGCAGGATGTCCTTCCTCCGATCGATTTCACCGTGCGGACGGCGATGAAGAATGAACCATTCATCCGGTAGGCACAGATCGCTGGACACGCGTGGGCAGGCCGTGGCCGAGTTCGCGCTGGTGCTTCCACTGTTGCTCTTCCTGTTCCTCGGCATGGTCGAGCTTGGGAACGCATTGTCCGTGGCCCACACTCTCTCGAAGCTGAGCCGGGAGGGAGCCAACATCGCTTCGCGGGGAACCAGTCTGGACACGGTGCTCACCGTCGTCGCGTCCGGTGGTAGGGATATCCACCTCGAGCGGCGCGGGGGATCGGTGATCTCCCGGATCGAGGTCAAGGCCGACGGGCCTGTGGTCCTCGCTCAGGTGGCCTCACCGGGCTTCGAAACCCGGAGCCGCCTCGGCGCCGTCGGAGCCAGCCCCGTTTCGTTCGCCTCGTATGGCCTCGGACGGGGCAGCACGCACTACGTCGTAGAGGTCTTCTATCGATACGAGCCGATTACCCCGTTCGCGCGCGTGTTCCGGAGCGCCCTTCCAGACCCCATCTACGAGCGAGCGGTCTTCTAGGCCGCGCGTAGCCAACAGGTCAGAAAGGCACCGCCATGAGACCCTACGCTCTTCCGGTTTCGGCCATCCGCCGGCATTGGCGTCGCCTCCTGCAGCACGTGCGCAACGATCGCGGAGCGGTCATGGTTCTCGTGGCCGGCGGGATGATCATCCTTCTCGGCATGGCCGGCCTCGTCCTCGACTCAGGACGGGCGTTCCTCGTGAAGTCACAGCTGTCCCGTGCCGTGGACGCGGGCGTGCTGGCCGGTGCGCGGGTGGTCAGGTCCGGCGAGTCGGTCGCCCGTGAGCAGGCCATGGCAGTCGCACGGGCCAACGGCGTGGAAGCCGGAGCGGGGGTGACGGTCCGCGTGGGGTTCGGTTTGAGCGCCGAGGGCGAGAAGACGGTCACGGTAACGGCGCACCGCCCCGTGCCCACGACGTTCATGCGCCTCCTGGGATTGAGTGTCGTGGCTGTCGGTTCCTCAGCTACGGCGGTGGTGCCGCCCGTCGATCTGGTGCTCGTCCTCGACCAATCAGGTTCGCTCGGGATGTACGGAGCATGGGACGATCTGCAGAGAGCGGCCCGCGAGTTCGTCACCCATTTCGACGACGACATGGATCAGTTCGCGCTGGTTTCCTTTCACACCAGGGCGGGCGTTCGTTATCCGCTGCAGGGTCGCTTCACGCTGGACACGCAGAGGATCATCGATGAGATGGGGTCGCTCGGGTGGACGAACACGGCGGAGGGGCTTCGGCTCGCCCGCCAGCAGATCACGAGCGAAAAGGCGAGAGACAGGGCCGTCAAGGTGGTGGTTTTCTTCACCGATGGGCGTCCGACGGCGTTCCGGGGCCCGGTCGGGGGAGAGGACCGGATCCTGGCCGTCGCGGCGACGACGCAGAACGTGGTTCGCGGGTATTTCGACGACCCGGACGAGATCTCGATGGACCGCTGGGAGCGCCCGGCGGCTGACGCGTGCCTGAACGTCGTGAATTGTGAGGAGTGGACGGAGGGGGGACACCCGCCTCACGGTCGGCGGGGACGCCAGATCGCGCGGCAGCTCGGGATCGAGGCCGCGAACCGGCTCCGGGCGGACGGTGCCTACGTCTATACGATCGGGCTCGGAAACCCGCTCGAGTCGGAGCTCACCCGACCGGACCTCGCTTATCTCTCCCTTCTGGCCAACGAGCACGGCTCCGTCAGCTCGGATCAGCCCCAGGGTCGAATGTACTTCGCCCCTGGGCCGGCGGATCTGAACGCGGTATTCAGGCGGGTGGCGTCGGACCTGGTGATCCGGCTATCCCACTGAGCCCGGGCGATGCGGCGGGTAGGGTGCGGCGCGCGGGGCGTCGCCCTTGCCCGTCGTGTGCCCTGGGGCCCGATCACACCGCCCAGGTCTCGCCGCTCCAGCACATCTCCCAGAACTGCCATTCGTAGCGACTCGACAGGACGAACAGATCCGTCAGGCGAGCCAGCTTCTCAGTGGACGCGCCGTCCGCCAGTCGGTCCATTTCCGATCTGAGCCAGCCCGCGGCCTCCCGGAACTCGTCGGAAGCGTACTGCTCGATCCAGTCGGCGTACCGCTGATCGGACGGACGCTCACGCGCGGCGAGCCGCTCGGCGATATATACGTAGCCCCACGCGCACGGGAGAAGCGCCGCTACGAGATCGGCCATGTCACCGTCGGCAGCCGTTCGGACCAGAAAATCGGTGTAGGCCCGTGTCGTGGGCCACAAGCGCTCGTCCTCCAGCATCTCGGCACTGATTCCGAATCGAGCCGCGTACTCTCTGTGGAGGGCCATCTCCGTGTTGAGCGTGAGATGAAGCGCCGCGGCGTACCAGCTCATCGACTCCAGCCGGTCGGCCCTGGCGGCAGCCCATGCGAACACGCGGGAGAACTCGACCAGGTACAGGTAATCCTGGCGCACCCAGCGTTCGAATACTCCCGGATCCAGGGTTCCGTCCGAGATTCCGCGCACGAACGGATGCTCCACCTGGGCGCGCCAGATATCCCGCGCCGCCTCGTACAGCTCGTCCGTGAACGCCACTTCGCCTCCTTGGCAGCGGTGCCGCGACCCGTTTAGTCAGTGGACGGGATCCCGGGCCAGTTCTCGCCGGTCATCGCCATCTCCCAGAAGGCCACTTCGTACCGGACCGTCGTCTCGAACGCCTCGACCATGCGATCGAGTCGGTCTGGACCCGCCTCGCGCGCGAGCTTGTCCAGCTCTACCTGCAGGTACGCCACGTAGGCACCGAACTGTGGCCCGGCCCAATTCTCGACGAACGGCCACCAGGGTGAAGCCCGGTCCAGTCCGTCGCGGACCATCTTCCAGGAGTCGTGATAGGCCTTCTCGGCCGAGTACAGCACGGTGTAGGCCTCCTCGTACGACGCGTTCTGCGCCGTCGCCAGGAGGAACTGGATGTAGGCATGCGTGGTGAAGGAGGGCTGCGTGCCCTTGATTTCCACTCCCACCGCCTCCGCGCGTTCTTCAAACAGCCGAAGCTCCCGGATCAGTGCCCCGATCGCCTGCGTCATAGGCTCCCAGTGGCTGGCAGGACCCTTGGGAATCAAGGCGGCCAGGAAGGGGATCGCGGCCTCCACGAACAGGTAGTCCTGCCTCATCCACGAGGCGAACGTGTCGTGGGGGATAGTGCCGTCGCGCGTCTGCACGAGGAACGGATGGCTGAGCATACGCTCCCACAGCGGTGCGAGTCGGCCCAGCTGGGTCTCGCAGAAGCTCATACTGTCTCCCTGAAGGGCTGTGAGGCGCATCTCATTCGTGCGGTGCCCTCGAAGACATGAGGGGCAGCACTTCCTTGATCTTAGCCTCTTCGTCCACGACCTCTATGATGATCGGCAGGTCCATCGACAGACGGAGGATACTGCCCGTGTGGACGCAGGCGCTGGCGCCGAAGCCGGCGATTCCCTGCACGACGGACGCCCCGGCGCACCCGTGGTGGCGCAGCACTCCTTCGGTTCAACTCGCCTTCAGGAGCGCCTTCATGTAATCGCGGTTCAGCATCGCGATCACATCGATCTTGATTTCCTTGGGGCAGGCGTTCTCGCACGCGCCGTGGTTCGTGCACGTGCCAAACTGCTCCGCCTCCATCGTCAGGATCATGTTCAGCACTCGGCCATAGCGCTCAGGCTGCCCCTGCGGGAGCAGGTTGAGGTGAGCCGCCTTGGCCGACGTAAACAGCATCGCGGACGCGTTCGGGCAGGCCGCCACGCACGCGCCGCACCCGATACACGCCGCCGCGTCCATCGACTTCTCGGCGTTCACTTGCTGAACCAGGATCGCGTTGGCCTCTGGGACGCTACCCGTGCGAACGGATATGTAGCCGCCGGCCGCCACGATCCGATCGAACGCACTGCGGTCCACGAACAGGTCCTTCTGGACCGGGAATCCGTCGGCCCGCCATGGCTCGATCCAGATCTCGTCGCCGTCGCTGTACTCGCGCATGTGGAGCTGGCATACCGTCGTGCGCTTCCAGGGCCCGTGCGGCCGGCCGTCGATGACCATCCCGCAGGTGCCGCAGATCCCCTCCCGGCAGTCGCTGTCGAACGCGATCGGGTCCTCGCCTTTCGACTCGAGCTCCTCGTTCACGACGTCGAGCATCTCAAGGAAGGACATGTGCTCGCTGGCATCCGCCTCGTACGTGACGAACCGCCCCTTGGCAGGCGCGCCGGCCTGCCGCCACACGTGAAGTATGAGTTTCATTATTTGTAGCTCCTCTGCGTGGGAGGAACGTATTCAAACTCAAGGGGCTCCCGGTGCTCACGTGCGGCACTGTCGGCACCCGTGTATTCCCACACGGTCACGTGTGTGAAGTTCTCGTCGTCGCGCCGCGCCTCGCCTTCCGGCGTCTGGTGCTCATCGCGGAAGTGGCCGCCGCATGACTCCTCGCGCACCAGAGCGTCGAGACACATGACCTCCGCCAGTTCGAGGAAGTCGGCCACGCGGCCCGCCCGCTCGAGGGTCTGGTTGATCGACTCCCCTTCGCCCACGACCTTGGCGTTCTCCCAGAATTCGTGTCTGAGTAAGGGAATCCTCTCGAGGGCGGCCTTGAGATCAGTGGCGTTACGTCCCATGCCGCAGTTGTCCCAGACGATGCGGCCGAGCTCCTTGTGGAAGGAATTGATCGTCCGGTCTCCGTCGAGAGCCAGCAGTCGATCGATTCTCGACTCGACCTCCTCAAGCGTTCCTCGCACCTCGGCGTTGTCCTCGGCCACCGGTTCCAGCTGCGCCTGTGCCAGGTAGTCGGCAATCGTATACGGAAGGACGAAGTACCCGTCGGCCACACCCTGCATGAGGGCGCTTGCGCCGAGCCGATTCGCCCCGTGATCGGAGAAGTTGGCCTCTCCGATCGCGTACAGGCCCGGCACCGTCGTCATGAGATTGTAATCCACCCACAGGCCACCCATCGTGTAGTGCGGCGCCGGGTAGATGCGCATCGGCACCTTGTACGGGTCCTCTCCGGTGATGCGCTCGTACATCTCGAACAGATTGCCGTACCGCGCCTCGATCACGTCCGCGCCCAGGCGTTGGATGGCGTCCTCGAAGTCCAGATAGACACCCAGTTTAGTGTCGCCGACGCCCTTCCCCTGGTCACACATGTCCTTGGCCCGACGGGAGGCGAGGTCGCGCGGTACCAGATTTCCGAACGCCGGATACATGCGCTCCAGGTAGTAGTCGCGCTCATCTTCGGGGATGTCGCCGGGAGCCCGGTCTTCATCCACCGTCTGCGACACCCATATGCGACCGTCGTTGCGCAGCGACTCGCTCATCAGCGTTAGCTTCGACTGGTAATCGCCGGCTACCGGAATGCAGGTCGGGTGGATCTGAGTGTAGCAGGGATTGGCGAACCCGGCGCCGCGCCGGTATGCCCGCCACGCCGCGGTGACGTTGCAGTACATGGCGTTCGTGGACAGGTAGTACGCGTTGGAGTAGCCGCCCGTGCCGAGGGCCACGGCATCGGCGAGGTGTGACTCGATCCTACCGGTCACCAGGTTTCGGGTGACGATGCCGCGCGCCTGCCCGTCCACCAGGATCACGTCCAGCATCTCGTGCTGGTTGTACAGCTTCACCTGCCCGCGATGCACCTCCTTCATGAGGGCCTGGTAGGCGCCGAGAAGCAGCTGCTGCCCGGTCTGTCCGCGGGCGTAGAATGTCCTGGACACCTGTGCGCCGCCGAACGACCGGTTGGCCAGCAGACCGCCGTACTCGCGAGCGAACGGAATGCCCTGCGCCACGCACTGGTCGATGATCTCGTTCGAGACCTCCGCCAGCCGGTACACGTTGGCCTCCCGGGCCCGGAAGTCGCCGCCCTTCACCGTATCGTAGAACAGGCGGAAGACGCTGTCGCCATCTCCCTGGTAGTTCTTCGCCGCGTTGATGCCGCCCTGCGCCGATATGCTGTGCGCGCGTCGCGGGCTGTCGTGGTAAGTGAAGCAGCTTACGTGGTAGCCGAGCTCTGCCAGCGTCGCGGAAGCCGAGGCGCCGGCGAGACCAGACCCCACTACGATCACGTGGTATTTCCGCTTGTTGGCCGGATTCACCAGCTTCATCTCGAACTTGTGCTTCGTCCACTTCTGGTCGATGGGACCGGAGGGGACCTTCGAGCGCAGCTCCATGTCTCCCTCCCTTCTACTGGAGAATCCCGGTGAACACGGCCACCGGGAATGACAGGTTGACGAGTACAACGAGCAGGGACACACCCAGGGCTACGGGCTCGCGCCACTTCTTGATGCGCGGTCCGTCCAGGCCCATGGTCTGGAATGCACTCCAGGTCCCGTGGTACAGGTGCAGGCCCAGAGCGATCATGGCCGCGAAATATACCGCAACGACCGACAGGGAGCGGAAACCGGTGACGAAGTTGTGGTACGCGTCGCCCGGCACGAAGTCCGGGTGCAGCGTCCCCGTCGTCAGGTGGAGGATGTGGTAGACCACGAAGAGCAGGAGGGCTACGCCACCCCAGCGCATCGTGCGCGAGGCGAAGTGGAACACCAGGTTCTCCTGCTTCTTGTATTTCTGTCCGCGCGCAGCCCAGCTCTGCCTGGACGTCTGCCAGGCGGCCAGCGTGTGGATCAGCAGAAAGGCGACGAGGCCCGCCCGGAAGACCCAAAGGAACCACTCGTAGCCGAGGAAGGGTTCCCCGAACTCACGCAGGCCCTCGGCATAGTGATTGAAGGCCTCGGGTCCGAGATACACTTTGAGGTTACCGAACATGTGAACGATCACGAACAACACGAAGATCGCACCCGATACGGCCATCGTGTACTTCTTGCCGACCGAGGTGCTGTAAAGGGAGTAAACCCGTCTCATAGGCCACTCCTCAAATCGAGGATCAGTGAGGATAACTTCGCATGATATAGGCACGTGAACGCTGTCACAAGGCACTTGTGTACCGTCGCTGACGCGCCGAAATCGGCGGCACTCCCGCGGGTGTTGTTGCCCCTCGATCGAGGGAGTAGACTATGGTTCGGGTTCGCACCTACCTATTGCGGGAGAGCACGATGAGGAATTGGCTCGCGGTCGCCGGACTGGCGTTCGCCGCAGCGGGATGTTCGGGCATCTCGACGACGTCCGACTGGGATCAGTCCTATGATTTCAGTGCTCTCTCAACGTACGCCTGGATGGACCAGGGCCTCGAGGGAGGCGTGAGCGAGATCATGCTTCGTCGCATGTACGCCGCCGTCGATGAGGAGCTCACCGCGAAGGGCCTGAGGAAAGAGGATCATTCACGCTCGGCCGATGTCCTGTTCGCTTACCACACGGGAACGCAGGACCGTCAGCAGTACGACACGTACGGGTATGGAGCCGGCGGCTGGTGGGGCGGTTACTGGGGTGGAGGGATGACGACCACTACAGTCCGAACCTACAGCGAAGGCACGTTGATTTTGGACGTGATCGATCGCGAGTCGAATGAGCTCGTATGGCGCGGAAGCGCATCCAGGACGATCGACGAGATGGACTCGCCCGAGCAGCGTGTGAAGACCGTCCAGGAAGCCGTCGGGAAGCTGCTGAAGGACTTCCCGCCCAGCTGACTTCTTAGGCTCGCGAGCCCCGACGCTTGGCAGCGTGCGCCGGGTCCGGACTTCATCGTTCCCAGTACCTGGCCTTGTGAGGCAGGATCCCCCTGAGTCCCCCCGTAGGATCCGCCACGTCGCCCAGATGGCGCGGGATCACGTGCACGTGCGCGTGGGCGACCGTCTGCCCGGCCGCCAGGCCATCGTTGATGCCGACCGTGAAGCCATCGGGCTGGTGCAGCGACTGCAACTCGTCGCGCACGGCCGAGACCAGGTCCCACAACTCGTCCCACTCATCATCCTTGAGATCGAACACGCTCTGGACGTGACGCCGCGGCAGGACCAGGGTATGGCCTTCAGCGGCCGGGAACATGTCAGGCGTCGCGATCGTCAGATCGTAGCTGATCCAGATGCGATCGGCAGGAGGATCGCAGAACGGACAGTCGGGATCCACGGTGGCTCCTCGAGTGGGTGTCGGTTCAACGTACGAGGACACGGTCGGCCGGGCACGTGGTCCCTGCGGCCCGGGCCGCGGCGCAACGAGCCTTGCGGGAGGATGTGTGGCGAGAACTGATCGCGGACGTGATGCGACATCGGGGATGCGTGCGGTCTGGGAGCCTCACGCCCGGGCCTTGCTATCCTTCGAAAGGGGAAACGGCGATGCGAGCATCCTCGTCGTGGACGACCTGGGGAATTCCGATCTCCTGCCGGCCGCGTGGTTCTTCCGGGAGGCAGACGGGCTGCCGCCCCTCGAGCGCGCGGCCCTTGACCTGTGCGTCGGCCGGGTGCTCGACCTGGGCGCCGGGGCCGGATGTCACGCGTTGGCCCTGCTGGACCGGGGGCATTCGGTGTGCGCGGTCGAGATCCTGCCGGAGCTCGTGGAACTGCTGCGCCGCAGGGGGGTCACCGACGCCCGGCCTGGCAGTGTGTTCCGTCCACCCACGGGCCGCTGGGATACGCTGCTCATGCTCATGAACGGATGGGGACTGCCGGAGACGCTGGCCGGGCTCGAGCGATTCCTCGCGGGTTTGGATGGCCTCATCGCCCCGGGCGGTCAGCTCATTGCGGACTCGACCGACATGCGACGTTTCGCCTCGGACTGGAGCACCAGGGATGGGGTGCGGCTGGCCCTGCGCGAGGACGGTCGCTACGTGGGCGAGATTCAGTTCCAGCTAGAGTTCGAGGGTCAGCGGGGCGATCCGTTCAGCCAGCTGTACGTGGACCCCAACACGCTGTCGATCCTGGCGTCGCGAGCCGGCTGGAAGGTCGAGATCGTGTGCCGCGGCGAGAACGGGGCGTTCCTGTCCCGCCTCCGCCGCTCTGGAGGGCGCGCCGCAACCGGCTTACCTTGCGACACACGGCGAAAGTGAGGATGACCAGCATGACGGAACCAGACGGCGGCGACAAAGGGGCGAAGCGGCTCCAGGCGCTGCGGATCGAGAGCCCGGCCCTCTCACCCGAGGCTTCCCGCCAGATGCACAAGGCGATGGAGGTTTCGCTACGTGAGCTATGGGGTGTCGTCGACGGCCTCGCTGCGGTCATGCCTCCGCGGCCGACTTACTACCGCGTGACGATCTTCGGGTCATCCCGCATGCACGCCGGTGACGAGCTATACCTCGAGGTCCGTAGACTGGCCCAGGAGCTGGCTGCGATGGGGTGCGACATCATCACCGGGGGCGGCCCCGGGTTGATGCAGGCGGCAAACGAGGGTGAGCTACTCGGAGACGTGGCCAACCGTACTTATTCCATCGGCCTCAACGTCGAGCTTCCGCACGAGCAGGCCCCCAACCCGTTCGTAGAGAAGCTCTATCACCACGGGACTTTCTTCTCGCGTCTGCACCATTTCGTCCAGCTGTCCAGCGCTTTCGTCGTCATGCGCGGCGGGATAGGCACGACGCTGGAGGCGCTGATGGTCTGGCAGCTATGCCAGGTCGGTCATTTGAAGCGTCGCCCTCTCATCATGGTGGGCGGTATGTGGCCAGAACTCGTGGAGTGGGGCCGGAAGCACTGGCTGTCCGACGAAGTCGGCCTGGCCGACCCCGACGATCTCGAGATCCCGCTCTGCGTGGACACGGTAGACGAGGCGGTGGCGCTCATCCACGACAACCTCGAGGAGTGGGCCGCGGACGGGTCCTGAGCGGGCGGCGCCGACTCAGTTCAGCTCGAATCGACTTCCCCGCTCCGGCACCTCCACGTCGGCCGTCCCCGCGGATCGCAGGTCCTCCGCCAGCGCCGAAGCACTATCCGCCTCGCCGTGCACCAGGAAGTAGCTCACCACCTGCCCCCGATCGCGCACCGCTTCTGCCCAACTCAGAAGTCCCGTGTGATCTGCGTGGGCGCTGTAGGCGTCCGCTCGTTCCACTCGCGCGCGTACCTCGACCGGAGCGCCCAGAACACGGACCTCACGATCCCCTTCCAGCAGGCGTCGCCCCAGGGTGTGCTGCGCCTGGTACCCGACGAACAGGACGGTCGTGCTCGGATTCCCCAGGTGGTTGCGCAGGTGGTGCAGGATCCGACCACCCTCGCACATCCCGGACGCGGCGATGATGATCGCCGGTCCCCGGCGCGTGTTGAGAGACTTCGACTCGTCGGCCGAGCGCACGTAGCGCAGCCGGCGAAACCCGAGTGGGTCGCCGTCCGAATCGGTCGCCATCGTGTCCAGCATCTCCCGGTCGTAACACTCCGGGTGATCGGAGTAGACCTCGGTCACGTTGATCGCCAGCGGGCTGTCCACAAAGACGTCGATCGGTGGAAGCTCGCCGTCCTCCCACAGCTGATTCAGCCGGTACACAACCTCCTGGGTACGTCCCAGCGCGAACGACGGGACGAGGAGCTTGCCGCCGGACGAGTGGGTGGCGTCGGCGCACTCCCGCAGGTACTCACGGGCTTGGGACGGAGGTTCATGCTCCCGGTCACCGTACGTGCTCTCCATGATCACATAGTCCGCGCCTGTGGGGATCTGGGGATCGCGGAGAATCGGCAGACCTTTCCGTCCGATGTCGCCCGAGAACACCAGGCGGCGCGTGCGACTTCCCTCCGCGAGGTCGAGAACCACGGAGGCGGAGCCGAGAATGTGGCCGGCGTCGATGAAGGTGGCCCGGACGCCAGGCGCGGGCTCGAACGCGCGTCCGTAGCCCACTGGGCGAAACCTGGCGAGCGCCTTGCGAGCATCGCCGATCACGTAGAGGGGCTCGAACGGCCGCTTGCCCTGCCGTCTGCGCCTGCGGTTCACGTACCGGACGTCCGACTTCTGGATGTGGGCGGAATCGACCAGCATGTGCCGGCACAGATCGCGGGTTGCGGGGGTAGCGTAAATCTTCCCCTTGAAGCCCGCCCGCACGAGGGTCGGGAGATTTCCGCAGTGATCGATGTGCGCGTGGCTGAGGACCACCGCGTCGATCGAGGACGGCTCGAACGGGAAGTTTCGGTTTCGCTCGAACGCGTGCTTACGGCGTCCCTGATACAGGCCACAGTCCAGCAGAATCCGTCGGGCGCCGACCTTCAACAGGTGCATCGAACCGGGCACTTCCCGGGCCGCTCCCCAGAACTGTACCTCCATGCCTGGCCCCGTTTGGTAAGTGATTCGCGTTCAGGTGCCGGGAATCGGCCCGCCCTTCCAGGGTTGATCGGAGGTAGCGCGCTTCGCGGATCCCACGGCGAGCTGGGCCCGCGCCTGTTTCGTTTCCCTGATTACCACCGTCTCCGCCAGTTTATCCTGCAGGCACTGACGGTTCCGGTCCCACAGGATGCGGAGGAATCCTTCCATCCCGGTGAACAACGAGGCCGCGTATCCGCCGAATCTCTCGAAGGCGATCCAATAGCTGAGGGCACCGCCGTCGAGCCGGAGCACCCGAATACCCAGCGCACGTTTGCCCGGCGTTCGCCCGCGGAAGAAAGCCGTGAGAAACGTGAAGTACAGGCCGGACCAGCCGATCCCCAGCCCCAACTCGTCCAGGAAGCCGATGATCGTGCCTACGATCCCGCGGTTCCGCTCGGCCTCCAGCGCCTGCTCGGTCGCATCGAGTTCGGCGGCCAGGTCGTTGTTCCGGTCCTCGAGGCGTACGATCTGCCCCTCCAGGGCGGCCCAGTCCGCTCGCGCGAGGCGGCGGCCCAGAAGTGGCGCCGTGCTCTGCTCCGCCGCTGTGTCACCAGCGGCTCGGGCGGTTCCGTAGACTGCAAGAAGCGAGTCGAGGGCAAGCTCCGCGTCCTCCGGTTTCGACGAATCGACCGCCGCCTCCATCGCCCGCTCGATCGCCCGAACCGCCTGCCCTTCACCACCGTCCTGCATGTCATCCAGTACTGCCCGCAGCTGCTCCTGCTCGACCCCCTGCTCCTCCAAGCGGCGCACGATCCGGGCAGCCGCCGCCTCGGTCTCGACCGAGTCTTCCGAACCCAGAATGGAAAAGAGATCAGTCGCGGCCCCCACTGTCACGGGAACCGACTCGCCATCCTCGCCCCCGGCCTCGAACAGGACGGTATCCTCATCCAGGAACATCGTGCCCCAGATCGCTACCACGGCCACGAAGACGGCTATGGCGCCAGCGCACCCGATCGTGGCCCGCGCCATCGTGGACCCCAGGCCAGCCTTTCGACCCCTGAAAGCCAGCCAGAACAGGAAGGTTCCACCGGCGAGGGCGAACAGCACGCCCTTCGCATTGGCCAGAAGGGCGATCAGCACCAGGTCGATGAGAATCGCCACGGCCCGGCGCCACGGATGAGCCAGGGGAAGGCCCAGAAGGTCCCCAGACACCGAGAAGGCGTCTGGAGTGATAATCTCGCGGGGATCCTGACCGTTCGACATGGACGACAGGTTAGCGAGCGAAGCGAGCGCCGACAATCAGGGATGGAGAAGTGAGCCGCGGGCGCCGGGCCGGGGGGCGGCCGGGCGACCGCCACCCGTACGGATTAGTTCAGATCGACAGAGATCGCCGGGCCGGTCGCACCGACCTCAGAGGCACCCGGTTCACGGGTCCTTCCGGCGCCCCCAACACCTTCAGATCGGACAGCTCACGGAACGGCTCGGCCCACTCGACGTGGGCATCGTCGACGTCGAACTCCATGTCGAAGTCCTTGGGCCCGAAGAAGAAACCGTTCATCTCTCCGTCTTCCGACTGCCAGGTGTTCTCGGCCTCGGGAAGGTCCACGTTCACCGTGCGTTCCTGGCGATCCCGCAGGATTCGGATGGCGACCGGCCCCGCGTCTGCGCCCCACACGAGCCGCGATACGTCGGCCGGGGATTCGATGTCCTCACCGTCCACGCCGACGATCACGTCGCCGGCCTTCAGGCCTGCCGAAGCCGCCGGCGAGTCCTCACGGACATTGGTGATCAGCGCGCCTCTACGATCACCAAGGCCGAAGTACTCGGCAAGCTGCCCCTCCAGCGTCTGTATGCCCACTCCCAGTCGCCCGCCCCGCATCGACATGAAAGTCATCACGTGTGGCAGCTCGCGAATCCGGACGTTCAGGTCTCCGAGGTGCTCCCGGCTCCTCTCCAGATGCTCGCGAAGCTCGGTCGCATGCTCCTCGTCCCAACCGGACCGCAGGCTGAACGCTCGCGCGGGACCGCCGTGGTGGCCGAGTTCCACGGCGATGGATCTTTCGGAGCCCCCGCGAATGACGCCGAGCGACGCGGAGCGTCCCCCCGGTGTCTCTCCGAGGATGCGGCGGAGCTGTGCCTCTCCCTCGATCCAATCGCCGTTCCAGCTCACGATCACATCATCCTCAAGCAGGCCGGCGTCACGCGCCGGTCCTTCGTCCGCCACTCCGCTGATCCGCACGCCGCGTTCCTCCGGGAGGCCTAGCCTTTCGACATCTTCCGCCGTCACATCGGCGATGAACACGCCCAAGTAGCTTCCCTGACTGAACGCGAGCACGCGCACCCGGCTATCGGCGTCAGTCTTCTCCTGCGCGCTCAGCGTCCCGGCCACGCCCGCGGCTCCTGCCAGCGTCACCGCGGCGACGAAGCCCAATACCTTCACACTCATCTCCCACGCTCCTCGTTTCGCGTTCTTCTCACCCCGACTCTGGGGCTTCACCCGGACGACGGGCGGCGGCCCGTGTTCCTTCGCAAGCTTGGACATGTGAGAACGGACCGAGCGTTGCCCGTCAGGGAACGGCCACCGTGAGTGCGGCGGGGATGACTTGAAACGACGCGGGACCGGCCTGCCAAGTATCGCCGTCAAGATTGATCCACATCGGGGGCTCAGACTCGATCCGAACAGTGGCGGCCCGCAACATGGAAACGCCGCGATGCCCGGCGTGCCGACCCGAAAGCACCCGCGGCACGAGGGTGACGAGTCTTGGAAGGCTCACGGAATGGATGATCACCAGGTCGAGCCGCCCGTCATCCGTGGCCGCTCCCGGTGCCAAGCGAACTCTCCCCCCCGCATACTCACTATTCGCGAGAACAACCATGAGCGCCTTTGTCTCGATCGAGGAGCCATCGACGTCCAACCGCACGGAGTAGGGGCGAAGGTCCCGGATCTGGCCCAGGGCGGCCAGGGGATACGCGATCGGACGCAGTGTGCGGCGTAACGCCGGGTTCATGCCATCGCCGATTCGCCCGCAAAACCCGGCGACCGCGACGTTGGCCACGAAGAAAGGCTTCTCGTCCTCGCCCGCTCGGGTAACTCGGATCAGGTCGAGAGCGACGGCTCGGCCGGTCACCGCCACGGCCGCCGCCTGCTCGATATCGGTCGGCAGTCCCAAGGAGCGCGCAAGGTCGTTTCCCGTGCCGGCCGGCACGATGCCGAGGCGAGGCACACCGCCGCCGAGGTGGAGTCCGGTGGCCACCTCTCTGACCGTTCCGTCGCCCCCGACCGCGACGACGGCGCCGTACCCCGAGCGTGAGGCTTCGGCAGCCAGCCCCACGGCATCTCCGCTTTCCGCGGTGGTCACGAGGTCGCCCTGGATGCTCCGGCCGATGCGGCGACACAGATCGCGTGCGTCCGCCCGACCGCCCGCCGCCGGATTCAGGATTACGAGGGTTCGCATGGAGGGATAACTTGCGGGAAGCGACACCCGTTTCACCAGTGACCGGAGGGCAGGACAATGGACGGCACCGACGAAACGGACCTGCGCACGGCAGCTGGAATGCTCTCCCTGGCGACGCGGGTCACCGTACTCACGGGAGCCGGCATCTCAGCCGAGAGCGGGGTGCCCACGTTCCGCGGCGCCGGGGGGTTCTGGCGGGGCCGTTCGGCCATGGACCTGGCCACCCCACGGGCGTTCGACCGTGACCCGGAAGGGGTATGGGAGTTCTACAGGTTCCGGATCGCCGGTTTGGCGGGGATCGAGCCCAACGACGGCCACCGCGCTCTGGCCGATCTCGAGCGCCGCTGTGACCGATTCTGGCTGATCACTCAGAACGTGGACGGTCTTCACCGGGCAGCGGGCAGCGCGAACGTGACCGAGCTGCATGGCTCGCTGGAAAAGGTCCGGTGCCGGGTCTGCTCCTACCGCGGTGCTTCCCGGGACCTGTCGTCTGAGGCCGTTCCGCTGTGCCCCGCTTGTGGCGACATTCTCCGCCCGGCAGTGGTATGGTTCGGTGAGAACCTTCCCGACACCGCGCTGGTCTCTGCGGACGAGGCGATGCGGGAATGCCAGGTCATGCTCGTGGTCGGGACGTCCGGCCTCGTGGAGCCGGCCGCCTCGTTCGCGCGCATGGCAGGATCGCGGGGCGCCGGAATCATAGAGGTGAACCTGGAGCCCACACCGATCAGCCAGGTGGCCGATGTCAGCCTCCTGGGCCCCGCTGGAGTCGTGCTTCCCCGGCTGGTCGGACTCGCCGGCTGACCGCAGACCCCTCTCAGGAGGAGATCTTCCGAATCGCCTCGAAAAATGAGACCAGCTTCCGACGGTCCAGCGCGTCTCCGGTCCGCACACCGGAGCACACGTCTACGCCGTAGGGTCGGACAGTGCGAACCGCGAACTCGACGTTGTCGGGGTTCAGCCCCCCGGCGAGCAGCACCGGGCAGTCCACCGTCTCCACGATCTTACGGCTGATGTTCCAATCGTGCGTCGAGCCCGCCTGTGACTCCCAGCGAAGGGGTGCCTGCCGATCGGAGGAATCCAGCACCAGGGCGTCCACGAGTCGCGCCGTCTCCGCGGCCGCGTGCACGGCCGACCTGCCGATCACGTGTATGGCCTGCACGAGCGAAACGGCCGGCAGTTCCGAGCGCAGCCGAGCGTAGTCCGCCGGCTCCAGTGAATCCCAGAGCTGGAGCGTATTCACGCCGCAACTCCGAACCTTCTCGATCAGGCGATCCGCATCCCTCACCGCCGTGAGGAGGAAGGTCCCGACGGAAGACGGCATCGATTCCACGATTTCCCTGATCGTGGCGTCGGGCAGCTCGCCGGGTCCGACCGGCATCTCCGAAACCAGGCCCACCGCGGCGGCACCAAATGACACCGCCGTCCGCGCTTCGTCGGACGACCGGATGCAGCAGATTTTGACCTGGACGGGAGAGATGACCATTGAAGCGACCCTTTCGTCTAGTACGCTCACGGCCGGCGTGACAAGATCGTATTTTCGAGGCCGGGTGAAAAGGCCGCTACATGAGGGCGTCGAGGTAGAGCAGGAATTGCCAGCGTAGTGGCCCCGACCCATGCACCCCGCGCGCCAGATCCGCTCTGAGCAGGCCGTCCAGAAGGGAGACGCCCCCTCCCACCGCGATGAACGGGTCGGCCCACCCGAGATCCGACCGGTCGCCAGCCGACCCGAAGTCGCCGAACGCCACGAAGCGCACAACTGGATAGCCGACTCCCAGCTCCGCTCGCGCCAGCCAGAAGGCCTCGCCCGTAATCTGTCCCGCCTCGAAGGATCGAACCGTCTGCGAACCGGAAAGATAGTACAGCCGCTGCGTGGGCACGTCCCCGAAAGTGGTCCCGGCGGACCACTCGAGGCTGCCGCCGAGCCGCCAGAACAGGGGGAGGGTCGCGCTCGCCCCAACGGCCAGGCGGGCGTATTCCACGTCGCCCACGCCGACCTCACCCCACACGGATCCGGTGGTGATCGGCTGGCCGGGATCCACTCCCGACTGGGTACGCAGGCGTCCCGTGAGGCCGGCGATCGATATCTCGTCCGCCTTCATGTTGGGCGGAGGATCGGAGCGCCCGATCAGGTTGGCCAGCGAGACGTTGGTGTTCTTCTCTTCCGACCAGTGGGACTCGGCGAACGCCGTGACCTCGTGCCGCACCCGCCCCGTCTCTTTCTTCATCCCGATCGACACCCCGCCCGCCCGATAGTACTGGCCATAGTCGTAGCCGAAGAGGAGCGCGTTGATAGAACTCTCGAGGTTGAGAGGATTGCCCCAGTCATTGGCAGCCTGTAGTCGGTAGTACGCCGACGCCTCCACGCTGCCGCCCGGAAGGTCCTCGCGAAGGCCGAACTCCACGTTGGGGATCCAATCGCCGATCCCGATTCGCAGCTCCCCCCATCCCGTCAGGCCCGCGACCGGCCCCTCGCGGCGCAACCCGGCACTGAGGGCCTCGACCCGGTTGTACCGGAAGATCCCGAATCTCGACAACGCCGGCGGCACCAACGCGTGGGCCGCCGTGAGCTCATCCAGTTCCTTCTCCATCCGGTCGATCTCGGTTTGGCTGAAACTCAGCGGCTCACCGGCGAAGAAGTCCTCCGACAGGAGAGGCGAGTTCCTAAGCGAGTCGCGGGGAGGAAGGATGACGACTTCCTGGATCTTGCGCCCGTCGTCCAGCTCGCGTTCGCGTTTGTGGCGCACCCACCCGGGAGGCAGGTCCTCTTCCGCCACGTCCAGCGTATCGACCGCGTTGAGCAAGTAGTCCGAGACCGTTATCTCGACCGCCACCGGCACCCGAAGGAGCGTCCCGGCCCGGCCTTCCCCTTCGAACCGGATGCGCCACGGAAGCCACCAGCGCAGCTCCTGCAGGGCGTAGTCGACGATCATGTGATCGACGCTGGCCGTGATCGGCTTGATGAACCCGGGCACGTCCTCCGCGTCATCGGGCTCGTCGATCTCCAGGTTGAAGTCGCGCGCCGGTCGGTATGCGCCTCGCACCAGGGCAGCGGTCTCCCGGTCGAACCAGACCGCCCCCGCCAGGAGGCCGAACTCGACCCGTCGCGGCTCGATGCGGATCTGAACGAGCGTGATCTCCCGGCCGCTGGATGGAAGGACGATGCGGATCGTATCGCCCGAAGCGAATCGGTAGTGGAAGCCCGCCGTGTCGGCCAGGGGGTGGAGAAAGGTCTCGCCGCCCATCATCAGGCGGTCGGCCCCGGGATCGAGGGGGATCAGGTCGTCCGGGTTCGTCCCGCACCGCGTCTCCTCGCCGTCCTGCGTGCGGCAACCATCGTCGATATCGACCGCGTCGCCGATGATCGGCACTTCCTGCCTGCTGGCCAGCCAGCGGTAGGTCTCGAGGCCCGCGGAATCCCACCTCACGCGGGCGATCTGCTCGCTCAGCCACAGACCCCGTTCGCGCCGGAACCGGGAGGCCGAGAGGCCGACGTATATGCGCTCGGTGATGGTGGCTTCGTAGCTGGCGAGGCCCGCCGCCTCCGTCCCGCGGGCCTGGCGGGCCCGCTGGATCATGTACCGGGCCCCCTCATCGGCGTACGTGTCCGAGGGAATGGTGTCGGGGCGCGGTGGACGGTCGACGCTGCCGGTCGGCGGAGAATGCGCCTGTGCGGACGCCGATAGGGGCTCGACGAGACCGCCGCACGCCAGAACGACGCAGGCCAGAACCGACGAGCGAACGTTAGATCTTACCCGTGGCACGGGCTCTCCGGCTGGTTCGTGGTTATCTTTCGGGAGTACGTACGGCGCCCCCCCGGCTCCCGGTTTCATTCCATAGGCCCAGGACAGAGCAATGTCCATGAAGAGCGTGAACCCGGCTACGGGGCAAGTGCTCCGGGAATACGAGACGCTGGGAGAGGCGGAACTGGAGGGGCGCCTGGAGCTGGCCATCGAGACCCAGCCCCGGTTCGCGGGCTTCCCGATCGGTCAGCGGGCAGAGTGGCTGACGGCGGCGGCGGATCGGCTGCGGGACCGGCGCCTGGAGCTCGGCCGCCTGATGACCTCCGAGATGGGAAAAACCCTGACTTCCGCGCTGGCCGAGGTCGACAAGTGCGAGTGGGTGTGCCGCTACTACACCGAGAATGGAGCGGCGTTTCTGGCCGACGAGCTCGTGGAATCGGGGGCGCGTGAGAGCCGCGTACGCTTCCAACCGATCGGCGTGGTCCTGGCCATCATGCCCTGGAACTTCCCCCTGTGGCAGGTATTCCGTTTCGCCGCACCTGCCCTGATCGCCGGAAACGCCGGACTGCTGAAGCACGCGTCGAACGTGCCCGGTTGCGCCCTCGCCATCGAGTCGGTGTTCGCCGAAGCCGGCTTCCCGCCTGGCGCGTTTCAGTCGCTTCTGATTCCGGCAGCGCGAGCCGAGGCCCTGGTGGCCGATCGCCGCATCGCTGCGGTCACGCTTACTGGAAGCGAACCGGCGGGCCGGGCCGTGGCACGAGCGGCGGGACAGAATCTCAAGAAGTCTTTACTCGAGCTCGGCGGAAGCGACCCCTTCATCGTTCTCGGCGACGCGGACATCGAGGCGGCCGCGCGGACCGGCGTGCAGGCACGGATCATCAACAACGGGCAGTCCTGCATCGCCGCCAAGCGCTTCATCGTGAGCGAGGACCGCGCCGCCGAATTCGAGAGCCTTTTCATCGGCCACATGGAGAGCCTGCGGATGGGCGACCCCATGGAGGCCGATAGCGACCTCGGACCGCTGGCGACTGAGGCGATCCGCGCCGAGCTGCATGGCCAGGTCGAGGGCTCCGTGGCGGCCGGCGCCCGCCTCCGGATCGGGGGAGTCATGCCGACGGAGAGCGGATTTTTCTACCCTCCCACCGTATTGACGGACGTGCCGCGGGATTGCCCTGCTGCAGTCGAGGAACTGTTCGGCCCCGTCGCGCCCGTGTTCAGGGTGGGTAGCGTAGACGAGGCGCTCGACCTCGCCAATGCAACGGAATTCGGCCTCGGTGCGGCCGTGTGGACCCGCGACGAGGCGATCGCCGGGCGGTTCGTCGAAGGCTTACAGGCGGGATCCGTGTTCGTCAACGGGATGGTCGCGTCCGATCCCCGCCTCCCGTTCGGTGGCGTCAAGCGATCGGGATACGGTCGAGAGCTGGGGATCTACGGGTTGCGCGAGTTCCTCAACGTCAAGACCGTGTGGATCGGCAACTGACCGCGGACCGGGTGCTCTCCGGTTGCCGCCCCGCCGCGCAGCGGACAGGTTGTGGATCGGACGGCACAGGGGCCGCCCACAGGTCGACCTACCTTACTCGAAGACACGGTACGAAAGATGATCAGCCAGGAGCTTCAGGACGCCATCAACGAGCAGATCAAGTACGAGCTCTACTCCGCCTATATGTACCTCGCGATGTCGGCTGACTGTTCCGACAGGAACCTCACCGGTTTCGCGAACTGGTTGCGGATGCAGGCCCAGGAAGAGGTCGAGCACGCCATGCGCTTCTATGATTTTCTCATCGAGCGGGGCGGGCGCGTCGAGCTACACGAGATAGACAAGCCGCCCTTCGAGTTCGGGTCACCGCTGGAGATCATGGAGCAGTCTCTCGAGCACGAGCGGTTCGTCACGTCGCGCATCAACGGGTTGTTCGACCTCGCGCACGAGGAGCAAGACCGTCCAGCCCAGGTGATGCTGCAGTGGTTCATCACCGAGCAGGTCGAGGAGGAGGCGAGCATCGACGAGATCGTCCAGCGCATGAAGATGTTCGGGGCCGACGGCGCGGCGTTGTTCATGCTGGACCGCGACCTCGGCGCTCGGAGTCCAGAGGATGATGAGCAGTAAGCCGGCCACCCGTCCCGGGCTGCAGCCGTCCAGAGCACTCCTGGCGCTAGGACTGTCACTGCTCGCCCTGGCGCTCGTCGCGGGCTGCGACGTGCGCGACTGGGGCAAAGCGGAGCGGCCGGCCGACGCGAACGCGCATGTGGAATCGACGGTTCCCTCGGAGTTCGCCGAGGCGCTGGGGATCGATCTCGCCGCCATGCGCCAGACTCCGTCCGGCCTGTACATCGAAGACATGGTCGAGGGGCGCGGTCTCTCCGCCCGTTCGGGACACGTGGTGGTCGTGCATTACACGGGCTGGCTCCCCAACGGAGATCAGTTCGACAGCACGCGCGACGCAGGAGAGGCGCGCAGCTTCCAGCTCGGTGCCAGACGCGACGTGATCGCCGGGTGGGAGGAAGGGGTCACCGGCATGCGGATCGGGGGCAAGCGCCGGCTCGTCGTCCCCCCCAACCTCGGCTATGGATCCAGAGGCGTCCCTGGAGCTATCCCGCCGAACGCAACGCTGGTCTACGAGTTTGAGCTGCTGGACATCAAGATGTAGCGGAGGAAGCCGAGGCCGATCCGTTACATTCATTCCGCGCGTACAGGGCACCGGCCACGAAGCCACCCCCGTACACGACCAGGACGGGAACCCACTGCCCGAAGGCAAGCGCGAACAGAGGCGCGGCGGCGATAGTGGCGGGAAACAGAGCGGATGCCGCCACGATGCCCCACACACCGGCCGCGTCCGCCGCCATGCGGATCCCCAACTCGAGACCCGTGAACACGGCGGCCGCTAGGCCCAGATACGTCAGGGCCCGGATCACCAGGTGGCGGTTCTGTCGCATGGCTCCTCCGTTGCGGGCCCGGGAAATGGGACAAGTCGTCCCGTTGGTCGGTTGGCCCGCCAGAGCCGGATCGTCGCAGGTTCGCGGCCCCGAGTGCGCGTTACGCCATAACTATTTGCAATTCATGAAGATAGGAGGGTGGCATGCGAACGTATGTGCCGCCGTGCCTCTGACACACCTTGCAGCAATCGGTGAGATTTGCCGGATCGGTCGCTGGAGGGGCTATTCGGTAGTCTCGCTCTAGACGCGCCGTCCTCTTCCCCCTGACCGCACTGCCAGATAAGGTAGCCTCAGACGGGCCGGCGCCGCAGGGGCGTGCAGTGCGGCCGGCCCCGTCCGGAACCTGAGAAGGAGCTGCCTTGATGTCACCCGACGTATACAAGCTCACGCACGTCGCCGGAATCCTCATGGTCTTCCTGTCGCTCGGCGGCCTGGCGCTGCACGGTATGAACGGCGGAACGAAAGACTCGAACGGCGCTCGGCGAGTGACCACCGTCACCTATGGGGTAGGACTGAGTCTTATTCTGCTCGGCGGGTTCGGCTGGCTGGGATCGACTGGCACGATGGGCGCCGGCATGCCCGGATGGACCTGGGCCAAGTTGGGGATCTGGATGGCCGTGGGCGCTCTACTGGCTGTGCCGACGGTCAGGCCGGATCTCAGCCGCCTGGTGTGGTTCGCGGCGCCAATCCTCGGCGTTATCGGCGCCTGGCTCGCCCGGGCCAAGCCGTTCTGAGGCGCTTGTGCGTGTCACCGGACTCTACGTCTATCCGCTGAAGTCTGCCCGCGGCCTTCGCCTGGAGGAGGCGAGCATGGATCCGTTCGGGATCGTCGGAGACCGGCGGTGGTGCTTGCTGGGCGAGGACGGAAAGGTGATCACCCAACGGGACTGCCCCGCCCTGGCGACCCTGGATGTCCAGCCGACGGAACAGGGCATCGAGATCCGGGGGAGTGGGCGCGAGCCGCTGCGTGTCAGTCGTCCGGCCCCGGACCACGAGATACTGGCCGTCGCCGTGTGGCGGGACCGAACCAAGGGAGCGGCCGCCGGCGCGGACGCCGACGCCTGGCTGGAGGATTTCCTGGAACGGCCGTGCCGACTCTTATACATGCGTTCGGCCACATGCCGCCAGGTGAGCCTCGATTACGGTCGCCCCGGCGACCGGGTGAGCTTCGCCGACGGCTACCCACTGCTGCTCACCAGCGAGGCGTCGCTGACCGAGCTCAACCGTCGACTGGACACGGCCGTGCCGATGGACCGGTTTCGCCCCAACCTGGTGATCGACGGCCGCGAGCCCTTCGCGGAAGACGGCTGGGCCCGAATCCGAGTGGGAAGTACCGTATTCCGGGTCGTGAAACCCTGCGCCCGCTGCATCGTGACGACCACGGACCAGAAGACGGGCGCCCGGGGCCAGGAGCCGTTGCGCTCCCTGGCTTTGTTCCGCAACACGGGCGGTCGGGTCCTGTTCGGCGAGAACCTGATTCACGACGGTCCCGGGCCGGTGCGACCAGGTGACCGCGTCGAGGTTCTGGAAGGGCGTGTGGACCGGAGCTGAAGCCCCGGGAACGGGTCAGGTGCAGGGGTGCTCGGGAAGCTCGACCGGGCGCAGCGTGTAGTTCCGCGACTCGAATACGGCGCCGGTCGCCTCGAAGTACCCCTGCCAGAAGTCCTTCACGCTCTGGCTCTGGCGGGTTTCCACCCGGGCCCCGATCACGTATACGCACAGGCCGGACAAGTCTGGAAGCGTCCCGTTGGCCTGCTCGCGCTCGATCCAGCCGGACGGAGGCATCTTCCGCAGTCCCTCCATGTCGATGGTCCGGTTAGACTGCAGCATGTCGGAGAAGATGTACAGAGTGGCCTCGCGTCCCGGTGCGGCTTGGAGGTCGGCGCTCACGTCGTGCAGGGTCGACAGGATATCCGTTCCGTCGATGTTGCCCCGATTCGTCGTGTCAGTAAACGCGACGAGATAGTCCTGCGCGTCCCTCAGGAAGCGAGCTCGGGTCACCGAGTCTCGCATCATGGCCTGCTCGGTGAACCGACGCTGCGGGACGGTTTCAGACCAGCGTTGCGGTGGCTCTTCGAGCGAGAGCTGAAGCAGCTGGTGAGCGGCGATCCGGTCACCGTGATCCAGCTTGCGGATCCGATCGTTGGTGAGCTGTCGCGCAAGCTCGAGCTGGTGATGCGAGATGCTGGTCGAGCGATCGTACACGAAGACCACGAGCTGCGGGGTCGATCGCTTGACCACCCCGCCTTCCCCTTCGCCACCCGCTGCGGCGCCCTCCGGTGTGCCGCAGCCTGCCAGCGCCAGCGCGCCGAGCAGGGCCGCCGGCGTCCAGGTCCTTCGCATCACCATGCCGTCGCCTCTTGCGTGAACCTGACCCGAATCTTCTCGAAGTTCTCCTGCAGGTCGCGGCGCTCGGTCTCGTAGTTCTCCGGGTCGCGCATCAGCAGGTCACGCGTGTCCCGTGCCTCGACGACCAGCTGCAACTCGACGGGCTCGGCGTATGCCGGGATCTCCCTCGTGTCCAGACTTCGCAATCGTCCGTTCTCCGCCCGATAGGCCACGATCGTGGCCTCAAGCTGGCTGGCCAGCGCGGGCGCCTCCCGCAGGGGGGTCTCGGAAAGTAAGCTCGTCAGGCCGCGAATGGTACTCACCGCGTCTCCCATCGCGTCGGCGACGCGCTGCTGAATCGAATCGCCGAGGTTCACCAGCTCGCGCCGCTGGCGCTCGAAGGGCGTGTCGTTGAACCGATCGCGCCGTCGGTCCCGCATATGGAAGTAGGAAGCCGATATCGCGACGAGGATGAGCGTGGTGTTGAGCAGTAGGATCGGGAAGCTCAGCCCACTCATCGAGGCCGCGTACTCCCGCTGCTCCTTGGCCAGCGCCTCCAGGTCATCCGCTCGGTTGGCCTGTTCATTCGCGGCTACCAGGTTGCCGTCCACCCGGAGCCAGCTCGCCGTGCGTCGCAGCTCCTCGATCTTCGCGCTGTCCTGCGCGAACCGATCCACGGCGACTTCACCCAGCGTGACACGCGCCTCGAATAAGACGCCGATCACGAGCACCAGGCCGATCCCCGCCAGGATCATCGGCACGACAAACTCGCCCGCCGATCGTTTGCCCAGCGTCTCACCCGTTCGACGGCTCGACTGGTGCATCATGAGCGACCGAAGGGAGTGGCCGAAGAAGTGCGCGAGAACGCACAGGAACGTGACCACACCAGCTGCCAACAGGGCGGCGTCAGGCCTGAGAATGAACTGCGATGCTACTCGCAGCCCGCCGGCGAGCCATCCTTCACTCGTCTCTGCGACGTAGCGCAATTGCTGTTCGGTCAGCGGATCGCGCGGAAGCAGCGCACCGAAAACCGGAGCGTTAGCGAGGAACTCCACGATTCCCAGGAAGCCGATGGCGAGCGCATACCAGTGAGTCTTGAACTGGCGGGTGGCCGGCTGGTCTTCCTGCTCCGTGGTTTCCTCCTCCAGCGAGTTCTCCACAACAGTGCGGTTCATGTCCCATCGCCTCTGCAGGCGGAACAGCTCGCTGGTGACGCGTTCGAAGCGATCGTTGTCCAGGGAAATGCCGGCCAGGATGCGGGTGATTCGTCCTTCCATCTCCCCGACCAGCGAGTTGAGCCGCGAGCGCTCCCTGGCCTGCCAATTGAGGAACAGCGAAACGGCTCGATCGCGCAGCTCTTCCTCCGATTCGGCCCTGCCCGTGGCCTCGACGTCAGGGAGATTCGCCTCGGCGTCGCGGCCCGCCATCTCGATAGCGGCTTTGCGCAGGCGGCGAACGCTGAGCCCCACGCTTTCCTCGAGCGCCGCCTCGGCGGTCTCCGGAATCAATCCCGGATCGGGAATCGACTGATCCGGCGGCGAAACGTCGATGTTGGAGACTTCTGGAGAAGCCGGTTCGACGGTGTCGGTGGCATCCCACACGGAGTCTGACGGGCCGACGGGCTCCGGTGTCCACAGCGGCTCTTCGGGCTCCGGCGCGGCGACCTCCCTCACCCGGTCCAACCACGTGGGATGCGCATCCCCATCACTCCTGGCATCGTCAGCCTCACTCGGGGACTGCGCGTCCGGCTGGAAGGCGGCGGTTCTGGCTTTACGGTTTCGTGCGCTCATCTTCCCCTTCTCGTCCATTGCGTCTCCGCCTTCCGCGATTCAGCGGCCCCGGTGTGAAACCATCGGTCACGGTCTCCCTCCGATCGCCGCATCTACGCGGTATACTACGGTCCCCTGGATTCGGCAAGAACGCGGCCAGGGGGCCTCCCTCGGCATCAATCCCTGTAACTTCCCCTTCTTACTCCACATACATCGTGGACGCCCCTCCCGGGATGCGCGGCACGATGCGAAAGATTGCGCGTATCGGGAATCGATTCCTGCCCGGGACGAGAATCGATCACCTCTGAATATCGATAACATGAGAGAGTGCCGCGAGCAACGAGAAGCGCTAGTACATTCGCTCCCTGTGGATCTCCCGCGCCATCGCCCGGGCTGCCTCGGCCAGCGTCTTTTCGACCGCAATCAGCGCCCGCTCGAGGACCGCATCCACCTCAGTTTCCGAGGCCAGCGTCATCGCTGCGTTTTCGGCGTAGTCCACGATGTCGTCCACGCGGTTGCGAACGTCTTTCTTGATCGCGTGGAGCAGAGCCTCGGTCGTCGCGCTGTACTGCATGGCTTCCGCTCCCTTCCATGAATTCTCCCGGCTATCAGGGCAAACCGGCTGCCATGCGGGAAGTCGGAGGCGCGTGGCCGTCGTATATACAAGCAAATAGGTACTTTGCGGGGTCGCACCGCCCCGACCGCAGACTCGAGTGCGGGGCGGCTGACAGGGGACGAGGTGGCAAAAAGCCAAGACCGTGCGCAAAAGGTACGTTCGTGGCCGAATTGACTGGTCGTTGACGCTCGCCGTCGAGAGTGGGCTTGCGCGCGGACAGGTGCGGGAATCGGACGATCGAAGCAGATGTTCTTGACTCACCGGCCCCGGCAAACGCGCCCTGGGAGAGTCGGCGTGGGCGATCGGAGGGGATTCGCCCTCGTGGCCGTACTGGTCCTGCTTGCCGCACTCTACATGGGCGCGACCGGAATCTTTCTGTCCGCAAGGGCGGAGCTGCGAATCGGTATCAGCCATGCGGCGTCGAGCCAGGCGTTCCACGTGGCGGAGGCCGGACTGGCCACCTGGCTGGCCTCCGCGGCACAGCCCTCTTTAGCGTCCTGGGAGATCGGGGACGGGACGGTCGCCGTGCGAGCCCTCAAGCTCATCCAGGTGGACTCGGTGACGGCCGTATACAGGATCGCCGCCCGGGCGATCGTCGGGAGTGCGAACGCCGGCGATCCGGGCATTGCGACCCGCCAGACCAGCTTGTTGGGCAGCCGGCTGCGGACCGACCCTGTCCGCGCGATCGATGGTTCGTGGCGAGAGATCTTCTGAAAGGTCGCTTCAGACCGCAGCCGGGGCAGCGCCGCCGGGTCAGCGCGGCAGATACCGAACCAGCAGTTTCAGCAGTCCGTCAGGGTTCACCATGTTGAGCCAGTGGCCGCCCTCGAGCTCGATCAGGCGAACGCATTCACCATCCGCCTCCAGACGCCGGACGCGGGCCGCTGAGGTCTCGTCCATGATCGAGCCGCGCGTCGCCCGGATGAAGAACATCTCTCGCCCGACAACGGACGGTTCCACCACGGACCACAGGTCTTCCCGATAGAAGTCCTCGAGGAGGAGGTCGAGAGACGGCAGGTCGAACCTCCAGCGGTACCCGTCCGGTCCCCTGGCGAGATTCGTGGCCGTCCACTCCGCGAGATGAACATCGAAGCCCGCTGCGCGCACGGCAGTGATCAGCTCGGAGCGGTCGTCGAATTGCTCGGGCAGCTGCGCCAGCAGAGCCAGAAGGCGTGCCGCTCCTGCCTCCGTCCGCCCCGCGGACGGAGTGCTGTCGATCACCCAGACCTGCCGCAAGGCCGTGTCGCTCGACCGCGCGGCGGACAGCGCTACCTTTCCCCCGAATGAGTGGCCTACGATCACCGTCTCCGTGGCCTGAAGGCGAAGCACGAGTGAATTGACGTCGGTCGCGCTGGCGGCCACGGTGTGAGGCGGAGCGAAACCCTGGCTGTCTCCGTGGAGGCGCAGGTCCACGAGGACGACGCCCCAGTCGGGCCTCGCACGCGCTAGCCCCCGGCCGATCGATGCCCAGTTCCGGCCGGCGCCCAGAAAGCCATGCAGAAACAGGACCCAGCGGTCTGGCAGTGATCCGGGCGAGTGCAGCCGCCGGTGTGCGAGCGTTGCCGGCCGCTCGCCCGTGAATCGAGTCTCCGGAAGACGGCCCGTCATGGACCGGGAAAGCCGCGCGGGGCACCGCCCCGTGAGACGGCGGACCGCAGTGCGGCCGCGTAGGCTCGCTCGGTGAGATCCAGCATCCGCTGCATCGAGAAAGAGGCGGACACGTGCTCACGACCGGCCTGCCCAAGGCGGCGCCGCGATGCGGGATCCTCGATCAGCTCGAGAATCGCACTCGCGAGGGCGCCCTCATCGCCGGGAGGAACCACGCTGCCGGTCCTGCCGTGCACGACGGCCTCCGGGATCCCACCAACGGCCGTGCTGACGACAGGCACCGCTGCCGCGCCGGCCTGCAACGCGGATTGAGGCACACCCTCGTTGCGAACTGACGGCAGGCAGAACACGTCGAGCGCCGAGAGCACGAACGGAATATCCTCTCGGAGGCCTGCAAACCGGACCGCGGCCTCTATCTCAAGGCGCCGCGCGAAGGTCTCGAGACGTTCGCGCTCGGGCCCGTCCCCAACCACGACGAGGACACAACCGGGGCACCGGCGAAGGATCTCAGGCATGGCTCGCAGCAGGACCGCGTGGCCCTTGTCCTCCCGGAGATAGGCGACGACGCCCAGCACCGGTCCTTCGACGCCGACTCCGAGAGCGCGCCGCGCCTCCGCTCGTCCTCCAGGCTCCGGTCGGAAGCGATCGAGGTCGACGCCGGTCGGGATCGATGCGGAACGCTCCAGGGGAAACAGGCCGGATTCGGCAAGATCCCGGCGAACAGACTCCCCGGTCGTGATCACGAAGTCGGCCTGCCCGTAAAGAAATCTGTGCAGCAGCCCCGGCTCGACGTGCGCCGAAATGTGACGGCTCCGGACCAGAGCTCCCTTACGCGCCCCCGTGCGGCGTGCGAGGGCCGCCGTCCAGCTGTCGGCCGAGCTGTGCGAGTTCACCACGTCCGGTTCGAGGCGGCGAACGAGAGAGGCCAAGAACCGGGCATTGTCGAGCAGCCTCCAACGACGGAACGAGAGCGGGATTACGTCGAGTCCCGCGTCGCGGGCACGGCTCGCCAAGGCCCCGTCCGACGGCGTGACAATCCACAGGTCATGGCCTCGGTCACGCATCCCGATGCTCTCGGCCAGCACCCGGCGCTCCTGCCCCCCCATGACCGTGGACGATTCTGTGTGTACGATGCGCACGCGCGGTTCCGATCGATTACAGGACACGGAACGTTGACATCCGTGGTGGCAACGCACAATACGATAGATGGAGATGGCGGCCGTGGGTTTGGCGGCGCTCGGGACGGTCCAACAGCTCTTCGGGAAACGACCGATGATGGACATATCCGCAACAGGGGAGCGCAGGGCCACGCTTCGCTGCGCGTTCTGCTTGAAGCTGAACCGGCTGGACATGGATCGGGCCGCGGATCGGCCGAAGTGCGGCGAATGCGGCCGCCCGTTTCTTCTCGATCGGCCCATCAAGGTCGGCGGCGAAGACCTGGATGGCATGGTCCGGGAATCGGATGTTCCGATCCTCGTGGACTTCTACGCCGACTGGTGCGGCCCGTGCAAGATCATGGCGCCCGTGCTCGACGCCCTGGCCTCAGACCGAGTGGGAGAGATCCTGGTGGCCAAGATCGACACGGACGCGAACCCCCGGGTCTCCGGGTCGCTCGGCATCCGTGGCATTCCGACGCTGATCCTGTTTCGAGGCGGCTCCGAGGTGGCCCGGAAGACCGGCGCGGTGCCGCGGAACGTTCTCGAGGAGATGCTGGGCGAGTAAGCCTGCCCTCCCGGGTTTGACCTCTTGCCCGTTCGAATCGTCCTTCCATCGTAAGCCGCGGGCACCAGGGCAGATACAACGTGGGGCGAACGGCAGGAATCGCATGACGGTCACCACGGACTTCCGAGCGGTGCTGGCGGAAGTGGTGCGGGGACACCTCGGCATACGACACCTGGAGACCGTGTTTCTGAGGTTTGCAGGTCCGTTTGACCGACGCGAGGGCCGGATGAACTCATCCAGGAAGCTCTCGTACCGGTCCGGGCGCTTGTCATGGCGGGACGCGATCGCGTATTCTGGCAGTGCCGACATGTACTCCTCGACCCCCGGACCCGGAGGGCGCCTTGACCTGGTTTCTCATCTTTCTGGCGATCGTGGCCATCGGCGGCATCGCGATCTACAACTCACTCGTCAAGTTGCGCGCGGCGTCGCAGGCCTCCTGGGCTGACATCGACGTTCAGTTGAAGCGCAGGTGGGACCTTATCCCCAACCTCGTGGAGACCGTGAAGGGCTATGCGAGCCACGAGAAGGACACGCTCGAGGCCGTGATCAACGCCCGCAACCGGGCCATGTCAGCGACCGGCCCGACCGAGAGGGCGCAGGCAGAGAACATGCTCACGGGAGCGCTCAAGTCCCTGTTCGCTCTTTCGGAGGCGTACCCACAGCTCCGTGCCGTCGAGAGCTTCACGCACCTGCAGGGGACGCTCACGGAGATCGAGGGCGCCGTGCAGAACTCGAGGCGCTACTACAACGCCGTCGTACGCGACTACAACATCAAAGTCGAACAGTTTCCCTCCGTGCTGGTGGCGAACGCCTTCCGATTTGAGAAGGAAGAGTACTTCGAGTTGGATGACGAAACGCAGCGGGAAGCGCCGACCGTCAGCTTCGGCGATGGCGGAACCTGAACTGGATGACACGCTGGTGAGATTCGTCGGCCCGCGCCGCGCGATGCTCCTTGCGCTCGGCGCGGGATGCCTGGCCGCGCTGTCGCTGCCGACTGTGCTCCCTGCGGTCGGTCCCCGGACCGCTGACCACGCCGCCCCGGCCGTCCGTTCCTGGCATATCGAGAACTTCCATGCCGACGTTCACGTCCTGCGCAGCGGAGACGTCGAGGTCGTCGAAACCCTCAAGGTCCGCTTCGAGGGCTCGTACAACGGGATCTTCCGCACGATTCCAATCCAGTACACGACCCGCGCCAACTTGAATTACACCCTGGGTCTCGAGGTGCTCGGGGTGGAGGACGGCGCCGGTCATGTCCTCCGCCATGAGATCAGCCGCGAGCGACAGAACCGCAAGATCAAAGTGTGGGTGCCGGATGCTTCGGACGCGGTTCGAACCGTGGTCATCCGCTATCGCGTGGACAACGCTTTGCGTTTCTTCGACGAGGACGACCAGGCGTGGGACGAGCTGTACTGGAACGTCACCGGGGACGAATGGCCGGTCCCCATCGAGCGGGCGAGCGTCAGGGTACGGCTCCCTGCCGCCGTAACCGGTGTGCGAGCGCGCGGTTTCACGGGTCGCTACGGATCCACCGAAGAATCGGTGGAGGTGGACGTCGCCGACTACCTGGTGGACGTCGCCTCGACCAGGGGGCTCGGGATCCACGAGGGACTCACGGTGGCTATAGCCTGGGACTCCTTCGTCGGCGAGCCCGCCGGCGCCTCGGGCGAACACCTCATTCGCAGGGCCACGCTTTGGGACCGGATCCGCGAGTTCTTCCGCAGCAACTGGCCGCTCCTGATCCCTATCCTCGCCGTGTTCGTGATGAGACGCTTGTGGGTGCACCACGGCAAGGATCCCGAACGGCGTCCGATCGCGCCGATGTACGAGCCGCCGGAGGGCCTGACCCCGTCCGAGGTCGGTGTCCTCGTGGACAACCGGCCGGACCTCAGGGATGTCACCGCGATGCTGGTAGACCTCGCCGTTCGGGGGTACCTGATCATCGAGGAGGCCGAACAGGAGAAGTTCCTCGGACTGATCAAGGAAACGGACTATGTACTCGAGCTGCGCAGGGCTGGCGACGCTCTTTCCGATCTGAAGAGTCACGAGAGCAAGCTGCTCCGGGGCGTGTTCGGATCACCGGTCGCCGGGGACCGGGTTCACATGTCCGACCTCGAGAACGACTTCTACAAGGAACTCCCCGGGATCAAGGACCGGATCTTCGCCGAGCTCATGAAGCTCAATTACTACCGGAGCCGCCCCGACAGGGTTCTCGGCTTCTGGGTCGCGGCCGGGATCGTGATCGGTCTTCTCGTGGGCGCCGGAGGCACGGCGATCGGCGCCCGTTACGGCATGGCTCCCCTGACCACCCTTCTGGCCGGCGCTCTGACCGGCGCGGTCGTGCTGGGCTTCGGGATCTTCATGCCGGCTCGTACCGTCGCCGGGACCCGGGCACTCGAAGCGGCGCTCGGCTTCGAGGAATTCCTGAATCGAGTCGAGTCGGACCGGTTCAAGCGGATGATCACCGGACCGGAGATGTTCGAACGTTACCTGCCGTACGCGATGGCCCTCGGAGTGGAGAAGAAGTGGGCCGCGGCCTTCGCAGACATCTACAAGGAGCCTCCGGACTGGTATCGCGGCACCGGGCACCGCGGCTTCCACCCGACGATCTTCGTGAGCGACCTGTCCGGCATGACGCAGCACGCAGCCACGGCCATGACCTCGGCCCCGCGGAGCTCAGGCGGATCAGGCTTTTCGGGTGGCGGTGGGGGCGGCTTTTCCGGAGGCGGTTTCGGGGGCGGTGGGGGCGGCGCCTTCTGATCGATCCAAGCTACAGCGCGAATGAGCCGCGGCATGTAGTTTGCCCGCGTCAATGGCGGCACCCGCACGGGTGCCTTCTCGACTCGACTTTGCGTATGCGTGCATTCGATACGGAGGAAGTGGATGGCACTTTCGGTTGGCGATAGAGCTCCGGGTTTCGGCTTCCCGCAAAGGCCCGGCGATTTGATCAGCGTGGGAGAACTGATACGAGTGAGATCGGTGCTCCTGGCCGGGGTGGCCCTGCTGACGGCCTCGGCGGCCGGCGCCCAGACCGACGGCTCCGAACGTATCTCCAGCGGCGTCGAGGCGGCGGCGAAGCGTTATTCGGCCGACGTTCACTGGCTCGCGGATGACGCCCGGATGGGCCGTGGACTCGGTTCCGAAGGTCTCGCCAACGCCGGACTCTGGCTGGAGAACCAGTTCAAGGATATCGGACTCGAGCCGGCCGGCGATGATAGCGGCTTTCGCCACGTATTCGGTGTGCCCATCGCGGACCCTTCGAACCCTCATGCCCAGAAGGGCTTCCTCTACGCCTTCAACGTGATGGGGCGCATACGGGGGAACGGCGAGCTGGATGGAGTGGTGCTGATCGGGGCGCACTACGACCACCTCGGCTTCGGCGATGAGGGCTCTCTCGACCCCGATTCCCGGGCCATCCACAACGGTGCGGACGACAACGCGTCCGGCACGGCCGCCCTCCTCGAGGCGGCCCGCCAGCTGCAGGAGCGCCGCGGACAACTGAAGCGTGACGTCATCTTCATGGCCTTCTCGGCCGAGGAGCGAGGTCTCGTAGGCGCGAGCAACATCGTGCGCCGCCCGCCCGAGGGACTCGCGATGGCAGACGTCATCGCAATGCTGAACATGGACATGGTGGGGCGGCTGCGCGACGAGAGACTGTCCGTTCTCGGTGGGGATTCGGCGGAGGAGTGGGACGACCTGGTCGGCCCGCTCTGCGAGCGCTATGGCTTCGAGTGTTCGATCGGCGGTGACGGCTTCGGGGCTTCGGACCAGTCAGCGTTCTTCGCCGCCGACGTTCCGGTCCTGCACTTTTTCACCGGTACGCACTCCGAGTATCACAAACCCTCGGATGACGCGGACCTCATCAACGCCGAGGGCGGGGCGCGTGTGGCCTGGCTGGTCTCCGACGTGGCCGGCTCCATCGCGAATCGCCCGGGCGAGCTGACCCTCGTGAAGACGTCTGATGGACCGCAACAGCGCATGGCATTGAAGGCGCGCCTGGGCACGATCCCGGACTACGCGGGACCGTCGGACGGCTCGCCGGGGCTTCTCCTGTCCGACGTGAGGCCAGACAGCCCGGCCCAAGCAGCGGGCCTGCAGCGAGGCGACGTCATCGTCCAGATCGGCGAGACGGAGATCGCCAGCGTGCAGGACTACATGGTCGTGCTCTCCGAAGCCAACCCCGGTGATACGGCGCCCATGGTCGTCATTCGCGACGGCGAACGGGTCGAGCTGGAAGTCACTTTCGGTGCCCCCCACTAGGGGCGCCGCCGGAGCACGGGAATGCTGGCACTGAAGACCGTTTTGTTCGCGACCGATTTCTCGCGTCTCGCAGACGCAGCGCTCGATTACGCTCTGGCGCTCGCCCAGAAACACGGGGCGGCCCTCCACATGCTGCACGCGGTCGTCCTGCACGCGGATGACCCGAACGACCCTGCGCATCACTTTCCCGATGCCGAGGAAATCAGGGTCCGACTCGAGGAGATCGCCGAGGACCGGATGGCGAACCAATTGCGGGCGCTTCGGGCGGAAGAGATCGACGTGGTCCGGGCGCAGCGTCGCGGAATCTCGACCGCGCCGGTGATTCTCGAGTACGCGGAAGAGATCGACGCCGACGTCATCGTGATGAGCACGCACGGTCGACGAGGGCTGAGCCACGTTCTGCTGGGAAGCGTGACGGAGGAGGTCGTGCGGATGTCCTCCTGTCCGGTCCTCACGATCCGCGGCGGCACCGGAGCTGCGGCTCCCGCACTGGTCGAGCACGTCCTTGTCCCGGTGGATTTCTCTCCGCACTCGGAGGTCGCTGCAAGGCACGCTCGGGAGATCTGCCGGGCCTATGGGGCTCGCATGCACCTGCTGCACGTCTTCGAGCAGCCGGTGACCCCCGAAGTGTACATCGGGGGCGGTCCGGCCACTGCACCTGACTTCTCCCTGCTCGAAAGCAGCCTCCGCGAGGCGCTTCTCGCGGTAGCGACCCGGGCGGGGACCGATATCGAGTCCGAGATCCACGTTCGGGAAGGTTCCGCGGTAGGAGGCATTCTGGACACCGCCAAGGAAATCCCGGCTGATTTGATCGTCATCGCGACGCACGGTCTCGGTGGGCTCACGCACGTTCTCCTTGGCAGTGTGACGGAGAAGGTCGTGCGACGTGCCGATCGACCGGTACTCACGGTCAAGACGTTCGGGAAGTCTCTGCTCGCATGAATGAGCCAGACGGAGGACTCGTGAAGGGAGACGGACCTCAAACCGGCAGAGGCCTGGGCACGCTGGACGCCCTGTACGAGAGCACCAGGGCGCTCGGCCGGCACGACTCGCTCGACGAGCTTCTGACCGAGGTGCTCGAGCGGGGTCGGGAGCTTATCGGCTTCGAGCACGGAGCAGTCCTGCTGGTGGACGAAGAAACCGGCAGGCTCGCGGTCGAGCAGCTCACCGGTTATGGGGACCGGGCGCCCGGGCTCCGCGGGGCATCGCTGGCGGTCGGCGAGGGGATCACCGGATGGGCGGCGGCGAACCGCGAATCGGTACGCGTGGGAGACGTATCCCAGGATCCGCGTTACAAGCCAGGACTTGATGAGGCGCTGTCGAACCTGGCCGTGCCACTCATCGTCGGGAATCGCGTCACCGGCGTGATCCTGGTCGAGTCGGAGCGCTTGTACGCTTTCACGTCGGAGCACGAGAAGCTCCTCACCGTTCTCGGCACGCAGGCCGCGTTGGGAATCCTGGCGTTCCATGCCCAGGCTCAGCTGCGCCAGCGGATCGAGCAGCTGAGCGCCCTGTTCCGGATCTCGAATCTGGCCAGCGGAGTGGGCGCGCTGGGAGCGACCCTGAACTCCATGCTCGAGATCGCCGGAGAGGTCATTCCGCAGGGACAGTCCGCAATCCTCCTGCTGAACGAAGAGAAGAAGACCTTGCGGCTGGTCGCGGGGCAGGGATACGAGGCTGCCGTCAAGTTCCTGGAAATCCCGCTCGGACAGGGTGTCACTGGCCGGTGCGCCGAGGCAGGCGTCACCCAGGTCGTGCATGATGTCCGTCACCTGGACGACGAGGAAGCATACATCCCTGGCGTGCCGGGTGCCAGAAGTGAAGTGGCGGTCCCGCTGATCGCAGACGGTGCGATCATCGGTGTATTCAACGCAGAATCGGTAGAGTCACACGCGTTCAGCGACGAGCACGTGCAAACGCTTACCGTCATCGCACGCCAGACGGCAGAGGTGATCCGAAGTGCCCAGCTGCTGGAGGAAACCCGCCGGCTCGCGATCACCGATGCCCTGACAGGCCTGTTCAACCGCCGGCACTTCAACCAGCAGTTGGAGGAGAACGTCCGACGGGCGGCGCGGTACGACGAGCCTCTGGCCCTTGTGTTCCTCGATGTCGACCACTTCAAGTCCGTGAATGACAAGTTCGGCCATCAGGCGGGAGATCGATGCCTGCAGGCCATGGCGCGCACGCTCCGGGAGAGTGTGCGCGACAGTGACCAGATCGCCCGCATCGGTGGAGAGGAGTTCGCGATCCTCCTCATCCGGGCCGACCGCGAGCTGGCGCTAAGCATTGCGGAACGACTGAGGAATCGAATCGACGAGTTGATCCTGGAGGAAGACCCTCCCCTCCCCGTGGACCTGACCGCCTCGCTGGGCGTCGCGTTCTTCCGAGAAGACGGAGACGATCCCAAATCCCTGTTGAGATCAGCCGACCGGGCGCTGTATGCAGCAAAGCGCCTGGGGCGAAACCGCGTCGTGCTCGCCTCCGAGGCGGCCGCGGCTGAAGATCAGTCCGTCGGCTGAAGATCCGTCTGTCGGCCGTACTTTGCGCGACCGAAAGGAGCTCCCGTTGAGCGACACTCTTTACTCCAAGCACTGCGTTCCGTGCCGCGGTGGCATCCCGCCGCTGGCCGGCGAGGAGCTGCGCACGCTGCACACCGAGCTGGACGGCGGATGGCAAGTCGTGGGAGAACACCACTTGCACAAAGTGTTCTCATTCCCGGATTTCGTGACGGCTCTCGAGTTCACGAACCAGGTAGGCGAGCTGGCGGAATCCGAAGGGCACCACCCCGATATCCGCTTGAGCTGGGGTCGGGTCGAGATCGAGATTTTCACCCATAAGATCGACGGCCTCACGGAGAGCGACTTCATCCTGGCGGCTCGCATCGATCGGCTATAGACGCCGCCTCGTGAAAGCCGCAGACACCCTGGACATCCTCTTCCTGGATTCCTGGTTCTCGGATCGGGCGCGTGGCAGCGGATCTGCCGTCGCCATCGCGGGCCTCGCTGGTGGATTGCGCTCCCTGGGACACCGGGTCACGATTCTGCGGCCGCGCTTCCACTTTCTGACGGCGGACCTGACGCGGATCGCGGCCAACGTGGACCTTCGGTTCCGGGTGCGACGCCTGCCGGCTCACCTGATCGTCGGTTTCGACCTGGACGGGTGCTTCCTCGCTGGTTCGTCGGCTTCCTACGTGGTCTCCCTCAAAGGGGTGATGGCCGACGAGCTCCGGTACGAGAGCGGTTGGAACCGGATTCGCTTTCGATTTCTTTCCCGCCTCGAGCGAAGAAACGCGCGGCGTGCGGATCGGGTGATCGTCACCAGCGAGCACAGTCGCAGGGTAGCAACCGCAGCTTACGGACTCGATCCGGAGCGGTTGGGCGTCGTCCCTGAAGGCATAGATCTCGAGAGCTGGTCCGCCCGCTCGCCCGAACCGCCACGGACCGGGGGTTCTCCCTCCATCGTCAGCGTGGCCCGTCAATACCGGCGCAAGAACACCGCCGTGCTGATCCGAGCGATGGCGATAGCGCGCCAGTCGATCCCCGACGTCCGGCTCAGAATCGTGGGCGACGGGCCGGAGCTCCAACGTCTCAGGGCGCTCGTCCGATCCCTGAATCTCGGCGATACGGTGGCGTTCGTCGGCTCGGTGGGAGGAATTCACGAGATCCGCTCCGAGTTGTTTCGTGCGGACGTTTTCTGTCTCCCGTCCCTCCAGGAGGGCTTCGGGATCGTGTTCCTCGAGGCGATGGCCGCCGGCCTGCCGATCGTGGCCGCGAACTGTGCGGCGGTGCCGGAGACCGCGCCCCATGGCGAGGTATCGCTTCTCGTGCAACCGCATGATGTGGAAGGGCTTGCGGATGCCCTCGTCCGTCTGCTGAAGGACGAGGCCCTGCGAGCCCGGCTCGCGGCGGCTGGCGCGGTTCGCTGGCGCCGGTTCGCGTGGAGAGAGGTGGCGGCGCAGTTCCTGGCAGAGGTCCGCCTCGGCTGAGCTTGCTCCCGGGACACCGGCGCGACGATATTGTGCGCTTCGATCGTCCAGTATCGATGGGCCGAGGCTAACCCGTCGCCACCTCCATTATTCCTAAGACCAATCAGGAGGCAACTGAGCTGATGAGCGATAGCACAGGTTCGGCTCCTCACACTGCGTCGCCCGTTCAACCCGGCGATACTGGGTTCTTCGGACATCCGCGCGGCCTGGCCACTCTTTTCTTCACGGAGATGTGGGAGCGGTTCAGCTTCTACGGCGGGCGCGGGATCCTCATCCTGTTCATGACGGCCGCGGTGGCCACCGGGGGCCTCGGCATGACCGCCGCCACAGCCGCCGCGATTTACGGGCTGTACGTAGCCAGCGTCTACCTGTTCGCCCTGCCGGGTGGGTGGGTGGCTGATCGCCTGATCGGTCAGCGAAGCTCCGTGTTGTGGGGTGGCCTCCTCATCGCAGCGGGCAACTTCGGCATCGCGGCGCACGGCCTGGCGGGAATGGCGGCCTTCTACTCGGGGCTCGTCATGATCGTCCTGGGTACGGGCCTTCTGAAACCCAACGTCAGCACGATCGTGGGAGAGTTGTACCCGGAGGGTGGCGCGCGACGCGACGCCGGGTTCTCGATCTTTTACATGGGGATCAACATCGGCGCTTTCGTGGCGCCGCTGATCTGCGGCTATCTGGGCGAGAACGTAGACTGGCACCTCGGCTTCGCGGCCGCGGGCGTAGGGATGGTCCTCGGCCTGATCCAGTATCGGCTCGGCTGGGGTTTTCTCGGCGAGGCGGGCAAGTTCCGCGAGGAGGCCCGGGCCAGCAAGCCGCAGGCGATGCGCCAGCTTCTGCTCGGCATCGCGCTCGTCGCCGTGATCGCGCTCGTGCTCTACTTCCTCGGATCGCGGGGCACGATCAACATCACGCTCGAAGGAGCCGCGCAGGCAACCGGCGTGGTCATCCTTGCCATCGCGGTCCTGTTCTTCGCCTCGGTGTTCTCGTTCGGCGGACTGGACTCGGTCGAGAAGAAGCGGGTCATCGTGATCTTCCTGCTGTTCCTAGGCGCGGCCGTGTTCTGGGCCGGATTCGAGCAGGCAGCCTCGTCGCTGAACCTGTTCGCCCAACGGCTCACCGACCGGAACGTCCTCGGCTGGGAGGCGCCAGCGAGCTGGCTGCAGTCGATCAACCCCCTGTTCATCATCACGCTGGCCCCTGTGTTCGGCTGGCTGTGGGTGTGGTTGGACCGGCGCAAGAAGGAGCCGTCACTGCCCCTGAAGTTCGGGCTCGGCCTGCTTCTCCTCGGGGTCGGGTTCCTCGTGATCGCGTGGGGCGCCACTTACACCGTCGAGGGCCAGCTGGTGAGCCCGGGGTGGCTGATCTCGACCTACTTCCTGCACACCTGCGGCGAGCTGTGCCTGAGCCCGGTGGGCCTGAGCAGCATCACGAAGCTCTCGCCGCCGAAGTTCGTGGGCCAGATGATGGGCACCTGGTTCATGGGCGCCGCGCTCGGCAACCTGGTGGCAGGCCTGGTGGCCGGACAGTTCGAGACCCTGCCGCTGCCGCAGCTGTTCTTCACGGTGGCAATCAGCGTCGGCGCGATGGGCGTGCTGTTCGTCCTGTTCGCCCGGCCCATCCGGAAGTTGATGGGCGGCGTGCACTAGCCCGGCGCGCCTTTCCAGCGGCGGGGCGGGGCGCCAGCTGCAGACGATTCGTCGAGGGCCGGTCTCCAGATGGAGGCCGGCCCTTGTCAAAGGTGCCGCCCTGACGACTATTCCTGTGTAGAGACGTACGCGGCGAACTTCCTGACAGGTGGCGCACGGTGATCATATCCAGTGGAGTAGGGCCGTTCGACGAACGGGTCGGCGGGCTCAGGGCCGGCGGGCTGTACCTGTTGGCCGGCGCTCCCGGGACGGGCAAGCTGCCCTTTCTGCTGCAGTTTCTTGCGGCGGGCCTCGATGCGGACGAGAGGTTAGCGTTCCTCGGTGGATACGCGCCGCACGAACTGTTCGAACAGGCCGGACACTGGGGGCTTCAGGGGCTCGAGCGGGCCTGGAGGCGGGGGCGGCTGAACGTCCTGGGCTACCGGGGCGAGTACCCGAGGAGGATCCTCAGCGCCGCGGATCCCGAGGAGGCCTTCGGCGAACTGACCGAGGTCCTGGGCGGACCGGTGAGCCGTCTGGCCATCGATCCCGGAACTCTCCTGTGGGAGACGCGCGCTGGAACGGCCATGGCCGGCTCTTTTCTCCAGTGGCAAGAGACCTGCGGGGCGACCGTGGCGGCGACCGCGGTTACCGATTTGGACGAGAACCTCCCTCCCGCGACCGAGTGGGTCGTTCAGCGCGCCACAGGCGTGTTCCATTTCGGTCGTCTGCGCAGCGGCTTGCGGGAGCTCACCGTGTGCCGGATCCGCCCCCCTATCGAGGACGCGGGCTCCATGACACTCGAAGTGCGACCTGGAAACGGTCTGACGGCGCCCTCCGGGCAGCCGGACCGTCGAACCGGAGACGTCGCCCATGCCGACCGACATCGGTTGCTCCTCCTTCGCATGACGGAGGCGATTTCAAGCGATGTCGAAGGCTGGCTGAGTCGGGAGTACGAGGTGCGAGAGACGAGGTATCCCGAGCAGCTGATCTCCATGCTGCAAGCAGAACGCTGGGGCGGCGTGTGCATCGCCGTCGAGAGGTCGGGAATCGATGAAGCGATCCAGGCATGTCGGACTATCCGTCCACTGATGGCCGGGCCCCTCGTTGTTCTGTCTCGAGGGCAGCTGCGATCGTCGGACCGGGCCCGGGCGATGGAGGCCGGGGCCGACGACATCCTCCGCCAGGACGTGGTCCTCAGGGAGCTCAAGTCGCGCTTCCGGAGGGCGGCGGCCTGCGTCGCCGGCGACCGTCAGGCACCGGGAGACCTGCACAAGGCCCGACCGATTCGTGATCTCGTTGGGCCGGAGGAGTTTACGGCCGAAGTGGGACAGCGCCTGCAGTCACCTTTCCTCGGCTACCTGACCCTGGTCCTGGTGCCCGAAAGTGTCGGACCCGAAGTGGTGAATGCTCTTCGGGGCAGCGTCCGGGTCGAAGCCGGCGACTTCGTGGGTCTCGTCGATGGTGGCTACGGCGTGGTGTTGCAGGACGCACGCGGCAGGCACGCACGCATCTTCATGGAGAGGGCCCTGCGTTCACTGGAGCCGTCAGCGGGCGCCCCGGAGGTCAGGATCCTCACGAGCCCGGAAGAGGCGGACGAGATCCGGGCGGCCCTGGACGACTGACGCCTGCGCCCGGACACCCGACAGCAAAGGTAACTGGATGGACATCGTCGATCTCCTCACCATGATCATCGGGGTCGCGATCCTGGTCACCATTGCGCTGGGCGCAGCAACGTACCTGGTCAGCAATCTGCGCCGTGCCCGGCGATCGGCGCCCGGGGAAGACTCGGGGCATGGCCACTGGTACTTCGTCCGCTACACGCCTGACAGTGGACCTGGCGAGGATACGTGACGGGGGCCCGCCCGAACCCCGCCGTCGGGGTCGGACGGCGTGCAATACGGTACACCGAATTGCCCCGTACTTGTCAGGGCGGAAGGCGAACGCGACCTTAGTCGCTCGCGTCAGCCGGGACCGCAGGGCCCGGTCCCACCGTAGCGGAGGTTGCGTTGGGCGATAAGGAAATCCGTCTGGAGCTGGGCAGCTCCGACCTCAGAGTCTTCACGCAGGCCCTCCTGCGGGACGTGCGGGCCCTCGACCAGCTTCTCCGAGGGGCTCGCATCGAATCGGGTGTGCGGAGAATAGGCCTGGAGCAGGAGCTCTTCCTGGTGGACGACATGTGGCGCCCTGCCCCGATCGCCGTCGAGGCGCTCGAGCGAATCGACGATCCGCGCGTCACCAGTGAGATCGGTCGATTCAACCTCGAGTGCAACCTGGACCCTCTCCTGTTTGGCGGTAACTGCCTCCGGCTCATGGAGAGCCGGCTCAACGAGCTCCTGGAGAAGGTCCGCAAGACCGCGCGCGATCTGGGAGCCGAGGTGGTCCTCGCCGGGATCTTGCCGACGCTCCGGAAGTCCGACCTGTCTCTCGACAACATGGTGCCCGCAGACCGTTACTATGCCCTGAACGACGCGCTTACCCGACTCCGCGGGGGCGATTACGACCTCCGTATCAAGGGCACGGACGAGCTCCGGGTCACCCACGATTCGGTGATGCTGGAGGCCGCGAACGCGAGCTTCCAGGTGCACTTTCAGGTAGGACCCGAGGAGTTTGCTCGCCTCTACAACATCGCCATGACGGTGGCGGGACCAGTGCTGGCCACGGCCGTGAATTCCCCGCTCATGCTTGGACGACGCCTGTGGGCGGAAACCCGGATCGCCGTGTTCCAACAGTCGGTGGACACGCGAAGCCCGATCCCCGAGATCCGGGACGTCCCGGCGCGGGTTAGCTTCGGGCGGGAGTGGGTCAATGAGTCTGTACTCGAGATCTTCAAGTCGGACGTGTCCCGGTTCCGGGTCCTTCTGGGCAGGGAGATCGACGAGGATCCGTTCGAGGTGATGAACGAAGGTCGGGTTCCGAGCCTCAAGGCCCTTCAGCTGTTCAACAGCACCGTGTACCGGTGGAACCGTGCCTGTTACGGGGTGGCGGACGGCACCGCTCATCTGCGAATCGAGAACCGCGTGTTGCCCTGCGGCCCTTCTGTGCGCGACGAGATCGCGAACGCCGCGTTCTGGTTCGGCCTGTTGAGCGGACTCGCCGAGGAGGTGGACGACGTGCGCGAGGTGATCGCGTTCGACACCGTATTCACGAACTTCCTTTCTGCCGCGCGGCACGGTCTCGAAGCTCACCTCACGTGGTTCGATGGCGAGCCGGTGACCGCACAGAAGCTCATCTGCGACACCCTGCTGCCGCTGGCTCGCCGGGGGCTGCACATCCGTGGCATCGATGCTGCCGACATCGAGCGATACCTCGATACGGTCGAGGCCCGGGTGGACTCCAGGCGGACGGGCTCCCATTGGCAGCTCAGCTCGCTCGCCGACATGGGCGAAAAGGGCACGATGGAAGAACGGATGGCGGCGCTCGTCGCGGCCACGGTGGAGCGGCAGCGCCACGCCCGCCCGGTTCACGAATGGAGCCGCGCAGAGTTGGACGAGGCGGGCAGCTGGAAGCCCAGCTACCTCCGCGTCGAACAGTACATGTCCACCGATCTTCTCACGGTGAACGAGGAAGAGGCCATCGACCTGGTCGCGAACCTCATAGACTGGCACCGCATCCACCACGTTCCCGTGGAGGACAACGAACATCGGCTCGTCGGCCTCGTGTCGCACCGGCCGCTGCTCCGCTACCTCGCCAGTGACGAGGGTCGCCGCGAAGAGGGTCCCGTTCCCGTCAGCCGCGTGATGATTACCGACCTGGTCACGGTGGGACCGGAGACCTCGACACTGGAGGCGATCGACTTGATGCGGGAGCACCGGATCTCGTGTCTCCCCGTCGTCAAGGATGACCGGCTCATAGGGATCATCACCGAGCACGACTTCATGCGGATCGCCGGACAGCTTCTCGAGGAGATGCTGCGGGAGTGAGCCGAGCGATCAGCTCACCGGCAACTTCCGGTCCGGAGGATTCGAGGCAGGCAGACCTGCACCGCTCGGAGCAAGCGGGAATGGAGAGCAGCCGTATCATCGGCCGCTTCGGAACCCCACCCGGTCCCCGCCTGATCTGCCTCGGGGGCCTGCACGGCAACGAACCCGCGGGGGTCCTGGCGCTTCGACGCGTCCTCGCCTCGCTGCACGAAAGTAATCCTCCCTTCAAGGGCCAGGTCGTTGCGATCGCAGGTAATGTCAGGGCGTTGAGGGCCGGACGAAGGTTCCTGGAGCGAGACCTGAATCGCGGCTGGAGCCCCAGGGGCATGGAGCGGGCGGAGACGTTGCCGGGGGCGCCAGCGGAAGACGGGGAGCAGGCCGAGCTGATCGCCGTTCTCGGAGCCGAGCTTGAGGGAAGCCGGGCTGAGACCAGGGTGATCGACCTTCACACCACCTCCGCCGAGGGTCCTCCGTTTCTCACCCTGGCCGATACACTCCGGAACCGGGCGTTCGCGCGACGCATAGGCCTGCCGCTGGTTCTCGGGATCGAGGAACAGATCGACGGCGCTTTGCTTGAGGTGATCAATGGTGCCGGGCCGGTGACACTCGGTATCGAGGCTGGTCAGCACGATGACCCCGTGTCCGTGGACCACCACGAGCGCGCCGTGTGGATGGCCCTGATCGCGGGCGGCCACGTGGCAGAGGAAGATGTCCCCGAGGCCCGTGCCATGCGGAAGGCCCTCCGGGAGGCGGGCCTCAGCCTGCCCGGAGTCTTCGAGGTCCGGTACCGGAAGCCGGCTGTCGTCGCCGAGCGGTTCCGCATGCGGCCCGCGTATCGGAACTTCCAACCGGTTTCGGCTGGAGAGGTCGTCGCGGAGGACCGTGACGGACCGGTCGCGGTGCTTGAAGATGGCCGCATCTTCCTGCCCCTGTACCAGGAGCAGGGAGACGACGGGTTCTTCATCGTGCGCGAGGTGCACCCGGCCTGGCTTCGCCTATCAGCCGCATTGCGCCGCCTTCGCGTCTCCTCGCTCGCTCGTTGGCTGCCGGGCATTCACCCGGCCCGCCGCCGCGCGGATGCACTCATCGTCGACCGACGCGTCGCCCGGTGGCTCACCGTCAAGGTGTTTCACCTGCTCGGCTATCGGAAGGCTCGGGTGACCCGCGGATGGTACGTCTTCCGGCGCCGCTCGCATGACAGCCGAGTGCGTTCCTGAGGAAAGTCGGAGAGTCGGGCCGGGCGACCGTCGACCGACCAGATCCTATCCCAGCGTCGCGCGAACGGCTTCCAGGAGGGCTCGCAGATCTCCCTCCTCGTTGTATACGTGCGGAGCCACCCGAACCGCGCTTCCCCGAAGCGATACCGAGACGGAGCGGGATTCCAGTTCGGGGCCCAGGAGAGAGGGATCGACCCCATCCGGGAGCCGAAGACCGAACAGGTGGCTTCCGCGCCACTTTTCGTCCTCGACCGTCAGACCGAGGCCAGCGGCCTCGGCGAGGGGACCGCGCGTGATCGCACGGCAGTATTCCTGGATCGCGTCCGGCGACCACTCCTGGATCTTCCGAATCGCCGCCAGCTGCATTGGAACGAGAATGAAGTTCGATCGCTCGCCAACGTCGTATCGCGCCGCAGCCGGGCGATAATCGTCTCTGTAGTCAGCCACGCGCCGGAAGTCGTCGCTGCCCGGGCGTGAGGCCCAGGTCTCCTCCAGAGGCACTCCGCCGTCGAACCGGGCCCCGTACCAGGCCAGTCCAAGACTGTACGGACCCAGAAGCCATTTGTAGCCCGCGCATACCAGCGCGTCGGGCTGCACCGTGGAGAGATCGAAGGCCGCCGCCCCGATGGACTGCGTCCCGTCGATGATGAGCGCCGCCCCCACCTCCCGGGCGCGCTTTCCCATCGTCTCGAGGTCGAAGCGCGTACCGTCCATCCAGTGGTAGTGGGGCACGGCCACGACCGAGGTGGACGCGTCAATCGACTCGAGCAGAGCCTCGTTCCAGGCCTCACCCCTCGAGCCCGCGGTCCCGGGTGCGTGCACGGTCCGCAGGTCCATCTGCCGGTCGGCGGCCAGCCGTCGCCACGGGTACACGTTGCTCGGGAACTGCTCGGCCAGAACGACGATTCGGGACCCCGGAGACAAGGCCAGGTTGCGTGCCGCGGCGGTGATCCCGTAGGACACGGACGGGACGATAGCGATTCGCCCGGGATCCGGGGCACCGACAAGCGATGCGAAGGCCGCACGCAGCCGATCGCTGTCCTCGAAGAAGTCCTGCGGACCGATCTCGAATGGCCTGCGCTTGCGCCGAATTCCCTCGATCCCCGCTTCCTCGACCTCCCGAAGCAGCGGAGACATGTAAGCGCAGTTCAGGTAGTGGACGCCCTCCGGGATACTGAACGCGTCGGCCTGTCCTCGGAGCGCGGCCCGCGGAGTCGCCGTTTCGATCACGGCCCACGACTCATAGGGCCACCTCGCGTCCCTCCCGCGCCGACAGGTAGCAGGCCTCGAGGACCTCGAGCAGCCTCACCTGGTCCTCCTGGCTCGCGAGCTCCTTTTCGCCTCGCACGTGACGCAGGAAGTCGCCCCACTCCTGGCGGTAGGAATCCGTATATAGCTCGGATGGCGGCCGGTCGATCGGTGGTGTGACGTCCATCACGCCGGACTCGGTCTCTGTGAGAAGCTGAAGCGGGTAGGAGTAGGCAGAGCCGCGAGTCCCGAGAACGACCACTGTGTGGCGGTCCTTCTCGTCGATGAGCTCCCATGTGACTTCGACGCTCGCCGACGTCCCGCCAGTCAGCGCCAGGTGAACGACCGCGGACGTCTCGACCTCACCGTCACCGTGCAACTGGGCGCACAGACGCTCCACCACTGGGAAATCCAGGATCCACAGCAGAACATCGAGAGCCTGGGCACCGAGATCCATCAAAGCCCCACCCCCTGCGCGCGATGGATCGCGCCGCCAACCGCGCCTCGGCCTCCGGGAGCGTCGGTTGAGCCAGTTGGATCGAATGTGCTGAACGGTACCCGCTTCCTCGTTCGCCACGAAGTGCTTGATCGCCCGGAGATCGAACCTGTAGCGCAGATTGTTCGCTACGATGAGCTCCCGCCCTACTTCTGACGCCGCATCGATCAATCGACGGGCGGTCGCCGACTGGGTCACGAACGGACGCTCGCACATCACGTGGGCCCCGTGCGACAGGGCAGACAGGACTCCCGACTCGTGCTCGCTCGTGGGCGAGCAGATCAGCACCGCATCGAAATCCGCCGTCTGTGCGAGATCGTCGAGGGTGGGGGCCACGGCTTCCACCTGGAATCGCTGCGCGATGGTCCTGGCCTTCGACAGGTCCGTATCGACCAGGCCGGCGACTTCCACATCCCCAAGCCGCTTCAGGATCGGGAGGTGCACGACCTGGGCCGCTCCACCGGCCCCCACCACAGCGACGTTCACGGTTCGTGGCACGGCACGGGCTCCTTTCTCCCTCCGTCTCGGGCCGTCAAAACCGGTAGGCCACACCCGCATACACCGCCACGTTGCTCGCGGAGGTCACGAGCGTTCCCCGCACGTCCGCGTACAGGCGGAGGTGTTTGCCGGTATCGAATTGGAGACCGGCGACGCCGGAGAGCCCGGCGGTAACCACCACGTCATCGAGGAACGTGCCCTTGATGGCCGGGCCGGAGTCGTTCAGGATGTACATGTCCGCGCCTGCCCCCAGATACGGGGCGAGCGTGCGATTGGCCAACGTCCACTGCAGGTCGAGTCCGACGATCCAGTAGTCCCGCCGCAGTTCTCCCAGGTCGATGCTGCAACCCGGTGGATTGCACAACGCCTCCAGGTTCCGCTCGAACCTGGCGACGGATTCATCCTCGACGTCCGCCTTCCAGAAGGCGAACCGGGGCACCACCCGTACGGAAGGACCGAGGAAGCCGAGGTCCGCCCGGATGCCGAAGCCGACGGTTCCCTTTGCGTCTTTGGCGTTCGCCCACACCACGTCCACGCCGATGGCCCGAAAACCCAGGTTCTCATAGTCGTAATCCTCCAGGTTCTGGGCGGCGGCGTCGCGAGCACCGAGCAATGCTCCCGCTACAAGCGCCGACCCGAGCAGGAACCTTCGGGCTCGGCACATCCCTGCATCCCCTCGAATCCTCGTTCCGATCATCCGTCGTCTCCTTCGTATGCGTTTACGAGGACCGCACCCGGGTAGTACGTGGTCAGGATCTGCTCGAAACCCTGGCCGGCACGTGCTCGGCCGATGGCTCCCCACTGGCACATTCCGGCTCCGTGACCATAGCCGCGCCCGCGTAGCTCCACCAGACCGTCTGCACGGTCGACGATCGAGAAGTCGGTGGAGTTCAGGATGCGGCCGTCGTGCGTGAGCACTCGCCGAATATCAAGCCGATTCAGCACGAACTCCAGGCCGGCGCCGCGGAATGCCAGGTCTCTGACCCGGCCGCTCGCGGTCCTCCGCACGATATCGAGACCTTCAACCGTGCCGAAGTCTCTCGCAGAGGCCCCGAAGTGGGCCGCAAGCCCGGCCCGCGACGTTCTGTCGAGCTCGCTGGGCGACCACACCACGTTCCACTGGTACCGTGGAGATGCCGAGCAGTAATCGGATCCGTCCGGTCCGTGATCCGGAACCGATTGCAGATACGGGGCCGGGTCACGATCCAGCACCTCCTCGATGGCCGCGGTGCGGCCCCCACAAGTGGAGTGATAGTACGCCCGGATGGGACGACCCTCGAAGACCAGGATCTGCCCGGTGGTCCGTCGCACGGCCAACGTGGATTCGTCGCGCTCGGCGGCCAGGCCGCCATACACCTGGTCTTCCACGCTTCCGAACAGGTCGAAGCCCAACTCGACGTGTCCGCCGAGGTGCGCTACCGCGTAAGTGCGGGCCGCCACCGCTTGGGCCGCCACGGCCGCCAGCTCGTCGATCTCCCGAGGGCCGATCTCGAGTGGAACTACTCCGAGGAGATAGTCTTCCAGCGGCAGTTCGTTGATCGCGCTCACTCGACCAGCGCCCGACAACCTCAGTTCCGCCCATCCACGATACGGCCGCCCATCCACGTACACGGCCTCGTCACTCCGGACCGGGTACACTCGGACGGAAGGGACGCCAGGGATGGTACCGGGCAGGTCGCCCGCAAGACGCAGCACGGCACCGTTCGCGCTCGCGACCAGGCGACCGCCGGGTTCCAGCTCGCCCGCCGGTTGACCGGTCAGCGTGTCTTCGAGTCGCAATCCGCCCGGTGAAGACAGGGTCACCTTCTCCCGGTCGACGGCGACGCCGACTCGGACGAGCGGCCCGCCCGGTCGGCTCGCGGCCGCGTGGGTCTGCGTACCTGTGCCGTCCGGGAAGCGGGACGCCACAGGAGATTCGAAGGCGACCTGCCAGGCGACGAGGGGCAGTCCGATGAGGAGGCCGAGCGAGGCACAGGTGGATCGACCTCCCCCGGGCGACCGAGACACCGACGTCATCGGCCCCAAACGGCCTCGAGACCCAACGGAAGCACCGGAAGCGGACGGCGTCGGCCGACCTGGGCACCAGTCGGAACAGTGGTCCCGTCCATGCCGGGAGCCGACCGCACGATCCGTTGGACTTCAGCGCTCAGATCATAATCGTCGGCGTCCACGATCCTCGCCTCGACGATCGTCCCCGGAGCCAGGCCCGCTTCCCCTTCGAGCAGCGTCACTCCGTCCACATCGTCTGCCTGCCCCCATGTTCTCGCCACGGGAGTCTGACCGCCCTCGTCCACCAATGCCTCGACCCGTCGCCCCACCGTCGCCGCGAGGCGGTCGGCGCTGATGCCACGCTGTATCTCCAGGAGCTCCTCCAGGCGCTCGTGCCCGACCCCTTCCGGAAGGAACTCTCCCTCCATTCCCACGGCCCGCGTCCCATCCTGCGGCGAGAACGCGAAGGCCCCGAGGCGATCGAACTCCACGTCCTCCATGAAGTCAAGAAGATCCCTGAAGTCATTCTCGGTCTCGCCTGGAAAGCCGACCAGGACGGTTGTCCGCAGTGTCAGATCCGGTATCGAGCGGCGAAGCCATGCGACTTTCTCGCGGAGCCGATCCTGGCGCTCGGGCCGGCGCATTCGCTGAAGGACGGCATCGCTAGCGTGCTGGACAGGCATGTCCAGGTATGGAACGACTCTGGGCTCCGCCGCCATCAGCTCTACAAGAGGCTCGCGCAGCCCTGCCGAGTAGATGTACAGCAGGCGGAACCATGGGATGCCCGTCTCCTCCAGCAGACGGCGGACGAGCGAGGCGATATCCGTCCCGTCTCGCAGGTCGCGACCGTAATGGGCCAGATCCTGGGCCACCAGGTTGATCTCGACCGCTCCCTGCGCCTCGAGCCGCTGAGCTTCGGCGACCAGCCGATCTGCCTCGAACGATCGGTGTTTCCCCCTCCAGAGTGGAATCGCGCAGAACGCACAGCCGTGGTCGCAGCCCTCACTGATCTTGAGGTAGCGCACGTGCGTGCGATCCGTGAGTGGCATCCGTTCGCCGGGGTGCCGGGCGCGATGGGAATCCAAGAGACCCAGGCGTTCCAGCTCCGGCACCAGATGATGCATGTCCCGCAGACCGACGAACACGTCCACCTCGGGCAGAGCCGGTTCCAGCTCGTCCCGATACTGCTCGACCAGACATCCGACGGCGACCACGGCCCGGCACTCGCCCGCGTCCTTCAGGCGGCCCATCTCGAGCAGCGCCTCGATCGATTCTTCCTTCGCCGCGTCGATGAACCCGCACGTGTTCACGAGAATGACCTCCGCCTCGGAGAGATCCAGCGTATGGACCGCACCGTGCTCGACCAGGGTGGACAGCATGCGCTCAGAGTCAACCGTGTTCTTGTCGCAGCCCAGGCTGACGAGACCTAGCTTCATGGGCGTTTCGCTCAGCCCTCGAACACGTCGGTGCCCTCGGGGGGAACGAACTCGAACACGGAATCCGCGATCGAATGGTTTGGAAGAAGATCGTCCAGGATGACGGTCCGCACGGTCTCATTCTCCTCGACGATCTCGAACCGACGGACCAGGAACGAGTCCTTGTCCACCCACACCCGGACCGTCCGATACGGTGATTCGCCCGTGGGGGTCAGAGCGATCCGCCAGGTTGGGTGTCCCTTCACGTCCTCCGAGCCCTGGAGCTCCGCGTCGTAGCCGGTGTCGGCCTCCTCGAAGATGCGGCCCTGCAAGTCTACCATTCCGGCACCGGTGACGTTGGCGTCGATAGCCGAGCGAATGACCTGGCCCGGATGGGTGCTCGGATAGTAAAGCCACAGGTGCCGGCCATCGGCCACGATCACGTCGCCGGCCGGGTCCGCGAAGACCATCTTGAAGCGGCCGGGCCCCTTCTGGAACCACGTCCCCCGGCCGTCCCGCCTCCTGCCGAGTAGAGGAATCTCGATGGTCTGCTCGAACTCGGCCCTCATGGACGACAGGCCGTCATACACGTCCTCGGCCCGCTCGAGCAGGACCCGTACCTTCTCGCTTCCTTGCTCGGCTTCCTGCCCGGCCGCCTGCCCCGGAAGGAACAGCAACGCCACCACGACGGCGACCCGGTACCCGCGGGCGCCTGGCATACGCTTCCTGACCGTCTGTGGCTGATGCCTCACTTCCCCTCCCGGTTTCGGACCGTGTGACCCATCGTTCGGCCCGTATCTACCCGTTCGTATCCGATGCCGTTCCGAGGTTCCCATGTTCCGCTCCCGCCCCCTCCCCCTCCTGTGCGACCGCCCTGGCTGCGTCCGCGGCCTCGCTGAGCAGATCATCTCCACGCAACACCGAGTCCAGCTGTGCGAGCGAAACCAGGACCTCGCGCGGCCGGGACCCGTCCGGCGGTCCCAGCACACCCACCTCGTGCAGCTGATCGATGACGCGCGCTGCCCGGCCGTATCCGATCTTCAATCGGCGCTGGAGAAGGCTGGTAGACCCTGCTCCGTTGTGGATCACGATTTCCGCCGCCTTGCGGAAATACGGATCCCAGTCGGCCCTTACCTCGTCAGTGATGTCGACCTGGCTCTCCTCAAGCTCCAACTCCCGGACCTCCTCGAGGATGTCCAGCTCTTCCGATTCCCGCTCGGCCCGTGCCGCCGCACGCTCCCTGTACCATGCGATCAGGCGTTCCGTCTCATCGGTGTCCAGGAAGGCGCCTTGAATCCGGTGCGGATCCGACTCGGCTGGCTCCAGGAACAACATGTCGCCGTTGCCGAGGAGACTCTCCGCCCCGTTCTGGTCGATGATCGTGCGGCTGTCCGTCTTGGAAGCCACCCGGAACGCGATCCGGCACGGGAAGTTGGCCTTGATCAATCCCGTGATCACGTTGACGGATGGACGCTGAGTGGCCACTACGAGGTGAATCCCCACCGCACGAGCCTTCTGAGCCAGTATCGCGAGCGGCGTCTCGACCTCTCCCTGCACGGTCATCATGAGGTCGGCCAGCTCGTCGATCACAAGCACGATGTAGGGCAACGTGCATTCCTCGTACATGCCCTTTCCCCACCCCGCGGGTCGCTGAAGCTCTTCCCCGGCCCGAATCCTCCGGTTGAGCTCTACCACGTTCCGACACGCATTCGCAGAAAGAAGCTTGTACCGGCGTCCCATCTCGTGGACCGTCCACCTAAGCACGGACGCCGCATCGTTGTTGTCGGTGACCACGGGGTGGCGGAGGTGAGGCAGATCGTTGTAGACGACCAACTCCACCATCTTCGGGTCGACCATCAGCAGCCGCAGGTCCCGCGGCGAGTACCGGTACACCAGGCTGGTGACGATCGTATTGATGCACACCGACTTGCCCGACCCGGTAGCCCCCGCGATCAGCAGGTGCGGCATCTTCGCCAGGTCCGCCGTGTACGGATTGCCGTCCAGGTCCCGCCCCAGGCCCAGGGGGAGAGCGCCCCGGTACTTCTGCCAGCCAGGGGATTCGAGGATCTCCCGCAACTTCACGATCTCCGGCTCGGGGTTCGGTACCTCCACCCCGACCGCTCCCTTTCCCGGAATGGGGGCGACGATGCGGACGGAGGGGGCCTTGAGTGCGAGAGCCAGGTCGTCCGCCAACGCCGCGATCTGGCCCACCTTGACCCCTTCCGCCGGAATGACTTCGAACTGCGTGACGACCGGCCCCGTCGTCCACCCCCCGATCGTCCCTTCCACACGGAAGGTGGCCAGCTTATCGACGAGAATCTGTCCGAGACGCTCGAGCTGGTTGCTGGCCAGGCCCGACCCGGCGCGCGTTGGCAGCCTCAGAAGGTCAAGGGGAGGCAGTTCGTCATCGGTTGGATCGCCGTACTCAGGCAGATGTGGAACCGTGTCCGCGGGTAGTTCTTCCGCTGCCTCGGCGGGCACGGTCTGCGACTCGGGAACGGGTTCCTCGACCGGCTCTTGCTCCGGCGCGTGAGGCGGATGCTCCCAAAGAGATGAGTCCGGGCCTGCGGCGGCCTCGCGCGCTCGCCAGGCCGACCACCACCCGGCGGCCACTCCGCCCACCGCCCGGAGCCCCCTCCAGGCCGAGCGGACCAGCCAACGGACGGCGCGGACGGCCAACTCCCCGGCGCGGTGCGCAGATACGCCGAAGGTCAACACGATCAGAGCGGCCACGAACGCAGCGATGATCAGCTGGGCGCCCAGGGTCCCGAAGGCGCTCACCAGAGCGCCGGCCATCGCCTGGCCCAGCCACCCTGCGCCGTCTCCGCTCCCGCCCAGAGCCAGGCTGAGGAACCACCAGCCGGCCGGGACGAACAACATCGCACCGACCGACAGAACGGACCATCGGACGGCCGTCTTTCTTTCCGCGGTCCCGAAGCACCAGAGAGCCCAGACGAAAGCGGGCACGGCCACGAGGACGGAGGACACGCCGAACACCGTGTTGAGGCCCAGACTGAGGAGTTCGCCGGCGGGCCCGATCAGGTTCCCTGATTCCGCCCGGCCGGGCAGTAGCTGGGGTACGAGCGCGAGCGTAACGAGGACGCCGAGCGCGACCAGCCCCACCCCGAGCGCCTCCTGGCGCTGCCGCTCGTTCACGATCGCCGTCTTTCTGGCACGGGCCATCCGACTCTCATCACCCTGCCTCCCGCATACGCTCCAGGAAGTGAGTGTCGACTTTGCCGGCGACGAAGTCGGGGTGCCGGAGCACCTCCCGCAGGAACGGGATCGTGGTCTTCACTCCCTCGATGATGAACTCCTCGAGGGCCTGGTACGCCCTTCCCAGAGCCTCCTGACGCGTACTTCCGTGCGCGATCAGCTTGCCGAGAAGCGAATCGTAGTAGGGCGGAACCGAGTACCCAGCGTAAACGTGCGTATCGATGCGGATTCCCGGTCCTCCGGGCGCATGAAACGCGTTGATCCGGCCCGGGGAGGGTCGGAAGTCGTGCTCGGGATCCTCCGCGTTGATCCGGCACTCGATCGCATGTCCGGAGAGCGTCGGAGATCCACCGATACGCTCGCCGGCTGCGGAACGGATTTGCTCTTTCACGAGATCCACGCCCGCGACGATCTCCGTGACCGGGTGCTCGACCTGGATCCGCGTGTTCATTTCCATGAAGAAAAAATCGCCGCTCTCTGCGAGCAAGAACTCCACCGTTCCCGCGTTCGAGTACCCGATCGCCCGGCCGGCGAGGATGGCCGCCTCCCCCATGGCCTGGCGGGTTTCGGGCGTTATGGCGGGGCTAGGTGACTCTTCGATAAGCTTCTGATGGCGTCGCTGGATCGAGCAGTCGCGCTCTCCGAGATGGATCAGGTTTCCGTGACTGTCTCCAAGGACCTGTATTTCCACGTGCCGCGGGCGTTGGACGAATCGCTCGATGTAGACACGACCGTCGTTGAACGCGGCTGCTGCCTCGTTCCGGGCCATCGTGAACGTGTTCTCGATCACGTCCGCCGACTCGGCGACGCGCATACCTTTTCCGCCGCCACCAGCTGCCGCCTTGACGATCACCGGATATCCGATCCGGTCGGCCTCGGCCCTGGCCGCCGCGACGTCGTCCACGGCTCCCGTCGACCCTGGCACCACGGGCACTCCAGCATCGATCATGGTACGCCGCGCCTCGGCCTTGTCTCCCATACGCCGGATCTGCTCGGCCGTCGGGCCGATGAACACGATCCCGCTGCGGTCGCAGATTTCGGCGAACTCGGCATTCTCGGCGAGGAAGCCGTAGCCCGGATGAATGGCCTCGGCTCCGGTGATCTCAGCGGCGGCCACGATCCGCGGGATGTTCAGGTAACTTTCCCGGCTCGCGGCCGGACCGATACAGATGTCCTCGTCCGAGAACCGGACGTGCAGGGAGTCGCGATCGGCCTCCGAATACACCGCTACCGTCGCGATGCCGAGCTCACGGCATGCCCGGATCACCCGTAGCGCGATCTCGCCCCGGTTGGCGATCAGGATCTTCTTGAACACTCTTCGGACAGACTCAGGTGGGATCGATTCGGAACAGGACCTGACCGAACTCGACCGGTTCCGCATTGTCCACGCAAATCTCGCGAATCGTGCCCGACACCTCGGCCTCGAGCTCGTTCATGAGCTTCATGGCCTCGAGAATGCACACGGTCTGGCCCTTTTCCACCCGGTCACCGGTCTCGACGTAGGCCGGTGCGTCCGGCGCCGGAGCCCGGTAGAACGTACCGACCATGGGTGAAGTGACCTCCGCGAGACCGGTGTCGGAGTCCGCCTCCGCCGCTTCCTGTGCCTGTGAATCGTGAGCGGCGGGCACGGCGGGAGCCGATGGCTCGTTTCCGGTGACCGGCGCGACCGAGGGGGCCGCCGATACCGCAGCTGACGATACCGTTACCGGCGGTGATTTAGCGATCCTGACACGCGTGCCGAACCGGGAGATCTCCAGCGAGTCGATCCCCGACCCGTCCACCATGTCGATCAGACGTCGAATCCAGTCGAGGTCGATCATCGGGCCACCCGTTCGAGGTATTTTTCCGTGTTTCGATCCACCTTGATCACATCGCCCTGATTGATGAACAGGGGCACCTGGACGATGGCCCCGGGCCCGAGCCGCGCCGGTTTCGTGCCTCCCTGTGCCGTGTCGCCTTTCACGCCTGGCTCGGTTTCAACGACCTCGAGCTCGACGAACTGGGGGAGCTCCACGGCCAGGACGGAGCCGTCCCGTGTGAGTCCCTCGCACTCCATGTTCTCCTCGAGGAACGGCAGCTGATCCTCTCCGACGATGTCCATCGACAGAGGAGTCATCTCGAACGTCTCCATGTCCATGAAATAGTACAGGCTTCCATCGGTGTAGGAGTACTGGATCGGCCGCCGCACGAGGCGGACTTCCGTCACCTTCTCCCCGGCCCTGAACGTCTTGTCCACCACACCGCCGGTGAGCACGGACTTGATCTTCGTGCGCACGAAGGCTCCACCCTTGCCCGGCTTCACGTGCTGGAAGTAGGTGATCTGGTAGAGCGTCCCGTCGAGCTCGATTACCATCCCGTTCCTGAAATTCGATGTATCCGCCATCTTCCGTCCCGCGATGCGTTTCCTTGTTCCGCGCCGGCCATGCCGGTGACCCGCCGACCGACCGCTCTCTCAGAGCTCGGTCAGGACGAGGGGAAAGCCAGTCAGCACCTGGCGGCCGCCTTCGCCCGCCACCACCACTTCCTCCAGCCTGACTCCGCCTCGGCCCGGAAGATACACCGCGGGCTCGATCGTGACCACGCTGCCGGCACGCAGCGTTTCCCGGGAGCGTGAGTTCACGCTCGGCCTCTCGTGAACCTCCAGTCCGACCCCGTGGCCGGTTCCATGGCCGAAACAGTCCCCGAACCCGGCTTCTGCGATCACATCCCGCGCCGCCCGATCCACATCTCTAGCGGGCACGCCCGCCTCGGTAGCCGCTATCCCTCTATGCACGGCTTCCGCAACCACTGCGTGGATTTCACTTTGCCAGGCGGCCGGGGCGCCCAGGACGAAGGTCCGCGTCATGTCCGAGCAGTAACCGTCCACCCTGGCCCCGAAATCGATGAGCAGCAGGTCACCTTCCCGCAATGTCCGGTCGCCCGGATTCGCGTGCGGCAGAGCGCTCCGAGGTCCCGAGGCCACGATGGGATCGAATGGCGCCGACTCCGAGCCAGCCAACCTGAGGCGGTGGACGAGCTCGGCGGCCAGCTCCCTTTCCGATACACCTTCGGAGACGACTCCCAGGAGATCCTTCAACGCGTTCTCGGCGAGTTTCACGGCCCCCGCGATCGACTCGATCTCCTCAGGGTCCTTGGATGAGCGCAGTTCGTCCACCAGAGGACCCGCCGGCTCCCACATTACGGCGCCGCAGCATTCGCCTAGCGCGCGACGGTCGCGGACAGTAAGGCTGTGGTCTTCGAAGCCCACCCGGGGACTCGATTCCCCCTCGTCCAGGCAGCGCGCCACTTTCTCGAAAAGGTCGGATTCCGCGATCGAGATCGAGACGCCGTCACACACCTCCTCGGAGGCCTGCGTACGGTACCGGAAGTCGGTGATCAGCGTCGCGGATCCGGGCTCGACGAGGAGGAACGCGGACGAGCCCGTGAAGCCAGAAAGCCAACGGATACTCGGCAGGTGGCTGACGAGGAGGGCGTCCAGCCGCAAATCGTGCAGTCGATCGCGGACGCTGCGCAGCCTGAGACCGCGCGTGTCCCAGGCGGCCTCGGCGCTCACGCGTCCGGACTTAAGTGAGCGGCGAGGGCCCGCAGTCCAAGCAGGTAGCTGTCCCGACCGAATCCGCTCACGATTCCGACGGCGATATCCGACAGAAGCGAACGATGGCGGAACGGCTCCCGCGCCCAGATGTTGGTCAGGTGGACTTCCACGAAAGGCACGTCAACCGCGAGAAGCGCATCTCGGAGAGCGACGCTCGTGTGGGTGTAAGCGGCAGCGTTGACCAGCATGCCGTCCTGGCGGGAGCCGACGTCACGTATCCAGTCGGCTAACTCCCCCTCGTGGTTGGACTGAATCGTCGTGACCCGAGCGCCGAGGTCCGTTCCCAGCGCCTTCAGTGCAGACAGGATCCCTTCCAGCCCATCGTCGCCATACAGCTGCGGTTCGCGGGTGCCCAGTAGATCCAGGTTCGGGCCGTTGAGGATCCCAATGGCCAGGTCCGGACGCGTCACGTGTCCGCCTTGAGCCTCTGGATCCAATCGAGAGCCAGCCGGCCGGGGCCCTCGACGCTCTCGTCTTCCCTGGCCACGTCGGACAGGCGCTCGGCCTCGCTGCGCCCGGTCCGTTCCGTGGATTCGTTGGATTCAGACTGCGGTGCGGGGTGTCTTGCCTGGCCAGGGCCCGGATCCGGGCCCACGGAATCGGGATCGGGTAGAGCACCGGCACGTTCCTCGCCCAAGCGCAGCAGCCTGCGAAGCTCCTCGGCAACGGGAAGGCCCGCCGGGCGTCCGAGCGGGGCGGGTACGCCATCTCCATTCGCAACCTCGGGCCCTCCTTCGACCTCCTCCGCGTTCATGCCACCGACGGGGACCGACGCCTCGGCGGACACCCGTGCCTTCTCGCTCAACCTGTCGAGCCGCGCCAGCAGCTCGGGGTCGCCCGGTGAGTCCTCCAGCAGCTCCTGGTAGATCTCAGTAGCCTCGCGGTCGAGTCCCTGCTCCGCGTACAAGTCGGCCATCGTGCGAGTCAGGAGATCGGCATCTCGTGATGGCTCTGGCGCCGTCGGCGCAGGCGCATCTTCGTACCACCAGGTATCCTCGCCCTTGACCGTCTGAGGAACGTCGCCGTTGAGGATGGCTTCCACGACCTCGTCTTCCGGTCGTCGCTCATCCGGCCGCAGCTCATCGGACAACGCGTCGCCAGCTTGCGGGTCCGCAGCAGGTTCCTCGCTCCGGGCCTCTTCCTCCGCATCATCCGCGACACTCCCCGCCGAATCGCTCCACCAGACCTGGGCGTCCGCCTCATCGAGGGTAACCGCCGAGTCATCCCACCAGGCCTGGGCATCTTCGCCATCGAGGCTCTCCGGTGCCGGCTCGGCCGAACCGGATCCCAGCTCCGTCAGGCGTTGTCGCGACTCGAGGTTCGCGGGATCGATCTGCGCCAGGCGCCCATACCAGTGGCGCGCTTCATCGGCATCCCCCCGCTCGTCAGCCAACCGGGCCAGTTCCATGATCGCTACGAGATTTCCTCCGTCCAGCTCGAGTACGCGACGAAACGACTGGAGCGTCTCGTCGACCCGGCCGAGGTCGCGCAGGGTCCGAGCTCGCACGATGTGCCCACTGGGGTAGTCAGGGTGCCGCAGGAGCCCATCCTCGAGAACGGCCAGCGCCTTCTCGGGCTGTCCTGCTTTCCTGTAGGCATCGGCCAGGCGCGCGAACACCAGGCTTTCCGGCTGGCGTCGAGACTGCTCTTCGAAGCGCTGGATTTCGTCACTGGCAGAAGAATCGGGGCCCATGGCGCTTTCTGCGTCCGTTGAACGGGATCGGGGAATCACTGGTCCGGCCCGGGAACGCGAGGAAGTTACCGGCCGGCGTTTGCCAGTGTCAACGCGCGTGGACGCAGTTCGTATTGCCTGTCCCGGCATGTCGGAATAGGTTTTTCCGCTTCTATCTCTGACAATGAGGTGGATGACAGGGGCGTTCTCAACCCCGCATTGAATGACGTTGGATCGCGTTCCTGATATCAGGACATAGAAGGAGTCGGTAGTCGTATGATGATGCGCTCGATACGGGCGAACACGAAATGGATCATGCTCTTCCTGGCAGTGGCGTTCGCGGCATGGCTGGTGCTCGACTGGGTCCAGAGCAGGGACACGCAGGCGGCGGTCGGGGCGAACCCCGTGATCGCGGTCGTGAATGGCCAGGAAATCCGGTACGTGCAGTGGAGCAACACTCTCGAACTGGCCCTGAACAACGCTCGCGCGGCAAGCGGTGGCGCCGTGATGACCGACGAGGAGACGCGCCAGGTAGAGCGATTGGCCTGGGATCAGCTGATCCAGGACGTGCTCATCGAACAGGAGATCGACCGGCTCGGGATCGAGGTCACGGACGCCGAGGTGCAGCAGGCGTTCCGGCTGTCGCCGCCGCCGGACCTGATGCGCTATCCGGCGTTCATGACCGACGGGGTGTTCGACTACGCCAAGTACCAGCAGTTCTTCTCGGATCCGAGCGTGGACGAGCAGATCCTGCTCCAGATTGAGTCCTATTACCGGCAGACTCTCCCACGGGCCAGGCTCGGCCAGATGCTTCAGCAAGGCGGAGCGATCAGCGATGCGGAGCTGTGGCAGGAGTTCAGGGATCGCAACGAGGCAGCCACGGTCACCTTCGCCACGGTGCCGGCGAGCCAGGATCCCCCGGTGGATGTGCCCGAGTCGGAGATGCGAGCGTACTATCGGGACCATGTCGAGGACTACGAGCGGCCGGCCACGGCGACGATCGGCATCGTGAGCTTCCCGACCACCCCCGGGGCGCGTGACACCACGTACGCGCGTGCGTTGGCGGACTCGATCCGCGTCTCCGTGATGGACGGCGCCTTGACATTCGAAGAGGCCGCGGCTCAGTCGTCCGCTGACGCCAGCACCCGAGAGGCCGGCGGCCAGCTCGGACGATTCGGCCCCGGGGAACTGCTTCCTGCCTTCGAGGAAGCAGTGGATGGCCTGCCGGCAGGCGACGTGACCGAACCCGTCCTGTCCCCGCAGGGATTTCACCTGTTGCGGGTCACGGACCGCTCGGGCGACACCGTTGCCGTGTCGCACATCCTGCTCCCCATCGAGCTGTCGCCGGACGGTGAGGATGAGACCTTCGATCTCATGGACGAGTTCGAAGGCGCAGCCCTGATCCACGGACTGGCCAAGGCCGCCGACTCGCTCGGCGTGCCGATCGCGGCGGACGTCACGGTGACTGAGGGTTTCGACTTCGTTCCGGGCGCCGGCGCGTTGGGCGTGGCGGTGGACTGGTCTCTCGACCCGCTCTCCCCGCTCGACGAGGTCAGCGAGTTCTTCCAGAACGCCTCAGGCTACCACATGATCGAGGTGTCGGGGCGAGTTCCTGGCGGGACCTTCAGCTTCGATGAAGTGCGAGACCAGGTTCGCGAGACCCTGGCTCGCGAGAGGCGACGCGAGGCTGGCCTGCAAGCAGCGCGGAACCGTTGGACCGACCTGGAGACCGGTCTGAATCTCGAAGACGCGGCCGCCCGCTTCGACTGGACGATCGGCACGGCAGGGCCCTTCACGCGCCGACAGTTCGCCGCCGGCCTCGGTCGGAACACCGAAGCCGTGGGAGCGGCGTTCGCAACGCCTCTCGGAGAGATAGCCGGCCCTCTCGATGCAGGCGACGCCGTCGTCTTCCTGCGAGTGGACGATCGCACGCAGGCCAGTCCCGAGCTGTTCGTCGCGGTCCGGGAGCAGCTCAGGTCGCAGATGCAGCTACAGGCGGCACAGACGAACGTCACTCGGTGGATCGAGGGCCTCCGGGAGACGGCAACGATCGTGGATCGTCGAGACAGGTTGAACCGGCAGGCCGCGGCGTCGTAACCGCCACACGGGAAGCGGGCCAAACGGCTCGCTTCCTACCTCGCGGATATCAGGCTCGCGGTTGGGCTTCCGTCTGGCTTTCCTGTTTCTGCTCATTGCCCGACGCCGTATCGGAACTGCCGAGCTCCTTCAGCTCGCCCTCGACCTCCTTCAGGGAACCCTTGAATTCCCGGATCCCCTTGCCGAGTGAGCCACCGATCTCGGGCAGGCGGCGAGCGCCGAACAGTAGCAGCACGATGAAGAGGATGATGAGCACTTCCCACATCCCGAGATTACCAAACATGGTTCTTCCTTCCGATGTCAGTGGCCTACAGAAGCGACTTCGCGAACCACGCGAGTAGTAGTATGCCGACGACGCTGAGAATGTTCAGTCGGATTACGAGCGGACCCACCGTCATAGCGACAACGAGAAGGTCGATGGTCAGAGGCCCGAGGGACGCGGCCACCGTCGTCACGAAGAATTCGCGCGCGGCGCTGGCGGGCAGGGCCAGGGCCATCAGCTCTGCGAGCAGTGCCCCCAACATCATGCCTCCGGCCACGATGAGTGTGACCCTCTTGGCCGACGGTCTGCGCCTACCTCCGAAGTCCACGGTCATTTGCTACGTCCCACTACGAAGTCCACAGCGTGATCCAATATGCGAACAGCCGGTTCGTCCGGCAGCGTGTCCAGACGTCCCTTGGCCGCGTCAGCGTAATCACGGGCTTTTCGCTGCGCAAATTCCAGCCCGCCGGCGTCCCGGACGAGCCTGACGACCTGATCGATCTTGTCTTCCGACGGGTGCGGATCGGCAAACACGTCCTCGACGACCGACCGGCCGACTGCATCCAACGTTGGTAGAGCGGCGATCAAGGGGAGGGTCACCTTGTGCTCCCTCAGGTCGAGCCCGCTCGGTTTTCCCGTGACGTCTGCGGTCTGCGTGTAGTCGAGAAGATCGTCCGTGATCTGGAAGGTCATCCCAAGGTCGCGCCCGTAGGCGGCCAGCGTTTCACGGTACCGCGGCGCTCCGTACATCGCACCCAGCTCACAGGCGGCGCTGATCAGGGAGGCGGTCTTCCTGTCGCACAGAAGGTAGTAATCGGCCTCACTCGCGCCCAACGTGTCGTGGGCGGCCAACTGAAGCATCTCCCCGATCGACATCCGATTGGAGGCTTCGGCCAGCAGGCGAATCGCCTCGATCCGGCCCAGTCCCGTGATCTCCACCAGGGCTCGGGAGTAGAGGTAATCCCCCATGATCACGGCGACCTGGTGGCTCCACCGCGAGTTCACCGTAGGCATCCCGCGGCGCTCCGGAGAGTGGTCCACCGCATCGTCGTGCACCAGAGTCGCAACGTGCATCAGTTCCACGACCGCGGCCAATCGAACGGCTTCCGGTGCCGGCCGGCCTCCCACCGCATTGCACAGGAGCACGAGAGTCGGGCGCAGCAACTTGCCCCGCGCGGACAGGAGGTAGTCGCTGACCTCGTTCACCGCCCCGAAGTCGGCCTCGACCATGGCCGCGAGCGTACCCTGCACTTCCGCGAGCCTCACCGCGATGGGTTCCTGCAACCCCTCCAGTGTCGGTATTGCGGCGTCGAGCATCTGCCTCCCCGGTAGACCGGTGGCGCGTCCACCCTGCGGACGCGCGATCGACCGGATTATACCGTCACGCGGGAAGTGTGGACAACAGTTGAGCGGCGTCGGCCCGTGAAGGGTCGATCTGCAGCACACTCTCCAGACAGGTCCGGGCAGAGGCTCGGTCACCGGCCCTCAGGTGGGCGACGCCGAGGTAAAAGAGGACGCCGACCTTCTCCTGATCCTGCCCGGGCTGCGTGGCGGCCACCCCGAGCGTCCTCCGGGCCTCGTCGTAGCGTCGAAGCGCCAGCAGAGACTCTCCAAGGTGCTCGTAGGCCGGAAGGGGATCGGCCATGCCCTGCACGGCCAGTTTGAACTCACGCGCGGCCTCGTCCCACATCTCCATCTGCCGGAAGGCGATCCCGAGCTCGTAGTGTGACTCGTAGTCCGGCGCGTACTCGTTGACTTCCCCCGCGTCCTCCCGCAGATCCAGGAACATCTCGTCGAGCTCGCCGCGCGGTCGATCCGCTTCCTCGCCTGATTCCCGGGCCGGAACGGAAGTCGATCCTCCTGAAGCTCTTTCGTCGGGCTGCTGCTGCCTCCGTCGTTCACGCGCGAGCTCATCCGCGTCGACCGCCGCGATTCCGGCCCTCGCCTCCGCGTTATGTGGATCCAAATCGAAGATGCGGCCGTACACCGTACGTGCACTTCGGTAGCCGTTCTGCCTTCGGAGACAGGCCGCCAGATCGAGATAAGACGAAACGAGAAGGTCCCGGTCGTTCGTCATGATCGCGAACTCGGTCCTCTGGTGATGCAGGACTACGTCATCCGGTCGCAGGCCGAGCAACCGATCCACGGCCCGGATCGCGTTAATCGCATCGCGTTTCTTCTCGAACATCTCGAGAGCTCTGTAGTAGTGCGATGCGGCCTCGTCCATCCGGCCGGCTGCGCGAAGACCTTCGGCCTCGCCGAACACGGCGGCGGGATCATCGCCGGCCGGGGACGGCTCCGATTCCGGCGCCCCGGAAGGCACTCCGACCGGTTTCCCGGTCGAGTCCGCAGCAGGACCGGCGTCGCGAGGCGATTCATAGGCCGCGGGATCGAGTTCGTCGCCTGCAACGGCGTCCAATTCGGCGTAGATGTCACGGAGCTCGGCGACCGCTTCCTTGGGGTGAGGCTGGGATTCCGGCGGCCGTTCGGCTGCCTGTGACGGTTCCTCCGGCGGCAGCAGGGTCAGAACCGCTTGGCGATCCACCTCTCGAATGCCCGGACGTTGCAGGAAGTCGCGGCCCGCCGTGACAGCGGCGTCATGCCGATCACGCCCCATCAGGCAGGTGAGAGCCTCCCGCAGCACGTCCGCATCGATCGCCTCGGAGAAGGCGATTCGCTCCAACGTGTCGAGCGCCTCGGTCTCGACGCCGGCCGGTCCATCGAGCGCCATCACCAGGTCCCGAACCGCTTCTGTCAGCAATCCCATCCGCCAATAGGTCTGCCCGAGCGCCAGGTGAGCCTGGTGATCGACCTGACCTGCTTCGGCTGCGGCCCGCGCCCGGTGCTGGGCGAGCCGAGCCTGGAAGAGCATGTCGGCCAGGTCATCTTCTTCGGCCCGGACGGAGGTGTCCGGCGCCACGTCGGCCAACGGATCGCTGACCGGATCATCGACAGGGGTGCTCTTCTCCGGGGTATCGAGTCCCCCGTCGACGATCGTCTCATCGACTTCGGAGTCGGCAAGGTCCGGAGTCGTGGAAACCCCCAGATCGAGGGTCTGGCCCATCATGAAGTCATCCGTCGTGGAGAGCGGAAGGCCCGGCTCGTAGTCCTCCTCGAGCGCCTGTCCCAGTGCGTCCGAGTCCTCGGTCCCCCCCCGCGATCGAATGCACTCGCCCAGCAAGGCGTGGGCAGATTCCATCAAGGCGGGACTCTGCATGGCCAGCCGAAACTCCCCGATCGCATCATCGAGCAGCCCCATGCCCTTGTAGGCGACGCCCAGGTCGTAGTGTACCGCGTGGTCCGTCTCCTCCACGATCTCCCGCACCTGAGAGCGGAACTTCGTGAGCACGGACTCGACACCCACATCTCCCTCGGCCTCGTCATCCGGCAAGTCTGCCCCCCCGGCGAGTACTTCCGTGGCCTCGGTGACGACCGGATGGGCTATGGGATCCGCCGGACCGAGGTCTGAGAGTTGAAGATCCGATGCCGGCGGCTCCGGCGTCGGCGTAGCACGCGGCGGGGGGGCCGCCGCGCTCCCTGCAGGATCAGCCTCGGGATCGAGCGCGAGGATCTTCTCGCGAATGTCCTGGGCGTTGCGTCCTCCGGCTACCCTGGCCTCGTACACCAGCCGGAGCTGGGCTACGGCTTGAGCCTTGAGGTCCGCCCCGGCGAGCTGCTCGGCAAAGGCCGTGCGGATCTCTTCGTCTCCCGTCAGGCTGACCAGATCCTGGACTGCCTCCAGCGCCTCGCTCAGCCGATTGGTTTCCCGCATTCGAGCGGCGAATCGGAGGAACGCGCTCTTGGCCTCTGCGAGCAGGCCCGTGGACGCGTGTAATCGTGCAAGGCGCCCGTACACCTCGTCGCGGTCTGGAGCGATTCGCAAAATCTTGTTGCAGAGCGCGATAGCGGAAGTGTGGAGCCCGTGGGACCGGTAGTGGTCGACGGCCTGCTCATAGTACTCGATGGCAGCTGCCGTATTGCCCTGCTTCAGGTACAGGTCACCGACCCGATTGTAGACCCCGACGTCAGGCCCGGACTCGTCCTCATCCTCGAGACGAATCGCGGTCTTGTACAGCTCGATCGCTCGAGCCCAATCGGACCGCTGCTCAGCCCTGCGGGCTTCATTCTTGAGCTGGTGACGCCTTGTCATCCGGGCCTGTTCCTCCGACATCGTGGAAGCGCTACCACATTGCTCCAACCATCGGCCGTCGTCGAGCGCGTACAAAGTCCAGGGATACGCAAGCTCTTCCCACGGAGCGGCGGCGAATCCGCTGCCCGCGTCGGCTCACGTGGATTCCCGGTCGGGTTAGTTCAAGAATTCGGCCACTGCGCCCTCACCGCCCTCAGTTGGTCTGCTGTTTATAGTCGCCCTTGAGCTCCGGGGCATCCGTGAGATGTACGCCGACGGAGAAAATGACGTTCCCGTTCGGCGAACGGGCGAACTGGAAGGACGCCCTCCACCTGTGCAGGTCCCGATCGAAGCTGATCAACTGCTGGCCGAACTCGCCTGACGTAATGTTGTACTGCGTGGACCATCGGACGGCCCACCCCGGCGTCGGATGAAACGAAAGATTGCCGGATACCGACTGGCTCTCGAACCCTCCATCGGTCGGAGGACGAACGAGAGAATAGCGAAGCGAGAGATTCCACGGCCCGCCGCGGGCGCCCTCAGCGAACGGGTCCATCCGGTCCGCGTCATAGAACTCGCGCAAGCCACTTCGTGCGTCAGGCTCCCGCTCGGTTGGCGCGACGGACGCCCGGTCCCGGGGAGAGCGCTGCTCGTCGCTCCCGAGTCCCACGAGGTCACCCAGGCTGGTACCCGACCGCAGACTGAAGCTGAGCGCGATCTGCTGTAGCGACAGGTTGAACCTGCGGTCCACTCCGGTCCCTTCGAACAGCCGGTGGGTCATGTTGATCGTAAGGCCCCTGAGTAGATCAGAGCTGATGTTGTTGGATACGGTCGGCGAGATCAGGGTGGGCTCTCCCTGTTTCGCCCGCTCGAAGTCGAAGACGAGGGCCGACGTGTTGATCGCCAGCAAGGTGACGACCCGATCGCGTGGAGGCATTAGCGGCGGGCCGCTGAGGTCAGCCCGGGCGAGCGAGTCAGCTGCAACGGAGTCCGCTGCGAGTTCCTGATCCAGGCCTTCCGCCGCGACCAGGGAGTCTGCCCGCGGGACCGCCGTCGGGTCCGTGATTCCGGGATCGGGAACGGGACCCGGGGCGGCGCGCCCTCCGGCCGGAGCCGCCCGACCCCTCACCTTGGCCTCGAACGTCTGCCTCAGAGTGAACGAGAGCGTGTTCCTCGCCCGCACCGAATCCAGCGGAAAGCCGGGAATCGAAGCCCGGGCCGAATCCACCGCCACACCCGGCGCATAAGCCCACGAGAACCCAGGCGAGAACTTGTGGCGGATCCGGCTGAATGAGCCGAAGCCGGGATAGAAGCCGAACACGTCGGTGCTCAGCGTCGCCCCGAGGCTCATTTGAGTGGGAATCGAGACGAAGTCCCCCGCTGTATCGGGTGAACGGAAGTAGCCGCCGCGCCACCGGACATTAGGCCTGAGCGTCGAGGATCCGATCAGGTTGACCTGGTAGTCGAGCCCGGCGTCCCAGTCCAGGTTCCGGACCGTCGCGGAAGGCAGCTCGATGCCCGTTGAGTCCTCCTCGGTCGTTCGCACCTCGTCGTAGCGCGCGCCCCCCGAGATGCTGAGTTGTTGCATCCGCAGCCCGCCCGAGAGCGCGCCGGAGGTGTTGGCTCGATCCGTAGCGAGCGGTGCACTCGTGCTCTGGCGGCGGAGGCTTCCCGAGCCGTTCAAGGTCATGTTGTTGAAGAATCCCTGCTGTGCACGAGGCGCGGCGAACAACGTTACGGGCGAGAAGGTCAGGCTGAACTGGGGTAGAGTGAGTTCTGTCTTCTCGCTGGTGAGGAACTGTCGCCTTCGCGCGGATACCGAGGCGTTGGCAAACGAGAAACGGTGATTCAGCCCGGCATCGGAGTCGATCGTCTGGGTCTGGAGGCGCGGATCGTAGGTCTGATCCTGAAAGGTCCGTGTGTCCTGGACGTAGCGTCCCGACACCCTGAGGGTGGTCGCCAGCCCCAGCTCCTGGTCATGATTGAAGCCCAGAGTCAGGTTGCGGCCCGTTTCGCTGAAGGTCTCGCCATAGGCGATGCTCCCCCGGATGAATTGTTTCAGGAAGCGATATCGGAAGGCCCCGTTCAACCGCGTGAAGTTGCCGCTGAACCAGTCGATGGACGCCTCAAGATCGGTGTAGTCGTTGATCGCCCAGTAGTAGCCGAAGTCGGTGACGTTGCGGCTCGAGCTGCCCGAGGTCTGGACGACATCGTTGAAACCGAACCGGGGCGGCAGGATGCCGCTGCGTCGGCCGGGGCGAATGTCCTGGGCGAAGAACGGCAGCCAGAACACTGGAACGTTGCTCACGTACAGCACGACCGGCCAGGCCACGATCACGTCCTGGTTCACTAGCTTGATCTCGCCGGCCTGGAACCGGTAGTGCGGTGCCTCCACATCGCACGAGGTGAACGCGCCCTGTGACGCGTACACCGTGTCCTGCGCCTTGGGAATCACGTCGCCCACGATTCGCCACGTCGTCGCTCCCTGCATGAACTGCGTCTCGGCCCCGAAGACCGTTCCCTTCAGGCTCGCCAGGTCGTAGTACAGCACCGAGTCGCTCTTCACGTCCTTACCGTCGGCGCCGACCAACTCGATATTCCCGAGGGCTGCCATGAACTTGACATTGCCACGGTACCGGATCGTGTCGGCCGTCAGGACATCCGGGCCTCGGTTCACCTGAGCGTCGCCGAGAAGCCCGATGCGCTGCTCCGCCACGTCTAGCCGCACTTCCTTCCCGCGATACTCGAAGACCATGAATCCGGTGAGGTCCTTGAGCTGGCGGAAGATATCGTCTCGAGCCGGGTATCCTTCCGCCTCCAGCTCCTGGCGCCTCTGCTCGATGTCGATTCGGGGGATCGTGTCGGCCGGAAGCCCGAGCGAGTCCTCCGGCAGGCCTCCGTCGTCGGCCGGAAGCTCCTCCTGTTTCAGCCGCTCACGGTCTCCGAGCTCTCGAGGCCGCCGAGCCGGTTCCTGGGCTGACGCCACCTCGGGAAAGCCTAGCAGTATAATTGCGAGCAGAACGAGGCGTGCAGGCCGCATGGCCGTCAGGTCCCCGGGGCGGGCTCCTCGGCCCGGGCGCGACCCCCACCTACCAGGCGTACCAGCCAGATCGAAAGCTCGTACAGGAGGACCATGGGCAGCAGCAACATGAACATCGTGCCCAGATCCGCCGGCGTGAGAAGAGCCGAGGTCAGTGCGAGGACGATGAGTGCGTGTCGCTGGTATTTTCGCAGCGCGGCCGGCGTCACGATCCCGAGGAAGCTGAGCAAGACCAGCACCACCGGCATCTCGAAGATGATGCCGAACGCCAGGATGAGCCGCGTGGCGAACCGAAGGTATTCGTCCACGGTGATGATGGGCGTCAGGGTGTCAGCCTGGAAGCCGATCAGGAACCGCAGTCCAAGGGGCAGCACCAGGAAGTACGCCATCGCGATGCCCGCCAGGAACAGGACGAAACCTACCGTGATCGCCGGAATGATGTACTTCTTCTCGCGGTCGTACAGGGCCGGCGAAAAGAAAGCCCATGCCTGATAAGCGATTACCGGGAGCGCGAGGATGAAACCTACCACGAAGGCGAGCTTGAAGGTGATCACGACGGGCGTCGTGGGGCTCGTATAGCGGAGGCCCTCGCCAGGCAGGACCTGGTTGAACGGGCGCTCGAGGATCTCGAGAACGCCGAACTCGGTGACGAGGAAGAAACCGATGATCGAGAGCGCGACGAGAGCGACGAGGCTCCAGATCACGCGCTTACGCAGCTCCTCCAGATGATCGAGGAAAGGCATCTCGCCCAAGTTGCCCGCCATTCGGCTAGTCGCTCGCCTCGTCCTGAGCGTCGAAGAGTTCCTGCTGCCCGCGGGCCCGGTAGCGGGCCCGGGTCACCAGTTCGTGTACCTCCTCCATGAACTCCGTCGTATCCTGGAAGTTCCTGTACACGGAGGCGAAACGCACATAGGCCACCTGATCCGTTCCCTGGAGGTGTCGCATCACCAGCTCACCGACCGCCTGGCTGCTGATCTCGCGTGCATCGGACGCCTCGAGAGTCTCCTCGATGGCATCCACCATGTCCTCGATCTCGGAAAGCGACACCGGACGCTTCGCGCAGGCGATTCGGATGCTTCGAAGGAGCTTGTGACGATCGTACGGCTCGATGGCTCCGGACGTCTTGCGCACGGTAAGCGGCTCACGCTCGACGAGCTCGTAGGTCGTGAAACGCTGACCGCACGCGATGCACTCCCGGCGGCGGCGGATGGCCCGACCGCCACGGCTGAGCCGCGAGTCCACTACACGGTCTTCGATGTGATCACAGGTGGGACAGCGCACGCGTCCTCCTCGTCCGGGTTCGGCAACCCGCGATGGGACGCAAACCCCGGGCCGGCAGGCCTAGTTCTGGAGCCCCGACAGCTCCCGTTCCGCGAGGTCGACCTCATCGCTGTCGGGGTAGCCCTGAACGACTCGCTGGAAGAAAGTACGGGCATCGTCCACGTTGCCCCGCTGCAGCTCGATGAGGGCGCTCTTGTAGAGAGCCGTGGGCGCGCGTCGCGAGTTCGGATACAACTCCAGGACCCGCGCGTACTCCGACAGAGCCGCCTCGAGCTCTTCCGACTCCGCGTAGGTCTCGGCTCTGAAGTACTGAGCATCCGGAGCCAGCTCGTCACTCGGATACTGCTCCAGGAACTGGTCGAGACCGTCACGCGCCGTCTCGTACGAGCCACGCCGGAACTGCCTCAACGCTGCCTCGTACAGAGCCTGAGGCTGCCCGTCGCCGGCGGCACCCACTGGAGAGTCCCCGCCACCGTCCGTGAGGGCCGCCCCGGCAGCCCCCGCCGCTACGGCTCCCGCCAGGCCGGATCCCGAGTCCTGAAGCAACGCGAGCTGGCGCTGCGTTTCTCCCGTCAGGGCCGTAAGCTGCGTGACCGCGATACCCAGGTCTTCGATGTCGCGCGAAAGTTCAACCATCCCGGAAACGTCACGGCGCTGCTGGACGCTGAGGCTGTCCAGCAGCACCGATCGCAGCTGCCTGATCTCCGTCATCAGGCTGTCCCTCTGGGCGCGTTCCGCCTGCATCTGCGCCTGCAACGTGGACTCAAGATCCGCCACGTCGCTTTTCATGGCGCACGCTGCGCCCAGAAGGGTAACGGATGCAGTGACTAGAACTCTACGGATCAAAGAGCATCCATGTTCTCGATGACGAACTCGGAACGCCGATTCATCTGCCAGGCTTCCTCGTTCGAGCCTTGAGCGACCGGCCGCTCCTTACCGTAGCTCACCGTATTGAACATGTCCTCGGACAGCCCCAGGCTGACCAGGTACTTGACCGTCGAGTCCGCTCTGCGTTGACCGAGAGCCAGGTTGTACTCGATCGAGCCACGCTCGTCGCAGTGTCCCTCGATCGTGAGCTTCAAGCCCGGGAACTCGCCCAGGACTTCGGCCTTCGCCTGCAGAACGGCTGCCGCGTCATCCCGAATGTTATACTTGTCGAAATCGAAGTGAACGCGCTCGCGAATCACCATAATTGCATCGATCAAGGCAATATGGCCGCCCGCTGAGTTCGCGCACTCGGTGCCGGAGTAGTCGCGCATGGCCTGCTCGTACAGGCCGCGAGCGCGATCGTAGTTGCCGGCCGCCATCGCTGACGCGGCCTCACGGCACAGACGTGCGGCCGCGGCCTCGCGCTCCGCCGCCCGGACCGCAGCAAGGCTGTCCGCATCGGGCTCGGGCACGGTCTCGGCCACTACCGGCGGCGGCTCGGGTGCCGGATTCCCGGCGCAGGCGGCAACTCCCACGGCGAGGAGAACCAGGAGAGCTGCGATCCAACCATTGAGACGCATCTTGACACTCCTTTTCAGTGAGTCGCGAACTCCCGGAACGGGATATCGGATCTCGTACGGTCGTGACGGTTGAGCTGGTTCCTTCGGAACCGCTGTATTGTATAGCACCTGCGGGCACCATACAAGCGGTCGGCTGTGTTCGCCCGACCGGTCAGGAACCGGGAGGGATCGAGGCCGACCAGTGCGGCAGCTGATCCACCTGGTTCACGGTAACCGACCGGAGCCTGCCGCTCACCGTATCCAGCACCCACAAGGCATAGTATCCGCGCAAGGTCCCGGCAAATACAAGGTGTCGGCCGTCCGGCGCCCAACTCGGATCTTCGTTGCTCCCCCGAGATGTCATGACCCGGCGGTCCGTCCCATCCGGGTTGACCGTGACGATCTGAAACCAGCTGTCCACCCACGTGTGATATGCGATCCGGTCGCCGCGCGGCGACCAGTGCGGTGATGTGGCGTAACCGCGCTCCCCGAACACGTATCGACTCACGATCGCCGGATCGCCTCCCCGCTGCAGATCGAGGACGTAGATCTGGGGATTGCCAAGCGGCGTGGATGTGATCGCCAGCTGCCGACCATCCGGCGAGTAGGCTCCGCCGAGCGTTTCTCCGGTCGATGTATAGGTGACGCGGCGTGTGCAGCACAGCGGATCGCGCTGAATCTCGAACAGCTCCGTGTGGTCGTCCTGGGTGCGACCGAACAGGATCCTCCTTCCATCAGGCGAATACACAGGCGTCACGTTGATCTTTCCGATGTCCGAGATCACCTGTTCGGCCCCGGTCACGAGGTCCAACTCGTAGATCACCGGCTTGCCCGACTTGAACGAGACGTAAACGACGAAGCGCCCGTTCGGCGACAGCTCCGCCGACATCGCGATCGCGCTGTCGTTGGTCGCCGCCTCGTGGGTCAGCCTCCGGAGGCCGAACCCGTCGCTGTCGATCAGAAACAGATCGGACGCGGTCGGCGTCACCATGCGTCGGAACACGATGCGTGAGGCCGCGATGCCGGGCTCGCCAGTGGCCCACGTCACGATCTCGTCGGATACCTTGTGCACCGCCATCCGAAAGCCTGAATCACCGGGACGCGGCAGCGAGAACGCCTTCACTTCCTTGAGCTCCGAGAACACCACGTCGTGCAGGCTCACGCGGAGGACCGGCTGTGAGGCCGTTCCCGTGAGCTCCGACACCACCAGCCACACCGCGCCCAGCTGGTTCCACAGGCCGTAGTTCACGGGACCGTCGGTCGGCAGGTCGTCCGGGACCGGAATGATCTGGAATCGGTCGGCATAGTCGAGGTCCCGGCGGAGGATGCTGTCCACCTGTGCCACCGCCGTACCGAGCGGTCCTTCCGCCTCCACCGGCGTCATCACCAGGCCCGGCAGGTAGCCGGGCGTATACGTGATGCCGACGCGCACGTCGCCCGGATCCTGCGCCAGCGCTGTACTGGCCGACAAGATCAGGCAGACCGCTGTCACCCATGCGAAGGTCGCTTGCTTCCGTCCCGTCATCACTCGGCTCACCTCACAGAGAAGCTGGATCGAAGAAGAACGACACTCTCAGCTGGTCACGCGGCCACGCCGCCGGCAGGGGGCCAAAAGCATGTGCGCGGCCTGCGGCCTCCACCGCTCCGTGCGCTTCCAGGTCGAAGGCCAGATCCCCGGAGCGCTGTACCCACTCGATATCACTCGCAGACCCGTCCTTCTCGATCGTGAACACGACCTCGGCGCGCAGGTTGCGGTTGCCCGTGGGCGGCCGCCAGTACCGGTGCACCTGAAGTATGATGTTCTCCAGGTACTTCGGATCGACGAAGGCGGCGCCCTCGAGGTGGACGTTGATCGGGTCGTCCCCCTCTTCCGGGCCACGTGCCGGCTCCTTCGACGGATCCAACGGCGGCGGCTGCTCGACCACCGTGGGCACCTCGGTGCGTGGCTTCGGATCGGGCGTCGGCTCGGGCGGAGGAGGACGGTTCTCCTCCTCGGCCACCTTCGCCGGCTGCGGCCGGAGGCGCATCGGCGCCGTTTCGTCGGCCGCCGCCACCAGGTGGACTCGAAACGTTTGCGCGGGGAGCTGGCGCGGCACCATGTAGGCGCCGGCCACTGCCATGGTGATCCCGACCAGCGCGTGCAGGATGGTCGAGGCGATCAGCGCGCCCGGCGGCATCCTGTGCCGTTCGCGGCTCCCGCTCACCAGTCTCTCCCTCTCATGGCCTCACTTCAACGATCCGTATCCGGCTCGGCGATCAGGCTCACGGCGTCGATTTCCGATTCCTTCAGCTTGCCGATGACCCAGAGCACCGACCCGTACGGGACATCGCGGTCCCCCTTCACGTACACGGTCGGCCCGCCCTTTCGCTCGACCATCTGGACGATCGTCGCCGAAAACTCCTCCCGCGTGAAGGCATCGTCTTCCACGTAGATCTGTCCTTCGCGGTCCACCGTGATCACCAATCCCTCGGACACTTGCAATGGCGCGGATGGGGCCTTCGGGACCGCCACCTCGATGCCGCCCTGCAGGATCGGTGCGGTGATCATGAAGATCACGAGCAGAGTAAAGGCCACGTCGACCAGACTCGTGACGTTGATCTCTGCCCGAACGGGAAGACCGTCTTCCGGTCCGCCCCCCAGACGACCGCCGATCATACGCGGCCCTCCCTCGCCAGGGTGCCCACAAACTCGGCGGCGAAGCCCCACAGCTCCCCGGTGAACAGGCCGAGCTTGGCCGCATAGTGGTTGTACGCGATCACTGCGGGAATCGCGACGGCCAGCCCTACCACCGTGGTGACGAGGGCTTCCGCAATTCCAGGGGCCACGGCAGCGATATTCGCGGATCCCTGCGTCGTGATACCGATGAAGGAGTTCATGACGCCCACCACGGTCCCCATGAGGCCCAACAGCGGGCTCACGGACCCGATGATCGCGAGCCACGGGAGTCCGTGTGCCATGTCATCACGCTCTTCCGCGAGCTCCTTCTCCAGGACCAGTCGCAAGGTGTCGAGCTGGGCCGAGGAGAGCCCCGGGGCTTCGCGCCCGTCATCACGAAGGGCCGTCGGGCGCAACTCGGTGAAGAAGTTCACGCCCCGCCGGAACACGCGTGTATAGGGCGACTCCTCGAGGCGCGTGAGCGTCTGGTAGACGTCCCGGAGGCCCGCCGCCGTCTCCATGCCCGCGACGAATGTGTCTCCGGACTGCCGCATCTTTCTGAACTCGGTCCACTTCCAGAAGATCATGACCCACGAGAACAGTGAGAAGCCCGCGAGCACCAGGAGGATGACCTTCGTGACCGGCGTGGCGCCCAGGATCAGATCCCACGGACTCGAAGCGATGGTGTTGGCCTGCTGAAGCACCGGAGCCAGAGCAGGGAGCAGCATCACGAAGCCTCCCCCGCGATCCAGGCGTATGTCGCGGCAAGCCCTTCGTCGAGACCGCCGGCCCGACACCAGCCCAGTGCCTCGAGGCGCGAAGGGTCCAGGCAGCTGCGCAGCAGCTCGCCCGGCCGCGCCGGCGCAGACTCCACTGGGACCTGTCTGCCCGCTACTCTCATCACCGCGCTCGCAAGCTCGTTCACACTTGTTTCCACTCCCGTTCCCACGTTGTACGCCACGTCGTCCATGGTCTTCGAGCCGGATACATCGACCCGAGCCGCAAATAGATTCGCCTGTGCCACGTCTCCCACATACACGTAGTCGCGCGTCTGTTCCCCGTCGCCGAACACGGCGAGTGGACGACCTTCAAGCACGCTCCGGCCGAGGATGGCCACCACGCCCGCCTCTCCGTGCGGATCCTGGCGTGGGCCGAACACGTTGGAGTACCTGAGAGAAACGGCCTCCAACCCGTGAATCACACGGTAGAAGTACAGGTAATGCTCTCCGGTCAGTTTGCTCACTCCGTAAGGTGAAAGGGGGTGTTTCGGCGCGGTCTCCGGCACCGGGAGCTCCTCCGGCTCCCCATACACGACACCGCCCGAGGAGACATACAGGAACCTGCGCACTTCGCCCTTCACCGCCGCTTCCAGCAGATTTAATAGTCCCATAATGTTGATCGATGCATCGAGATCCGGCCGGTCCACTGAGATGCGAACGTCGATCTGCGCGGCATGGTGACTAATGACGTCGAAACCACCGTCCTGCACGAGACACGCTGCCTCCGCGGACCGGATGTCGGCCACGACGAGATCCGTGTCGGCGGAGAGGTTCTCCTCCTTGCCCGAGCTGAGGTCGTCCAGCGCCGTGACGGACCAGCCGTCCGCGACGAACGCGTCGCACACGTGCGATCCGATGAATCCAGCCCCACCGGTGACCAGAACCTTCCGCCCCTCTTTCGACATCAGCAGTTCTTTCCTGGTTGTCCTTCACTCGGCGGCCCGACCCTTGCCGATCCAGCGCCGCGGCCAAGCTATTCCGCGTCGCCACGCACCGAAAGACGCGCCGGCCCGATGCGAAGAAGCGCCCCGTCAGGCGGCGGGACGCTTCCCTCTGATCACGAATGGGGCGGTCGGGATTCCTCTACTGGGGCATCCGCTCGACTCGACGGACGGGGGCACCCGGACGCATCCCCGCGTCGCGGACCTCGGTGACCCGGGCCGTCGACGTTTCGTCCGACGTGTGAACGACCCGGACCGTGGTGAGCCGATCGGCAAAAAGCGCCGTCTCGGCTGCCTTCTCGTCCGATGAGAATATGGCGAACACGTCGCCAACCTGGAGTCCATCCGCTGCGCCTATGTCCAGGAACAGCGTCTCGCCCGTGCCTACGAGTGTCTGATCGACTGTGAAGCCGAGCACGGTGCCCACAGGCCCAGCGGATTCGGCCTCCGGTCGCACGCCCGGAACCACCGGGTAGTCCTCGGCCATGACCATCTGGTCTCCCACCCGGTAGTCCCCGAACACCTGCACCACCTCAGCTCGCACGCTGTCCGGTGACGGGAACGTCCGCGTCACGCGAACGACACCGACCGTGTGCAGCGCGTTGCCCGCGGCGCCAATGGAACGGCCCCACTGGACTGCCTTGAGGTAATCGCCGACCTCGAGGCCAAGGCCGCTGACATGGAGCACGACCTGGTCGTTCAGCCGAGCCGCTCGGCTCAGCCTGATGGCCGCATAGGGCTCAGGGGCTTCAGCGACGACCCGGGCGGTCACGGCTGCCGGCGCAAGAGCCCGCCTATCCGCGATGACCGAGGCGCTGTGGAAGTCGCTCAGCGAAACGACGGAGCTCGGCTCGGTCTGTTCGATCGACAGGGCGCCGTACGACGGAGCACTCGGGTCGGCCCGGAATACCGATCCGTCGGGGAACTCGCCTGGAGGCCCGAATGATCTCCGGGCATCCTGGGTGCCACCCTCCGCCGGTCTCGTCTCCCCGGCGGCCCTCTCGGACGCGCCATCCCGCGCTCCCGGAAGCCGCAGATTCTCGCCCGGGAATATCCAGTGCGGATCTTCGACGATCAGCGTGTTCAGGTCGTAGATTTCGGGCCAGCGAAACGGGTCCGCCAGGTAACGCGCCGCGAGCTCCCACAACGTGTCGCCCGTGCGTACTCGATGCGTACCGTCGGTGTCCTGGGCCCCTGCAGCGGGAGCGATCGCTAGGATCGCCGTGACCGTCACCAGTGCCCGGGTTGCCCTGTTCATGCACTGCCTCCTCAGAAGGGCAGGTCGTCCTCGCCGGCGAGGGCGTCGTTCGTGAATTCCGTAACGCCGGATCCGGCCGAGCGTTGCACAGCCGGGCCGGACATGGTTTCCGGCCGGTCGCCGCGCCCGCCCAGCATGATCATCTCCCGCGCCCTGATGTCCGTGAAGTAGCGTACCTGTCCTTCCTGCTCGCTCTGCCGGTACTCGACGCTTCCTTCGATGTAGACGCGGTCCCCTTTCTGCAGGTACCGTTCACAGACGTCCGCCAGCTTGTCCCAGCACGACACCCGGTGCCACTCCGTCTTCTCCTGCCGCTCACCGCTGCGGTCCGTCCATTCGCGGCCGGTGGCGACGGAAAGTGAAGCAACGCGCGTGCCGGAGGACGTAACCCGCACCTCCGGATCCCGTCCGAGGTTCCCGATGAGCTGGACTTTGTTGAGAGAGCGTGCCATTCTATCCTCTTGTCGCATAACGAAATATACTGAAGCCGCCACCGTGCGGGCCCGGCTTGCTGACCGCGCAGTCAAACTAGACGGCCGGTCCTCGGCGTGTCAACGCACCGCATCCTGCAAGTCCAGCCTCATCACAATCGCATCTTCGACAGGCTCGGTATAGTACTCTTTGCGCACCCCTACCACGCTGAACCCGACCGATTCGTACAGGGCGCGGGCCCCTTCGTTCGTCTCCCTGACCTCCAGGTAGAGGGAGCGCGCTCCCCGCCTGGACGAGATCGCGATGCTCTCCCGAAGCAGACGCAAGCCGAGGCCCTGGCCGCGCAGCTCAGGCAGGACGGCCATGTTTCCGAGTTCGCCTTCATCCGCCGCGAACCACATCACCGAGTAGCCAGCCACCTCTCCCTCGACGTCCGCTATGAGAAGCGCGGCGCTCGGCCGCCGCATGAGCCCGCGAAATGTGGATTCTTCCCACGGGGCAGTGAAGGAGCGCCGCTCGATCAGCATGACCTCGGCCAGGTCCGCCGGACGCATCACGCGCACGACCGCACGCGGCTTGCCCAATGACTCGCCCATCCTCAGGCGCCAAGATCGCGCTGGGCGGCCGGCAGCCGGACATAGCGCGGCTCCCACGTCCGCGGGTCGATCACCCGGCCCTCCTCCGGCACGACCGAGGCGAGCCACAGGAGAGACCCCGCCCGAGGCACCCAAACCTCCTCCGGGAGAATCTGGCCGCCGGCCGCCCGGATGGCTTCGGATGAGGGTCCGGCCCCGTCGCCCGCAAAACACCATTCCCCGGGTTCATTCAGACCATACAGCACTTCTTCGAGAGCAGCGGCCCGAGGCGCGAAGAGTTCCTCGATACCCTCTCCCACGCGGTAGCCGGCGGCGTAGACCTGACCGCGGCGCGCATCGAACATCGCGCATACGGCCTCCGTGCGTTCCGCGCCGGCCGCCACGGCGGCGAGGCTGCAGAAGGAATACATTTCCAGGTCCCGGGCGTGACAGATTCCCTTGGCCAGCGACGCGGCGATTCGAACGCCAGTGAACGAGCCCGGTCCACCTCCCACGACCACGGCCTCGAGATTCGACGCGTCGAGCCCGCACCCGGTCAGCAGCCGATGGATTTCCGGCAGTACGACTTCAGAACGCGTGGCGTGGACGCGAAGGAGCGATTCGGCCAGGACTTCGCCGTCCCTTCCCACGGCAACGCTACCCGTCGGTGTGCTCGTATCGAGGGCGAGGATCACCACGAATCATCCTCCGCGCCACGGAGAGGCTGCGGTACGGGGATAACCGAGCCGCAGGCCACGGCCCTCACCCGGCGGCGAGCCGGATCCTCACTGAACTCGAGCCGGATCTCCCACCGTTCGGCCGGAAGGTACCCGTCGGCGCGGTCGGCCCACTCCAGAAGCACCAGATCGTGCGACTGGACGAGGTCCGCCCAACCCATGTCCGAAAGACCTTCCGGTCCGTGAATGCGATAAAGGTCCGCGTGCTGGACCGTCACTCCTCCGTCGCCCTCGTACTGGTTCAGCAGTGTGAACGTGGGACTGGGCACCGGACCCGTCACTCCGGCGCCGCGGCACGCGGCTCGGGCCAGCGTCGACTTCCCCGCCCCCAATTCACCGTACAGGCACACGAAGACGCCGCCCGCGAGCGCGGCTCTCCCGATCTCCCGACCCCAGTGCTCGAGGTCCGGCTCGGTCAAGTCGAACGGAGCGCTGCCGTTGGCCCTCGATCGGGTCCCCTCGTGCCCCGGCGTGGCCCCACTCACCAGGATCGTCTCCGGGCCGACTTCCTGGATCCGGTTTCCATCGCCGCCCGGACCTCGAACAACTCGTCCCGGAGTCGGGCCGCCTGCTCGAAGTCGAGGGCCTGGGCGGCTTTTTTCATCTCGTTCTCCAGCTGGTGCGCCAAAGCCGCCGGATCGACCCCCGCATAGTGATCCCCCGGCCGCGCGGATTCGGCTACTCGCGCATCCGCCACGGACGTCGTGAAGCGGATCTGCTCCACCGACTTGACGATAGACCGCGGCACGATGCCGTGTTTCTGGTTGTACTGGGCCTGTACATCCCGCCGGCGGTCTGTCTCGCGAATGGCCCGCTCCATGGATCCGGTGACCCGATCGGCATACATCACCGCCGTTCCTTCCGCGTTACGCGCCGCCCGACCGATGGTCTGGATCAGGGAGGTCTCGGAGCGCAGGAATCCTTCCTTGTCCGCGTCCAGGATCGCCACCAGAGATACTTCGGGTAGGTCCAGACCTTCACGCAGCAAGTTGATCCCCACCAGAACGTCGAACACGCCGAGGCGCAGCTCGCGCAGGATCTCCACCCTCTCGATCGTGTTGATGTCGCTGTGCAGGTAGCGCACGCGCACGCCTCGCGACGCCAGGTACTCGGACAGATCCTCCGCCATGCGCTTCGTCAGCGTCGTCACCAGGATTCTCTCCGAGCGGGTGGTCCGGCTGCGGATCTCCTCGAGCAGGTCGTCCACCTGGCCTGACACGGGCCGGATCTCGACTCCGGGGTCCAGCAGCCCGGTTGGGCGAATGAGCTGCTCGACCACGACGCCCTCCGAGCGAACGAGTTCGTGATCGCCCGGGGTCGCGCTGACGAACACCACCGATGGTACGATGTTCTCCCACTCCTCGAAGTCCAGCGGCCGATTGTCGAGGGCTGAGGGAAGGCGGAATCCGAACTCGACCAGGGTCGTCTTCCGGCTCCGGTCTCCCTTGTACATGGCGCCGATCTGCGGGACGGTGACGTGCGATTCGTCGACCACGACCAGGAAGTCCTCGGGGAAGTAGTCGAGCAGGCAGTACGGGCGCTCGCCCGGCTCCCGGCCGTCGAAGTAGCGCGAGTAGTTCTCGATCCCCTGGCACACCCCGATCTCACGAAGCATCTCGACGTCGAACCGGGTTCGTTGCTCGAGCCGCTGCGCCTCCAGCAGTCGTCCGTCGGTGCGAAGGTCCATCAGACGGACCTCGAGCTCCGTCAGGATTCCGTCTATCGCGCGCTCCAGTCGAGCGGGATCCACGGCATAGTGCGTCGCGGGAAACACGGCCGTGCGTTGAAGCGATGCGATAGCTTTTCCGGTCAGTGGATCGATCTTCGTGATGCGCTCCACCTCGTCGCCGAACAGCTCGATTCGGACGGCCTGCTCCTCGTACGCCGGCAGGACCTCGATCACATCGCCCCGCACGCGAAAGGTCCCGCGCCGGAAGTCGAGGTCGTTGCGGCCGTATTGTATCTGGACCAGCCCGGCGAGGATCTCGCGGCGGCCGATCCGTTGGCCGACTTCCAGCGTCAACATCTGCGACCGGTAGGAGCGCGGATCTCCGAGTCCGTAGATGGCAGACACCGAGGCCACCACGATCACGTCGGTCCGCTCCATCAGGGAGGACGTCGCGCGGAGGCGAAGCCGATCGATGTCCTCGTTGATCGACGCGTCCTTCTCGATGTACGTGTCCGTGGTCGGCACGTACGCTTCCGGCTGATAGTAATCGTAATAGGAGATGAAGTATTCCACGGCATTGCGTGGGAAGAACTGTTTCAGCTCGCCGTACAGCTGCGCGGCAAGCGTCTTGTTGTGGCTCATCACGAGGGTCGGGAGGCCCGTATCCTGGATCACCCCGGCCATCGTGACCGTTTTCCCGCTTCCCGTTACGCCGAGTAGCGTCTGCCAGCGCTCGCCCAGGCGCACCCCATCTGCCAGTGCCCGGATAGCATCCGGCTGATCGCCCGTGGGCTCGAATGGAAGCTCGAGATTGAAACCGTCTGACGTCACTGGTTCTCCCTGTTCGGTACCCCACGAGAGAGATCCCGGTTGCCGCCCCGCTCGCTTGACGGGACGTGTCGCGCCGATCACGTTGCGGCCTCGTTACCGGTCGTACAAGAGGCGACAGCAGAAGGTGCCATGGGAAGTCACAAAGCGATCCTGGTCGCCGTCGCGGCGGCGGTTGCCTCTTTCTCGGCGTGCTCTGGATCGGACGCTGCCAGGGAAGAACGGCTGGCTGATCTCCGAAGCGAGAGACGATCCCTCCTCGTGCAATTCTCCGCCGCCCAGCTCCCGATCCGGCGTCTCCAGGCGCAGGCGCTCGATGAGCCGGGGGTGCGCTCCGCGCAGGAGGTCTTCTACGTGGAGTTTCGGGCCGCCGTGCTTCGGGAGGATCCCGACGCTATCGAGTTGCTCGAGCGTGCCCGGGCCGTGGGCCACGACCTCGACTTCATGCAGAGCCCTGTTCTCCTCAGCCCCGAACAGGAAGACCCTCGTCCCGTGGCGCCGAACCAGCCCGCCGAGGTGGTCCGGGAGCTCGCCGAGGTGGAGCGCGCCCTGCGACCGGTGATCGGCCGCGCCCTGCAGGATCCGGCCGTCTGGGAGGCATTCGACGCGCTTCGGGACAGCATCATCGCCTCCATTCTGCGCATTGACCCCGAGAGCGAGCGCGCAATGAACCTCATGGCCGACATCGAGGGACAGGTCGCCCGGATCGACGCGGAGATCGCCAGCCTGTCGCAGTAAGCTCCGAGGAAGGCCCTACACGTCGAGCGTCAGGTCGCTGTCGCCGAAGCTCTCCTTACGTTCGACGGTCAGCACACCCTTCACCCGCCGGATCTGCCGCATCACCTTCTTGAGGTGGGCGAGGTTCTCGACCTCGACCACGAACTGGCCCGTCATGCCGCCCTCGGTGGACTTGATGTCCGCCGACTGGATATTCGTGCCCGTGTCGCTGATCGACCGGGCGATATCCGCGAACAGGCCGTGGCGATCCGTGCCCTCCATCACGATGCGAACAAGGAACCGTTGGGACCCGTCGTCGTCCCAGTCGATCATGATCCGCCGCTCCGGGAGGTCCGGGAGGTTGAGGACGTTGGGGCAGTCACGGCGGTGGATCGAGATCCCGCGGCCGACCGTAATGTAACCGATGACCTCATCGCCCGGAACCGGTTGGCAACACTGGGAATAGCGGACCATCAGGTTGTCCATGCCCTGGATCCGGACCCCCTTGGACCCGCTCCATACCTTCTTCACGAACTTCGAGAGTGCGTGGTCCTCCTTATCGCGCTCCGGCGCCTCCTCCGGGAACAAGGCGCGCATCACTTTCGTCATGCCGATGTCACCACGGCCAACGGCGGCGTACAGTCCGTCCACTCCGTCCAGCACGCCCAGCTTCTGCGCCGCGGCCTCGATCTGCTGCTCCGGCGGCTTCAGGCGCTTGCTCCGCCACTCCCTGGACAGGATTTCCCGTCCCAGTCGGACGGAAGAATCGTACTCCTCCCGGCGAATCCAATTCCGGATGCGGTGACGGGCGCGGCTCGTCTGTACGAAGCCGAGCCAGTCCCTGGACGGCGTCTGCGAGTCGGAGGTCAGGATCTCGACCGTGTCGCCGTTGCGCAGGGCCCGCGATAGCGGAGCGATCCGACCGTTCACCCTCGCGCCCGAGCAACGCTGGCCGATCTCGGAGTGCACCGCGTACGCGAAGTCGATCGGGGTGGCGCCTTTCGGCAGCTGCTTCACATCACCCGCCGGGGTGAACACGAAGATCTCGTCCTGGAACAGGTCGATCTTCAGGAACTCGAGGAACTCTTCCGGCTCACGCGTCTCCTGCTGCCACTCGAGCACCTGTCGGAACCAGGTGAGCTTCTCGTCGACCTCGTCGCCCTCCCGGCTCTCCTTGTACCTCCAGTGAGCGGCGATCCCGAGCTCCGCGGTGCGGTGCATCTCCTCGGTTCGCAGCTGGATCTCGTACAGTCGGCCTCCCGGTCCGAAGATCGTCGTGTGGAGGCTCTGGTACAGGTTCGATTTCGGCGTCGCGATGTAGTCGTGGAAACGCTCGGTCAGCGGGGTCCACTTGTTGTGAATCACTCCCAGGGCGTGGTAGCAGTCCCGCACGGACAGCAGGACTACGCGCACAGCGAGGACATCGTAGATCTCCTCGTACGGGCGGCTCCGCTTCCGCATCTTCCGTTGGATGGACCACAGGTGCTTCGCCCTGCCCTCGACCTCGCACTGGAGACCCGCCGCCCCGAGCTCCACCTTGAGCGGCGCGACCATCTGAGCGATCAGGCTCTCTCGCTCGCTGCGCTTGTCCGACACGGTGGTGGCGACAGCACGGTATTCCTCGGGCTCGAGGAACTTGAACGCGAGGTCCTCCAGCTCCCACCGGACCCGGGCCATGCCGAGACGGTGGGCGAGCGGGGCGTAGATGTCACGCGTCTCGAGGGCTATCCTTCGCTGACTCGCCGGATTCAGGTGCTCCAGCGTGCGCATATTGTGCAGCCGGTCGGCGAGCTTCACGATGATTACACGCGCGTCTCGCGCCATCGACAGCAGCAGCTTCCGGTAGGTCTCCACCTGGCGCTCGGCGAGGGAGCGGATCTCGACGCGGGAGATCTTGGTCAGGCCGTCCACGATAGTGGCGATCTCGTTGCCGAACTCGCGCTCGATCTCCTCCACAGTCGTGCGGCTGTCCTCGACCACGTCGTGAAGGAGCGAGGCGGCGATGCTCACGGTGTCCCGGTGAATCTCGCCCAGGATCGTGGCCACCTGAACGCAGTGGGAGATGTAGTCCTCGCCCGAACTTCTCTTCTGGCCCTCGTGCTTCTCGCTCGCGTACTGAAACGCCAGGGCGAGCAGCTCGAGGTCCAGCCGGTCTTCGCTGCCGGCGATCGCCTCGAGGAACTCCGGCGGCAGGATGGACTGCGCCGTATCCCCCGGAGGGGTGGAGCCTTCCTTCTGCTTGACCTCGGTCGATCTGGTGGCCACGGGGTCCCTTCGCGAAACGAGTGGCCTCTCCGCATACCCGCCCAGGGCCGCGAATTGCCGTGATCCGCCCTTCCCGCTGGCTGATCCGTAATTGGAACATAGAGAGCAACTCGCGTGCCATGCAAAGAAGACCGGCCAGATCGTCAGACTTCGCCCTTCACCCGGTGCGTTTTGCGCTGCGCACCGACGCCTCACTCACCACGCCGGGCACAAGGCCGCGCTCGAGCAGGCTGATGTACCGGCCGTCCCCGATGACGATGTGATCGCGCACCGGAATTCCGAGGAGGCGACCGCTCTCCACCAGCTGCCAGGTCACCTCCAGGTCCTCCGGCGAAGGATCCGGATCGCCGCTCGGGTGGTTGTGGGCCAGGATCACGCTGGCCGCCGCGTGCGCGATCGCCGGAGCGAACACCTCGCGCGGATGGACAAGGGAGGAGTTGAGCAGGCCCACCGTGACGCACCGCTCGGAGATCACCCGGTTCTGCGTGTCCAGGTAGACGGCCCAGAACTCCTCCTGCTTCCGGTCCCGGAGCGAGGGACCGAGCCGCCGGAA
>JBDGWG010000003.1:0-109007 GCA_039585235.1 Gemmatimonadota bacterium | reverse complement strand
CACCGGTTTGGCGACTATGGGGGAGCGCCGTTCGGCCAGGACTCTCCCCGCCTGATCCTGTCCGGTCGTCTGCACCCGCCCGAGGAGTTGATCTCGTGACTGGCTTGTACCTTGAACCCGAACGCATCGCCGAAGCCGGGGGGCTCGTCTCGAGACTACTGGAACGGGATCCGCGCGCTCTTGGTCTGTTCCCGCCTGAAGCGTTCAACTCGCCGGCGGCGGCGCGTGCCGAGGTTCGTCCGCTCCGATCTTCCCTGGATTTGGGAACATTCCATTGTCCGTCCTCGGAAGCCAGCGTTCGGCTGGAGCGAGTGCTCGCCGGAGGGGGACTGGTCGTCACAACGGGGCAGCAGCCGCAACTGTTCGGCGGACCCCTGTACGTGCTCTACAAGGCACTGTCCGCCGTGCGGGCCGCCGTCGATCTCGAACGCCAACTCGGCGTTCCGTGTTTGGCCGTGTTCTGGGTCGCCGGAGACGACCACGATTGGGGTGAGGTGGCCTCGGTAGGATACCTGGACAGGGAAGAGACCGTGCGTCGGATCGAGATTTCGGCCTCGCCCGGCCAAGCCGGCAGTCCCGTTGGTCCAGCTCCGCTTTCCTCTGAGATCCTCGAGAAGACAGAGGAGTTCGTCGGCGCCCTCGAAGCCCACGAGGCGGGAGACGCATGGCTGGACCTCTTGCGCAAGCAGTATGTCCCCGGCCGCTCGTTTACCGATGCTTTCATCGGCACGGTCTCCCATTGGATGGGTGAACTGCCGATCGCGTTTCTCGACTCTGCTCATCCGGAAGTCCGACGCGCCTCGTCGCCATTCGTTCAGAGAGTCATCGAAGAGCGAAAGATCGTGGACGAAGCCCTTGGAAGAGGGACCGATGCGGTCACCGACATCGGGTATCGGGCTCAGCTGACGTATCTCGGAGGGGCAATACCGGTGTTTCGCGAGGGACGTGGGGGGAGGTACCGCTTGCGGGGGACTTCCGGTGCCGTTCAGGTAGACCGTGAGTCGTCCCGGCAGGTGTCCGATGTGACAGATGAGGCGGCGTCGGAACCCGAACGGTTCAGCCCATCCGCGGCGCTCCGTCCGGTCCTGGAATCCTGGCTTCTCCCCGTTGGGGCCACGGTCCTGGGGCCCGGAGAGATTGCCTACTGGGCGCAGCTCGATCCCGTCTTTGAAACGCTGGACGTTCCGATGCCCGGCATTTTGCCTCGCGACTCGTGGCGCGTGGTGGAGCCGCGCGTCGCCCGGCTGCTCGAGAAGACCGGTGTCACGGCAGACGAACTGCGCGACGGAGGCCACGAGGCCGCTGCGGGCCTCGTGGAGCGGAGCCGGCCCCTGCCGGTGGAGGAATCCCTCCGGCGCCTGGAAGTTGAGGTGGACGGGAGGTTCGCGGCCCTGGACGAGACGGTAGGTAGCGACCTGCCCGGGCTCCGGCCTGCTGTCGGTAAGAGCCGGAGCCAGGTCCTCTCGACTCTCGAATCCCTGCGTAAGACACTGGACCGCATGACCCGGGACCGCGAGCAGGCGAGCCTCGGGCAGCTCCGCCGCGCGGCAGCTAACCTGTATCCGAACGGGAAATCCCAGGAACGGTCCCTGGCCACCTATGTCTACCTCGCGCGGTATGGAGATCGCTTCCTGGATGCCGCGCGGGCGGCGGCTCTCCTGCCTCCGCTGGACGAGGCACCGCCCCCCGGAGACGGCGTTGCTGGCACTACTGCCGGGGAGTAGGTTAGCCAACGTTCGCTCGCCGCGATCACCGGCGCGGCGCTCCGTCTGACTCTCGACAGGTGGTGGGCGTGCATTGGGCCGTAATTATCGGTCTTGTCCTCATGATTCCGATCCTCGCGATCGTCCTGGATTCGTCCGTAGGGCAGGCGCTGGCTAATCGCATCGCCCGGGGCGAGGAGGACGGCAAGTCTCCGGAGATCGAGTCCCGCGTCGGCGAACTGGAAGCCGAGGTGAAGTACCTGAGCGAGAGCATGGAGAGCCTCCGGGAGGAAACGGAATTCGTGCGTCGACTCATCGAGGGGGCCGACGAAGGCGGCGCCACCCGCCTCGGGCCGGGTGACTGACACGCCCCCTGCCGGCAATGGCTCTCCCGGTCTATCGCGCCAGGAGCATCGGCTGACGTCATCTCGCCTGCGACCGGCGACGGCGGTCGGATCGGGGATCTTGCTGAGCCGGATTACGGGCCTGGCTCGCGATGTGGCAGTCGCGGCTTTCCTCGGCACCAACCTTCTTGCCGATGCCTACTGGGCGGCGATCAAAATCCCTAACATCATCCGCAATCTTCTCGGAGAGGGAACCCTTTCCGCGGCCTTCGTGCCCGTGTACTCGGAATCGCTCGAGACGCATGGTGAAGCTTCCCCTCAGGCCGCCCGGCTGGCGTCTTCTGTACTAGGAATCGTTCTGACCGCAGCCGTGCTCCTTAGCGCCCTCGGCGTCATCCTGGCGCCGTGGATCACCGACCTCGTGATGTTGGGAGCCGACGAAGAGCCCCGCCGGATCACCACTGAGCTCGTGCGAATCCTCTTCCCCATGTCCGGAACGCTGATCGTGGGGGCCTGGTTCCTCGGGGTCCTCAACAGCCACGGGAAGTTCTTCCTTCCCTTCGTGGCGCCGACGATCTGGAACCTGTGCCAGATCGTCGGCCTGTTCCTGGCGCGCGCCGTCGGAAGCGACCAGTTCGCGCACGCTCTCGCCTGGTCCGCCCTCGTGGGGAGTCTGCTCCAGGTGGGTGTCCAAATCCCGGCGACTCGCCGGCTCGTCGGATCCCTGCGCCCGACAGCCTCCTGGAGCTGGGCGCCGGTTCAACGCGTGGCACGCAACACTCTGCCCGTGATCTCTAGCCAGGGGATCTTCCAGATCTCCACCCTGGTGGACATTTCGCTGGCCACGCTGGTCGGGACTAGTGCGATGTCGGCGCTGGGATACTCCCAGCGGCTGATGTATCTCCCGATCAGCCTCTTCGGAATCGCTGTCGCCGCGGCTTCCCTGCCAAACATGTCTAGGGAAGCCACCGCGGACAGACTGCGGCCGCGTCTCGTGAATGGGTTCTTCCAGATTCTCTTCTTCGTGCTGCCGGCTGCGGTGTGCTTCCTCATATTCGGAGACCTGATCATTCGGGTGGTCTACCAGCGCGGTGCGTTTTCCGAGACGAGCACCGTATTGGTGGGCGCCGTGCTCGGGGCCTACGCGCTCGGGCTTGTTGCGTCCAGCTCACAGAAGTTATTCGCCAGCGGCTTTCATGCCCTCCAGGACACCCGCACCCCGATGCTGCTCGCAGCGGTGTCCGTCACCGTGGGAATCGGGTTGGCAATCGCCTTCACGCTCGTGGCCCGGTCTCGCCTGCCGCTCGCTTACCAGCCGTACGCCGCGACGGGAATCGCCCTGGGTGGGGCGATCGGAGCCTGGGTCAACCTGCTTCTGCTATGGACCTTCCTGGGCCGCAAGCTCGGGGGCCTGTTCGACGGTGAGGCCTTGAAAGCAGCAGCCCGCCTGGCGGCCGCCGCCGGGTTGGCTGCCGTGGCCGCCACGGCTACTCGCACCTGGCTTGGACCACGCTGGCAGGGCACCAGCTTCCTCACGGACGCAGGCCTCCTTCTGGTCGTCGGTGCGGCCGGGGCGGTGCCGTATCTGCTTGTCGCCCGCCGGCCTCCCGTCATCCTGCCGGAGGAGGGCCCGTAGGGTGAGCACTGAGCGGCTCCAGGAACAGCTGAAGGCTCTTCCGAGCCGGCCCGGGGTTTACCTGTTTCGTGGTGATGACGGTGAAATCCTGTATGTCGGAAAGGCGACCTCGCTCCGAAGCCGCGTACGCAGTTACTTCGGAAGCGGAAGCGAGCGGTCCTACAAGCTGCTGGAACTGTCACGCCGCACGGCGTCCGTGGAGACGGTCCTCGTCGGATCGCCCGCGGAGGCCCTCCTCCTCGAGTCGAACCTGATCAAGGAGCACGCGCCGAGGTTCAACATCCAGCTGAGGGACGACAAGACATTTCCCTACGTCAAGGTCACCGTACATGAGCCGTTTCCGCGGGTCCTGGTGACCCGGCACCTCGTACGGGACGGCTCGCGTTACTTCGGTCCCTTCACTGATGTCGGGGCCATGCGGCGTGCCTTGAGGATGATACGGCAGATGTTCACGGTGCGAAGTTGCCACTACGATCTTCCGCGCGATGCCCCTGACCGGCCGTGTCTCGACTTTTTCATCGACCGGTGCCGGGCCCCGTGCGTCGGACAGCAGACACAGGGCGATTACCGTGAGATGATCGAGCGGATCCTGAAGATCCTCTCCGGGCAAACGGGCCGTCTGAAGCAGGAGGTCCGCCGCCGCATGAAGGAGGCGGCCGAAGATCTGGACTTCGAGCGGGCAGCTGAGTTCCGCGACGTACTCCGCGGTCTGGGCTCTCTGGAAAAGCGTCAGGCGTCGATCGACTTCAGAGGCGGCGACCGCGACGTCCTCGGCATCTCACGAACGAAGGACACTGCTTGCTGTATCTTCCTGCGAGTCCGAGAGGGGCGGCTGCTCGGTCGGGACGTGCATTTCCTTCGGATCGGCCAGGCCAATGACGACGTGTCAGCCCTTACGTCGGCGGCGATCACGGGGTTCTATCTGAGGCGAGACGATCTCCCTCCCGAGCTTGTAGTCCCGGCGGACTTCGAGGATCGCGAGCTGGTCGAATCCGTGCTTTTTGAGCGGCGGGAAGCGGCGTTCCACATCAGGGTTCCGCAGCGTGGTCTGAAACGGCGACTCCTGGATCTGGCGGAGGGGAACGCCTCTCACATGCTGGCGGAGCGGGGGGAACTGGAGGGGGGTCCCTCGGGAGCGACGGCCCCGCCACCGGCAGCACGAGAGCTGGCCACGGCCTTCGGCCTGGAGTTTCCGCCGCGCGACCTGATCTGCTTCGATGTTTCCACGCTCAGCGGCCGAGATTCAGTCGGCAGCGCCGTGTGGCTGCATGACGGCGTGCCGAGGAAGAAGGAGTACCGACGCTTCCGGATTCGGGAGACTGTGGACGGGAAAACCGACGACTACTCGATGATGCAGGAGGTGGTAGGGAGATACTTCGCCCGGCGGGTCAAACAGGACGAGCCGATTCCCGATCTGGTGCTCATCGATGGAGGGAAGGGCCAGCTAGGTGCTGCGCTTCACGCCATGGAGAGCGCCGGCGTGTCGGATGTCCCCGTGGTCGCCCTCGCGAAGCGGCAGGAGGAAGTCTTCGTGCCCGGTGCCTCGGAATCGCTGCGCCTCGAGCGCCGGAGCGGCGGCCTGCGCTGGCTGCAACGCGCCCGGGACGAAGCTCACCGGTTCGCCATCGAGTACAACCGGAGGCTTCGCCGCCGCCGCACGCTGCGCTCCCGACTCTCGGAGATCCCGGGCGTCGGCCCGACTCGGGAAAGGGATTTGATACGGAAGTTCGGGAGCGTGCAGGCGATTCGGAAGGCCGGGGCCGACGAGCTGGCAAGCGTTCGCGGGGTCGGCCCGGCTACGGCTAGCAGGATCCTCGCCGCGCTTTCCGAAGACGCGTGTGGATGAGCCGGAGGAAGCGGACGTCGCCCCGCTCAACACAGGAAACATGCTCACCGGTTAGGCGTAGTAGATGACTCGGGCCTTGCCGCCGGGAAAGCACGGTGACAGGATGGCCCCGATACTATGGGCCGGGACCTCCGGGCGGAGGAGTCTCGGGACTCGCACGAAGGTCGCCAGATCAAGGATGTGTGGCTCTGTGAGTCGGTTGCGAATAAGACACTTGAGGTGATCATGCTCAGAAATTGGTTGAACACTCGTGGCGCTGACGTGGAACTGAGCTATGCGGCCCGGCGCGACGATCCACAGACGAAGGAAGCGCGGTATGCCAGGGCGCTCGAGAAGCTCGAGCCGGCCCTCAATGATGATGATCCTCGGCCACGGGCGTACCTTCTCGCCGGGCAGGCTTACCTGGGTCTCCGCGACTACGTCGGGGCCGACTCGATGCTCGTGAAGCTCGTCACTGCCGACCCCGCCTGCACCGACCTGGTGAACGAGGCGAGGTTCGCCGCATGGGTGCCTCTGTACAACAGGGGGATCAACGCGTTGCGGGCCGACGACCGGGAGGAAGCCCTGAACTCTTTCCTGCAGGCCAACGTGATTTACTCCGACTCTCGCTCACTCACCAACGCCGCGAACATTTACCAGAGGCAGGGTGATAACAAGCTCGCGTTAGAGCTGTACGAGCAGGCTGTCGCGCTCGGAGGGGATGCGGACATGGTTCGCGCGGCCAGCATCAACCAGGCGGAACTTCTGCGAGGCGAGGGACGCGATGAGGAGGCGCTGGCAATCTACTCGGAGTACGCTGCCGCGCACCCGGAAGATGTCCTGGGCTTGCTCAATTACGCGGTCGCCTTGATGGATGCCGGAGAAGAGGAGCCCGCCCAACAGTTGTTCGCGGACCTTCTCATGCGAGACGACTTGAGCTTCAGGCAATGGTCTCAGGTCGGAATCGGACTGTACCGGGCCCGGGACTTCGAGCGGGCTGCCGAGGCGTTCGAGCGGGCACACGAGCTGAACCCCTTGAACAAGGAGACGCTGGAGAATCTCGCCAACACGTACTATCAGGCAGAGCGGTACGCGGAGCTTCTCCCTCTGGCGGGCGAACTGGTCGATCGCTACCCGTTTGAGTCCGTCTATTACAACCTCCTCGCGAACTCTCACCGGGAGCTCGAGGACCCGGACGCGGCGCTGGCTGTGTTGGAGCGCCGGGACGGCCTGGAGTTCGAGTTCCTCCGCTCACAACTCGCCGTCGCAGAAGGGGTGTACTCCGTGGCGGGCCAGGTGATGAACAAGACGGCTGCTCAGGGCTCCGAGATCACCGTACCGATCCAGCTGCTGGACGAGAATGGCCAGGTCCTGGTCAGCGAAGACCTGCTGCTTGCACTCCCGGCCGAGGGAGAAGCGTCGTCGTTCCTCGTCGAGTTCGAGAGCGAGGAACCCGTATCAGGCTTCCGGTACAGTCAGGACGATAGCGCCAGCGACTCCTGAACTTCGGATGGTCAGGGGACGGGCGGGGATCCGAGACGGGATCTCCGCCCGTCTTGGCATCTACCGGTGACATGCCGAAACTGCTGGACGACCGGCCGGCCGGAGAGTTGGAGGCGCGACTCGTCGCAGGTATATTGCGAGGCGCCAAGAGACCGCCTCGCACCTGTGGGCGGAGGGCCATCGGGCCCAGGGCTCATAAAGAGGAACATCGAATGGTCCGCGTCGCGCGGGTAAGACGTGACTCGATCGGCGCCGACCTGGAGATCCCTCCCGGTGCGGCACTTATTTCGATAAACGGACGCGATCTTCGCGATTCGCTCGACCTCCGGTTCTACGAAGCGGACGCTGAGGTCGTTCTCGAGACACGCCTGCCCAACGCCCAGTCCATCGTCTACGAGATAGAGAAGCACCCCGACGAGACTCTGGGCCTGATTCCCGAGGTCGACAAGGTGCGGCGCTGCACGAACGCGTGTCCGTTCTGTTTCGTGAAGGGCAACCCGAAGGCGACCAGGCTGCGACAACCCCTGTACGTGAAAGACGACGACTACAGGCTTTCCTTCATGTTCGGTCACTACGTGACGCTCACCAACCTCAGGAACGAAGATTGGGAGCGCATCTTCGAGCAGCGACTTACCCCGCTTTACGTAAGCGTCCACGCAACAGACCCCGACGCTCGTCAGCGCATGCTGGTCAACCCGAAGGCGGCTCTGGTCGAAGAGCACCTGGATAGACTCGCAGAGGGCTCTATCCGCGTGCATGCTCAGGTCGTGCTTTGCCCAGAGCTGAACGACGGACAGATCCTCGAGCGCACGATCGGAGACCTGTACTCGCGGGGTGAGAACATCCTGTCCCTGTCGATCGTGCCGGTAGGCCTGACCGACTTCAACTCGGATCGCGGTGTGAGGGCACTCACTGTCGAAGATTGTATCGATTCGCTGGTCATGATCGACTCTATTCGTGAGCGTGCGCTCGATGAGAGGGGCCGCGCCTGGTGCTACGCCGCGGACGAACTGTTCCTCCAGGCGGGCCTTGATCTGCCCGCTCCCGAGTACTTCGACGATCATGAACTTGTCGCGAACGGAGTGGGCGCTGTCTCGGCTCTCATCTCGGCCGTCCGCGCAGACCTGGCCGACCTGCCGGCTCTTCCCGGTCAGCAGATCGCGCTGGTGACCGGGACATCGATGAGACCGCACCTGGCTGGCCTGGCGGATGAGATCGCAATCTGCACCGGCGCATCGATCACGACGGTGGCCGCTCGTAATTCGCTCTACGGCCCGATGGTCACAACCGCTGGCCTCCTGACCGGTGTGGACCATGCTCGGGCCCTGGAGCCGCACCGCGACTTCGATCTGGCCCTGTTCAGCCGCACCGCTCTGAATGACCAGGACCTTTTTCTTGACGACTTGTCTCTTTCCGAGCTGAGACGGGACCTGCCCGAACTGAGGATATGTCCATCGGAGCACGTGACGGACACACTGCTGGCCCTGTAGGCCTGCCGACGGTCGCGATCGTGGGCCGACCTAATGTCGGTAAATCCACGCTATTCAATCGCATTGTCGGCCGTCGCATTGCCATAGTCGCCGAGAGTAGCGGAGTGACGCGCGACCGGCAGTTTGCCGAGGCCGAGTGGGCGGGGAGGGATTTCCTGCTGGTCGATACGGGAGGGATCAGTGACATTCCCGAACGACCTCTCGACCGCGAGGTACGAGAACAGGTCATCGAGGCTATCGAGAGATCCCAGGCCATTGTGCTCGTCACGGATGGGCGGGCCGGAGTGCACCCGGTAGACGAGCATGTCGCAGATCTCCTGCGTCGATCGGGTCGCCCCGTCGTCCTGGCCGTCAACAAGCTGGACGATCCAGCCGGCGCGGTGGCCCACCACGAGTTCCATTCCCTCGGCCTCGGCGAGCCGCTGGCGGTGTCGGCGCTCAGTGGAAAGGGAAGTGGTGACCTGCTGGACCGCGTAGTCGCGGCGTTACCCGATCCGGCCGATTCCGAGAGCGTTCCGGTCGGTCTGAGGCTGGCGGTGATCGGAAAACCCAACGTAGGTAAATCGAGCTTCGTCAACCGGCTGCTGGGGGAAGACCGGGTCCTTGTGCATGACGAGGCGGGCACGACGAGGGACGCCATCGATACCTACCTGGAGTTCGAGGGCGAAAGGGTATGCCTCATAGATACGGCAGGGCTCCGCCGTCGCTCTCGGGTCAACGATGACGTAGAGTTCTACAGCCGATTGCGTGCAACCTCGGCCATTCAGAGATCGGAGGTCTGCCTGTTGGTCGTGGATTGCGACACCGGGGTTACGAACCAGGACTTTCACATCGGAGAGGAGGCCTGGGACGCAGGCCGGGGATTGGTGCTCGTGGCAAACAAGTGGGATCTGATCGAAGACCGCGGGCCGGATGCGCTGGCCCGGTTCGAGAAGGAGCTACGCGAAAGGGCCCACTACCTGAGGTGGGTGCCGATCGTCACCACCTCGGCCCTGTCCGGTCGGCGGGTCCAGAAAGTCCTGGAGGTGGCCCGCGAGGTACAGCGGGAACGATCGCGAAGGATACCGACGGCCGAGGTCAATCGCGTCCTCCGGGCCCTCGTAGATCGGAAGCAGCCTCCTCAGGGCGGCCGCGGCGATGTCAGGATATACTATGGGAGCCAGGTGGACATCGAGCCACCTCTCTTCGTGATCTGGTCGAACCGCCCCATGGATCTCAAGACATCTTATGTCCGCTACGTGTCGAACGGGTTTCGGAGAGAATGGGGCTTCGTGGGATCGCCCATCCGGATATCCGCCCGCGAACGCAGAGATGCCGACCGGGACGGGAGGTAGCCCTCCGATGCTGATGAACGACCGGTGACGGTCGTCCTGCTGGCCCTCGCGGCCTACCTGATGGGATCGGTTCCCACGAGCTACCTCGTGGGACGCCTGCACGGTATCGATCTCCGCGAGCACGGCAGCGGCAATCTGGGCGGGACCAACGCCTTCCGCGTCATGGGAACCGGAGCCGCCGTGCCCGTTGTGGTGATCGACGTCTCCAAGGGCTTCGTTCCTGCCTATTTCTTCCCGGCGTGGGACGGCGTGGCTCTCGGAGACCTGGCGCTGCTGTACGGACTCGCGGCCATCGCGGGGCACGTCTGGTCAGTGTTCATTAGATTTCAGGGAGGCAAAGGCGTGGCCACGGGCGCCGGCGTGCTGGCGGCGCTCGCCCCAACGTCTGCCCTGATCGGACTGCTCGTGTGGATCGGTTTCGTGTCAATCACTCGATACGTCTCCGTGGCCTCGATCGCGGCGGCCACGTCGGTTCCGGTGACGGCCTGGTTGACCGACGAATCCAGGTCTACCGTTCTTTTTTGTGCGGCAATCGCGATCTTCGTGTGGTGGACACACCGAGACAATCTGCGGAGACTGGCTCGTGGCCAGGAGAACACGTTCGGCCGGGATCCCAAGGAATCCGGATCTTCGGGCGAGGACGGCGAACATGCGGAGTGACCGAATAGCCGTCCTTGGGGCGGGAAGTTGGGGCACGGCACTCGCGAACGTTCTGGCCTGGAACGGGCATTCGACCCGACTCTGGGCCTACGAGCCGGCGGTGGCCGAGGGCATCGAAGCGAATCACCGAAACGACAAGTATCTTCCGGGGGTCGACCTCGAGCTTTCACTCGGCGCCACCGCCGACATGGCGGAGGCGCTGGAGGAAGCGGGAGTGATCGTATCGGTCAGCCCGTCACACGTCGTTCGGTCCGTCATGGATGAGGCCCGGCGACACCTCGGGGACACTCGCCCCCTGGTCGTGAGTGCGTCGAAGGGCATTGAGATTCACACCGACCTGCGGATGAGTGAAGTCCTCGGGGAGGTCCTCGGGGAGGGGATGACCGGAGGTTGCGTAGTCCTGTCCGGTCCGAGCTTCGCTGCTGAGCTAGCCCGGCGACTCCCGACAGCCGTGACGCTGGCCTGCCGAGATGAAGAGAGCGCCGTCCAGGTGCAGAGGCTGTTCCAGAACGAGCACTTCCGCCTCTATACTCAGGCGGATCTCGTTGGCACTGAGCTGGGTGGAGCGCTCAAGAACGTGATCGCCCTGGCGGCCGGAATCAGCGACGGACTGGGGCTCGGTACGAACGCGCGGGCGGCCCTGATGACGAGGGGCCTTGCCGAGATCGGACGCCTGGCTGAGCGCCTGGGGGGTGAGGGTGCGACCCTGGCCGGTCTGGCTGGCGTAGGAGATCTCATCCTGACGTGCACCGGCGATCTGAGTCGAAATCGCCAGGTGGGACTCGCCGTCGGCCGCGGAGAGAGGCTGGCCGATGTGCTCGCCGGAATGACCGCTGTGGCCGAGGGAGTCCGGACCACAGAGGCCGCCAGGGACCTGGCGAAGCGACACGGGGTGGAAATGCCCATCGTGGGTGCTGTATACTCCATTCTATACGAAGACGTGGACCCGCGGAGTGCGCTTGCCCTCCTGATGTCCAGAGAACCTAAGCCCGAGCGCTGGAGTTGAGTTCGGTGGAAGACCGAATCGCCCCTAAGGAGTACTATTCGATCGGTGAGGTGTGCGAGATCACCGGCCTGAAGCCGCACGTACTGCGCTACTGGGAGACCCAGTTCCCGGCTCTCAAGCCGTCCAAGAACCGGGCGGGGAACCGGGTCTACAGGCGCAAGGAGATCAAGCTCATCCACTTGCTCCGTCACCTACTGTATGCCGAGAAATACACGATCGATGGGGCCCGGCACAAGCTGGAGCAGTTGCGTAAGGAAGGGAAGCTGGCCAGGGCCGCCCGGGTGGCGTGGGATCGGGAAACGGTTCGCGATCTGCGACGTGAGGCCGACGGTCTCGTGGATTTGCTGGCACTCGGCGAATGACCGGGGACGGCGAAGACAGCCAGCCGGCTTCCGCTGACCACCCGACGATCCTCTGCACCAATGACGACGGCATCCACGCCATCGGCCTGCAGACCTTGATCAAAGTAGCGTCGAGGCTCGGGCAGGTGCAGGTCGTGGCGCCGGACCGGGAGCAGAGCGCCACCAGTCACTCCCTCACGGTGCACCGACCGCTTCGCGCCGCTCGGACTCCCGAAGGACACCATGTGATCGACGGCACTCCGACCGATTGCGTGCTGATCGGAATCAACCAGCTCCTGGATCGGCCGCCCCACTTCGTGCTTTCGGGTGTCAACCACGGTCCCAACATGGGAGAGGACGTCCTCTACTCGGGCACCGTGGCAGCCGCCATGGAAGGCACCATATTGGGGATTCCCGCCATTGCCGTCTCGTATTCGAGCCGGGCATCAGACCGGATCCCTGGATACGCGGATGTTCTCACGGCACTGATCGGAGCGCTGACCCGCCGGTCCGATTTTCCGGAGGAGACGTTCTTCAACATCAACCTGCCCGACATTCCGGCAGACGAGCTGCAGGGGGTTCGTGTGACGACCCTCGGCCGGAGAGTCTATTCCGACTCCCTGACGCGACGCGAGGATCCGTCGGGCCGGGAGTACTTCTGGATCGGTGGTGGCATCTCCAGCTGGAGCGGGCGGGACGATTCAGATTTCCGGGCCGTGCAAGCCGGCTACGTCTCCGTCACGCCTCTTCATCTCGATCTCACGAACTACGGTTTGATCAGCGAGGTCCGGTCGTGGATGCTGGGAGGATAGACCCGAGGTATAGGCGTGACCGGCGCCGCCTGATCGAGAGGCTGCAGGCGGGCGGAGTGAACGACCTGGCCATCCTGCACGCCTTCGATGCGATTCCGCGGCACATGTTCGTTCCGGACGCTGTGATTCACCGCTCCTACGACGACGTGGCCCTCCCACTGGGCCATGGGCAGACGATCTCGCGGCCCTGGGCACACGCGCTACACCTCGGGCTGGCCCGCTTGAGCGGCGGGGAAAGGGTGCTGGAAATCGGGACGGGCTCGGGCTATCAGACGGCTCTTCTGAGCCAGCTCTCGTCGCACGTCTACTCGGTGGAAACCGTGGAGGAACTCGCGGGCCTCGCCGAAGCCCGGTTGCTGGAGCTGGGGCTGGAGAACGTGACCCTTCGCACCGGCGACGGCAGCGGCGGTTGGCCCGAGCATGCGCCCTACGACGTGATCTTGTGCGGCGCCGCAGCCCCCCGGATACCGGATGCGCTGGTGACCCAGCTCGCCACCGGCGGTCGCCTCATCATCCCCGTGGGAGATGATTCAGGGCAGCACCTCATCCGGGCCACTGTGGGTATAGACGGGATGCTCGAGGAGGAGACTGTGGACATCGCGCGCTTCGTTCCACTTACGGGGGAAGAAGGATGGCAACCCGGTTGACTGACGGCGGGCGGTGTCGATGACCGAGATCCTGATTCAGTACGTCCAGGTGGGCGCCGAGCTAGGGCGAACATGGGGTCCCCTGATCGTGTTCGTCCTTATGGCGGTTGAGAGCTCCTTCATCCCGTTTCCGTCGGAAGTGGTCATGATCCCGGCCGGCTTCATGGCCGCCCGCGGAGAGTTCGTTCCGCCCGATCCGGCGACTGGACTGGCGGTGGCAGTGATCGCAGGGATCCTGGGCTCCCTGGCCGGTGCGTTCATCAACTACGGGCTCTCCCTGAAGCTCGGTAGACCCTTTCTGTACAGGTACGGCCGGTACTTCTTTCTGCCGGCTTCGGCCCTGGAGCGCTCAGAGGAGGTCTTCCGCCGACACGGTGAGATCACCACGTTCGTCTGTCGCCTCATCCCCGCCGTTCGCCAGCTCATTTCCATCCCGGCCGGTCTGTCGCGCATGCGGTTCGGAAGATTTGCGCTGTTCACGGGACTCGGAGCCGGAATCTGGGTGATCATCCTGGCTCTGACGGGATATGGACTGGGGAAGGGGACCCGCGAAATGAGCTACGCCGAGCTGGTGCATGCCGGCGAAGCCCTCATCGGGAATAACTTCCCGTGGATGTTCGCCGGACTGGTCCTGATCGTCGTCGTCTACGCTTGGGTGCACCGGCGGGTCATGCACGGACGGTCGCATTGACTGGGCTGCCGGGCTCCCCCTAGTTTCTTCCGCTGCCTGGCAAAGAGCAGTCGAACCGGGAATACATGCGGTCGGGGGCGGCCTGGGCGATGGGTGACACAAAGAACCGTAATACATTGTCAGATAAACAGTTAGCTATCATGCGCCCGTCGGTTGGGCGCTTCAGTTGCAGAAAGGCGTGGCGGACACATGACTAAGTCAATGGCGCGCGAAAAGCGGCCTGAAGATCTGGACACGGAAGATCACGTCACCGAGCGGGTCATGGAAGCCGCCGAGTGGGCGCAGAGCCACCGGCGCACAGTCATCGCGGGGGGGATCGTGCTCGTGGCCGTGGTCGCCGCGGCGTTCTACTACCAGGACTATCGCCAGAAGTTGGTCGAGCGGGCCTCTGTGCGGCTCCAGGAGATCCAGATTGCGTCGCAGTCCGCTGATATTGAGACTATCCGCTCGGAGCTTCACATCTTCATCGAGCAGTATTCGGGCACACCCTACGCCAGCCAGGCCCGCGTCGCCCTCGGGGATCTCGAGCTGCGGCGAGACAGCCTTGGTCTGGCGATCCAGGCGCTGGAGCCCGTCGCGGACCTGGGCGCCGCCAACCCGCTCTCGTACACGGCCATGGAGATGATAGCGGCCGCTTACGAGCAGGGCGGTGACTCGGACCGCGCGCTCCAGTGGTATGAGCGACTCGCGTCAGATGCTCGGTTCGACTACCAGAGGCACTTCGCGATGGCCGAGCAGGCCCGCCTCCACACGGTCCGCGGACGGTATGCGGACGCCGCTGCGCTGTACGAGCAGCTCGTGGACGAGGCCGAGGAAGATCCGGCCGGCCAGGATGTGTATGCCGTCCGCCTCGGAGAAGTAAGAGCCATGGACCGGTACGGTGCGGCGCCATCCGCGGCGCTCCCGGTCGCGCCGACGCCCGCCGTCAGCCCGACCGACGAATCCGCGGGCGCGGAGGGGCCGGCGGCCACCGAGGGCCTGCAGGATCGAGGAGAGAACCCCGAGAGCTGAGAGAGCCCTTCAGGACGGCCGGTGCTCCCCCCACGAAGGAACACGAATGAATGACGCATAATACATCTTATGTAAACTAGCCATATCGTGTATGCCTTTCGGGTACGAACGCCCCCTTGCCCCACCAGTACGATATAGGGTCCGGCAGGATCAGAGACGACCGAACAGAGACGCGAATCGCAGGGCCCACACCCGCCACACGGCCTCGCGCACGATAGTTCGCGACATTTTGCTCTCGCCCTCCACACGATCCACGAACACGATAGGCACCTCCCCGACGCGAAACCCCTTCTTCCACGCGCGGAAGTCCATCTCGATCTGAAAGGCGTATCCGGTGGAGCCGACGCTCTCGAAGTCGATCGCTTCGAGTACGTCACGACGAAAACACTTGAAGCCGGCGGTGGCATCCGACAACGGGAGTCCGGTGACCACGCGGGCGTACTTGTTGGCGAACCACGACAGCAGCAGACGCGACATCGGCCAGTTGACGACGTTAACTCCCCTCACATAGCGGGAGCCGATCACAAGGTCGAGATCGTCTTCCACCGCGCGGAGTAGATCGGGAAGGTACTTAGGGTCGTGCGACTGATCCGAGTCCATCTCTATAAGAAACTCGTAGCCGCGCTCGAGCCCCCAGGTGAATCCCCTGAGATACGCGCTGCCGAGTCCCTGCTTGCCCTCCCGGTGCACGACGTGTATGCGGGAGTCCTTCGCCGCCAAGTCTTCGGCGAGGTCGCCCGTACCGTCGGGTGAACCGTCATCGACTACGAGAACGTCAATGCGCGGGTCCTGGGCCAGGACGGCCGGCACGATCGCACCGACGTTCGCCGCCTCGTTGTATGTGGGCATGACCACGAGCGCCCTGCCCCTTCCGACAGGCTCCGTTCCCGAAGCTTCCCAAGACTCGTTCAAGCGAACCTCTCCTCTTCCTCTCGCGACCGCGACCACAGTAGCACCAGGGCCAATGCGGCGAGCTCGGCCACGACCATCCAGACGCGCGCCATGATCGCCACGGCCGCGGCGACTCCAACCGCCAGCCCCCCCAATTCCGCGAGCAGCGCGGTCATCGCGCCTTCTCTCACCACCAGGCCGCCCGGGGCGACCAGAACAAGGTAGCCGACGACGTAGCTGGCCGAGAAAATACCGGTAAGTACGTGTATTTGATCGACTTCCCAGGGAATGCCGACGCCCCGCAGAAGAAACAGAAAACCCACGCCGTACAACAGCCACGCCGTCAGCATGCCGGCCGCAGCGCGCACGATATCGCCGGCACCCAGATTCACGCTGGCGACTGGCTCCCCGAGCCATGCTCCGAGCCGACCGGCGATCCACCGGATGACTCCCGGATGGAGTCCCGCGAACAGGATCAGCCCCAGGGTCAACAGTCCAGGCAGCCAGCTGCCATCGCCACCCGCCCACTGGACGCCTATCGTGGCAACCGCGATCGCTCCGCCCGTGACCAGCGAGATGATCTGGAAGGCCATGGCCGACACGAGGGCCGCCGCCCCCGAATCTCCTCGACCCTTCATGTACACGGCCAGGCCGCCAAGCTGCCATACCTTTCCGGGAATGTATCGACCGAAATTGGTGACCACCCATACCCTGACGGCCTCCGCCGGCTGTGCCGTCCCCCCGGTGCGCCGGAACAGCCCAGCCCACACGAGGCCCATCAGGAACAGGTCGGCCACCCCGACCAGGACGGCAGCCGCCAGCCACCATGGGTGGAAGGACCAGTCGAAGCTCCGGGTCGACGCCATGACCTCGTCCAGCGAAGTCCACTGGCCTTGAAGCAGTGCGCCCACGAAGACGAGCGCCACGCCCAGAAACACGAGGGTGGCGACCCGGCGCGCCCGAGTGGTAGCCGTCATGAGTCCCCCGGTCTCGTCGGCTCCGCCTCTTCCGCGCGTCGCCGTCGGCCTCTCCAACCCAACACCAGCAACGATGCGAGGCAGGCCAGGGCCGAGAGCCCCGACACGGTGAATCCGATTCTGAACTCCGCCGCCGAATACCGAAGCCTCACCGAGTGCGATCCCGCCGGCACCACCACCCCCCGGAACGCCGTGTTGGTGCGCAGGATCTCAGCTGCTTCGCCATCCACCCAGGCCCGCCAAGCTGGATAATAGATCTCGCTGAGGAAAAGGAGGCCTCCTCGGTCCGCCTCGACTTCGAGAACCAGCTCGTTGGGCTCGTAGCGGGTAATCTCCGCGACCCCTGCGCCGGCGTCCGGGGCCACCTCACCGTGCACCACGGCCAGGTCGAGGGGAGCCGCTCCCAGCACCCGGCGAAGGGCTTCTGCGGTATCTGGGGTCGCCTCCACTGTTCGTGGGAAAAAAGCGTGCGGGATATCCGGGAGCACACGGTACGCGGAGCCTCGAGGCGCCTCGGCCTCCAGAGCCACGGCCTCCGACGATATGCCGGGCCCCGCAACGATGAATCCGACGTCCAGGAGTCCGAGCGCCGTCATCGTGCCCACGTTCTGCATACCGAGCCCGCCGGTAAACCGCTCATACCACTCCAAGCGGAACTTCTGAATGCCGGTGACGGACGGGATCCGGTGCACGCCGAGCTCACTAGGGCCGTAGCCGGACAGCCCCGCGGGCGGGAATGCTCTCTCCCCCAGGGCCAGTGACGATTGCAGGTGCTCGATCGCCGGATCGGAGGGGAAAACGGATTCCGAATCCACGGTACGCAGGTATCGGCCGTCCACGCGCCATCCGTCAGCGACCAGCACCAGGAGAAGCAATGCCACGGTCCACTCCGGCGCACGGCGAGTCGCTACCGTCCACGCAGCTCCGAGAACACCACCGATTCCTGCGAGGAGAAACCAGCCGTTCACTCGCAGGGCCCCCGTCGGATCCACTGCCGCCGTTCGGGTCCAGCCCGTCGGGAACCATGTCGTTCGGGCCCAGCGCAGCAAACCGTCGGGCGAAGCGGCCGCGGCGAATCCGAGTAGAAGAAGCGGCGCCGCCAGGGCGAGTACCCACACCCAGGCGGCCTCGGCCTCCTCCCGGCGTATCTCGAGCACCCTCTGCCACCCGAGGCCGGCGAGCAGGGCGACCATCAAGGTGGCCGGCCCGAGCATCATCGAAGGCGCCCGGAACTGCTTCACGAAGGGAAGGATGTAGTATGCGAGTCTGTGGACCGGGGTCGCCGACCCCAGGGCAAACAGTACGCAGACCAGCGCCGTGATCGCCAGGAAAGTCGCGCGGCGATCTCCCCGGATCGTGGTCAGGGCGACGATCGCCAGCCCCACCGGTACGGCCCCCAGGTACTCGATATGAAGCTTGAAAGGATTGCTTCCCCAGTAGGTCCCCAGCGAACCGATGAGATCCGGGAGAAAGAGCGCCGAGACCTCCTGCGGGGGCAGTGCCCACGACGATGCGAACGCGTACCCTGACTCCCCTGCCCCGCCTCTCACGGCCACATCCAGGATCTGTATGGTCGGCAGAAGCTGCGCCGCCCCGACGAGCCCCGCCACTGCGAATGCCACGGCCCACAGTCCGACCAGACGGACGGCGGTCCGGGTGCCTTCCACACGGGCCCGCTGCCCGATCCTCATCGCGGCATACAGCGACAGGGCGAGCGCCGAGTAGTACATGAGCTGGATGTGCGGCGTGAAGATCTGGAGGGCTACGACGAGGCCCAGCCCGAGGAACCACTGAACCCGACCGGACGCGAGGCCTCGCTCCAGCATCGTGAACGCCAGGGGAATCAGCACCATCGCGAACATCCGACCGTCATGGCCCCCGTACAGAGTCGAGACCACGAACCCCGCGAACATGAAGGCGAGGCCGGCGACCGACGAGGGAACGCGCTCCAGCCCAATCGACCGGGCCGCCGCGTACCCGAACAGGCCCGACAGGAATGTGTGCAACACAAAGGTCCAGCCGATCGCCCGGTACAGGGGCAGCACCAGGTATAGAAGGCTGCTCGGATACAGCACAGGACCGGGGAGAATGGCCAGGTAGGGCTGCCCCCCATACACGAAAGGATTCCACAACGGAAAGCCCCGGCCCGAGCGAATCTCATCGACCCCGAACGAGCGCAGTTGGAAGCCTTCGTTGATCATGTCGTCCCCGTACAGCATCGCCGCGCCGTCAAGGATAAACTCCCGGTAGAACAGGAGCGCCAGGCATAACACCGACAATCCGAAGACCCATTCGAAGTGCCGCCGGTTTCGGCCCCCGTCCCCCGTCATTCAGGGGCCTCCCTTTCGTCAGCGGGTCTCGCCGGTCGTTCGAGGAAGAAGAACCACTGCGGAGATCCAGCTCTGAGAAGGCTGCTGCGGACCCCGTCCGGGATGCGTCGTGCCACCCCCCACACCGCCGCCCATCGGGCCCCCCAGACCAATCGAATCAGCTCATCGATCGCTCGCTCAGTCACGTCGTGTACGATGAAACCGGCGGAGCGCATGAGCCTCGTCAACGGTCGGTAGGCAAGGAACCGGATGTCGTCATACGAGTGACCCCGGCGCGTCAGGCGAAGGTAGGCCCCGGCCGCTCGGGCGGGTAGCCAGCTGAGGAACGGCAGCCGATAGTGCGGCTCTACGACGGCCCGGCTACTGCCTGCCGTCACATACGCTCGTCCGCCTGGCTTCAACACGCGGTAGGTCTCCCGAAACAGCTGTCCCGCATCGGGCACATGCTCGTACAAATGGTTCAGCATCGCGAAGTCGAGGCTTTCCGAGGCGAAGGGGAGGCGCATCACGTCTCCCCTCACCATTCGTTCCTTTTCGACGATGAATGAGCCATCTATTTCGATTCCGTATATAACGTTAGCGAATTTTTCCTCAAGTGTTTTGCGAATGATACCGGTGCCGGCTCCCAGATCGGCCGCGCGAACCGATCCGCTGAGGTAGGGCGAGCACAGGTGGGCGATCACCCTGGCCTTGCGTATCCGCCCCGCCCTGTACTCCTCGGTCGCGGTGAACCGCTCGTACCGATCAGTCTCGGTGCTCACGGCGTGCCTCCAGCGCGGACCCATACACTACTGTCGTTTCGTCGAGAATCCGCTCCCACGAAAACCGGGTGGCCGCATCGCGTTTGCCGCGGGCCGCGACCCGACGCGCTTCTTCCGGATCGGACGCCACTTGGAAGATCCTGTCGGCCAGGACCTCCGCGTCCCCGGGATCCACCAGCCAGCCGGTGAGTCCATCTCTCACTACGTCGAGTATGCCGCCGGCGCGGGAAGCGACGACCGGCCGCTCATGGGCCATCGCCTCGAGCAGAACGACCCCGAGGCCCTCGGTATCACCTCGCGAGTCCACCACGGCGGGAAGGACGAAAATGTCGCACGCGGCGTACTCGCGTGCGAGCCTTTCGGGGCTCACCAGGCCAAGCAGGTGAACGTGGTCGGTCACCCCCTCGAGCGCCGCCGTCCGTGTCACGCGATCCCTGGTGTTACCTGACCCCACGATCACCAGCTCCGCCTCGCGCCGGTGGCGGAGCCTGGCGAGTGCCCGGACCAGCACTTCGACCCCCTTACGCTCGACCAACCGACCGACGAACAGAAGCCGAATGGGAGCCTGCGGATCGGCGAGCGCGGGCTTGGCGACAGCGGGCGCCACCTCCGGCAGCGCCGCCGCGTACGGGATTACGGTCACGGGCCGATCGACCAGGTCCCGCACGGCGCGAGCCGTCGAGCTCGAGATCGCGGTTACCGCATCGGCCGACCGAATGGTCCATTTCAGGAACGGGCGCAGCCAGGGAAGCCGATGATCGACCCAGTTCACTTCCATGCTGTAAAAGCTGCACACCATCGCCGTGCGTCCAGCAGACGCCTTGCGCATGGCATTACCGAAGAGCGCATGGGGCATGGGCCAGTGTACATGAACCAGATCCGCCCCTTCCCTCCCCAGGGCGGCGGCCGCACGCCTGCCAGTCGCCAGGTAAGCCGGAACGAGTGCTGCGAACGCCGGCCGGTCCCGGATCCGATCCGGAACCGTCTGATCGTGTGTAAGAGTCTCGAGGAAACGGGGCGCGTAGCGAAACCGATGTACCGGGAGGCCGGAGGGCTCTCCCCGCGGCCCGCCACGGTACGCGGGCGCGAGCACCGAAGCGTCGACGCCCGCCTGCCGTTGCCGGCGGACCAGTTCCACCAGCCAGGGAGTGATGTGATCATCCGGATGCCGTGGAAACGCCGTCGCTACGTGTACGACCTTCATGGCCGGCCGGACAGCGAAGCGGTTCGTGGAGCCGAGAGCAACCGGAGAAGCACGGTCCCCTCCCTACCTCCCACCATGTGAACGATCTCGAACCGGTCCAGGTATGCGGTCACGGCCGGGATCAGATACATATCGGTGGTCGCGCTCAGGCGGTCCACCAGCACGTAGTCGGCGCCCATTTCCTCGAGTCCGTGGAGCACAGCGGAAGGGTCGGCGGAATACGGATACAGATCGCCCTGGCGACGGGAAAACAGGAAGAATGTGGCCGGGCTGCGATTGGCGATGACCGAGCTCTCCGGCGTGTTTTCAGCCGCCCACCGACCCATGGCGTAGAACTCGCTGTACTGCTGGCGGTCGCACGGCTGGCCGTTCCTGTACGAGAACTGGCACGCGATTCGAGCGGGAGCCACGGACCCGGAAGAAATCAGGGCCACCGCGGCGACCAGCCCCGTGGCAAGTCCGACGATCCCGTAGCCAACCCTCGCGCCCACACGCTGGACGGCGGTGGTCGCTCCCGCAACACCGAACACCAGGAGCAGCGGGAGAATCGGAAGCAGAAACCTGCGGTCGGTCCACACGGGCGGCCACAACACGATGAGGCCCACGTACAGAGCGACCACCAGATGGGCGACGCGCAGCCTCGTCACCGCCGAGCGAAGCCACCCCGCCAGGACAAGCAAGCTCATGAACACCCCGGCCAGGGCCGTAGTGGCATCCACCCCGCGGACTTGCGTGGGAAATCCGAAAGAGCCAGGGAATTCCGAGCTCACGTAGCGCCACAGGTTGCGCGCCGCCCGCGCCGGGAAATCCGCAAGACCAAGGGTGCCGGCGGCGGGGACGTACGGGTTCTCCTGAATCAGCTGATGCAGGTAGCTCGGCTGAGTGGGTTGTGCGAAATGTTGATACGCGGCCCATCCGACGACGCAGACAGCCGAGACGAGAATTGCCGCCGTGGATCGACGCAGATCCCGCGACATCAGGACCCACACGACGAGAGCGAGAAGCACGGCCAGCCCTGCCGTCCGAGTGAAGAATGCCGCGGCACCGGCGGCCAGAGCCATCGCGCCTACCCGACGGTCCGCCAGCGTGACCCCGACGACCGCGAGCAAAAGGAATGTGAACGCTGCCTCGGACAGCACCCGGTGAGAGAAATCCAACAGCACCGGAGCGATCGCGAACAAGCCGGTCGCGACAAACGCGGCCGGGCGGCCGACGAAAGACCTCGCGATCCGATGCGTCAGCCACACGGCGCCTGCCCCAAACGCCAGCGAGACGGCCTTGAACAGCTGAAGGCCACCGAAGAGACTCGATACGGCCAGGACCAGCGGATAGCCGGGGGGAAACTTGGCATGCAGCGGTGAGCCCGGCAGCTGAATGTCCCTGAAGCCCATCCCGTTGCGCAGTGATTCACCGAGGACCATGTAGTGGCCCGCATCCGCCCCGGGGAAGAGCGTCGGCTCGTACACGAGCAGCGCGAGCAGCACGTAGACCACGACGAGTGCCGCCGCCGCACCACTGCCCTCCGCCTCCGCTTCAACCGGCGTGGCCGCCGCCGTGAAGTCCGTCGAGTCGGCCCATCCGCCTTTGCGCCCCAGGCTCACCTTCGAAGCTCTCGGCGGAGATCCTCGACCTCGGCCCGGAGCCCCGCTATCAGTTCGGCCAAGAGGCCAGCAACGAATAGCAGACCCCCCAGAAGCACGAGAAACACCACCAGGGTGAGGAGCGGCCGGAACCCGGCATCGAGGACGTAGCGCAGAAACAGAGCGACGATACCCACGAGCACTCCGAGCCCCGCCATGAAGAGCCCCGTGAGCCCGAAGAAGAGCATCGGCTTGCGGCTGAACACCAACTGAAACCACACGGACACCAGGTCGAGAAGCCCCACTACCACCCTGCCCCGCCCTCCGTACTTGGATGCGCCATGTCTTCGCGGGCGGAGATCGACATCGATCTCTCCGATCCGGAAGCCGCGATCATGTGCCAACACGATCAGGTAGCGGTGCCAGTCCTCCCGCATGTGGATCTCGTCCACAACTTCCCTCCGAAAGGACTTCATCGAGTTCAGATCGCGCACCGGAACCCGGAAGATCGCCCGCGAGAGGCCGTTGTAGATTCCCGAAACGAAGCGCTTCGGATAGTCCCCGATCTTCCGCCCTGCCACCACGTCGTGTCCCTCATCCAGGGCGTCTAAGAAGCGGGGAATCTCGTCCGTGGCATGTTGAAGGTCCGCGTCGAACAGGACGAACATCGAAGAATCGCTGGCCAACACGGCCGTCACGATCGCTGCCGTCTTTCCCCTGTTGGTGCGATGTCGGAGGAACACCGTGCGATCCTCGACTCCAGCGGCTCTGGACGCAGAGCGCGCCGCCTCCAGCGTCCCGTCCGTCGAACCATCATCGACGAGGATGATCTCGCCTCCAAGGGCGAACCTTTCCAACGTCCCGGCCAGATCCTGGAACAGGTCGGGCATGTTCTCCACCTCGTTGAAGGCGGGGACGATTACCGAGAAACTTCTGGAGGCCGGTGGGAGTGGGTCGGCGGGGGGAAGCCCGGACTCGGTCATACTCGCTTACGCATCCTCGCCGAGAGGATTCCGAGCTGATCCCTGTACTTCGCAACCGTCCGGCGCGCAATCTGGACGCCTTCTCTCTTGAGGACGTCCACTATGGCCTGGTCGGTAAGCGGTTTTTGGGAGTCTTCGTCGGCCACCAGCTTCTGGATCCGGGCCCGGATCCCCCGGGCCGAGACATCCTCTCCATAATCGGTCGACAGGCCCGAGGAAAAGAAGAATTTGAGAGGCAGTACACCCCGCGGCGTCTGTACGTACTTGTCGTTGGTCACTCGCGACACGGTGGACTCGTGCATGTCGATATGCTCGGCCACCTCTCGGAGGGTGAGGGGCCTCAGGTGCTCCACGCCCTTCTCGAAGAACTCGCGTTGACGGTCGACGATGAAGCTCATGACCTTGAGCATCGTCTGCCGTCTCTGCTCGATGGCCTGAATCATCCACTGGGCACTGTTCAGCTTCTTGGCAATGAACGCCTTGTTTTCACCCTGAAACTGATTCCGATCCTGGGCCACCTCCCGGTACGATCGCGAGAGCTTGAGCCGCGGCAAGGACGAGTCGTTGTGAAACACAAAGTACTCGCCATCGACTCTTTCGACCGAGAGGTCCGGAATCACGTAGTTGTCGCTCATGTCCGCGTACTTCAAGCCTGGCTTCGGATCGAGCTTTGAAATCGAATCGGCAGCGCTCTGCACGTCGCGGGGAGAGATCCCGTGCTCCTTCGACAGCTCACTCCACCGGTGGTTGACGAGCTGCTCGAAATGATCGTGGATGATCCGGTAGGCCAGCGTGTCGTCTTCTCCCCTGTCCCTCAGCTGGATCAGCAGAGTTTCCTGGAGGTCACGGGCTCCGACACCGCTCGGATAGAAGCCCTGGATGATCCCGAGCACGGACTCGGCCTCGTCCAACGTGAAAGGCTCCATCTCAGCCCACAACTCCGGTTCGCTCTCGGCTAGCCACGTGTTCGCGGCACCGACCACCTCTTCCAGGCTGCAAGCCAGGAACCCTTCGCGATCGATGTTGCCTATGATCTCCTCGCCGAGCGCGAACTCCCTCGGCCCCAGCTTGAGAAGGTTCAGCTGCTCGCGCAGGTGCTCCCATAGATCCGGCGGCGCTGCGGGAGTGGGCATGTAATGCTCTTTGTCCTCGTACTGGCTGCGACGGCCGCCCGCGTCAAAGCCGTTGAGGAGGATCTCCTCCCAATCGACCTCGTCCTCGTCTTCCTCCTCTTCCTGCGCTTCCTCCGGGATCTCTTCCTCGGCCATTTCAGTGAACTCGAGGAACGGATTGACCAGGACCTCTAGCTTGAGGTGAGCCTGTAGATCCAGCAGCGGCATATAGAGCAGATCCATCGCCTGGTACAGGCGAGGATTGATCTTCAGCTCCTGCCGCATGCCGAGGCTCTGTGAGAGCCCCCTCTTGAAAGTGGCCATGTGCTACCTGGTTACTCCGCTTGATCTCGTTTGGCGACCCTCGGGCCGTGCTGCATGTAAGTAAGATAGCGAACGGGGTCCGCACGGCACACCCCTTGCATGAGCGCCGCGCGCCGACCGGTGGGGCGAGTAGTCTATAGCTCGAAGTCGAGTCCCAGATACATCTTGCGAGCCTCCGGATCCTCGACGAGCTTCTCCGCCGGACCCTCGATATGGATTCGACCGTCGAACATCAGGTAGGCACGGTCGGTGATCGAGAGCGTCTCGCGGACATTGTGGTCCGTGATCAGCACGCCGAGCCCGCGTTCCCTTAGCTCGGCCACGATGCGCTGAATGTCGTCCACTGCGATCGGGTCGACCCCGGCGAACGGCTCATCGAGAAGCATGAACTTGGGGCTGGTCACCAGGGCACGTGTGATCTCGAGCCTTCGCCGCTCGCCACCGGACAGCGAATCGGCTTTGCTCTTCCTCAGGTGCCCGATCGAAAGCTCCCCCAGAAGCTCGTCCAGACGCTGGTATCGCTGAGAGCGGGTCATGTCGAGCGTCTGTAGAATCGCCATCACGTTCTGTTCGACCGTCAGGCGACGGAAGATCGATGGCTCCTGCGACAGGTAGCCGATTCCCGCCCGAGCGCGCCGGTACATCGGCACCCGGGTCAACTCCTTCCGGTCCAGATAGACGCGGCCCGCGTTCGCCGCGAGCAGTCCCACGATCATGTAGAAGGTGGTGGTCTTCCCTGCCCCGTTGGGTCCGAGAAGGCCTACGATCTCGCCCTGGCGAACCTCCAGGTCGACTCTGTCCACTACACGCCGCTTGCCGAAAGTCTTGACCAGGCCTTCGGCCCTCAGAACGCTCTGCGCGCTCACCCACCGCCTCCTTCGGTTGAGGGCTCGAGGTAGATGCCTATGGCGTCCTTCGCGACCACCTCAGATGGCTCCCCGTCACGGAACAGAACTTCGATGTTGTTGCCGAGGAGGTAGTTCCTTGACGGGGACTCGGACCGCGCAGAATCTCTCACGGAGGCGTAGAACGATCGGGCGTTGCCAAGAGCGCGCAAACGCTCAGGAGTCGGGGCAGCTTCCGAGGGCGCTCCGAGCGAGTCGATCGACGAGGCGGAGAAGAAGGCACGGATCGTGTCGCCCGTCAGCCAATTCGATCCAGGGTCCAGATCCCGAACCGCCTCGATCAGCGGTGCTCCCGGGACGTACGGTTCCGTCTCGACCGAAGCGGCCGACCCTACCGAGGCAATCGAATCCAACCGACCCGCCGTCAGGGAAAACTCGATCGAGTCACCCGACAATTGGAAACTGCCCGAAACGGCGATCGAGCGACCTTCACCAAAGGCCCACAGGCGTTCGACTTCTCCCCCCGTGATCTCGGCCGTCACGAGGTCCGCCTGCAACTCGAAATCCTCGCCGGTGGCCGCGGCATTCCCGAACGACCTTACCTCTCGAAGCTCGTCTTCCGAGAACCGCGCCAGCACGCTGTCTCCCGTCAGCTCGAATCCCTCGCCTCGAATGATCGGACGCCCATACAGCACACCAAGCCCTCCCGCATCGAAGCGAGCGCTATCCGCCGTCGCATCGAGGTCCGACCGGTGAATCTCCACGTTGCCGCGCGCGAACGCTCGTTCTTCTCCCAGGAACTCCGCCTCGTCCGAATCGACCAGGAAGGGCTCGGTCGCGGGCCCTCCGGTCGGCAGAGTCATATGGGGACGGCCCGTGGCCACGGTGCGGCTTCCGCGGAACGGAGTCCGCAGGAATTCCACCCGCGGCCCCTCCAGCGTGGCGCCGGACCCCAGCCGTTCCAACCGGACATCGCCCTCGGATACGACTCGATCCCACATGCCGTAATAGGTTACGCGCTCCGCGTCCAGAACACGCGTGGTGTCCCGGTATCGTACAGAGCCGATCATGAGGGCCTCGGCGATGTGTTCCAGGTGAACGGCGCTGTCACCTGTCATCGAGGCGTCGCCACACCGTCCGAGCACCAGTCCCCCGCCCAGGTGCATGGCGTAGCGCCCCTCCGCCCCAGGAATCGCCAGCATGTTGCTTCTGGGCTGATCGCGCGAGCCGGCCTCCGCTACGACCCTGACCCGCAGCTGACAGCTCGGGGAGTCCTGCGCCGTGGCGGCGCGGGGGCCTGCCAGCACCGCTACGTGCGCGAGCGCAAGTCCGACCAGGTGCACCACCGATGCCTGTCGCAAGGCGGTGCCCGGATCGACGCGCGTGATCATTCAGGCAGCGGCTTCCGAGCCGCAGCCGGATCCCCCTCCGACACAAAACTCGGGTTCAGTATCTGAACGTTCTCCAGCTGCGCGTCGCTGACAAAGCTGTCTCCCCTGCTCTGGAGACCGGGCCGGTAGAGCACGAAGGTGGTGTCTCCGTACAACGAGTCCGCTTCCGCGTCATAGCGTAGCCGCTGCGTCACGAGACGCTTGGATCCGGCAGCCTCTTTGACCTCGACCGCGCCCTTTACCTCCACGTCGCCCGTTTCGAATCGGTATTCGCCCGATCGACCGGTAAGCGTTCCATCCTCAAGTCCCGTGTCGCCGTAGAACGTGATCTTCAGGTTACGCAACTGGAGCAGGCCCGCGTCCTGGAAGCTGAACGCCGTGTCGGCTGCCAGAAGGGCGCTGCGAACGCCGGCCCGAGTCAGGTTCATCTCCACGCCAACAAGCACTTGGTCGGCCTCGCGTGCCAGAAGCGTATCGGACGCCAGCGGTCTTTGGCTTTCTTCTTCGCAGCCCAGCGCCACGAGCGCGCAGATAAGGGCGACGCCTGCCGGGTGACCGACGGTGTGGATCCGATGTATGCTCACGCGAGCCTCGCCCGCAAGAGATCGTGCAGGTGGACCATACCCATCAGCCTGTTCTCTCCGTCTACCACCGGCATCGCCATGATTCCATGTTCCTGCATCCGCACCAGGGCCTCCGTAGCCATCTCGCCCGGCCCGATCGTCTTCGGCGCCCGGTTCATGGCACGATCGACGGTGTGCGCCAGGAAGTCTGGATGCTCGTCGGCATAGCGCGTCAGATCCCCTGCCGTGATGACCCCGACCACGCACGAATCGGAGTCGAGTACGGGCACCGTCCCCTGTCTGTGAGCGATCTCGTGCATCGCGGCTCCGAGATCGCCGTCGAGAGTGAGCCGCGGCACTCGCTGCTGATCGGTGATCATCACGTCGAGGACAGTCCACGTTAGACGCCGTCCGAGCTCTCCCCCCGGATGCAGGCGGGCGAAGTCGTCCGGCCCGAAGCCCCGCACCTCGGAGACAGCCATCGCCAGGGCATCTCCCATGGCGAGAGCCGCCGTGCTGCTGGCCGTGGGCGCCAGGTCGTGCGGACACGCCTCAATCTGTACGCTGACGTCCAGTACGAGGTCCGCCCGCCGCGCGAGAGTCGATGTGGGCTCCGCTGTCAGACAGATCACGGGAACACCCAGACGCTCGATAACCGGCAGCAGGCTCTCCATCTCGGAGGACTCGCCGCTCTTCGAGATGGCGAGCACGAGGTCTCCTCGCACCAGCATGCCGACATCGCCGTGAGCCGCTTCCACCGGGTGTAGGAAGATCGCCGGCGTTCCTGTCGATGAGAAGGTCGAAGCGAGCTTTCGGGCGACGATTCCCGACTTGCCGATGCCCGTAACCACGATGCGACCCGAGATCGCCTCGATCAATCCGACCGCTTCGGCGAACGTGGCCCCCAGGCGATCCGCCAGTGAGGCCACGCTCTCGCTCTCGATCCTCAGCACTTCCCGGCCCCGTTCGATGATCCTCGACTCGCGCGCCGGGTCGACGCTGGCGTCACCCACTCTCTTTCGACCTCCAGTGCTCGACACACTCCGTAACGTATTCCTCGACGAGCGACGCCCATTCGCCTCGCGCTCCGAGGAGAGCCTCGACGAACTCCCGGACCGCGCCCGCGCCCCCGGAAGCGTCGCCGACCCAGGTCGCTGCCTCCTTGACCTCGGGCACGGCGTTCGCCACGGCTGCCGGTAGGCCTACCTCCCGCAGCACCGGAAGATCCGCCAGATCGTCGGCCAGGAAGGCGGCCTGGTCCCACGTCGCCCCTGCACGGCGGAGTATGTGCGCTACGGCCTCGAGCTTGCCGAATGGCGAGACCTGGTGGATTTCGGTGATCCCGAGGGACTCCGCCCGTAGCCTCACCGGCGCCGAGATCTTGCTGGAAACGACCGCTACCTCGAGACCGGCCCGCCGCAACATGTGGATCGCGAGCCCGTCGTGCACGTGGAAGCGACGCCCTTCGACGGTGCCGCCTTCTCCCTCGAAAGCGTACAATCCCCCGTCTGTCATCACGCCGTCTGCATCGAGCAGGACGACTCGCACCTCGAGGGCCAGCCCCCCGGGAATTGAGCTCATCCCGCGTCCGCGGGAACCCGGTTCCGTGCCGCGCGGATAGCCAACAACCCCTCCAGCAGCGCTTCGAGGCGATCGAGCGGCAGCATGTTGGCTCCGTCCGAGGGAGCGCCGGAGGGATCAGGGTGTGTCTCGAGGAAGATGCCGTCAGCACCGGCCGCCACCGCGGCTCCTGCCAGGGTCTCGATCCACCGGGGCTCACCACCGCTCGCAGCGCCCCCCGGCGCTCCGCCCGGTAGCTGCACGGAGTGTGTCGCGTCGAACAGGGCCGGACATCCGCAAACCTCGCGCATGATCTCGAAACTGCGCATGTCCACCACCCAGCGGCCGTAACCGAATGCCGTTCCGCGCTCGGTCACGCTGACCCCGGAGGCTCCCGCATCCCTGACCTTCTGGACCGGGTGTCGCATGTCCTCGGGAGCCAGCCACTGACCTTTCTTGATGTTGACCGGGAGACCCGTGCTCCCGGCAGCCGTCAGCAAGTCCGTCTGGCGGCACAGAAACGCCGGAATCTGGATCGCGTCGACGACCCTGGCGACAGCTTGCGCCTGCCCCGGCTCGTGAATGTCGGTCAGCACAGGCAGCCCCGTCTCCCGACGGACGGCGCTCAAACGCTCCAGCCCGTCCCTCAGTCCCGGTCCCCGCGGTGAGGAGGCGCTGGTTCGATTGGCCTTGTCAAAGGACGCCTTGAAGATGGCGGACACGCCCAATTGCCGGGCCACCTCGTTCACCTTCTCGCCGACCGAAATGTTCAGGCGATCGTCTTCCAGCAGGCAAGGTCCCGCGATCAGAAGGAAGCGCCCGCCCGGATCGAGGACGCTCATTCTCGACCAGCCGTCGCCCAGCTCGCGCGGTCGTCGATTCCATCGGTCCCGACGGAGACACGTCGGTCGCGGTGTTGTTCGGCAGCGGCGATGAACGCCGCGAATAGAGGATGGGCCCGGGTCGGTCGGGACTTGAGCTCCGGGTGGAACTGCGTGGCCACGAAGAACGGGTGCTCCGAAAGCTCTATGATCTCGACGAGCCCGCCTCCCGGTGAAAGGCCACTGAAGGCCATTCCCGCGCCCGCCAGGGCATCGCGGTACTCATTGTTGACTTCGTACCTGTGGCGGTGGCGCTCCGAGATCTCTTCCTCGCCATAGATCTCTCTCACCCGGCTGCCCGCCACGAGCTCGGCCGGATAGGCGCCGAGCCGCATCGAACCGCCCTTCATGGTGACCTTGAGCTGGGAATCCAGCAGAGAAATCACGGGATGCGGAGTCTCAGGCTCGAATTCCGACGAATCGGCGCCTTCCAGACCACACACGTTCCTGGCCAGCTCGATGATCGCGCATTGCAATCCGAGACAGATCCCGAGAAATGGGACTCCGTGTTCACGCGCATACCGCACCGTGTCCACCATCCCCTCTATGCCACGCTGCCCGAAGCCTCCGGGGATCAGCACCGCGTCGTAAGGGCCGAGCGTGTCTGGGCCCTGGGAATCGATCGCCTCGGACGAGAGCCAGTCGATCCTCACGCCGGTGTCGTTCGCGATTCCGCCGTGAATCAGGGCCTCCTGAATCGACTTGTACGAGTCGACCACGGACGTGTACTTGCCGACGACACCAACCCGGACTTCGCCGGAACCCGGTTGCTTGATGCGATCGACCATGGACTCCCAGCCGGTGAGATCCGGCTCGGCCGTCTCGAGGGTCAGGTGGTCCACGATGCGATCGTCCAGCCGCTGCTCGCGGAAGCGGAGGGGGACCTCGTAGATCGTATCCATATCGCGGCTCTCGATCACGTCCCGAATATCCACGTTGCAGAATCGAGCCACTTTCCTGCGGACCTCTTCGGGTAGAGGCCACTCCGTTCGGCAAACCAGAATGTCGGGCTGCAGACCGATCTCCATCAGCTCACGCACCGAGTGCTGCGTCGGCTTCGTCTTGAGCTCGCCTGCCGCCGCGATGTACGGAACCAGCGTCAGGTGAACCAGTACGGTGTTCTTCCAGCCCACGTCCTGTCGGAACTGGCGGATCGCTTCGAGGAACGGAAGAGACTCGATATCGCCCACCGTGCCCCCGACCTCGGTAATGACCACGTCGTGGCCCGGAGACAGCATCTGGATGTAGGACTTGATCTCGTCGGTGACGTGCGGAATCACCTGGACCGTGGCGCCGAGGAAATCGCCCCTTCGCTCCTTCGTGATGATGTTCTGGTAGATGCGACCGGTGGTGACATTGTTGGCCTGTGACAGGGACTCGTTGATGAACCGCTCGTAGTGCCCGAGATCCAGATCGGTCTCCGCCCCGTCGTCCGTCACGTAGACTTCGCCATGTTGAAACGGAGACATCGTGCCCGGATCGACGTTGATGTATGGATCGAACTTCTGGATTGTGACCGCGAGCCCTCGCTCTACCAGTAGCCGACCAATCGACGCCGCCGCGATGCCCTTGCCAAGGGAGGAGACCACCCCCCCCGTGACGAAGATGTATTTCGTATCCGCCGCTGGCGTGTCAGACATGTGCTCTCACTTTCAATTCCGTATCACGGTGCCCTGCGGGCCACGGTTCTGATAGCTGAAGAATGGCTGCGGAAGGGACGCCGACGCACGGTCTTCGCCGGAAGGCACAGCGACCTCAGGAGGTCGGAATCGAATGCGTGATGGCGCTAACTTCACGCTCCGTAACGTAATCCGTTCCGGAACGCGATGTCAAAGGGCGCACGATCAGAGATCCCCGGGAAACCTGAAGATCGCATAACCTCGAACGTCTCCACCACTGGCGCCCGGATCCACCGCGACACCTCCCTCGAGGACCCAGAACCGGAGGCCCGCGATCAGATTCACCTGCCAGTCGGCCGATTGGCCGTCATCCCAGGCCGCTCCAGTACCGGCCCGGGCGAACACGTCGACGGCTCCCAGCTCACCGGCGCGCAGGGCTTCGATGGGAATTGAATAGCCGACCTGGCCGTACACCACGCGAGGCCCTCTGACCCCCATCACGCCGAGCGTCGGAAGGGTCGCTCGGCCCCCGAATCCGGTCCACCTCTGCCCTGGCAGGTCTCCGGCCAGGTCACCTCTGGCCAGTGCGACGATGTCCAGTTCGTGGGACGCGAAGCCCGGAGTGGTCCATCGCGCCGTGACCTCCCCGAGTAGGTAGGAAAAGTCCCCGGCCACCGTGGAGTCCGCCGCCTCCAGGAGGACCTGACCGACGAGCCGCCCCGCATCGCCTGTCTGGCGGTCCACCGAGACCGCCAGAGCTGCGCTGCCTGTCTCACCGTCGTCTATGGTCGGGTTCTCGCGCACCGTATCCGACCCGAAGAACGTGAAGTGATCACCCGCGTTCCGGCTCCAAGCGTCCTCCCATTCCAGCCGGAAGAGGGGTGTCCACCAGCGGTCCCCACTTCCCCGCACTACGAGCGCAACCCGGTCGGCTCCGTAGTAGTTTCTGAAATCGTCGCCGAGAAACAGGTAAGAGAGCGAGTTCGATACACCGGCGCGGATCCATCGCTCGTTCGTGCGCACGACGCGCTCGGCTTCGATCCCGAATTCGACCGGACCTGGATACCAGAACTGCCGCACCGTACCCTCGAACTCTCCCTGTCCGGAGCGGTACCTCCCCACCAGCTCGAGCGTGGGTCTCCAGGCCCACGTAGCCGCACGCAGCGTGATTCCCCACACAGCGGTCACGGCATCCACGCGCTCGTAGATCGGTGCCTCGAAGCCGTACAACCCGTGCAAGTCAACGACATCCGGAACGTCCGCAACCGGATGAATCTCGAGGCCGGCGTCCGCCGGCAGAACCGAATAACGATCCGCAGGACGCCAGGTGACATCTCCGGCAATCTCGGACATGCCGGACCCGAAGTAGCCCCCCCCAAGCACGACGATGTCTCCCGAGACGCGGGCACCCGGCCTGATGAGGAGATCGCCGTCCACGACGTAGATATCTCCGTCGACCGAGCCGGCCAGGCGCACTTGCGCCTCGAGCACGAGAACGTCGCCCGCCACGCGCCCATCGGAGGACACGACCGTATCCCGGGTCCACACTTGCACATCGCCCCGGGCGAGGAAGTCCGCGAGTCTCGCGTCGAGCGCGTTCCCACGGCGTGGATGAAAGGCGACCTCCTGGGCCCGCACAGACGGAGCCACCAAGCCGGCGACCAGACATAGAAGCAGGATCGTCCGACGACGACCGCGAGCCGGCGCACCCCGCATCCTCACCGCTCCTGTCGCCCCCCCGTCGCGCCCCAGCCATCCCACGCGATGATCTCCTCGTCGGGCCGGCGTTGCGGCAGACGCTGGAAGCCGTCGGGGTACCCCAGGGCCAGAAGCGTGACCACGGGAACGTCGGCGGGAATGGCCAGCGCATCCCGGATCTCGCCTTCCCTGAACCCGGTGACCCACGCAGTCGCAAGGCTCATGTCCGCAGCCGCCAGGACCATCGCTTCCGTGGCCGCGGCCAGGTCGACCGGATGGCTGGGGCGGCCGCTGCCCGCGATGTTGGAGTGGACTCGCGCGCATCCGATGACAAGCGCCGGAGCTGTCCGTATGAGCTCGCCCTGGAACACGGCTCGCGCGATCCGGTGACGGGTGAGCGCATCCTGAACCACGATGAAGCGCCAGGGCTGGTCCTCACGCGCCGACGGAGCGTACCGGGCACATTCCAGAATCCGAGCCAGAATCTCGGGCGGGATCATGCGATCGGCGAACCGCCTCACGGCTTGCCGATTGCGCGACAGGTTGAGTACGCGAGAGACGGCGCTCACCCGGCGCTACCCCCGCGGATGGTGCTGGCGATGCTCTTCTTGAAGGTATCGGCGGTCCACATGCGTATAGATCTGGGTCGTAGATATGTCCGCGTGCCCCAACATCTCCTGCACGGCAACCAGATCCGCGCCCCCTTCCAGTAGATGCGTCGCAAAACTGTGCCGGAACGTATGCGGAGTGACCTTCTTCTCGACCCCGGCATTGCGCACGTGCTTCCCGACGATCTTCCAGGCACCCATGCGGCTCAGCGGACGCCCGTGCTGATTGAGGAAGACCATCCCCTCCGACCGGCGCCGGTCGAGCTCCGGCCGTCGCTCTCGAAGGTATAGCTGTAGCACCCGGACCGCACGACCTCCGAGCGGCACCAGACGTCGCTTGTCTCCCTTTCCCTGCACCGCGATCAGACCTTCCTCCAGAGACAGGTCCCGCATCCGCAGGCCTATGAGTTCCGAGATCCGCAGGCCTGCCCCGTATAGGGTCTCGAGCATGGCCGCGTCGCGCGTGGCGTTGGGGTGGGCATCCGGAGCCAGAGATCCGACCGTGTCCAAGATCGACTCGATTTCCGCATAGGTCAGCACACTTGGAAGAGTCTTGTCGAGCCGGGGACTCTCGAGCTTCTCCGTGGGATCATGCGACAGGTGACCCTCCTCGACCAGAAAACCAAAGTACGTGCGCAGGGCCGACCGGCGCCGGGCCACGCTGCGAGCCGACAACCCCTGCCCGGCGAGATCGACCAGATACGCCCTCAACGCCTGGTAATCGACGGTGCCTGGGTCCGTCAGCCCGCGCGCGGTCGCGAAATTCGCGAGCGCCGCACAGTCTCCCAGATATGCCTCTACCGTGCGGGGAGCGAGGCCCCTTTCGTAGCGGAGGAAATCCGAGAACTCCTCGAGGCGGAAGCTACGCCTCACGTCATCCGGCTTCGCGGCGCGTGAACGCTCTCCCCCACGACCTCCCATTACGGTGCTCCCTCGCCGTCGCTCCGGCGGGAACGCCACCACAGCCACGCCAGGGCCAGGGCAACCAGCAGAGCCACCGCACCCGCCGTGGTGTTGACGGCGGTAAGGGCGCCGACGATGCGAGGGATGTTGCGGGAGGCGAGGACCCCTCCGAACACGAGAGCCGCGTACCACACGGCTGAGGCGATTGTCAGTGGGAGCGCGGTACGCCAGAATCCGAGGCGACTGATCCCCGCGAAGGCTGGAACGAGCACCCGGAACACGGGGAAGAAACGGCTCACCAGGATCGTCAGCGTCCCGAAGTCCGCGTAGAACAGCGACATCCTCTCGAGCTGCGCCGGTCTGAGTAGCCAGCGACCCCAGCGCGTCGAGAAGATGCCGCCACCGAAGTGAAGAGCCGCGACGTACACGGAGAGAGCGAGCAGCAGGTTGCTGGCCCAGGCCACCAGGAACACGAGGCGGACGTCCAGGATTCCCCGATCCGCCAGAATGCCCCCGGCGACCACGACTAGGTCCGACGGAACGGGCGGAAAGAGGTTTTCGACGGCAGCACCCAGACCTACGAGCAGGTAGACGGTCTCGACCGGTACGCCACTGACCAGGTGAAGGAGGGCCTCCAGCTGCTCCTGCATGTCGGCGCCCTACCCGCCCGTGCGGATCGAGGCATGCAGTGTGTCGATATCTTCGATCTGGTCGAGCAGTACCACGACCATCACGGCCAGTCCCTCTCCCCGGCCGATCCACCCAAGCCCCTCGTTCGTCTTCCCCTTGATGGAAACGCACGACCTGGAGATGCGCAGGCGCTCTGCAAGGCGCTCCGCCATCGGATCAACCCATGGGCTCACACGCGGGCTCTCCGTGACGATCGTGATGTCCGCGTTCACCACCTGGTAGTTGCGCTCCTCGATGAGTCGAACCGTCGCAGCCAGCAGCTCCATCGAGTCCGCCCCCTGCCACCGGACATCCGTGTCGGGGAAATGATGACCGATGTTGCCCAGCGCCGCCGCGCCGAGGGCGGCGTCGATCAGCGCATGAGCCACGGCGTCCCCGTCGGAATGCCCCTCTAGACCCGGGTGATCAGGGATGCGAACCCCTCCCAGGACGAGAGACCGCCCGGGCTCGAAACGGTGTGAGTCATACCCGATGCCGACGCGCACAGAGTCTCCTATCGGCTGGCGCCAGAGTCAGGACTCGCGACCGACCCCGAGCAGACGGAGCGCCAGGTGAGCCGCGTTCCGCGAGTTATCGATGCCCACTGTGGCGACGGGAACGCCCGGGGGCATCTGGACGATAGACAGGAGGGCGTCGAGCCCTCCGAGGGTACCTGCCGAGATCGGCACGCCAATCACGGGAAGGCGGGTGTGAGCGGCGACCACTCCTGGGAGCGCCGCAGACAGTCCAGCCCCGCAGACGACCACGAAGAACCCGCTCGACTCCGCTGCCGATGCTATTTCGGCGGTCCGTACGGGATCGCGATGCGCGCTGCTCACCACCACCTCCACATCCACCCCGGCCTCCGCGAGCACATCCACCCCGCTTTGCATCACCGGCCGATCCGACTCGGAGCCCATTATCACGAGCACGCGTCGACTCATCAGGGATCTCTCCTGTCCATGCATACCCGGCAACCGCAGTACCAGTCGAGATCCGGCCTGACCGGAGAGTAGTCCTGGTATCGGGGCACGGCCTCGAAACCCGCCTCCTCAATGAACTCCACCAGCGTGGATCGGGGCATGATGAAGTCCGTGCCCGTGGCCGACACGACGTTTTCTTCCATCATCAGCGATCCAAAATCGTTGCAGCCGAAATGCAGGGCCACCTGCGCTACCTTGGGCCCCTGGGTGACGTAACTGACCTGGAGGTTCGGCACGTTATGAATGACGAGCCGGGATATGGCGATGGTCTTCAGGTACTCCGAGGCCGTCGGCTCAGGTGTACCCTCCATCCCCGTACCGTCGGATTGGAGAGTCCACGGAATGAATGCGGTGAATCCCCCCGTCTCGCGCTGGAGATCTCGCACGCGGATCATGTGCTCCACCCTGTCCGCCCGACTCTCTCCCGCCCCGAACATCATCGTCGCGGAGCTCAGCAGTCCGTGCTCGTGAACTGTCCTGTGGATATCGAGCCAGCGGGCCGTTCCGATCTTCTTCTTCGCGATCTGGTCCCGGACGTCGTCCACCAGTATCTCGGCGCCAGCCCCCGGTACGGAATCCAGGCCCGCGTCTTTGAGCTCATCGATCACCGTGGCCACGTCCAGCTTGTGAACCCTCGCGATGACATCGAGCTCGGACGAAGAGAATCCGTGTACGTGAATCGGGTGATGCGTCTTGATGTAGTCGAGCAGCCCGGTGTAGTAGTCGAGCTTCAGATACGGATTGTGTCCGCCCTGCATCAGGATCTGAACGGCGCCGATCGCCTTGGCCTCGTCGATCTTGGCCCCGATCTGCTCGTTCGACAGAACGTACCCTTCCTCGTGACCCGGTCGTCGATAGAAAGCGCAGAACGAACAGTCCGTGACGCAGACGTTCGTGTAATTGATGTTCCGGTCAACGATGTAAGAAACGGTACCCCCGGGGGCCGCGTTGGGCGCCCGCTCGCGAGCCATAGCCCCGAGCTCGAGCAAGGGCCGGTCATACAGCGAAGCGCACTCTGCAAGTTCGGCCGCATCGACCGGCGCCAGCCCCGCTGTCGGACGGCTCACGACCGCGGTCATGCGACCACCGGCTCCTCCACGGCGTTGTATAAGGAGTCCCTCTCAACCGGCGTCTTGCCCGCATCCCGAATCAGGTCGACGATCTCGTTCAGGTCCAGCCCTGTGGGTGTGTCGGCCCCGGCCGCATGGGTGACCTTCTCGAGCACCACCGTGCCCTCCAGGTCATCCACTCCAAAGGACAGCGCGATCTGCGAAATCTTGGTCGTCACCATGATCCAGTGGGTCTTGATATGCGGCACGTTGTCGAGGAGGATGCGTCCGACCGCCAGGGCTTTCAGGTCGTCCACGCCTCCAGTCCGATCACCCTCCAGACCCATCTCCCGTCCCAGGGCCGTGTTATCGGGATGCCAGGCCAGGGGTATGAACGTGCTGAAGCCCCCGGTCTCGTCCTGCAAGTCCCTCAGCATGATCATATGATCCACCCTGTCCGCCGCCGTCTCGACATGACCGTACAGAAGGGTGCAATTGGTCGGGATTCCCAGTTCGTGGGCCTCCCGATGCACTCCAAGCCACGCGTCTGCCGCCAGCTTTCGGTCCGCGATGGTCGACCGCACCGCGGGGCTGAACACTTCCGCGCCACCGCCCGGCATCGCGTCCAGACCGGCGTCCTGCAGGTCCCGGAGCACGTCCAGGGTGTTGATTCCTTCGATGCGGGCGAGGTGTGCGATCTCGACAGCCGTCAGCGCCTTTATGTGAACGGCGGGATGCCTTTCCTTCAGGCCTCGGATCATGTCCGCATAGTACGAAAGCGGCAGTTTAGGATGCAGGCCGCCGACGATATGGAACTCCCGCGTCGGCGAGGTCCGGGCCGCTTCCGCCTCTGCATACACCTCGTCGAGGGTCATCGTGTACGCGTCCTCCGCGAGTGGACGCACGCCGTATGAGCAGAACACGCAAACCTTGTTGAGGATGCAGACATTGGTCGGGTTGAGGTGCTGGTTGGCCACGTAGAACACCCGGTCCCCGTTCAGCCGCCGGTTCACCAGGTCCGCCATGCTGCCCACGGCAAGAAGGTCGTCGGTCTCGAAGAGCGCGATCGCATCGTCGCGCGAGATGCGCTCACCTGCCTCGACCTTGGCCGCGATCGGAATGAGAGCCGCGGATCGTGGCCGAACGTGCAACTCCCCATCCGCTCTGGGAAAGATCACGCGCCCTCCCAGCGCCGCACGGCCAGGGTCACGTTGTGGCCGCCGAACCCGAACGAGTTCGACAGAACCGCCCGCACCGGCCCCTCGGTCGGTCCCCCGATGCCGTAGTTCAGGTCGCACTCCGGATCGCGCGTCTCGTAGTTGATCGTAGGCGGAATCACGCCTCGCTCGCAGACGAGCAACGAAACCCCGGCCTCGATCGCTCCGGCAGCCCCCAGAGTGTGACCTGTCATGGACTTCGTCGAGCCTACGACGATCTCTCGCGCTCGATCTCCGAGGACGGCTTTAATCGCGATCGTCTCCGTCGCGTCATTGGCCGGGGTGGACGTGCCGTGGGCGTTGATGTAATCCACTTCCCCGGCTTCGAGGCCGGCATCCCTCATCGCCAGTCGCATCGCGATCTGTGCGCCCATCCCACCGGGAGCCGGCAGCGTCATGTGGTACGCATCGGCGCTCTGCCCGAAGCCCGCGATCTCACCCAGAATCGTGGCGCCGCGAGCCACGGCATGCTGCATCTCCTCCAGTACGAGGATCCCCGCGCCCTCTCCCAGCACGAATCCGTCCCGAGTGAGATCGAACGGGCGGGAGGCCGTTTCGGGCGAGTCGTTGCGCTCGGACAAGGCCTTCATCGAAGCGAAGCCGGCGATGCACAGGGGGGTGACCGTCGCCTCGGTCCCACCGGTGATCATCACGTCGGTTTCCCCGGTACGGATGGACCGAAATGCCGCGCCGACGGCGTGGCCGCTGGAAGCGCATGCGGACACGGTGGCGTAGTTCGGTCCCCGGGCCCCGTATTTCATCGATATCATGCCGGGCGCCATGTCGCCGATGAACATCGGAATGAAGAATGGCGAAACCCGCCCCGGCCCCCGCTCCAGAAGCTTCGCGTGCTGGGTCTCCATGGTCGTGAGACCACCAATGCCGCTGCCTACAATGACGCCGAAGCGCTCAGAGGGAATCGAGACGACTGCCGAATCGATGTCCGCCTGGTCCACGGCCTGCTGGGTTGCGCCCATCACCAGGTGCAGGAAACGGTCGGCCCTCCGGACCTCCTTCCGCTCCATGTACTGCTGGGGGTCAAAACCCTTGACTTCGCACGCGAACCGCACGGACTGATCGGATGCGTCGAATTGCGTGATCGGCGCTCCGCCGGAGCGTCCAGCGATCAGCGCATCCCACGTTCCCTCTACGTCAAGGCCGACCGGCGTGACGAGACCAAGGCCCGTGACCACCACGCGCCGCACGTCGGACATCCGTATCTCCTCCTCCTAAGGGGGTGGGAGGTTACTCCTTGTCCTGGAGATAACGGATGGCGTCACCCACCGTTTGCATCTGCTCGGCGTCCTCGTCGGGAATCTCCACCCCGAACTCCTCCTCGAATGCCATCACGAGCTCCACCGTGTCGAGCGAATCCGCACCGAGGTCTTCGACGAACGACGCCTCGTCGGCGACTTTCTCCATCTCCACGCCCAGCTCATTGGCGATGATCTCTCTGACTCTGTCAGCAGCGTCGGACATGATCCAAACCTCTGTTGTTGTTGTTGTTTCGTTCCATCCGGCCTTCCCGACGAAGCGCCGGCTACATCACCATGCCACCGTCCACCACCAGTACCTGTCCGGTAATGTAGGTGGCCGCTGGTCCCGCCAAGAAGCGAATGGCTCCAGCCACATCATCAGGAGTCCCGAACCGCCCGAGCGGAATACGCTCAGACAGGGCTTCCCGCGCTTCGTCGGGAAGCTCGGCGGTCATGTCCGTCTCGATGAAACCCGGTGCGACGACGTTGGCCAGAACACCTCGGGCCGCGAGTTCCTGGGCGACGGATTTCGTAAAGCCGACCAGACCTGCCTTGGACGCCGCATAGTTGGCTTGTCCCGGGTTCCCCGTCAAGCCTACCACACTGGCGATATTGATGATGCGGCCGCTTCGCCGCTTCATCATGCCACGGGCCACGGCCCGCGTCGTGTTGAATGCGCCCCGGAGGTTCGTGTTCAGGACGGCCTCCCAGTCTTCGTCTTTCAGACGCACCAGAATATTGTCTCGCGTGATGCCCGCGTTGTTTACGAGGATATCGATCGGCCCCAGACGCTCCTCGACCGCCATCATGAGGTCAACACACTGCGTCGACTCCGCCACATCGCATGCGAAAGCTGCGCACTTCCCGTTCAGTCCATCGACCGTGGCCTGCGCCCGCTCCTCGGATCTCGCCACGACCGCCACCGATGCCCCGGCTCGGCTGAGCTCGCCCGTCGCGGCCCGGCCGATACCTCTCGATCCGCCGGTGACGACGGCCACCTTGCCTTCGAGTTCACGCATCGTCGCCCTCCTCGTGGAATACTCCGCCGGCGTCGAGGTCTTCCGGACCCTCGATCGAGCGAACGTCCATCGTTCGGTCGATGCGTCGCATCAACCCGGTCAGGACTCTGTCCGGCCCCACCTCGAACCACACGTCCGGTTTCGTCGCAATAATCGATCGGACGCATTCTACCCATCGGACGGGTGACGTCAACTGCTCCACGAGCAGCTCGCGGGCCCGTGCGGCGTCGATGACGGGGGACGCCACGGCGTTCGCAACGACAGGGAATTCCGGATTGCGCACCTGTAAACTGCCCAGGGCATGCGCCAACCCGTCACGAGCCTCCGCCATGAGCGGAGAGTGGAAAGCCCCGCTGACGTTCAGGGGAACCGCCCGCTTCGCTCCTGCGGCGAGCGCTCGTTCCCGGGCTACCTCAACCGCCGAAACGTCTCCGCTGATCACGATCTGGCCCGGTGCATTGTAGTTCGCGGGAACGACGATGCCCTCCGATACCGACGAGCAGAGATCCTGCACAGTCCCCGCGTCGAGACCGATCAACGCCGCCATCGTGCCCGGCCGCACCGTCCCCGCCCTGCTCATGAGCTCTCCGCGTATCCGCACGATCCGCAGTGCGTCTTCGAAGTCGATCGTTCCAGCAGCCAGGTAGGCCGTGAATTCTCCGAGCGAGTGGCCGGCTGCGACCGTTACCCTCTTTCGAACCGCGTCGGGCATGCAGATCCACACGGCATAGCTGTGCAGCAATATCGCCGGCTGGGCGTTCTCCGTACGAGTCAGCTCGTCCTCGGGCCCCTCCCAGCAAATCTTCCGCAGGTCGACGCCCAGAACATCGTTAGCGCGCTCGAACGCCGCCGCCGCCCGTGGATGGACGAGGGCCAGATCCCTGCCCATGCCGACGAACTGCGAGCCCTGTCCGGGCAGAAGAAGAGCTATCTCTCGGGCAGACATCGTTCGTGCATCCTCCAGAAGCGCCGCGCTGCGCACGGAGCGGGGTGGATTCCGATTCAGCGGCGGCGAATCCGCCGCCACACGCGTGCCGTCCGGCTCGTCGGTCCGAGCTCGGACGCCAGGTCCGCCACCATGCCGGACTCCAGGCACGTACCCGCCATACGAATCGCGTTCTTGATTGCCCGGGCTGACGATGCGCCATGGCAGATGACCGAGACCCCGTCCACACCGAGGAGCGGAGCCCCTCCGTACTCGGCGTAGTCGACCCTGCGGTATGCCTCCCTCAGGCCCTCTCCGCACGACTCGGAATCGAGCTCACGCTCCAGGACACCGACCATGAAACCTGCTACTGACTCGTAGAACTTCAGCAGCACATTGCCCACGAAGCCATCGCACACGAGCACATCGCAGGCACCTTCGACGATCCGGTGCGCCTCGATGTTTCCCACGAAGTTCAGCTCCTCATCTTCCTCGAGTAGCCTGTGCGTCGCCACCGCGCGGTCGTCTCCCTTGGACGGTTCTTCTCCCACGTTGAGCAAGCCTACCCGCGGGGCCTCTATGGCCAGCAGGTCGCGCACGTATACGGAGCCGAGGTGTGCGAACTGCAGCAACTGGTGGGGACGCGTGTCGATGTTCGCGCCGGCGTCGACGACCAGGACGGGCGAGCCCGCAGTTGGAAACATGGTACCGATGGTGGGCCGATCCACTCCCGGGAGCAGTCCCAGGAGAAGCCTCGAGGCCGCCATTACCGCGCCGGTGGACCCCGCACTGATGAAGGCGTCGGCGGCACCGCGCTGAAGAAGGCCGAGGCCCACCGTTATCGAGCTGTCGGGTTTGCGACGGATCGCCCTGACCGGGGACTCGTGACCTTCCACGACTTCACTCGCGGGCACGATCTCGATCCCACCGGGAATGTCCGATGGAAGCTCTGGGCGCAGGCGCTCGGGAATGCCCACGAGCAGTATGTCGAACCGGTGCGGCCACTCCCGAACGGCAGACAGCGCGCCCTCGATGATGACTCGGGGCGCGCCGTCTCCTCCCATCGCGTCCAGCGCGATGCGATGCATGTCACCCTGGCTCGGCCGCGGGCCGGTCAGAACTCTTCGGTTCGGACGATCTCCCGCTCGCCGTAGTGGCCGCACGTGGGACACACCCGGTGTGGCCTCCGAGGATCGCCGCATCTCGGGCAGGCCTGGTGAGCGGTGTTCGCCGCGACATGATGCGTACGGCGCTTCCGCTTGCGCTGCTTCGAGGTCCGTCTCTTGGGTACCGCCATGATCCGACTCCCTATCCGTCGTTGCTATCGTCTCCGTCATCTTTGGCGGCCGCCCTTGGCTGTCCGCCCGAAACCAGTTTCCTCAGCACATCCCAGCGGGGGTCCGGCTCCTTCCCGCTGCACTCGCAGGCAGATTCGTTCAGGTCCGCGCCGCAGATCGGGCACAGCCCGAGACACCCCTCCCGGCATACCGGATACTCCGGCGAATCCAGCACCAGCTCCTCGCGGAGTGGCCGCGAAAGGTCCAGGGCGGCAGCGTCCGGATCCATCGTGAACACGCCCTCCCCCTCCTCGCCTTCTGGCACCGCCGGGTCGAACCGGAAATCGAACTCGATCTCCATCGGCCACTGCATGTCGCGCAGGCAGCGCCGGCAACTCACGATCAGAGTTGCTGCCAGCTGCCCCACGACCCGCACTCCCCCGTGCCCTCCCGGCTCGGCCCGATACATCAACCGTGGGGGAGCCGCGACATCCCATCGCTCGAGTCCCCACGCATCGAGCTCGCCAGAAAGCGCGCCCGACCACTCGACAGGCCCCCTTCGGAGCCTGTCGAGATCGACCCGCCCTGCCGGGAAGCCGCTATTCATAGCCCTTCAAGTAGGTTTTGTCAATCACCGCCGGAGTGCTCGTCAGCCCTGGAGCCGCTCCATGCCAGCGAAGAAAAAGGCGATCTCCATTTCGGCGTTCTCCGGCGAGTCGGAAGCGTGGATCGCGTTTCGCTCTTTGCTCTCCGCATAGAGCGCCCGAACCGTACCCTCGTCCGCCTCTGCCGGGTCAGTCGCCCCGATCACCCGCCGCAGCTCTGCGACCGCGTTCTGTCGCCTCAGAAGAAGCGGCATGCACGGCCCCGAGGTCATGAAGTCGACGAGCGAGCCGAAGAACGGCCGCTCACGGTGAACCGCGTAGAACTCCTCGGCCTCACCGCGCGTGAGATGCTTCACCCGGGCCGCGACGACATGGAATCCGGCCGCTTCCAGGTGCGCGATGATCTTGCCTGCCCTGCCCGACCCGAGGGCATCCGGCTTGATGATGGTCAGCGTATCCATCTCAGTCATACTCAAAGTGTCCCTCTATTAGTCAGGCAGTTAGTCAGGCAGTCTCGCCTCGATGAGGCCCACCAGGTCGGCTGGCCGCTCTGCCACAGCTATACCGCAGTCACGGAACGCGGCCATCTTCTCAGCCGCCGTACCCTCTGAGCCGGAAATAATGGCTCCCGCATGGCCCATGCGGCGACCTGGTGGCGCGGTCTGACCTGCGATGAAGCCGACGACCGGCTTCGACATGTGATCGCGCACGAACTCGGCGGCTACCTGCTCGTCCGTGCCCCCGATCTCTCCGATCACGGCCACGGCACTCGTGTCGGGGTCCTCCTCGAATGCCCGCAGGCAGTCCACGAAATCCGTACCGATCAGGGGATCTCCACCGATGCCAACACAGGTGGACTGGCCTATTCCGTGCCGAGTGAGCTGGAAGATCACCTCGTACGTCAGGGTCCCGGAGCGGCTCACGATTCCCACCGGGCCCGGAGTCACGATCTGACCCGGCAGAATCCCTACTTTGCCAATGCCCGGCGCGATCAGGCCAGGACAGTTCGGGCCGATCAGGCGGGCGCCCTTTCCCCGCACGTAAGGCAGCGCGGTCATCATGTCCGCGACGGGCACCCCCTCCGTGATGCACACGATGAGGCGCACCCCTGCATCCGCCGCCTCGAAGATTGCGCTGGACGCGAACGCTGCCGGCACGTAGATCACGCTGGCGTTCACCCCCGTCTCGTCCACCGCCTCGGCCACCGTGTCGAACACGGGAACAGCGTCGTCGAATAACTGTCCGCCCTTGCCCGGGGTCACCCCCGCGACGACCCTGGTCCCATACTCGATCATCTGGCGCGCGTGGAAGGAGCCGTCGCGACCCGTAATCCCCTGCACGACCAGGCGCGTATCGCCGTCGATGAATATGCTCATGACTGAAGATCCTCTTACTGTCTGTGCCAATTCCCGCTTTGCTTAGCTCGAAGCGACCGCCGCCAGTGCGACTGCCCGCCTTACCACCTCGTCCATGTCCGTCATGGCCTCGAATCCGCTCTTCTTCAGGATTTCGACGGCCACCTCCTCGTTGGTCCCGGTCAGACGGATCGCGATGGGAAGGCCCACATCGATCCGGTGCGTCGCCTCAACAATCCCGTTTGCCACATCGTCGCACCTCGTGATGCCTCCGAAGATATTGAACAGGATCGACTTGACGTTCGGATCCGACGTGATGATCTCGAAGGCCGTGACTACCTTGTCGGGGTTCGAGGAGCCCCCGATGTCCAGGAAGTTGGCCGGCTCTCCTCCGTAGTGTTTCACAAGGTCCATCGTAGCCATCGCGAGGCCGGCTCCATTCACGCAGCAGCCGACGTCGCCGTCCAGCTGGATATAGCTCAGACCGGCCTCGCGCGCCTTGCGCTCGGCCGGATCCTCCGCCGACTCGTCGCGCATCGCCTCGACGTCGGGAAGCCTGAACAAAGCGTTATCGTCGATGTTCATCTTGGCGTCGATCGCCTTGACCTCACCGGCCGGCGTCGAAATCAACGGATTAATCTCCGCCAGAGTGCAGCCAGCCGCCCTGTACGCCTCATAGAGTTGAGTAATGATCCGTGCCGCCTGCCTGGCCAGCCTCGCGTCACCGTACAGACCAAAGGCAAGGACGGATGCCTGGTGCGGAAGGAGCCCATACCTGGCGTCGATCGCCAGCTTGTGAATGGCATCGGGGTTCGTGGCAGCGACTTCCTCGATGTCGATTCCGCCTTCGGATGAGACCATGATGACATCGCTCTGCGAACCCCGGTCCATCACGATGCCCAGATAAGCCTCCGTGGCGATGTCCTCGGCCGGCGTGATCAAGACCTTCTCGACCGTGAGCCCCTTGATCTCCAGTCCGAGGATCGCCTCGGCCTTCGATCGCGCGTCGGCCGCGTCGTCGGCCAGCTTGACGCCCCCCGCCTTCCCCCGTCCTCCGGCGTGGACCTGTGCCTTCACGACGACCATACCTCCGAAAGCGGCCGCGATGCGTTCCGCCTCCTCAGGGGTCGTCGCGATCTCGCCCGGAGGAACCGGCACTCCATGGGCACGAAGGATCTCTTTGGCCTGATACTCGTGAATGTTCATGACTGCCTTCGCCGTCTCGTGTTCACTCGAAACCGCCGGACGGTATTCTGTTCGGCGTGACCGTCGTCCCCGAGGTCCCCGCAAGACCCGCCGGCCCGTTGTGCAGAGCGGCGATGATCGCCCGCTCCCCTCCTCCTTCGACGAAATGCACTGCCGCCTCCACCTTCGGCCCCATGCTCCCGGCTCCGAGAGCCCCGGACGCCAGCAGCGCACCTGCCTCCGATGCGGTCATCCTGGACACCAGCCGCGCATCCTCGGTGCCCCAGTCTTCATACACGCCGTCGACATCCGTCAGGATGAGAAGCATGGCTGCGTCGATCTCGTGGCCGAGAAGCGCGGCCGCCCTGTCCTTGTCCACCACCGCGTCCACACCGTCCAGACCCAGCTGCGGATCCCGGTATACGGGGATTCCCCCGCCGCCCGCCGCGATGACGATGTCCCCCCGGGCCACCAGCTCGGCAACCATTCTGGATTCGCAGATCTGGACGGGCACGGGACTGGGCACTCGCCGACGCAGGTTGCCGCGCGAGTCCGCCTCGATCTGGATGCCCTCCTCCCGTAACTCCTCGGCCACGCCCGGCCTGATTCCGCGGCCGATGAACTTGACCGGTTCGCGGATCGACGGATCCTCCGGATCGACCAGAGCCTGCGTGATCAGCGTGACCACGCGGCGGTCACTCCCGGCCGCCTGCAGGGCGTTCTGCAGGGACTGCTGAATCATATACCCGATCCATCCCGCCGTAGCCGCGACCAGGACTCCCAACGGGAGCTGCTCGACCCTCGAGCGAGCTACCTCGTTTCTCTGCAGCTCATCGCCGACCTGCGGCCCATTTCCGTGCACGACGGCGATGCGCCAACCCTGCAGAGCGAGGGCCACGATCGGCTCCATGCTTTCCCGGGTGTGGCGGAACTGGTTCGCCACCGACGCGGACTCTCCGGCTGGCGACAGGGCGTTGCCCCCGATAGCCACGACGACCGAGCGACCGTGGGGGCTCATGCTACCATCAGCTCCCGACAATCTCGGGCACGCCGACCCCTTCTCCGCCGAGATATCCGGCCACCTCATCGCGAATCGCCTTCAGACCTTCCACTGAATTCGCCTCGAATCGAATGACGATCACGGGCTGTGTGTTGCTCGCCCGGATCAAGGCCCATCCGTCCTCGAACTCGATCCGCGCGCCGTCGATGTCGTTCACGGGACGAGTTGCCCGATAGTGCTCTACGGCCCGGGCGACCACCTCGAACTTGAGGTTCTCGGGGCAGTCGACGCGGAGCTCCGGCGTGGAAGGGTAGGCCGGGATGGCAGCCGTCAACTCAGAGAACGTCTTCCCGCTACGCTGGACGAGGCCGGCCAGCCGAGCGGCAGCAAAGATCGCATCGTCAAACCCGAAATAATTGTCCGCAAAGCACATATGTCCGCTCATCTCACCTGCTATCGGAGATGCGGATTCCTTCATTCGCTCCTTGATATGTGAGTGCCCCGTCTTCCACATGATGGGAATGCCCCCGGCTCCGGCGATCAGTTCCGGAACCGCCTTCGAGCATTTCACGTCGAAGACGATTTCCGCTCCCGGATACCGGGGCAGCGCGTCCAGCGCGTATAGAAGCAGCAGGTGGTCGCCACGGACGATTCCACCCGACTCCGTCACCGCCCCGATCCGATCGGCGTCCCCGTCCAGGGCCACCCCTAGATCCGCACCCGTACTCTTCACCCGAGCGATGAGGTCGACCACGTTCTCGTCCACCGTCGGATCCGGGTGATGGTTGGGGAACGTGCCGTCGGACTCACAGTACAGGCAGTCCACATCGATCCCGGCCGCCGCCAGCGCTCGCGGGGCAATCACAGAGCCGGCGCCGTTGCCACAATCGAGGACCATGCGAATCTGTCCGTCCACCTTCGCCCTGCGGCCGATCTCATCGGCGTACCGATCCAGGATCTCGAGGCGCTCGGTTCGGCCCGGACCCTCGACGTAGTGATCCGCTTGCACGAGCTCTCTCAGCTCCTGGATGGCCGAACCGTACAGGGGGCGGTCCCCCACGATCATCTTGATGCCGTTGTACTCGGGCGGATTGTGGGACCCGGTGATCTGTATGCCGCCGTCCGTCTCGAGCTCCTGCGCCGCGTAATAGAGCGCGGGTGTCGGCACGGTCCCGACGAGAACGACGCTGGCTCCGGCGCCGTTCAGGCCCGCCGCGAGAGCTTCGGCGAGTCCGGGGGAGCTCGGCCTGTTGTCGTGCCCTACCACTACGGTGGGTCGGTCCACCTGTCCCCTCAACCGCGTGGCGTAGGCTCTGCCGACTGCTTCCGTGATTTCGACCGTCAGGTCGTCCCCTACGATCCCCCGGATGTCGTATTCCCTGAATATGGTGCTCGATACGTTCATTGGAACCCGTGCGTGAGAGAAATGCGTCCTTTCAGCGGACGCCCTGTCGGCCCGGCGGGACGGACACGACGGGGCGTGGTCCAGGCGCCTGCTACGCTACTGCCCGATGCCGTCAGTCCGTGCTCGTCTCGGTCACTCCTGCCGGGGCAATGGGCTGCGAGAGCGGTGTGACCTGTCGGGGACTCAGATCCTCGCCGACGCGCTCCGCAGTCTGAATCGCCCATCCCGGAATCAGGCCGGCGACCAGGATCACCAGCGCGGCGGCGACGGCGGCAAGACGGAACGCGGCGCCCGGAACAGCGGGAAGGGGTGCCTCATCAAGAGCCTCTTCAAAGTACATCTTCCAGATGACCCGGAGGTAATAGTAGTAGGACACGAAGCTCGTGAGGACGAGGATGACGGCCAGCGACACGTGACCCGCGTCCACGGCGGCGATGAGAAGGTACAGCTTGCCGATGAATCCACCGGTCGGCGGGAACCCGGCAAGCGACAGTAGGAAGACCACGAGTAACGCGCCGAGCAGCGGACGACGCCACCCGAGGCCCCGATAGTCCGCCAGACCCGTTCGCGAGTCACCGTCCCCTGCCACTATTCCGACGACGGCGAACGCGCCGAGCGTCATGACGGCATAGACGGCCAAGTAGAGAAGTGTGGCGGATCGTCCCGCGGCGCTTCCCGCAACCACTCCCACCAGCAGATAGCCCGCGTGAGCGATGGACGAGTACGCCAGCATGCGTTTCACGTTGTCCTGCGCGAGCGCGATGAAGTTCGGCACGATCATCGTGAGGACGGCGAGCCACCAGAGTATGACCCCCCAAACCGACGCCGCCGGCGCGAGTTCGACGGTGACGATGCGCAGCAGGGCCGCGAAGCCCGCCGCCTTGACACCGGCCGCCATGTATCCCGTTACGGGAGTCGGAGCGCCCTCGTACGCATCGGGAGTCCACATGTGGAACGGAACCGCAGAAACCTTGAACGCAAAGCCGATCACGACCAGCGCCACTCCGGCGTGAAGGAGGAAGTTGCCCTCCGAGGCCCCGCGAGCCACCTCGGATGTGACGAGCGCCAGGTTCGTGCTCCCCGTCGCCCCGAACAGCAGAGCGATTCCGTAGAGCAGGAACCCGCTCGCGAAGGCGCCCATGAGGAAATACTTGAGCGCTCCCTCGGCCGACCTCGCGTCCCTTCGGTTGAATCCCGTCAGGACGTATACGGCCAGTGACATCAGCTCGAGTGACACGAACACGACTATCAGATCGCGTGATCCGGCTAGCAGCATCATCCCGATGGCCGCCATCAGCACGAGGAAGTAGAACTCCCCGATGTCCAGCCCCTCGCGCCGCAGATAGTCGAACGCAAGCAGAAGGGCGAGGGCCGTGGCTCCGAGAATCACGAAATTCATGGCGACCCGGAACGTGTCCAACGCGATCATGCCGGTCCGCACCGCCACCTCGAACTCCAGCAGATACCCGTTGGCCAGGAGGGCGATCAGCACACCGGCGACGGCCGTCCACCGGACCCACGCGCGGCTCGGCCCCGATCGGTCCCCACGTTGAAACACGTCGATGAGCAGCACGAGAAGGCCCGTGGCAGCGAGGACGACCTCAGGCAGGAGCGCCCACACGTAGTCGATCGGAGAGCTGAAGTCCAGGATCACCTGTCTATCCTCTCGCTCTGCTCATCAAATCCGAGGATCAGCATATGGTCGAAGCGCAGGTCGGAAGCACCCATTACGGTCGGTGCGGAGATGGCCCGACGTTCGACCTGGTCGATCAGCGCCTCCACCGACGCAGAAGTTCGCGAAAGGAACGGTTGGGGGTAGACTCCGATCAGCACGATCAACACGAGTGCCGGCGCCAGGACCAGGCGTTCACGAACTCCGATATCGCTCAGGGCCCGGTTCTCCTCCCTGTCGAGCTCTCCGTAGAGCATCCGCTGCACCATGGGCAGCATGTACGCGGCCGCGAAGATCACGCCGGTTGCGGCGATGAACGCGACCACCGGATAGCGCTCGAACGTCCCGATGAGAATCAAGAATTCCCCTATGAAGCCGTTCGTCCCCGGAAGACCGATCGAGCTCAGCGCGACGAGAAGGAACGAAGCCGCGAACACGGGCATCACTTTCGCGATCCCGCCGAAGTCCTCGATCATTCGCGTGTGCCGTCTCTCGTAAACCATCCCGACGAGGAGGAACAGGGCTCCCGTGGATATCCCGTGGTTCACCATCTGCAGGATGCCGCCCTGAATTCCCAGGATCGTCAGCGAGAACAGGCCCATCATCACGAAGCCGAGGTGAGCGATCGACGTGTACGCCACCAGCTTCTTGGCATCCGGCTGCACGGCGGCTACCCAAGCCCCGTAGATGATACCGATCAGGCTCAGAACCATGATGGTCCCGATCACGACGGGGCTCGTTGCCGCATGAGAGAAGAATGGGAGCGCGAACCGGAGGAATCCGTAAGTGCCCATCTTGAGGAGCACTCCTGCCAGAATCACGGAACCGGCGGTCGGTGCCTCAACGTGCGCGTCCGGCAGCCAGGTGTGCACGGGGAACAGCGGCACCTTGATCGCAAAAGCAAGCGCAAAGGCCGAGAACAGGACGAACTGCAGGTCCCGGGCAATCGGAAGCTCCACCAGGTCGTTGTACGCAAACGTGAGCACCCCGTACTGCCTGTAGTACAGGTATACGATCACCACGATCGCGACCAGCATCAGCAGGGAACCGATCGCTGTGAACAGGAAGAACTTCACGGCAGCGTAGATGCGGCGCTTTCCGCCCCATACTCCGATGATGAAGTACATCGGAATGAGCATGATCTCCCAGAACAGGAAGAACAGGAACAGATCCAGGGCCACGAAGACGCCTATCATCGCGGCCAGCAGAAGAAGCAGCATGGCGTAGAACGCCCTCTGGTTTCGCTGGATGTACGAGAAGGAGCCTAGCACGGCGAGAGGCGTCACGAACGTCGTCAGAAGCACCATCAGGATGGAGATGCCGTCGATCCCGATGGTATATCCGATTCCCCAGGCCTCGATCCACGGAACCGAGACGTAATTCTGCAAGGCAGCGGACCCGGAACGGAACGTCCAGAACAGCGGGAGTGAGATCGCGAACGCGACCACACTCGTAAACAGGGCCACATGGCGGGCCTGCTGCTCCCGCACCATGAAGCACGTGGCGGCCCCTGCCATCGGCAGGATCAGCAGCAGGGTCAGGACCCAATGGCTCTCGAAGAAATTGCTCAACGCTCTATTCGCTTGCTGGGTTCGTCACAGAAGGAGCAGGGCTAGAATCAGCACTACGCCCGTGACGAACCAGAACATGTAGCCGGCCACCCGACCCGTCTGGAACAGGCTTCCCATCCATCCGACCATTCGGGTTCCAGAGGCCATCGTGTTCAACGTGCCGTCGATCAGGCCAGCATCCACGATCCGCCAGCAGCCTCTCCACAGCGCAAGAAGCGGCCGGATGATCAGACGATCGTACAGCTCGTCGACGTACCACTTGTTGTACAGGATGCCGGCGAACCCCGTCGGAGCCTCCGACTCCGCGGCAGGCCGGTACCGGCGGCGCACGAGCGCCCGGAACGTCAGGAGCACGACGATGAGCGCCATGACCGTCGAGCTGATCGCCCACACGGCCTCGCCTCCGCCGAGCGGTGATGCATGCGCCTGGTGGAATCCGTGCTCCATCATGACACGCCGGGCCGGTTCCATCACCGGCTCCAGCCAGTGGTGGAGCGAGTCCACCGCCGGCAACAACGGAAGGGCGGCCGGGATCTGCAGCCACCCGCCGACCACCGAGAGAACCGCGAGGATCGCCAATGGCACCCACATTACGGCCGGCACCTCTCGCAGGTGCGGCCTCGCATCCCCCCCAGTGCGGTTCTCGCCGTGGAACGTAAGAACCATCAGGCGCGTCATGTAGGCCGCCGTGAGCACCGCCGCCAGGATCGACACGACCCAGAGCACCGCGTAGCCGTACGAGCCTGCGCTCCAGATGATCTCATCCTTGGAGAAGAAGCCGGCGAACGGGAAGATCCCGGCGATCGCCACGGTTCCGACCCACATCGTGGCCCACGTGATCGGCATCACGTTCTTCAAGCCGCCGTAGTTCCGCATGTCGTTCGGGTCGTCGTGCCGGTGCACCTTGTGAAGCGCGCCGTGCATGGCGTGAATCACCGCTCCCGACCCCAGGAACAAGAGGGCTTTGAAGAAGGCATGCGTCATGAGGTGGAAGACGCCCGCCGTGAACGCGCCAACGCCGACGGCGAGGAACATGTACCCGAGCTGCGATACCGTGCTGTAAGCCAGCACCTTCTTGATGTCGAATTGCTGCGTGGCAATCGTCGCCGCGAACAGCGCCGTACCGGCGCCGACGGACGCCACGACGGCCTGCGACACCGGCGCCATCGCGAAGAGAACGCCCGCGCGGGCCACGAGGTAGACTCCGGCGGTCACCATCGTCGCGGCGTGAATCAGCGCGGAAACCGGCGTCGGGCCTGCCATGGCATCAGGAAGCCACACGTGCAGCGGTATCTGGGCCGACTTACCCGTGGCGCCGAGAAACAGAAGCAGGGTGATCAATGTTGCGACTCCGCCCGAGAAGACGAGCGTCTCCGGGGCTGCGGCGAACACCTGGACGAAGTTCAACGTCCCGAAGTGGGTGAAGATCATGAACATCGCGACCAGGAATCCGAAGTCCCCGATCCGATTCACGATGAACGCCTTCTTCCCTGCCGAGGCGAACTCCCGATTCTCGTACCAGAATCCGATCAGCAGGTAAGAGCACAATCCGACGCCCTCCCAACCGACGAACATGATCGGGAAATTCGCGCCCATCACGAGGATCAGCATGAAGAACACGAACAGGTTCAGGTACGAAAAGTATCGGGAGTACCCCGGATCTTCCCGCATGTAGCCGATGCTGTACACGTGGATGACCGAAGATACTCCGGTGACCACAAGCATCATGAGAATCGAGAGCTGGTCGAATTGCAGATCCACACCGATGGACAGGTCGCCGACCGCCATCCAGGTCCACAGCGATACGACGGCTGGATCGTGCGGCATTGCGCCACGCATCGCCAGGAAATTGGCCACGACGACCGCGAAGGCTCCGATGATGGCCAGCGGTCCCACGATGCTCGGCACGCGCTTGTTGTCGCGCCACATGAACGCCCCGAGACCGTTGATCAAGAACCCCACCAGGGGGAGCAGAAGAATGAGCCCCGGAAGGACCGGTTGAAACCCGGCCTCGGCGTGCTGGGCGACCCGAAGGACCGACTCGAGGAAGTTCACCATTTCAGCAGATTAAAGCGATCGACATCCACGAGCTCGTAGTGCCGAAAGATGGCGATGATGATGGCCAGGCCGACCGCGGCTTCCGCGGCCGCAACGGCCATGACGAAGAACACGAACACCTGCGCCTCGATGCCGAGCGATCGCGAGAACACGACGAGCGTCAGGTTCACCGAGTTGAGCATCAGCTCGATGCACAGGAACATGATGATCGCGTTCCGCCGGAGCATGACGCCGGCCGTCCCGATCGCGAACAGAAGCGCTCCGAGTATCAGTGTATAGGTCTCGATATCCATTCCGGACTCACGGTGCCCTTCGGCGCGCCAGCACGATGGCGCCCACGATGGCCACGAGCAGGAGCAGCGAAGTGATCTCGAACGGAACCAGGTAGCTCCGGAACATCGGATCGGCCACCACGCCGACCGCGCCGCGCGATCGGAGCATGGCGTCCATGGTCGCCTGACCCATGCCCCCCGCCATCGACGTTGTGTGGCCGCCCTTCAGCGTAACGAGCAGCAGCCCGAATACGGCGCCCGCGACGACGATGCCGAGAATGCTGTACACCGCGCCACGCAGGTCCGTCTTGTCTGTGCGGCCCAGATTCAGGAGCATGATGACGAAAAGGAACAGGACCAGAATGGCCCCGGCGTACACGATCAGGTTCACGGCGGCGATGAAGTGCGCGTCCAGCAGGACGAAGATCCCCGACATCGCGAAGAAGGCCATGACCAGATACAGCAGGCTCGCCACCGGATTACGCGCCAGCACCATGGCGGCGGCCCCGCCGATCGCCATGACGGCGAACAATACGAAGAAGAAGTCTACGATCATTCGGACGATGGGTCAGCGGGATCCCACAGCGCCGTGACCGGATGGTCATTCTCGCACAGCCGTGCCAGGTCGTACACCCAGCGTTCGCGGCTGTACTCGGCGTTTTCGTAGTGAACCCCTAAGTGAATCGCCTCGACGGGACACACCTCCTGGCAGAAACCACAGAAGATGCAGCGGAACTCGTCGATCTCGTAGACCGCCGCGTACCGCTCCCCGTTCTCGTCCTCCGCGGGAATCAGTTTGATACAGTTGACCGGACACACCGTCGGGCACAGGCCGCAGCCCACGCACTTCGCTCGACCGTCTTCGTGCACGGCCATTCGGTGCGTGCCTCGCCACCGGGGGCCCAACTCCCATTTCTCGTCAGGATACTGCTGCGTCGGCTTGTCCGGACGCATGAAGTGCCCGAAGGTGACTCCGAGGCCCTTGCTGATGGCCCGCACGTACGAGCTCTCGCGCTCCGGCCTCTCGACGATCCTCACCTCACCGGGCATTCAGTCTCCCTCGCTTCCACGCAGCACGACGGTGGCCGCTCTCGTCTCTGCCGTTCTTCTGGTGCTCGCCGTCGCCCCGCGGACTAGGCGACCACGGTCCAGCCCGTACAGGAAGATCAGCATGAGCACGAGGTTGATACCGAACAGAGCCGCAGCGAACGAACGACCCACGGCTATGCCGGCCGAGTCCAGAGCCAGGATCGCGGCCGCCATAAGCATGATGTATACCATGAGAGCCGGAATGAAGACCTTCCAGCCCAGGTCCATCAGCTGGTCATACCGGAACCGCGGAATCGTCCACCGGATAAACATGAAGAACACGACGAACACCGTGGTCTTCAGGGTAAACGCCACTAACGTCAGCAGTGTCTTCCACCACGTGGGATCGCCGACCACCGTGCCATCGGCCAGCACGCGGATATTGTCTCCCTGCCAGAACGGGATGTCCCAGCCTCCGAGAAAGAACACCGAGATCAAAGCCCCGGTGGTAATCAGGTGGAAATACTCGCCAAGAAAGAACATGCCGAATTTCATGGACGAGTATTCCGTGTGGTAGCCACCCACGATCTCGGCTTCGGCCTCCGGCAGATCGAACGGAACCCGGTTCGTTTCCGCGAGACCCGACACCAGGAGGAAGAAACCGGAAAGCATCAGCGGCAGAGCGAACCACATTCCGTACGTCGCCGGTCCCTCGGCAAAGGACTGCTGCATGGAGACGAGCACGGGCATCTCAACGTTGCCCGCGAGCATCAGGACCGGAACCAGACTCATGGCCAGTCCGATCTCGTAGCTGATCATCTGAGCCGAGCCGCGCAGGCCTCCCAGGAACGAGTACTTGCTGTTGGACGACCAGCCGGCCATCACCAGCCCGTACACGGCCAGCGAAGCGACGGCCAATACGTAAAGGAAGCCGATCGGCACGTCGGCTACGATCATGTCCACCCGGCCCCAGGGCGTGGGCAGCGGAGATCCGAGCGGGATGACTCCGAACAGCACCGTCGCCGGGAACAGGGCCAGGACAGGCGCAAGAAGAAAGAATTTCTTGTGCGCAGCGGCCGGCGTGACTTCTTCCTTGAGGATGAACTTGAGGCCGTCGGCCATGACCTGGAGGAGGCCCAGCGGACCGACGCGGTTGGGGCCACTTCTGTCCTGCATGAAGCCGGCGACCTTGCGCTCCATGTAGGTCGACAGCGCGACGCCGAGCAGAAGGATGATGAAGAAGACAATGGTCTTCAGGATCGTGGCAACAACGAAGGCCGTGCCGGTAACCGCCTCCATTCTGCCCCCTATTCCGCGGCGACGGCCGGCTGCCCGGCCTCGCTGAGAAGTTCACCTCTGAGGCCGAGAGCGCCCCAGTTCAGACCTTCCATCCCGACCGTGTCCGCCGCCATGGCAGCGAAGGCATCCCCGACCTCGAGAACGCCGTCTGCGGCGCCGAGATGCTCTAGCAGACGACTGAGCGACAGCCAGGCCGGGCGCGCCACCCCCGGCGACCTGAGCGCCCGGTGGAAGCGCTGCACACGACCCTCGTAGTTGACGAACGTGCCTTCCATCTCCGGGACGGTTGCCGCAGGCAGGATCGCCGTCGCATTCCGAGCAGCGGGGTACAGGTGTGAACCTATGTAAAGGAAGAACCCTGCGTTCGCGCCATACTCCGCGGAAGCATCGGCCAGCGCGTCACCGAGAACCACAAGGGTCGCTCCGTTTTCGACCGTCGGAAGCCCGTCGGACCGTCTGAATCCTTGCAGCTCGGCCCCGTCGGCGTTGGGCGCCCGCTCGGCGCGCAGCCGGAGCTTCGGGAAGCCGGTCAGTGCGGCCTCCTCTCCCTGCTCCACCGTGAACGTGCCGCCCTGAATTCCGAGTCGATCCAGCAGGGCTCGAACATAGAACAGGCTCTCATTCGCGGCGCCCGCCGACACCACTGCAACTCCGTCTCCATCACCCAGTTGCTCCGCCACCCAGGTCAGGGCCGCAAGCCAGCCGGCCGGCTCGAGCTCGCCCTGCGCACGTATCATGGGGGCCTCGGCTCGCACACCTCGATTCGCCATCACCAGGCAGCGCCGGCCGTGATCACACATCCAGTACGAATTCACCTCCGGATTCAATCGGGGCTTAGTCCGCACGACCTGGTTTTCCTTGACGTTGATATCGATGTTGCAGCCTGTCGAGCAGCCGGGGCAGATGCCGGGCGCAGTGTCCAGATCCCACGCCCTGGCCTTGAAGACGAAGTCCTCGTGCACGAGGGCTCCGACGGGACACACGTCCACGATATTGCCCCGGAAAGCACTGTCGAGGTCCTTGCCGGGGAACGTGTCGATGTACGCCTTGTGACCGCGCTGGGCCACTACCAGGGCATTGTCCCCCGCGATGTCCTCCATGAACCGCACGCACCGGGTGCACACAATGCAGCGGTCGCCGAAGTACAGGATGTCGTCGGCAACGCGGTCCCGCCCGAGCACGAGCTTGGCCTCGGCATACCGGCTCCGAAGCTGACCCGTCTCGAACGCATAGTCCTGGAGCATGCACTGCCCGGCCGCATCGCAGATCGGGCAATCCAGAGGATGATTCAACAGCAGGAACTCGATCACCGACTTGCGCGCCGTCTCCGCCGACTCGCTCGTCGTGTGCACGATCATCCCATCCCCGGCCGGGAACACGCAGGATGGCTGGAGCTTCGGCTGACCCTCGATCTCCACCAGGCACATGCGGCACTGGGCCGGACGGCTCGGAATTCCAGGGTGGTAGCAATAGTGAGGCACCACGATGCCCGCGCGCTCCGCGGCTTGCAGAACCGTGGCGCCTCTCTGGACCGAGACGTCAACGCCGTCGATGGTCAGTGTGATGTTCTTCGCTACGTCGCTCATCCGTCGGCGATTCCTCGATATGGCTCGTGTCTCAACTTCTGATCAGTGCCTCGTACTCGTCCCGGAACTTGTCGAGCGAGGAGCGCAAAGGGAAAACGACGCTGTCCGCCAGTGGGCAGATCGTGCGACCCGTCATCTGCTCACACAGGTGGTACAGGGTGTCGATATCCTCGGGCGTCCCCTCCCCTCCCTCGATCCGGTGAAGGATTTCCGCGGTCCAGGATGTGCCCTCGCGGCACTGCACGCACTGCCCGCATGACTCGTGGGCATAGAACTGGGCTATGCGGCGCATCGCCCGAACGATGTTCGTATCTTCGTTCATGACGATGGGCGAGGCCGTTCCGAGCGCCGTACCGGCTTCAATCATTCCCTCGTACGTGCTCTCGCAGTCCAGCTCGTCGGCCGTCAGCATCGCGGTGGATGACCCTCCGGGAATGACCGCCTTGATCTTCTTTCCGTTCGGCGCGCCACCGCACACATCGTAGACCACGTTCTTGAGCGCGATGCCTAGAGGAAGCTCATAGGTGCCGGGCCTGACGAGGTGGCCGGAGCAGCACCACAGCTTGGTGCCCGGGCTCTTCTCGGTTCCCCACTGACGGTACCAGTCGGCCCCCTCCTGCAGGATCATGGGCACGGCCGCCAGGGTCTCGACGTTGTTCACCGTCGTCGGCCGCCCGAACGCTCCGGACTGCGCCGGGAACGGAGGCTTGATCCACGGCTCGGCGCGCCCGCCCATCAGCGAGCTCATGAGTCCGGTCTCTTCACCCGCGATGTACGCCCCAGCCCCGAGGTGGACGGTTACGTCGCAGCTCCAGCCACTGCCGAGGATGTTCTCCCCAACGTAACCGCCTTCGTAGGCCTCAACGACGGCATCGCGCAGGATTCCGCTGAACGGGAAGAACTCCCCGCGCACGTAGATGTAGACGTGCTGGGCCCGGATGGCACGGGCGGCGATCAGACATCCCTCGATCAACAGGTGCGGCACCCAACGGAGGATCTCCCGATCCTTGAAGGCCCCCGGTTCACTCTCGTCCGCATTGCAGCACAGGTAATGGGGACCGTCCGGTTCCTGCGGCATGAAGCTCCACTTCACGCCGGTGGGGAAGCCGGCGCCTCCCCGTCCGCGTAATCCCGAGTTCTTCACCACTTCGGTGATCCTGTCGGGCTCCATCTCCAGCGCCTCCGGGAGCGTCGCGTAGCCGCCCAGCTCTCTCCAACCGGCGAGCGTACGCGCCTTCTCATCCCCGAAGTGGCGGGAGAGGAGTGTGCTTGTTTCCAGATCGTGGCTGTACGGGTACCCCATCGGTTGTCGCCCGCCTAGTCCAATTCGTCCAGGATCGCCGGAACCTGATCCGGCGTCACGTTTTCGAAATAGCGATCGTTGACCTGGACCGCCGTGGCAAATCCACACGCGCCGAGGCATTCCGCCTCGATCACGGTGTACTTTCCGTCCGCCGAGATCTCACCGGCCCGTGTGCCGGTCTCCGCAAGGAAGCGCTCGAACACCTCCTCGGCCTCCAGCAGGTGACACGAGATGCAGGTGCACACCTGGATCAGGTGGCGACCGACCGGGTGCTTGTGATACATCGTGTAGAAGGTGGCCACCGATCGGACGTAGGCGGGGGTGAGATCCAGCGCGTCCGCGATTTCCTCCATGCTCTCGTCCGAAACCCAGCCGTTTCTTTCCTGGGCGTAACCGAGCATCGGCAGGAGGGCCGCCCGTTTCTCCGGATATCGGCTCACGGCCTTCTCCAGGCGGTCGCGACCCTCGGAATCCTCAAACAGCCGCTCGGTCGGCCTGATATCCGCTACCTGGAAAGGCTGTGAGCTCGCCGCCGCCGGGTGCATGGGTTTGTTCACTTGATCCCCGGAATCGGTCATCTGTCAATCTCGCCCAGGACTATGTCGATCGACGCATTGCACGCGATGACGTCTGACACGAGCCCGCCTTCCACCAGGTGCGGCAGCGAGGCGAGGTTCACGAACGACGGACCGCGGAACCGGCAACGAACGGGCTTGGACCCACCGTCGGAAATGAGCCCGAAGCCGAGCTCGCCTTTCGTGGCCTCGATCGAGTACCACACGTCGCCCGCCGGAACCTGCAGGCCCTCCATAACGAGCTTGAAGTGAGAGATCATCGCATCGATCGAGGACATCGCCTCGCTCTTGTCGGGCAGGATCACGGCCGGGTCCTGTACGTTGATCGGGCCGGCCGGCACCCTGTCCAGGGCCTGCTGGATGATCCTCGCGCTCTGGCGCATTTCCTCCAGGCGCACAAGGTAGCGATCGTACGTGTCGCCCACTTCGCCCACGGGCACGTCAAAGTCGTACTCATCGTATCCGAGGTAGGGACGAGCCTTCCGAACGTCGTACGCCACGCCACTGCCCCGAAGGTTCGGCCCCGTGAGCCCGAGGTCCAGAGCGGTCTCGGCGTCGATCACCCCGACGTCGATCATCCGAGCCTGCCAGATCGAGTTTCGCGTGAGCAGTCGCTCGGCCTCGTCGAGGGTCGCAGGCAGGCCGTTGACGAACTCCCGGCAGGCCTCGAGCCACCCGGCGGGCAGGTCCGCGAGCATGCCTCCGACACGGGTCACTGAAGTGGTGATTCGTCCGCCGCAATAGGCCTCGTGGAGATTGTAGATACGCTCGCGCTCCTGGAACGTATACAGGAACACCGTCGTCGCGCCGATGTCCATCGCCCCTGTGCCCAACCACAGCAGGTGACCGAGAATCCGGTTCAATTCACTCAGGATGAGGCGCACGACGCGGCACCGGGACGTGATCTCAAGACCGAGCAGGCTCTCGACGGCCTGGACGTAGCCGATGTTGTAGAGCATGGGCGCCAGGTAGTCCATCCGGTCCGTGTAGGGGATCACCTGGTTCCACTCGCGGTACTCGCACGTCTTTTCGAAACCCGTATGGAGGTAGCCAATGTGAGGGATGCAGCGGATGACAGTCTCGCCGTCCAGCTGCAACACGAGACGAAGCACGCCGTGCGTCGCTGGGTGCTGCGGTCCCATGTTGATGACCATCTTCTGGCCGCCGAGATGATCCTCCCCGTCCGACTCATCCGGAGCGTCGATGTCCGGCGAGTGAGGGTCCACTTCCAGAGCGCCGGCCAGCGCGAGCTCCTCGCGCGCATAAACATCTTCCGTCGACCGATTGAGGGCCCGCCGGACCTGCTCGGACCGCGTAAAGCGACCGCGGAGCGGAAAGTCCTTCCTGAGCGGAAATCCCTCGTCATAGTTCTCCGGCATCAGGATGCGTCGGAGGTCGGGATGCCCGTCGAACTGCACACCGTACATGTCGTAGACTTCGCGCTCGAGCCAATCGGCCGCTCCGTACAGGTCCGCGACGCTCTGGACGGACAGCTCCGACCTCGGCAGGAGTACCAGGAGCCGCAGGAGGCGACCGCGCTTCAGGGACCACAGCTGGTACCACACCTGGATCACCAGGCCGCCGCCCGGATCAGCGCCCATCACGTCGAGCAGCAGGTCGTATTCCTGACCTGGCTCCGTCTTCAGGAAGTGCAGCGTCTCGTGGACTCGAGCCGGTTCAATCGTGATCACCGGCGTGCCGACCGCATCGCTGCGGACCTCGCGGATCGCCTCGCCGAACCGGTTCCGCAGCGCCCCGACCGACGGATCCTGCTCCGGGTCAGCGGGCAGCTCCGCGCCGATCACAAGGTCGGGTACTGGTCGTGTAACGGCTGAAGACATGGCTCAGTCCTCGTGCTCCAGGAGACGCTCGCGGCGATCTCTGGGACGGAAAACGGCTGAGGAACGCTCGACACCGCTGATTCGATTCTGCCGTGTGGAGTTTCCGAACGGCTGCGCCACGAGCTCGATCGCCTCCGGCGGCAGGTTTGGCTGGCCCACGGAGTCCGGGCTCTCGTCCCGGTGGACCGCGTTGAACACGGACTCTCCCTTGATCTTCTCCTGAATCATCATGAGGCCGTACAGAAGGCTCTCCGGCCGCGGCGGACACCCCGGAACGTAGACATCGACCGGTACGATCTGGTCTATCCCCTGCACGATCGTGTAGTTGTCGAACATCCCGCCCGAGCTGGCGCACGCCCCCATAGAGATGCACCACTTGGGCTGCGGCATCTGGTCCCAGATCCGCCTGAGGATCGGCGCCATCTTGTAGGTCACGCGTCCCGCCACGATCATGAGGTCGGCCTGGCGCGGACTGAACGAAAAACGCTCGGCACCAAAGCGAGCGATATCGTACTTGGAGCCCGCCGATGCCATCATCTCGATAGCGCAACACGCCGTTCCGAGCGGCATCGGCCACAGCGAATTACGACGCGACCAGTTGACGACCGCATCTACCTTGGTAGTGATCCACGACGCGGGAACTCCCGTGTCCATGTCCCCGCCCGTCGGGTCTACTGTCGGAAGCCTCCTTCGCTCATCGGCCATTCGTCAGTCCCACTCCAGCGCACCCTTCTTCCACGCGTAGGCCAGCCCCACGGCGAGGACGAAGATGAAGATGAACATCTCGATGAATCCGAAGAGTCCAAGGTCTCGGAAGATCACGGCCCAGGGCAGGAAGAAGATCGTCTCGATGTCGAACACGATGAACAGCATCGCCACAATGTAGAACTTGACTGAATACCGCTCCCTCGTGTCACCCAGGGGGTCGATCCCGGACTCATACGGCATCGCCTTGACGGCCGTAGGCCGATAGGCGCTCGCCAGGTGGGATAGCAAGAGGAACATGCCCGAGGTGAGCAAGCCGACTACGAACAGTACCACGACGCCGAGGTATGCCTGCTTCATCGCCTGTCCAGGCCGTTTGTGAATTTGTTCACGAATCGCGCCGATAATAGCCCGGTCTGCGACGAGGCGTCAAGAACACGAGCGCGGCCCCATAGAACACGCTATTCTGCTGTCATTTCAAGCGTTTCCGGCAGGTCGACAAGTAGCTTGCGGGGCCGTGTGACACAAGAGAGCATGGCAGGCGTTCCGGGACAAGAGGTCATCCGGGTCCGCACGCCCGATGGTCGAATGGCAGCAGAGTTCCGGGGACCTGAAGAGGCTCGCCCGGTTGTCGTGTGCCTGCACGGCCTGAGCGCGAATCGGGCGACCTGGCTGCCAGTAGCCGAGCGATTGGCCCACCGCCGAAGGTTCCTGCTCGTCGACCTGCTGGGTCGCGGGGAGTCGGATGCGTCCCCGAACGCCCGATATGACCTGGTGTCGGAGGTTCGGCGGCTGCGCCTTGTTCTGTCCGCCGTGGGGGTGGCCCGTCCATTGCTCGCCGGACACTCTCACGGAGCGGCGATCGCAATTGCCGCCGCGTCCCAGGTCAACGCCCGAGGCCTTCTGCTGGTCAATCCCGTGACGCCGGACCTGACACGTCCAGCGCTACTGGCCGCCCTGCGACACTTAACTGTGCGGACCTGGGTTTCGCCGGCTGTGAGGCTCTTCCGCCGGCCGCTCACGCGCTATATGCTCGTCCGGCGCGTGTTCGCCGACCGGAGCGCGATTTCAGCAGATTTGATCGCCCGATACGCCGACCCGTGGCGTGACGCTGGCCGGGCCGCCGGGCTGCCACGGATTCTGTCGGACTGGGATCCGGCTGAGCTGGAACGCTGGGGCCGGCGCGCCGGCATGCCGGTCAGCGTCGTAGCGGGCTCTGAGGACCGACGCGTGCGCCCGGACTCGGCGCGCAGGTGGGCTGACCGCCTGGGAGGCACCTTCCAGCTGTCTTCGGGCTGCGGACATTCGGTTCCAGAGGAGCGGGCGACGGAGATCGCGGCGACCGTCGAGGAACTCTTGGCGGAAATCTGCCCAGGGGAATAGGAAGAGACAGACTATGATCAAGGCCGACCGGTGGATTCGACGTCTGGCGCGTGAGCAAGGAATGATCGAGCCGTTCACGGAGAACCAGGTCCGGAAGGGAGTGATCTCGTATGGGCTGTCCAGCTACGGATACGACATGCGCGTTTCGGACGAGTTTCGGATCTTCCACAATGCCCTTTCGCCGGTCGTAGACCCGAAGCATTTCGACGAGCGTTCTTTCATCGAGTACAAGGGTGACGTCTGCATCGTGCCGCCGAACTCTTTCGCGCTCGCCCGATCGGTGGAGTACTTCCGCATACCGCGTAACGTCCTCACGATCTGCGTGGGAAAGAGTACCTACGCACGGTGCGGCATCATCACGAACGTCACGCCGTTCGAGCCCGAGTGGGAGGGCCACGTGACCCTGGAGATCAGCAACACCACTCCCCTTCCCGCCAGGATCTACGCAAACGAGGGCATCGCACAAGTGCTTTTCTTCGAGTCGGACGAGGCATGCGAGACGAGCTACGCAGACAAGAAGGGCAAGTACCAGGGCCAGACCGGAGTAACGCCTCCGCGGCTGTGATCCTTCACTTACCCCCGCGGCCCCGCGTCGCGTCGTAGCGATGATCGGCGCAGGCAGAGCGCGTCCCGGCCAGGATCGCGAGAGCCCAGCCGAGAAGGAAGCATACTCCGCCCACGGGAGTCACGACGCCGAGTTCGCGGACGCCGGTCTACTGCCAATCCGGTGAACAGGAGTGCCACAGCGTGAATCAGTTCGTAACGCACTCCGGTCTCGTAGACCGCAACCGACTCGGTCGCCAGTCGGGACTCCAGACCGTGTGCACCAAAGGCCCCCGCCGCTACGCCGACGAACGCCGAGATCGCCCCGAGAAGCAGGAATCTTCTATGCATGCGTCAACATGTAGTCCGGCGGGGCGCCGCGCGAGCCCGGAACTTGCACTATTCGGCCCGGACACGTACATCGGCCAAGCACCGTAGAGAGAACCGAAACCGACGCTGGAAAGAACAAAATGAGCGACGAAATGGGCGAACCCGGGGACCGGAGATTGGTCGTGCTGCTCGGGGAACCCGAGCTGACGCCGGAGTTGCGCGAAGCGCTCGAGCGGTTCCCCGGGGCCGCGCGATATGCGGACAGCCTGAAACAGCTCTCCGAGGAGCTCAGAGCGGACGATCTCGTGCTCACCACCGTCGACCCGACGCTTCTTGCCGAACTGGCTCGCCGGGCATCCACGGCGCTAGGCGCGTCCGGCGATCGACAGGTTCGCGCCCGCTCGCCCGGCCCCGTTGCCCCGAACAGCCTGTACGAGGAAGCGCGGGAGTACGTGGAGGAGACGCTCGCGTTGATTCGCGAGGGGGAGGACGCGGATATCGACCGAGGTCGCCCGCTCGCGGAACGGATGCACACTGACCTCCTGCGTGACAACGGACTAGTCAACCGCAGCCTGCAGCCGCACGAGAGCTATGACCTGGCCAGCCATTGCGTGAACGTAGCCGTGCTTGGGGGCAAGATCTCCCTCGGAATGGTGGCGGACGTCCAGGACACCGTCGATGTCATACATGCCGGCCTGCTCCATGACATCGGAATGGCGCGACTGCCACGGGAGATGCTCCGCAACCAGGGAGCCTGGTCCGAGCGGGAACGGGAGGCTCTCCGGCAACATCCGGTGTACGGGGCGGAGATCCTGGAGCGCTGTGCACCACGCTGCGAGTGGCTGAAACGGGCCGTGCTCCAGGAGCACGAAAGGGCCCGTGGTCAGGGCTACCCCTATGGCATGCTCGACGGGGATATTGACCCGATCGCCAGGATCCTCGGCGTGGCGGACGTGTTTGAAGCTCTTTCCCACCCGCGCACGTACCGATCACCCTTCACGGCCCTGGAGGCCCTGGAGCGCGTAGTCGGCATGCAGGAGGAATACTTCGCCCCGCAGGTGGTCTCAGCCCTGGTCAACGAGATCTCGGCGTTCCCGCTGGACAGCTACGTGCAAATCAGCTCCGGTGAGATCGGACGCGTCGTGGCGACCGACCCGTCGAACCTCCTCCGCCCCAAGGTGGAGCTGGTGTGGGACGCGGATTGGAAGCGGATCGATGCGCCTGATACTCTCGATCTGGCCGCCCGCCCGGACCTGACGGTGACCCGGGCCTTACGCGACTCGGAGCTTCCGATCACCTGAGACGCTCCCCGTAGGCATGGTTCCATACATCGGAGGGGGCGGCGCGTGGCGCCGCCCCCTCTTCGCTTCCAGACCTGACTTCCCGGGCTGTCGTTTCGCCCTCGACTAGGCGGAATCCGTCGGGGTAGCGTCCGGAATGAGTACAGCCGCCGTGACCGCGGAGCGCCATAGCAGTCCCACACCCCGCCACTGCCACATATTGATCGCCTCCGCCCCACGGTTTCTCAGACGGATGGCGTGCTCCAGAATCCTCTGCTGCGCCTCCGTCGGAGCGTCACCTATGGCTGCCTGTGCGCTGGCGATCATCTCATCCGCGAGAGCGAGCAGTCGCTCGGCATCCTCCACCGTAGGACGCTCACCGTTCAGGACGGCCACCAGGGACAGTTGCTCTGCCCGGTGTGCCTGCGCCACTGCACGACGGTACCAGCCGTGCTCGAAGGAGAACTGCGCACGCCGCCGCAGCTCGGCCGCTCGGAAGAGCAGCACTTCCTGCTTCAGGGTCGGTTCCAGGATCAGTCTCTCGGCGAGGCGAATCGCCTCTCCACTGCGAGCCATCGCGAGCCGGGCCACCGCCGCGGGATCACGGTCGAAGTCCGGGTGCCGGTGCCGCATCCGGTCCGCGATCTGGAGAGCCAGCACCAGACGCTCCCCCGCCCCCGCGAGGTCTCCTCCGTCGCGCAGGGCATACGCTTCCCCGAGCAGCTCCTGCAATTTCGCCTCGAGGTCGGCAAGTCGGGCGAACTCATCGCTGGCCTCCCCTATCCTCTCGACGAGGCTCTCCACGCGACCGAACAGCTCGTCGAGCGCCGCCTCACCGTGCCGCTCCAGCATGGCACGAACCAGGTTCATCCGGCACTCACGTGCCTGTGTGCGGGCCGCATCCTCGTCTCCGTCGCGCAGCAGCTGGCGGGCGTCCCGGAAGCACTCGCGCCCGGAACCGAACGGAGGTCCGTCCATCGGCGTCGCCATCGAGAGCGACATGTCGTCGATCAGGACCTCGGCCAGGTCAGCGTCTCCGACGACCTGGAGCTCCATGTCCGCGTTGACACCGAGCTCGGTCAAAGGGTCGCCGGATAAGGGCTCGGTCGAGCTCTCATCGCAGCCCACGGCCCCACCGGCTACCAGTGCGGCCAGCATCAGAATCCGCAGTCGTGTCTTCATTTGGGGGTTCCTCCGTTTTCCGACCGGTCGAGCCGGTCCTCGCTTTCAGTCGAGGCAGTTCGCCCCAAAGACGACCCCAGTGGCCGGACGGTCACACGGGTGAAGCGGCGTTGGAGGAGTGATCAGCCCGCCGGCGACGTGGCAAGGCCGTTACCAGGTAGGACTCGACGTCCGGGTCGAAGCGGCTCAAGCGAACGCGACGTCCGAAGCCGATCTCCTCACCCGCCGTATGGACGTGTACGATGTGCAGCGTTCCGTCGCCGTCCTGCCACTGGGCTCTCCCCGAGCCCGATTCCGGCCCGGCGCGGCGTGTGACCAGCCGGGCCTCGACCCCCTCGTGCCCCGGCCGGTTGAACCGCACCGCCGAGATCGAGCGGAAATGGCGTGCCCGGAATCGCCACAGCCATCGGCCGGCCAACCATCCCGCAGCCGCAGACCCGACGAGGACGTAGGGAAACCGGGAAGCCGGTGAACCGAGTCCCAGGTCGTGGATCGTGCCGTTGCAGGTGAGACCGGTGAACGACGTGACCACGAGCGTGGCCGCTGGCCGAAACAGATCCCGCCCCCGGAGCCTGCCCCAGAACGCGCAGACCAGGCCGCCTGCGCCGGCCAACAGGAATGCGACGTTGTACCACCGACCGAGGAACTCGAGATACGTCATCGCCCGGGGGCGGGACCGCGCCCGCGCGGGGCGCGGTCCCGCGAGTCAGGAAGCCAGCCAGCGGGGCCTCTAGGCAGACGGCTCAGAGCTGGACCAGCTCCATCGTGCTGCGCACGGCCTCCGCAGAAGCTCCGAGGGCCTCGCGCTCGGCGCCCGACAGCTCTACCTCGATCACGCCCTCGAGCCCGTCGGCTCCCAGCTTGCAGGGCACGCCGAGGAAGAGCCCGTCAAGACCGTACTCCCCTTCGAGCCACGCGGCGCACGGCAGAACCCTCTTCTTGTCTCTTGCTATCGCTTCGACCATCTGTACGGCGCCGGCAGATGGAGCGTAGTAGGCCGATCCCGTTCCCAGCAGCTTCACGATCTCGCCGCCTCCCTTGCGCGTGCGCTGCACAAGTGCCTCGATCCGATCCGCACTCAGAAGCTGAGTGAGAGGGATGCCGCCCACGCTGACCGTGCTGACGATCGGCACCATGCTGTCGCCGTGGCCACCGAGGACCAGCGCCTGAATGTCCTCGACGCTGACATCCAGCTCCATGGCGATGAAGCTCCGGAACCTTGCAGTATCGAGAATCCCCGCCATGCCGATGACTCGCTCGCGCGGGAAGCCTGTTACTGCCTTGGCCACGTAGGCCATTACGTCCAGAGGGTTCGTGACCATCACGATGATGGAGTCCGGGCTGTAACGCGCGATTTCCTCTGAAACGCTCCGGATGATGGCCGTGTTCTTCTGCACCAGGTCGTCGCGGCTCATGCCTGGCTTCCGAGCCAATCCGGCGGTGACGACGTACACACCCGACCCTGCAGTCTCTTCGTAGCTCTGGGCTCCCATGACCATGGTGTCGAAGCCCTCCACAGGCGCCGACTCCCACTGGTCGAGGGCCTTGCCCTGCGGCACGCCTTCCAGAATGTCGACCAGCACGACGACGCCCGCCAGCTCTCGCTCGGCGATCCGCTGCGCGGCCGTCGCACCGACGTGACCGGCTCCGACTACGGTTATCTTGTCCACGGTGACCGTCCTTGAGTGGAAAGGTTGGATTGGGGCTTGCCGTTCGGGAAAGCGGGCGCCGCGGGGGACACGCCGCCAGCACTCCCCTAACTCAACCTACCGTGCCTACGTCGAAGCGCAACCGCCGGTTGCGCCTTCAGCCACCTACCTGGCTCAGGGCCCTCAGGCCGCCACTGCCGCGTGCAGTTCCGAGCTGCAGCAGGTGTCGTTCCGGCTTCCCGGCCAGGGCCGTCCGGACGGCGGGTAGAATATCTCCCGTGGCGCGTAGCGGCGTTTTCAGATCCACCTCGTGCGTACCGAACAGGCAGGTTCTCAGCTTACCATCCGCCGTCAGGCGCATCCGGTTGCAGCTATCGCAGTAGTTGTGGGACAGAGGCGCGATGAACCCGACCGTGCCCGGAGCTCCGTCGAACCGGAAGCAGGTGGCCGGTCCGTTTCCGATGGGCCCGCTGGCGGAGCGCAGATCCCCGATCGCCCGCAAGCGCCGGACAACCGAGTCCGTGGGCAGGAAGCGCTCTGAAAGGTGAAGGTTGTCCCCCGTCGGCATCAGCTCGATAAAGCGCACGTGCCACGGGCGCTCTCTCGTGATGGCGGCGAAGTCCTCGATCTCGTCGTCGTTCAGGCCCCGCATGAGCACCGTGTTGATCTTGAGGGGCGTGAACCCCAATCGCTCGGCGGCCTCGATCCCCTCGATAGTGGCATCGAAGAACCGCTCCGGGCGCCGTGCCACATCGCGAAATCGGTCCCTGCGCAGGGTGTCGAGGCTCACGTTCAGCCGGCTGACACCCGCCTCCCTGAGCTCGCGGCCGAACTGAGGAAGGAGCACCGCATTCGTCGACACCGCGATGTCCTCGATTCCCGGGATCAGCGCGAGCATGCGAACGAGATCCGGAAGGTCACGCCGGACGAGCGGCTCACCACCCGTAAGCCGTACCCGGCTCAACCCTTGCCCGGCCATCTGGCGGACGACGTCGGCGATCTCCTCGTACGTCAGGAACTCGCCCCGGTCGATCCAATCGAGCCCCTGCACCGGCATGCAGTAGGTGCAGCGGAGATTGCACTTGTCAGTGACCGAGATACGCAGGTAGTCGATCCGACGTCCGAACTGATCCTGCATCGAGTGAGCACCCTGCTCCACCGTCATTCGCCCCTCCGCTCCGGCTCCGGTCCTGCGTCCGTTGAGCCGACTGGCGGCATCTGGCCATCCAACCACTGGCTCGTGCCATCGCCGTACTCTTCCCTCTTCCACAGTGGAAGGCGCCTCTTGAGCTCCTCTATCACGTAGGCCGAAGCCTCATACGCCGGTCGCCGGTGGGCGGCCGACACGGCGACCACGAGGCTAACGCTCCGTGGCCCCAGGCTGCCGACCCGGTGACGCACTCCGATCGCGGACACCCCGGTGTCTTGAATCGCCTCCCGGACTATGTCGCGCAGTACCTCGTCCGCCATCTCGCGGTACGCGTCGTAGTGCAGACACGCGACCGAGCGTCCTGAGTTGTGATCTCTAACCCTTCCTTCGAACACGATCACCGCGCCGTCGGACGTGCTGCCCATGCGCCGCAGCAGATCGGCTCCGTCCAGCTCGTCTTCCGTGACTTCGGCAACCACGACGCCATCCGACGCCGATCTCGCGGCTGGTGACCGGGCCACGGTCAACCACCCGCCACAGGAGGAATGACCGCGACTTCGTCTCCGGCGACAACCGGAGAATCGTCGGGCTCGTACCTCCTGTTCAGGGCGACGGCGGAACCTTCCACTGCACTTCCCAGCGAAGGGTGTCCGCTCAGGGTCCTCCGCAGATCGGCCACTGTCCCGCCCGCCGCCAACTCGACTGAGATCACGGCGGCGCCCGCCAACTCCCGATGTCTCCCGAACAGAAAGACGTCGACCTCGAACCGACCCGTCACCCAGCCGGATCCACCGTCTCGAGCCACGACAAGAACCGCCCGACGGCATCCTGCCGGCGCAGCGTGCTCACGCGCACCCTGGTCCCTCCGCCCTCCTCATCCGTCCAGACCGAAATCGCGAGTCGGCTCCGGAAGGTGGCGACGGTCACGTGCCGGTCGCTCTCGTCCACGACGGTCGCCGGGGACAGCGAATCCTCGGCCGTGAAGAACCGCCGGGCTCCGTTCAGTACCTGTTCAGGAGCCAGGCGTGTGGTGGTGTCTCTGATCATGTATCACTCTCAAGAAGCCGATCTTGACGTCGTCCCCGCGCCTTCAATAACATTCGCTTCCGTGGAGCGACGTGTGTTCCGCCCCCGACGTCACGCTGCCTCGAAACTAGTGCGAGGCTGGATCTCCAACAATCATCCGGACCCGAGAGCGCCACATGCAGTTCTCCAGGAACGTAGCTTCCCTCGTCCCTTCTGCCACTCTCGCCATCAGCGCCCGGGCCAAGCAGATGCGCGCCGCCGGCGAGTCGGTCATCGACCTGTCCGCGGGGGAGCCGTCCTTCCCCACTCCACAGGTCGGGATCGAGGCTGGCGTGGAATTCGTCCGATCGGGAAAGGCCGGATACCCGCCCACTCCAGGCATACCCGGGCTCCGGGCGGCGGTGGCTTCCTACGTAAGTGCGACGACCACTCATGCCCGGGTCGAGCCCGCGAACGTGTTAATCTCGGCCGGCGTGAAGCAGGCCCTGTTCAACGTCTCTTACTGCCTGTTCGAGAGTGGAGACGAAGTCCTCGTTCCCGCGCCGTACTGGCCCACGTATCTGGCGATCGTAGGGCTCTCGGGAGCGACGCCGGTGGTCGTTCGGCCCGACTGGGCGAGTGGCTTCCGCATCGACGTCTCGGACCTGGAGCGTCTGAAGTCGCCCGCCACCCGAGGGCTCTTCCTGAATTCGCCGAGCAATCCGAGCGGCGACGTGTACGAGCGGGATCTCATGGCCGAAGTCGCGGCCTGGGCTGCCGCGAACGATGTGTGGATCGTCTCGGATGAGATCTACCGCCGGTTGTACTACGAGGGAGACTCGGCGCCTTCGATCTGCGACGTGCCCCACGAACGTGACCTCGTGGTGCATTTGGACGGAGTATCTAAAGCTTTCTCCATGCCTGGCTGGAGAATCGGGTATGCCGTGGCCCCCGAGCAGGTCGTACAAAAGATGTCCGCCCTTCAGAGCCAGACCACCTCGGGCGCCGCGGGTCCGTCCCAACACGCAGCCGCCGCGGTGCTCGCCTCTCCCGAGCGCGACGACATCATCAGGGGTTTTCGTGATATCCTTCGTCGCCGACGAGATACGGCGGTAAATGCTCTGGCGGGAGTGCCCGGGCTCGAGGTACGGGTACCTGCGGGGGCGATTTACGTATACGCGCGGCTCACGGGCACGTCCGACTCAATGATCGTCGCGGAGCAGCTGCTCACGGAGGCCGGAGTGGCCACGGTCCCGGGCGAGCCGTTCGGCACTCCCGGTTTCCTCCGACTGAACTACGCGGTATCGGATGAGGACCTGGCCGAAGGCCTCGCCCGCGTCAGGACGTTCTTTTCCTGAAGCGCCCGCGGGCGGCCACCTCCACTGTGGAGGCGGCCGCGGTGAGCGATCGGTCGCGGACTAGAAGGCGTCTTCGACCTGTTTCTTGAACAGACGGGACGGCTTGAAAATGGGCACGGCCCGCGCCGGCACGGTCACCGATTCGCCCGTTCTCGGATTCCGCGCGATCCTCGGCCGTCGATTCCTCACTTTGAAGGTCCCGAAGCCCCGGATCTCGATGTGCTCTCTGTTCGCGATCGACTGCTTCACCGCATTCAGAAAGGCGTCGATCACTGCCGCACAGTCCTTCTTGGTCACGCCGGGTCCGATCGCTTCGTGTACCTGTTCGACGAGATCAGCCTTGGTCATGTGAATCCCCCCTTGCCGGTGGATGGTGTTCCGGCCCAGCTCCAAAGATCACGGCCATTGATAACGGAGTCGCGGACCCATGAAGGACCGGTCGAGAATGCGCCTCACAAGCGAGTGCAGCCTCGACTCCTCGACCCCACGAACCACATCCCAGAATCCCAGTCTTCGCTCCAGCGGTCGCACGGTGCGCGGATCATCCCCCAGTCCAGTCATGCGACCCACCATATTCAGGGTCTCAGCCAGAGTCGCCGTGCGATCCACGAGACCAAGCTCAGCCGCGCGGGCGCCTGACATCACCCTGCCATCGGACAGGGCGAGAACGCTGGCCCTTTCCATTCCACGATTCTCGCTAACCGCGGACACGAACTGCTCGTAGACGTCGTCTACGAGCTCTTGCAGCACCCGCCTCTCCTCCTCCGTGATGTCGCGGACGGGTGATCCCATGTCCTTCAGCTCCCCGCTCTTGACAACCTCCAGGCCCACGCCGGCCTTTCGCAGCAGTTCCTCGGCATTCGGGAACTCCATGATCACGCCGATGGACCCGGTGATGGAACTGGGAAGAGCCAGGATGCTGTCCGCTCCGAGCGCCACGTAGTAGCCACCGGACGCGCCGACTTCTCCGATCCACGCTACGACCGGCCGGTCGTCCGAGTCCCGCAGGCGCGCGAGCTCGGAGTACATGCTCTGAGCCGTCCCCGCCAAACCGCCCGGCGAACGGATCTCGATCACGAATCCCCGCACGGATTCATCGTCACGAAACTCCACGAGGTTCTTCATGAACGCCGCGTCGGACTCGATGACACCGTACACCGGAAGGACGGCGATGCGATCGCGCGACACCAGGGGGCCGCCGAGTATCAGGCGCACGACGACGCCGGCGCCGATCGCGAAGAACGCTAGAAGCAGAACAATGCTGAGAACCGTCATGCGCCGGTGCACGCTAACTGGCTCCCACGTGTGGAGATGAGCCTCCATGTGGTGGATGCGCCCGCGATCCGGGGCGAGTCACCTCGTCCGCGCGGCGCCTCCAGATCGGTGGAAACTAGCGTGGTAGGAGAAACCGTGTCAACCGGTTGCCACAGCGGAAGTTGCGCACATCGCTTCCACGAACCGCGCGAAAAGGTGCCGGCTGTCGTGCGGACCGGGCGCCGCCTCGGGATGGAATTGCACCGCGAACACCGGGCGAGACACGTGCGAAAGGCCTTCTACGGTGCCGTCGTTGAGGTTCCGGTGCGTCACTTTGAGCTCGTCGGCTCCTTCCGCGAAACCGTTCTCCTCGGCGATCGCGAACCCGTGATTCTGCGACGTGATCTCCACCGCCCCCGTTTCCAGGTTACGGACGGGGTGATTCCCTCCCCTGTGGCCGTAGGGAAGCTTGTACGTGCGACCACCGAACGCGCGCGCCACCAGTTGGCAACCGAGACAGATTCCGAATACCGGCACACCCGCATCACTCACCGCCCGTACGGTTTCCGATGCCCGAGGTACTGCCGCCGGGTCACCCGGACCATTCGACACGAACACCCCAGTAGGACGCTTCGCCAGGATCTCGGGCGGCGCCGTGCCCGCCGGAAGTACTTCGATCCGGTAGCCCTCCGCCGATATCAGCTCGAGACTCCTGAGCTTGACCCCGTAATCCAGGCATACGACGAGTCCCCTCTCGGTCCCCCTGGCCTCAAGCGAATAGGGCTCAGTGGTAGACACTTCGGTTGCCAGGTCCAGACCCTCCATGCGCGGGTGCGCGGTCAGGCGCTTCATGCCTTCCTCGACCGGGAGTGAGGCGGGGGCGATGAGCGAACGCATGGCTCCCCGCTCCCGCACGTGCCGGGTGATCGCCCGCGTGTCAGTCCCCACGAGAACCGCGATTCCGTGATCGGCCAGATAGCTGTCCAGGCCGCCAACTGCCCGCCAACCGCTCGTTACCCTGGACAGCTCCCGGACCACGAACGCCGAGGCCCAGGGCTTCCGAGCCTGCTCGTCGATCGGAGTCACACCATAGTTGCCGATCATGGGGGCGGTCATCACAACGATCTGCCCTGCGAACGAAGGGTCGGTAAGCACTTCCTGGTATCCCGTGAGGTTCGTGGTGAAGACCAGCTCGCCGGCCGCAGCGGTCTCGCCACCACCGAGCTTGCCCCACCAGATCTCCCCATCCTCCAGGAGTAGATACCCGTCAAGATCTTGCGTCAGGGTCACCACCGGCATCCAATTAGAGTTTAGGGACACTTCCCAACACCCGGAGCATCATGTCATCCAGTCTGGTCTATATCTACGCGGACGAATCGTGCCTCGGCAACCAGCGGCAGGACCTCGCGCGGCCAGGGGCGGCCGCCGGTATGCTCGAGCGGTTCGATGCTCGCAAGGGGTGGTACCGAAGGGATTTCGCCTCCTTCGATCCGGATACCACCAACAACCGCATGGCGTTGATGTCCGGCATCGTGGGACTGTCGGCCCTCCGCACTCGCTGCGACGTGGTCTTCACATCGGACAGCCAGTACCTGGTACGCGGGATGAAAGAATGGGTGCACGGGTGGTCTCGCCGGGGCTGGCGCCGGAAGGGAGGCCAGATCGAGAACCTGGAGTTATGGCGCCGGCTCGTGGCGATTGCAGCGACACACCAGGTGGAGTGGCGGTGGGTACGCGGACACGCCGACCATCCAAAGAACGAGTACGCAAACGACCTGGCCATCAGCACCGCCAGGTCGGGTCAGGCCCCGCGAGGACTCACGGCGTCCGGGTTTGACGAGTGGTTGGGGAATCAGGTGGACAACGGCCGGTTCGTCGACTACCTGGACCTGCCGCCCGACGACAGCCGTTTCAAACCGGACCCCGCCGTGTCAGCGGGCTCCTGATCCTACCTCGGCTCAGTCGCCGTCCGGTTCCTCTTCTCCACCCGATTCGTCGTCCTGCGGAGTCTGGACCGGGACCGGAGCGGCAGGCGCCTCCTGTCCTTCCGTCTCAAGGATCGACGACGGAGGAGCTGCTGGCTGACCGAACTCTTCCCGGAGAATCGACTCCGGGGGGGCAGACTGCCGAGCCGAGAGGACCGACAGCAGAAGAGCGAGCGCGAGGTAGGCTCCGCCACCGATCCACGTGGCCCGAGTCAGGAAGTTGGCCGCCTGGCGACCGCCCATGAAGGAATCGGTCGATGAAGATGCGCCGCCAAACTCGGCAGCAAGCCCTCCACCCTTCCCTGACTGCAGCAGTATGATCAGAATGAGCACGACCGCGATGACGCTGATCAGTGCGATCAGTAGCGTATACATTCCACCTCTTCCGCGTGTGACAAAAAAGGCGCGGGCCACCGTAATGGCCCCGCACCGAATCCGAAACTAGGCATCCCAGAGAACGGAGTCAACGTCATCAGGTAGGCGATGCGCGTCCGCCCGTCAGATCCCCGCAGCACATATGGAGGCAAAGCCATCTGGGTCCAGGCTCGCCCCGCCGACGAGGACACCGCCGACACCGGGGGTCGCCAGAAGTTCTTCGATATTGCCGGGCTTAACGCTCCCGCCGTACAGAATGGGGGCGTCCATCGAGCCGCCGCATCGTGCGATCTCTCGTCGGACGATGCCGTGCGCCTCGGCCGCGTCTGCAGGCGAGGCGGTTCGGCCAGTCCCGATCGCCCACACCGGCTCGTAGGCGTACGTAAGGAGTCCAGCCTCCTCCGGGGACAGGCCCTCCAGAACCGTGGCGAGCTGACGTGACAGAACGGAGTCCAGCTGACCAGCCTCCCTCTCCTGGAGTGTCTCGCCCACGCACAGGACCGGGTGCAGACTCGCCTCGAGGATTCTACTAATCTTGGCAGCTACCCTTTCGTCATCGTCCCCGAACTCCCGGCGGCGCTCCGAGTGGCCCGCCAGGGCCCAGCTAACTCCCGCCTGTCTGCCCATAAGAGCCGAAACGGCCCCAGTGTGGGCGCCGGAGACCTCCTGGTGGACGTCCTGAACGCCCACCTCCAGGTCGCGTCGACTACCGGAGGCGGAGAGGAACGCAGCGACGCTGAGGTATGGTGGAAAGAACACGACACGCGCGCCCTCACGCTCCGCATGCAGATCCGAGAAGGTCCCCACGAAGGCCTTCGCTTCCGCCGGTCCCATGTGCATCTTCCAGTTGGCCGCGAAGATCGGCCTCTCGTCATCAGGCATGATACCTCAAGCTGGATCCAGGGCTTCGATTCCCGGCAGCGTGCCCTGCGCCAGGTACTCCAGCGAGGCCCCGCCACCGGTAGACACGTGGGAAATCGAGTCGGTCAGGCCGGCTTGCCGGATCGCGGCGGCCGAGTCCCCTCCTCCGATCACAGTGAACCCTCCGGCCGCCGTACACTCCGCCGCGGCGCGCGCCACCGCCGCCGTACCCTCGTCGAAACCGGGCTTCTCGAACAGGCCCATGGGACCGTTCCAGAACACTGTTCCGGCCGCACTCACCTCAGATGCGAAAGCCTCACGGCTGTCCGGTCCGATATCGAGGGCCGCGAGCTCAGGCGGAACCGCTCCTGCATCCACGACCCTGGAGTCGCTCGCGTCCAGAACCGCCGGATCCGCAACGACCAGATCAGTCGGGAGGTGCAACCTGTCCCCACCCATATCCAGGAATCGGCTCGCCATCGGTACTGCCTCCTCCTCAACCAGGGAGCGTCCGGTGGGAGCGCCGATAGCCGCGAGGAACGTGTTGGCCATCGCTCCGCCTATCAGAACCGCATCGGTGCTTCCGAGGAACGCTTCCAACAGCCCGATCTTGTCACCGATCTTAGCCCCGCCGAGTATGAGTACGAACGGCCGCCGCTCGGCCTCTCGCAAACTGGCAAGGGCCTCGAGCTCTCGCTGCACCAGATAACCCGCCACGGCGGGTCTCAGGTACTCGGTCACTCCGACCACAGATGCGTGGGCCCGGTGGGTGCTGCCAAACGCGTCGTTCACGAACAGATCGCCGAGTCGGGAGAATCGCTCAGCCAGGGCCGGCTCGTTCGCGGTCTCACCCGCCAGAAACCGAGTGTTCTCGAGCAGGAGGACTTCGCCTCGTCCCAGATTCTCACTGGCGAGGATCGCCTGGTCCGTATCCGTCGCAGGTACGAACCGCACGGGCGCACCCAGCTGCTCCGCCAATATGGGGGCGACCGGAGCCAGCGACATCGATGGCACGACCTGGCCCTTGGGGCGCCCCAGGTGCGAGATGAGGATGGGCCGGCCTCCTGCTTCCAGGACGTGCCGAAGCGTCGGCAGGGTCGCCCGCACGCGAGTGGCGTCCGAAACCGACCCGTCTTCGGAGAGCGGCACGTTGTAGTCGACGCGGATCAGGACCCGGCGTCCCTCCAGATTGGAGGGCGCCAGGTCCGCCAGGTTCATGCGAAGCACGCCCGCCTCCTGGCTCAGAGGCCCCGGCCGATGTACCGGGCCAGATCGACACAGCGGGTGGAGTACGCCCACTCGTTGTCGTACCACGAGATCACCTTCACGAGCCGACCGCCGATCACGGATGTCGACAGGCCATCGATGATGGAGCTGTGCGGGTTCCCTACGAAGTCCACCGACACCAGGGGGGTCTCTTCGTACGCCAGGATCCCTTCGAGGCTCCCCGTGGAGGCTCCCCGATACGCCTCGTTCACCTCATCGGCGGTGGTGTCCCTGCCGACGTTGGCCACGAGGTCGACGATGGACACGTTCGGTGTCGGAACGCGCATCGCCATCCCATCGATCTTCCCCTTGACGGCCGGAATCACCAGGCCCGTCGCCTTCGCCGCGCCCGTGGTCGTCGGAATGATGGACACAGCGGCCGCCCGAGCCCGTCGGAGATCCTTGTGCGGCAGGTCGAGGATTCGCTGGTCGTTGGTGTAGCTGTGCACCGTCGTCATCAAGCCGCTCTCGAAACCGAACTCGTCTACCAGCACCTTGACGGCGGGCGCCACGCAGTTGGTCGTGCAGCTCGCGTTCGAGATGATCTGGTGGGTTGCAGGATCGTAGTCGTCCCCGTTGACCCCCAGAACCACCGTGACATCCGGATCCGGGGCCGGAGCCGTAATCACGACCTTCTTCGCGCCCGCGTCGAGGTGCTTCGACGCGTCGGCGCGCTTCCTGAATAGACCGGTGGCCTCGAAGACTATATCCACACCCAGGTCCGACCAGGGGAGATCCGCTGGATCACGGACCGAAAGCACGTCGAAGCGCTCGCCGTCGATCACGATTGCGCTCCCGTCCACCTCGACGTGTCCATCGTACACCCCGTGAACCGAGTCGTACTTGAACAGATGCGCCAGCGTCTCGGCGTCCGTCAGATCGTTGATGGCGACCAGATCCAGCTCGCCCATTCCCTGCTGCAGCGCCCGGCGCAGGATGTTACGCCCGATTCGTCCAAAACCGTTGATTGCGAACTTGACCGACATATGATTGACTCCCGTCTGAAGGTACCCGGGTCGAAGAAGCCATAGCTTGCACGTGAGAAGTGTCCTGCACAAGTCCTGTCCCCCCGTTCGAATCAGGGACGTTCGACGAGGGGGTTGGTGCGTGCGAAACTGACGACGCCGAGGCACTCCGCACCTCCGGCACAGAGGGCCTCGCAGCAGGCCACACCGGTCGCTCCGGTGGTGATCACGTCATCCACGATCAGTACATCGCGCCGCTCCCCGAGGAGGGCCGGCGCACCGGGATCGACCGAGTAGGCGCCCGCTGCCGCCTGTACTCTCTGCCGTCGGCCGAGCCGTGCCAACGCCGGACCTCCTCGAGTCCTGCAGAGAAGCGGTGCGACGGGCCAGTCCGTGAGGCGAGCCAGCGCCTGGGCCAGAAGCTCCGCCTGGTTGAAGCCCCTCTCGCGCCGGCGCGCCGGCGCGAGGGGCACGGGGACAAGGGTGGGCCTCGCGTCGCCCGCCACGCGTCGCGCCGCCGGCAACATGAGCTCTCCCATGTAGTCAGCCAGGGCGGTCCACCCACGATACTTGAAGCCGCGCACTAGCCCGGCCGCCGGTCCTTCGTGCAGGCACGCGGACGCCGCCTTCGCCAGTGAGGGCGGCCAGCCATGGCACTCCGAGCATTTGCCCGGTCCGGACACCGATATGACTCGAGTGAGTCCGCAACGCGGACACAGGGGAGGCGGGACGGGAACCACGCGGCAGGCGCACAGACGGCACAGCGGAGGTCCCTCGGAGGGTACGGCCGCGCGGCATATGGCACATCCGTACGGCACGATCGCTTCGAAGAAACCAAGCAGGGAGGTCACGAGGTCACCGGGCCGCCGGCTTCCTTCCACATCGCCCGCACCACCCCTTCCCGGTCGGGCAGCTCGCCGAACCATCTTTCGAGGCTCAGCACGGCCTGGTTCAACAACATGGAGAGACCGTCGATCGAGACGATCCCGGCCGCTGACGCGTGCCGCGTCCACTCCGTGCCTCCAGGACCGTACACCAGATCGAAGGCGTAGCGAAAGCGGCCAGCCTCCATGGCCAGAGGCAGGGGATCCGTGCGCTCGAGGCCGAGGCTCGTGGCGTTCACCACGAGATCGTAGGTCTCCGACGAAAATTCCGGCTCCCGAATCACCGAAGCGATCCCGCTGAGCCCGAGCTCCGAGACCAGAGATTCAGCGCGGCCTGCCGACCGGTTCCAAACGTCCATTCGACGGACGCCCGCCGAAGCGCACGCCGCGGCGACCGCCCGGGCTGCACCACCGGCTCCAATGAGCAGAACCGCCCCACCGTCGAGCTGCAGGCCTTCTAGATCTGCTGCGGCCGCCAGAAAACCGGTGACATCGGTGTTGTCTCCGGCGAGTCGGCCCTGCTCATCGAGCCAGAAACAATTACACGCACCGGTGTGCTCCACCTCCGTCGTGCGGGCATCGAGCCACCGGGCGGCCACTTCCTTGTGCGGAACCGTGACGTTCCCGCCGCCCACGGCCGCCAGGTTTCGCATCGTGCGCCGCACACCTTCGTCATCTCCGCGGGGGACCCTGTGCGCCTCGTAGCTGGCCGGGATCTGCAGATGAGCGAACGCGGCCCTGTACATCCGTGGAGACAGCGAGTGAGCAACGGGATCGCCGAGCAGCCCGAATCGCCGATCGATCACCTCTCGGCCAACCGATCAAGAATGCTCGCGACGCACTGCTCCAGAAGCCGCGCAACCTCTTCATACTTCTCCTCGCCACCCCCGAACGGATCGGACACCGCCTCCCCGAATCGGTCGTGATCGAGGGGCAGGTAGTCGGTTACCAGCGCCGCGTTCAGCTCGCGGCCATGCTGCGTCCGCACGGCCGTCAGATGACCGGGCGTCATGGCGAGCACTAGATCCGCGCCCTCCAGCGTCTCCGGACGGAGCCGCCGGGATCGGTGTGCGGACAGGTCCGCCCCCCGGCGCTCCGCCGCGCGGATCGAGTGAGCCGACGCGGGAGATCCTTCGGCCGCGAAGGTGCCAGCGGACGCGATCGTGACGTCCATACTCCGGCGCTCGGCCTCCAGACGGGCAAAGGCCTCGGCCAGGGGGCTGCGACACGTGTTGCCCGTACACACGAACAATAGCGACGTCACGGCCTCGCCCCTTCGAGGCAGGCCTCGATCGCAGCGCGGGAGACTGCTCCCTCACGAAGAAACTCCGGAGTGGCCGTCAGGAACGACACCAGGGTGGAAGGCGGAGGCCCCGAGAGATGTCCCGCGTCCATGAGTAATACGGGAACGTCCACGTCCGGCATCATCTCGAGGACCGCACCCGCCTGCCGTGCCGTCACGGCCGGCGGCTCACCAACAGAATTCAGGCTGGTGGACCCGATGGGAGCATTCCACGCCTTCAGAACCGCTCGCATGACAGGGTGTCCCTCGGCCCGCACGGCGACTCCGCGCCCCGAGCCGTCCGCCAATACCATCGTCAGGGCGCCCGGCCAGAACCGGGCGGCCAGCCGTTCGGCCGGCAGGGTCCATTCGAGCTCGGGAAAGAAAGCCCGGAGCACGTCTGCGTCCAGGGCGATTCGGAGGACTGGAGATCGCTCCACCGACCGCCCCTTGAGCTCCGCGACGCGCCGATCGACTTCGTTTCGCGCCGCCCCACCGATTCCGTATACCGTGTCCGTCGGGTGCCCCAGCACGCCGCCGGCCTCCAGAACTTCCACGGCCTTCCGTACGGCCCGATCCATGCTCGCGGTCCCGGCTGAGACCGCGATCGTCTCATACCGCGCCACCGGAGGGGCTCTGAGCTCCGGGGACGCTCATCCTGCCCGAGTCGAGCAACCACTCGGCGAGCTCCAGATCCGCGGCCGTCGTGATCTTCAGGTTCCAAGCGTCTCCCTGGACCACGGCGACCGGATGCCCCTCCAGCTCGCACAGGGCCGCGTCGTCCGATACGGACTTGCCCGCCTGTGCCGCCCGGGAGTGCAGCCCCCGAATCAAGGCGGAGTCGAATCCCTGGGGCGTCTGCGCGCGCCCGAGCCCCTGGCGTTTCACGGTCTCCAGAACTTGCCCCGCCTCGGTCTGCTTGATCGTATCGACGACGGGAAGGATCGGTAGCGCCGCTCCCGTCCTGGACGCTGCCTCGATTACCCGGTCGATCACTTCATGGGAGACGAACGGGCGGGCCGCATCGTGGATCAGGATGATGGCCGAGTCGACCTCCGCCGACCGCACACCGGCTCCCGCGCTCTCTCGCCGGGTCTCTCCACCGGCGCACCATCGCACGGATTGCCCTCTCAGCCAATCCGGCGGCGTCGCAGCCGATTCGGCAGGCAGCACGACAATGACCTCGCCAATTCGGGGATGGCTGTCGAACGCCCTGACGCTCCAAAGGAGGAGCGGTATCCCCCCCAGAGGCACGAACTGCTTCGGCGACCCGAGGCGCTCACCCTTGCCGGCCGCCACGATCACCGCCGACGCGCCCTTCACGGCGTACCGACCGGGACCAGAAACTCGCCCACCTCGCGCACGTGCCTCACGAATCGGAGGTTCGCGTCGGACCCACCCGTCAGATCAGCCCGCAGAGCCTCCGGTGCCACGACCGTGCGTAGCCCTGCGCCCATACTCGCCTTGATCCTGGCCTCTCCATGGGACACTCCGCGCACCTCGCCCCCGAGGCCCACCTCGCCGAAGAACGCCGTGCCTGGAGTGAACGGGCGATCCGCTCCGGCCGACAGGAGAGCCGCTACGACAGCCAGGTCCGCCGCTGGATCGCCCATTCGGAGCCCGCCGACCACGTTGAGGAACACGTCCTGCTCTCCCAGCGCCACGCCGCCCTTCCTCTCGAGGACGGCCAGCAGGATCGCCAACCGGCGTCCCGGGAACCCCGTACACACGCGCTGCGGCACGGCGAACCGGGCCCGCGCGACCAGCGCCTGAACCTCCGCGAGGATCGGTCGGCTACCGTGAACCGGGACGGCCACCGCCGCCCCGCTCGATTCGGCCCCGTTCGGCGTGAGAAACAGGGTTGACGGATCCGGCACGGGCACCAGGCCCGAGGCGTCCATCCGAAACGCCGCCATCTCATCGACGCTCCCGAACCGGTTCTTCGAGCCGCGCAGGATGCGATGATCGCCCGATCGCTGCCCCTCGAAATGGAGGACCACGTCGACCAGGTGCTCCAGTGTGCGCGGACCGGCCAGCGCGCCGCCCTTCGTCACGTGGCCAACCAAGACACAGGCCGACCCCGTTTCCTTGACTTCTCGCTGCAGGACGGATGCTGCCTCGCGGACCTGCGCCACACCGCCGGGAGTCGACGTCAGCTGCCGGGAGCTGATCGTCTGGACTGAATCCACGCACACCACTTCCGGGCGCGTATCGCGAACGGCGGCGATCACCTCTTCGAGATCGTTCGATCCAAGGAACGCCAGGTCGTCCGGCGTGCCCAGGCGGGCACCCCGCATGGCCACCTGCTCCGCCGATTCCTCGCCCGACACGTAGAGCACCGCGTGCCCACGATCCCGCAGGTGACCGGCGACCTGTAGCAACAGGGTGGACTTGCCGATCCCGGGAGTTCCGCCGAGTAGTACGACCGAGCCCGGAACGATGCCGCCCCCCAACACACGATCGACCTCGCCGAAGCCGGTGGCGAGTCGGCCGATCGAGGCGTCGCCAGTTGCGCCCAGGGCCCTCACCCGGCTCACCGCGCGCCCTTCACGGAACCCCCGGACGGCGGGAGACGTCCTGCTCTCGTCCAGCGAGTTCCACTCGCCGCACGTCGGGCAGCGACCTTCCCACCGCGGAGTCCCCGCCCCGCAATCGCGACACACGAACAAGGTCTTGACGCGGCTCATGGCCTCATCGGGCTTCCTGTTTCGGTGGCCTGTCCGGTACCCAATTGAGGCGCGACCCTCAACATCCTCTCAATTTGGCGGCGATCAGTGCGCGTCCGATGTGCGGGTCCTCGACTCGAAGAGCGTGTAGCTCTTGTGGAAGTACAGTCCGACGGTACCGGTGGGCCCGTTCCGCTGCTTGCCGATAATCAGGTCGGTCTTCCCCTCGATCGACTCACCGGAATCGTCCACGAGATCCTCCGGTCGTCGATAGACCTCTTCCCGATACACGAACAGCACGACGTCGGCATCCTGCTCGATCGCGCCCGACTCGCGCAGATCGGCCAGAACCGGCCGCTTGTCGGTCCGCTGCTCCGGGGCGCGGGAAAGCTGCGAGAGAGCCACGACAGGGACGTTGAGTTCCTTGGCCACCGCCTTGATGGACCTCGAGATCGCGCTGATCTCCTGCTGCCGGTTGTCCGCGTTGCCCGGACCGGTCATGAGCTGAAGGTAGTCGACGATGACCAGTCCCAGGTCCACTTCGGAGGCCAACCGACGGGCCTTGGCGCGAACCTCGAGGGCGGTGATCGCCGGCGTGTCATCGATCCAGATCGGCGCGGTGTTCAGGTGGCCGGCCGCTGTGGCCAACCTGGCATACTCGTCGTCCTGCAGGCGGCCGCGTCGCAGCCGGCCCGCGTCGACGCGACCCTCCGAACACAGGAGTCTCTGCACCAGGGACTCCTTCGACATCTCGAGCGAGAACACCGCGACCGGCACTTCCTTGTCGATCGCCGCGTGCTGCGCAAAATTCATGGCCAGCGCCGTCTTCCCCATGGACGGCCGCCCTGCCACGATGATCAGGTCACCCTTCTGAAAGCCCGCCGTCAGATTGTCGAGATCCGGGAAGCCGCTTGCCACGCCCGTGACGGAGCCCGGGCTGCTCTGCAACTCCTCGATCCGCTCGAACGTGGGCCACAGGATCTCCTTGATCCAGACGAAGCCCTGACGCTGCGACGACTGGGCTATCTGGAAGATCTTCTGTTCGGCGCGGTCCAGGGTGTCATCCACCTCACCGGCCGGAGAGTCGTAGGCCTCCCGAACGATGTCAGTCGCCGACTCGATCAGCTGCCTGAGGACCGCCTTGTCCCGCAGAATCCGGCAGTGGTACTCTATGTTGGCCGCCGTCGGGACGGCGTCGACAAGCCGGGCCAGGTATGACATTCCTCCCGCCCCGTCGAGCTCCGCGGCCGACTTCAGCTCATCCGACAGGGTCACGACGTCGACTACTTCGCCCCGGGAATACAGCCGCACCATGGCGCGGTAGATCCTCCGGTTGGCCTCCCTGTAAAACGAGCCGTCTCCCACCATCTCGATGGCCCGGGCCACCGCGTCACCGTCGATCAGCATGGCTGAGAGGACGGATATCTCGGCCTCCTCCGACCACGGAACCTGCCGCCCCGAGACTGCGGTATCAACCGGGATCACCGAAGGCTCAGCCATCGTGACCTCCGAGGATCAATTGGTCGGTCGACCTGTCCTCCGCAGCCCGAGGCTTCGAGCGCGTCAGGGGTTCATCCTCATCCGTCTGCGCGCGGTTCATCGTGTGGCCATGATCTCCATCCACGATCCGCCGGGCCAACTGGAGGTCCTGCCACGTCGGTCGTGTCCACCCGGGATTCCTGAGCAGGGCCGCCGGGTGATACGTCACTACGAGCGGAAACCCCTGGTACCGATGGGCGCGACCCCTCATGTGCCGGAGCGAGTCGCGCGCACCCAACAACGTTTGTGCCGCGAACGTACCGAACGCGACGATGACCGCTGGCCCCACGAGCTCCAGCTGCCGCAGCATGAAGGGAGAGCACGCGTCGATCTCACCAGGAAGCGGGTTTCGATTCCCGGGAGGCCGGCACTTGAGAACGTTGCAGATGAACACCTCCGACCTCGGAAACCCCACGCTTAGCAGAAGACGGTCCAGCAGTTTCCCTGCCCTTCCTACGAACGGCAGCCCCGTTCGATCCTCGTTGGCTCCAGGGGCCTCTCCCACGCACAGGACCTTCGCATCGACGGATCCGTCCGCGAATACCACTTTCGTCCGCGTAGCATGAAGCTCGCACCGAGTGCACCCCTCCGCGACCTCGCGAAGGCTGGCCATGTCCGCGATCCCGAGGATCTCCTCCCGCGTGCCTGCACGCGCGAGGTGCCCGACATCGGTACCGCCGGCCGTCGGGCTCGCGGCATCTGCCCCGGCCGTCCTAACCTGCTCGAGCACCTCCCCCCTGCTGCCGGCGGGCAGGAACATCTCGGGCTCGCCCAGCGCCTCACGACCCTGCAGGTAGCTCCGCACGGCTTCTCGTGGGTCCATCTCCATCACGAGAGCCGATTTCCGAGGTGATCGAGAAGTCTCTCGGCCACCGCCGACTTGGACATCAGAGGCATCTCATCGACCACTCCCGCTTCGTCGATGAGCGTCACCTGGTTCGTTTCCGCTTCGACGCCGCGGTCGGCTCGGCCAGCTTCGTTGACGGCGATCATATCGAGGCCCTTGTCCTTCAGCTTCTTCCGACCGTTCCCCACGGGATCGTCCGTCTCGAGTGCGAACCCGAGGGTGAACACGCCGCGCGCCTTCCTCAGCTCGCGGGTCGCCGCCAGGAGATCGGGACCCACCTCGAGGCGAACTTCGAGCGTATCGCAGTCACCCCTCTTGATCTTCTTCTGAGATGGGTTCGCGACGGCGAAATCCGACACCGCGGCCGCCATGACCAGGACCGAGGCGTCGCCTAATTCCCGCTTCAGCGCCTCTCCCATTTCCTCGCTCGTCTCCACTCGGACCAGCCGCGGCCCGTGGGGGGGGGCGACGGAGGTCGGCCCGGCGATCATGACGACCTCAGCTCCGCGAAGCCAGGCCGCAGACGCGAGGGCCGTCCCCATCCGCCCGGAAGATCGGTTGCCCACGAAGCGCACCGGGTCCACCGGCGCGCGAGTCGGACCCGCAGTAACCACTACCTTCCGCCCGGCGAACGACGAATCGCTCAGCAGAAGGCGGACGGCCGTCAGGAAGATGATCTCCGGCTCGGACATGCGGCCCGGACCTTCCTCGCCCTCGGCCAGCTCGCCTTCCTCGGGCCCCAGGATGTGGACTCCCATCGCCGCGAGCGTCTCCACGTTAGACTGCGTCGCGGCGTGGCTCCACATTCGCAGGTTCATCGCGGGACAGGCGAGCACCGGGCAGGCAGCCGCCAGGAGAGTCGCCGTCGCCATGTCATCCGCGAGGCCATGCGCCATCCTGGCCAGGGTATTGGCAGTGGCCGGAGCCACGATCGCCAGGTCCGCCTCCCGTCCGAGCTCGACATGTGCGAGCGGTTCCGTCCACAGGTCCGTCAACACGGGACGACCGCTGAGCGCGTGAAACGTGGCGGCCCCGACCATCTTCTCGGCGGAGGCCGTCATCACCACGTCAACCCGGGCACCGGACCGGCGCAGCCGGCGAACGAGGATCGCGCTCTTGTAGGCGGCGATTCCGCCCGACACCACCAGCAAAATGCGACGCCCGTCCAGCATCGACACTACTCCGCCGGGGCGCTGCGCTTACGAACCAGTCGATACTCCAGCTGGCCCGACGACATGGCCGCGAGAGCCATCGTAGTGAGCTTCTCGGCGCCGTACGGCGAGCGCTCAAGAGGGAGGGCGTTCAGCTCTCGCGCGTACTTGGCCGAGACGAGTACCCCCAGGTACTTGTCCGACGCGGCCGGCACGAGGTCATCAGGAGTAAAGACCTTCATTCGCTTCTCGCTTCCTGTTCTAAGGATGCACTCAGCATCCGATTCAACGATTCGCTGAGATCCCGGACGAGATCCCTCGCATCCGGACTCAACCGCTTCACTCTATAGCGCTCCGCAGACACGATGGCCTCGACCGCCTCCAAGGTATCCTCCAGGTCGTCGTTCACGACCACGTAGTCGAACCGCTCTACTTCCGAGAGTTCGGACAGCGCCGTCTTCATTCGCCTCCCGAATGTACCCGCGTCTTCACTGCCCCGGCCGCGGAGTCGCTCGACCAGACGTCCGTAATCGGGCGGCAGAAGAAAGATCGTCACCGCGTCCGGTTGAACGGTCCTCAGCTGCCTCGCACCCTGAACGTCGATGTCGAGCAGAAGGTGCGCCGCCTCGTCCCACGCCCGACGGAGGTTGTCCCGGGGCGTGCCGTACAACTCACCGTGTACCTCTGCCCACTCGAGGAGATCCCCTCCCTCAATCAGCGCCTCGAAGTCTCTGCGCCCCAGGAACTGGTAGTCCCTTCCATCGACCTCCCCCGGACGTGGTGGCCGGGTGGTGGCCGACACCGAGAACAGAAGGTCGGAGCGACGCTGAAGGAGCCCGCTACGCACGGTCGTCTTGCCGCCTCCCGACGGACCCGCCAGGACGATCGGGAAGAGATGCGCCGGCGCCGGCCTCACTGGAGTCGCCTCACTCGACGTTCTCGTTCTGCTCCCTGAGCGACTCCACCTCGTTCTTCATGTCCACCACGATACGGGCGATTGCGGCGTCATTGGCCTTGGAGCCGATCGTGTTCACTTCGCGGAGTATCTCCTGACCCAGGAAGCTCAAGCGCTTCCCCACCGGTTCTTCCGCGGGCGCGGCCACAAGCGCCCGGAAAGCCTCGAGGTGCGCGCGAGCCCGGACCAACTCCTCGGATATGCCCCATTTGTCAGCGATGAACGCGATTTCTCGCGCGAGCCGGTCGGGATCTATCTCTATGTCTCCTACCAGCTCGCGGATTGACCTCTTGAGTCGCTCCGTCTCCCTTTCCAGCCTCAGCGGTGCGAGACCCTCTATTTCGGCCAGGCCCGACTCCAGCGCCGTGACGCGCGCCAGCAGGTCAGCTGCCAGGCGCTCACCTTCACGAAACCGCATTTCGACCAGCTGAGTCGCTGCCTCGGCTGCGAGTTCGCGGAGCGCATCCTCGGGCACCGTCTCCAGCGGATCCGGGGCCGCCTCGACGAGCACTCGATCGCAACGTCCTACGAGTCCGATATCCACTTCGCCCGCGAGTCCCCAGCGGTCCTTCAATTCCCGAAGCGCTTCCACGTAGGCCCTGGCCCGGGCCTCGTCCAGCCGGAACACGGGAGCGGATCCGGAACCCGAATCCTCACCGCCCGGGAGGCCGGTTCTCAGGGTGACGTCCACGTGCCCTCTGCGGACCCGCCTCGCCACCTCCTCACGGAGAACCTCTTCCCAGCGCTCGATTCCCGGCGGAAGCCTGAAATTGAGCTTGAGGTGCCGTGAATTCACGGACCTGAGCTCGAGACTCAAATCCACCCCGTCGGCCGTCGTGGAGGCCGACCCGAAGCCCGTCATGCTGCGTATCATAAGAACCGTTAAGTATAGCGTTCCCGAGTCAATTCAGGAACTCCCATTTGGCTCCGAACACGGATCTTCGGACCGGAAACGTAAGCCCCGGGAAATCCTGAGCCTCGACAGCCGTGAGGTTTTCGAAGCGCCAGTACACTCTTACGCCCAGGATGCGGATCATCAGATTCCAGTCGATAAAACCGTACGAGGGCATGCGGATCGGCGTGCTGCCCGACGAGCCCGGGGCCGGGGCGGTCAGCATCGAGTCGCGATAGTTGAAGCCGAAAGAGGCACTGACCTCCAGCTCTTCTTCGAAGAACGAGTCGTGCCAAAACAGCTCGGCGCGGGCCACGCTCTCCGGTACGTACAGGGGCTCCGTTCCGTCCAGGACGTTGGCATACCGATAGAATCCCCTCAGCACGACAGGAGCTATGTTCTTCAGGACCAGTCCGATCGGTATGATCGGGCCCACCAACCCGCCCTCGGCCAAACCCAGCTCGACCGCTCCACCCGGCGGTTGTTCCCGGTCGAACACCGCCCCGAACGGGAGCTGGCGGTTCAGTTTCTGATACTCGCCGCGCCCCGAAAACGTGAACGGGCCCAGCCGCAAGGCCAGGCCACCGGCCGCCAGATCGAACGAAACGGAATCCGCCCGCTGCAGCGTCGGGTAGGAAACACCTCGGGTTCCCGTGGCACCGTCCGCTGTCACGGTCAGCCGAAGAGACCGGACGGTCGCAGCGATCCCCACGCGGGCCTCCGACGTGCCGAATTCGTTCCACGAGCCGAGGCGGCCGCCCGCGTCGAGCGAGAGCCACGGCAGAATTCGATATCCGGCGTCGATGTCCACATCCGCGATCGGGTACGACGGATCGTCCCACAGCCTGAAGCCGGCGCGGAACCAACCGTTCTCCGCATCGCCGGACAATCGAAAACCTCCGTTGGCCACCTTCCGGACGCTCTCTCCCTCCACGCTCAACCCCGTGGTTCCGGCGAAGGCCTCCGCCTGAAAGTGGTCACCGAGGTTTCCTCGGCCGCGGACGAACAGCTCCGTCCGGTTGAGCTCCTCGGGATCATAGACCGTCCGCTCCATCTTCTCGCTGACCCAGTGCAGCTCCAGGCCTGTGTCGCCCCCACCCGGCAGCCACTCCACCCGCCCCCAGAAGTTGAAATCGCTCGAAGGATTCTCTCCACCCGTATCGAGCAGGTCGATCGCCGTGCCCAGGTTGAAGCTACGCCCCAAGCCGTTGCCGAACACCAGTCTCAGCCGGCTCAGGCCAGGATCCCCCGTTCCCCCTGCGATCCGGGAGTACGCGGAGCGCTTCTTCCTCCTCAAAGTCGTGACTTCCGCCATCCACCCGTCCGAGCGGCGCCGCACGCGGACGCTCTCGACGCCGGCCAGAGCGACGCGGGTCAGATCCACCTGGCCCGCATCGAGAGTAGTGAGCTCCCGCCCGTCCACGGAGACCGAAATGAACCCGGGACCGATGGCTCCCTGCGTCGCATAGTGGGGTCCGCCGAACCAGGTCGTGCGGAGCGTCGTGTAGCCGGGCACCAGCTCCGCCAAGAGATCCTGGAGCGTCAACGCGTTGGACCTGAGTATCGCGTCGCGGTCCCATTCGTAGGTCGACCATGACCACCCGTCGGCCGGTGGCCGCATCTCGTCGGCGATTTGCTGGAAGCTCTCGTCCTGCGCGGAGTCAGCGAGACTGCCGGTGAGCTCCCCTTCCAGCTCACCGACGAGAGTGTCGGCGGCTGCTTCGGGGACAGGCCGATCCGGCTCCTGGCCTCGCAGACCCGGGGCTGAACACAAACATGACACGAGCAGGAGCCCGATCTTCAGGGGCGTCCGTGACCCGATACGTCCCTCCGTGAGTCGCTCTTTCACGCGGAGCCGGAGAGCTGAAAGGCCCCGCCCGCGGCCGGGGTCAGCCAGCTCGCATGTTCTCGATGATGCGATCCCCGAACTGAGACGTCTTGGCCAGAGTAGCGCCTTCCATCTGGCGCTCGAGGTCGTACGTCACGTACTTCTGGCCGACCGTCCGCTCGATCCCTTCCAGCAGTGCCTGGGCCGCATCATCCCAGCGCATGTACTCGAACATCATGACACCTGAGAGGATCAGCGAGGCCGGGTTCACCTTGTCCAGTCCGGCGTACTTCGGCGCCGTTCCGTGCGTAGCCTCGAACAGGGCTACGCCGTCGCCGATGTTCGCCCCCGGCGCCATCCCGAGGCCGCCGACCTGCGCGGCGCACGCGTCCGACAGGTAGTCGCCATTCAGATTCGGCAGCGCAATGTAGTCGTACTCCGCCGGCCGAAGGAGAATCTGCTGGAACATCGCATCCGCGATCCGATCCTTGATGACGATCTTCCCCTCCGGCTGCTGGCCGTCGTAAGCGCTCCAGAGCTCCGTCTCCGTGATCGTCCGATCCCCGAACTCCTCCCGGGCGACCTCGTATCCCCATTCGCGGAACGCTCCCTCGGTGAACTTCATGATGTTGCCCTTGTGGACCAGCGTGACCGACTTGCGGTCGTTCCGCATCGCTTCGCTGATGCACATGCGCACGAGGCGCTTCGTCCCGAATTCGGAAATCGGCTTCACCCCTATGCCGCTGTTCTCGCGAATCGAGCAACCCATCTCATCGTTGAGGAAGGCGCGGACCTGCTCCGCCCCGGCACTGCCCGCTTCCCACTCGATCCCGGAGTACACATCCTCGGTATTCTCCCGGTAGATCACGACATCGAGTTTCTCCGGCGACTTGACCGGAGACGGCGTGCCGCCAATCCAGCGGCTCGGCCTCACGCAAGCGTAAAGGTCGAGCTTCTGGCGAAGCGTCACGTTGAGCGAACGGATCCCGCCGCCCACGGGCGTGGTCAGCGGCCCCTTGATCGCGACCGAGAAGTCACGGATCGCTTGTAACGTCTCCTCGGGCAACCACTCGCCAGACAGCTCGAACGCCTTTTCGCCCGCGAACACTTCCATCCACTGGATCTTGCGGTCGGTCCCGTATGCTGCTTCGACAGCGCCCTCGAACACCCGGACGGCCGCGGCCCAGATGTCAGGTCCCATGCCGTCCCCTTCGATGAACGGTACGATCGGCCGGTTCGGCACGGCCGGCCCCTCGGGCGTGATGGTGATGGTCTCGCCGTCTGGCACGTTCGCAAAGCGGTAGTCGGAAGACATTCTCGCACTCCCTCTCCCTGGACAAACGATGTGATCAGCGTCGGTCGATGGGCACCCAGGGCCGGTCCAGCTCCCCCGTGTACTCCGCTCGAGGTCGAATGAGTCTGTTGTGCATATGCTGTTCCATCACGTGAGCGGCCCAGCCCGCTGTTCGGCCGATCGCGAACAGGGGCGTAAACAGGTCGATCGGCAGGTCCAGCGAGTAGTACACCGTGGCGCAGTAGAAGTCCACGTTGCAGTGCAGGCCCTTGCGCTCGAGCATGAGCTCCTCGAGCCTCAGTGACAGGTCGTACCACCGGGTATCTCCGGCTTCCTGGCCCAACTCCTCGGTCATCCGGCGGAGGTGAGTGGCCCGGGGATCCTCCGTCCGATAGACGCGGTGACCGAACCCCATGATCTTGCGCTTCTCCTCCAATGCACGGTCCAGGTACCCGGCAACCTTCTCCGCGGACCCCACGTCGAGCATCATCTCCATCGCTTTCTCGTTCGCTCCGCCGTGGAGCGGGCCCTTCAGCGCAGCTAGACCGGCCGTGATAGCCGAGTGCATGTCCGCCAGGGTCGAAGCCACGACCCGAGCCGTGAACGTAGAGGCGTTGAGACCATGCTCCAGGTAGAGAAGCCACGAGGTGTCGAGGGCACGCGCCGCCGTCGGACTGGGCCTGACACCACCGCGCATATAGAGAAAATTGGCGGCGTGATCCAGCTCGGGGTCCGGATCGATCGGCTCGAGACCCCTGCGGATTCGATCGAATGCCGCGACGATCGTCGGCATCCCGGCGACCAGGCGACCCGCCTTCCGGAGATCCGCCTCGTGGGTAATGTCTTCCGCTTCCGGGTCTACCTGTCCAAGCGCCGATACCGCGGTCCTCAGGGCCGCCATGGGCTGCGACTCAGCCGGCAGGCCACGCAGAACGTCGAGGACCGACTTCGGCAGTGCCCGCTGGCCCGCAAGAGTCCCCTCGAGTGCCGCGAGCTCGATCGCGGACGGGAGGGCGTCGTACCACAGGAGGTACACGGACTCCAGGTACGACGCGTGGCGGGCCAAGGCGTGCACGTCATACCCGCGGTACCACAGACAGCCCGCTTCCCCGTCGATGAAGCTCAGGGCGGATTCGGCCGCTACGACGCCGGCAAGCCCCCGCGTGGTGTTCTGGTCGGTCATGGTTTCCTCAGAAGTATCTCACCGGGCTCGCCCACGAAAAAGGGGCGCAACGCCGGGAACGACCGGTGTCACGCCCCTCGCTCGAACCGTCTCGAGCGTTCGCTCGTCCTATCTGATGGCCGGATCCGGCTCGGCGACAGTGAACCGGCTCTTCAGGTCTTCCATACTCAGGCCTTCGAACGAACCCGCTGGAAGTCGGATTCGACGCTGCGGCTGTGCCGGGTCGGAGAAGCACACGAAGATCACGGCCTCGTTGTCGTCCTTGGCTCCGGTCTTGCCGGGATCGGGCCAGAAGACGTCCCGCGAAGCGAGCCACGCTTTCCACCGTCTGCCGCTGTCGTCCCGGAAGTGCTTTGTCATGCACACCTCGAAGTTGGGTCAAAACAAGAACTGCAGGACCAATAAATATACCATCCGGACGTGGTCCTGTCCACCGGCCCGAAGGATCCTAGAAACAACATAATGTCATTTTCTTAACTGATTCCCGGTTAACCTGTTACGGTCGTGGCGGCCCGGTAATTACGAGGGTGCCGAAAAGCTCGGGCTTCCTTTCGCCAGGCTCCCCGTCCAGACTCCTGGTCGAGCCCTCGTGATCACGCCGTCCAACCCGTGCGCGGAGGACTTCAGGGAGGACCGTCCGAGTCTCCGTCCAGTTCGGGAAGCCTGCAGAAGAAGGCCAGCGTCCCGCCAATGCCCGTGATGAGCACAGCCAGTATCGCGGTAATCAGTATGTACATGGATCCTGCCGCTGTCGGTGGCCGCCTTCCCGCCGCCGGAACCGGCGGCCTCGGGTGGACGAGTATGAAGCGATGGCGGCCCCGTGTCCAGTGGAGGCCCCGAATCTAGCACCGTTTACCCGGCCGGACCGTTGCCCGTCGACCGCGAACCGGATAACCTCCCGCGCGGTCACGCCGGTTGGCGACCCGAATGCCGGCAAACGGGACGACACCGCTACATCCTGAAGGAGATTTCGATGCACGGGACAGAGGCCTATGTCCGCGAAGCGGAGCGCTGGAGTGCCCACAATTATGCTCCGCTTCCGGTCGTGATAGAACGGGGCGAGGGCTGCTGGGTGTGGGATGTGGACGGGAAGCGGTACCTCGATATGCTGAGCGCCTACTCGGCGCTCAACCAGGGCCACAGGCATCCGGCAGTCGTGGATGCACTGAAGGCTCAGGCGGATCGTCTGACACTCACTTCGCGGGCGTTCCACAACGACCGAATGGGGGCCTTCCTCAAGGCTCTCGCCGAAGCCGCCGGATTCACGCGCGCTCTCCCGATGAACACCGGGGCGGAAGCCGTCGAGACGGCGATCAAGGCGGCCCGCAAGTGGGGCTACGAGGTCAAAGGCGCCTCCGAGGACCGCGCCGAGATCATCGTGTGCGAGAACAACTTCCACGGTCGTACCACGACGATCGTCGGCTTCTCGTCGGAAACGCAGTACCGGGACGGCTTCGGCCCGTTCGCGCCGGGGTTCAAGCTCATTCCGCATGGCGATCTCGACGCGCTCGAAGCCGCGATCAGCGATCAGACCGTCGCCTTCCTGGTCGAGCCCATCCAGGGAGAAGGAGGCATCGTGGTGCCCCCTGAGGGGTTCCTGGCCCGGGCTCACGAGATCTGCCGATCGAATAGGGTCCTGCTGATGAACGATGAGATCCAGACCGGCCTCGGCCGTACCGGAAAGCTGTTCTGTGGCGACTGGGACGGAACCCGGGGCGACGTACTCATCGTCGGCAAGGCGCTGGGTGGGGGTGTCTATCCGGTTTCAGCGATCCTCGCGAACGACGAGGTGATGGACGTGTTCCACCCCGGGGACCACGGGTCCACGTTCGGCGGCAACCCCCTGGGCGCAGCAGTGGGCATGGCTTCGCTCGGCGTCATCCTGGACGAAAGGCTCGCGGACCGGGCGCAGGAGCTCGGAAGCTGGTTCACGGACCGGCTTCGCGCGCTCGAGTCGCCGCACGTGAAGGAAGTTCGGGGACGCGGACTGATGATCGGTGTCGAGATCCGGCCGGAGTCGGGGATGGCGCGCCCGTTCTGTGAGGCGCTCAAGGAGCGGGGTGTGCTGTGCAACGACACGCATCACCACACGATCCGGATCGCTCCGCCGCTTGTGATCGAGCGGGAGGAGCTGGAGCAAGTGCTCCCGGTCTTCGAGGAAGTCCTGCGGCCCGGAGTCGTGGCCTGATCGCAGTCGACGCAAGAGGCGCCGGAGGGAAACCCCCGGCGCCCTGCACCGCTTTCCAGGCCCGAGTCTAGGGCTCGACTGCCGTCGCCGAGCTGATGATAACCGGTTCAGCGGGCACGTCACCCATGCCTCCGGCGTTGCCCGTCTCCACCGCCGCGATCGCGTCCACCACGTCCATTCCCTCCAGCACCGTGCCGAACACGGCATAACCCCACTCGTTCGGGCCCTGGGCACCGTAGTCGAGGAAAGGATTGTCCGCGTGGTTGATGAAGAACTGGGCCGACGCGCTGTGCGGGGCCCCGGTGCGGGCCATGGCGATCGTGCCGCGACCGTTCTTCAGCCCGCTATCCGACTCGTTGCGAATCTCAGCGCGCGTTCCCCCACGCATCGTGAGGTCCGCCGTGTGGCCGCCGGCCTGTATCATGAAATCGGGGATCACCCGGTGGAAGATCAGCCCGTCATAGTACGCCGCGTCCACGTAGGCCAGGAAGTTCTCCACGGTGAGGGGCGCCTGGTCCGGATAAAGGCCGAGGAGGATGCTCCCCATGCTCGTTTCCAGAAGTACGCGCGGTCCTTTGACCTCAGGCTGCTGCATGGTCTCGTCCTCTCCCACGCCGGGTTCTCCGTTCGTGTCCTGTGATCCACCGCAACCCGTCGCCGCGACGGACAGGCCGGCCGCCAGTACGGCCGTCTTCAGAATTCCGATCTTGCTAGTCAAGGGTTCTCCTCGTCTCGGTTGAGTATTCTCTCGAACGCCGGCCGGTCGATCTCGCCCGCCTGAAACTGACGCAGCGCCTCGAGCTGCCGTCTCAGGATGCGTACGACATCGTCCACGATCTCCTGGGCCGTCTCCTTGGAGCGCGGCTGGCCGACATACTCCGAATAGTCGATCGGCTTACCGAACGCCAGCCAGATATGCTTGAACAGCCGCGGAAACGTGCTGCCGACCGGCAGAACATCATACAGACCGTCTACCGTGACCGGCACCACCTTTGGCTGGTTGGCCAACACGACGAATCCGGCGCCCGGCCTGCCCTTCCGGATCTCTCCGTCCCGGGACCGGGTGCCTTCCGGAAAGAGCACCATCGTTCCGCGCTTCCCGGCGCGTATCATCCTGTGCAGGGCGCGGCTATCCCGGCGCCCCACCTTGACCGGGATGCACTTCCAGTTGTCTGCCCACCAGGCCCAGAAGCGGTTCTTGAAGAAGTTCTCCTCCGCCGCCGGGTTCCACGGAATCAGGTAGGGCCTGAGCGTCGCGGGACCTAAATAGGCTGCCGTTCCAACGAGGAAGCTGTCGATCATCGTCTGGTGATTCGACAGGAGCAGAGTGTTCCTCTCCCGCGGCACGTTCCCCCGGCCGATCACGGTCGCGCGATTCAGTACGTAGAATACGAGACCCAGGATCAGCACCGTGATGTGAGTCGTCACATAGCGGGTAAACGGCCAGAAGAAATGGAAGACCGGTCCCCTGTAGTCCGCCCTGTAGGGTTCGCCCATGAGCCTCTCGTTCGACAGCATCCGACTTCCTCCCCGGGACCGGGGCTCCACAATATCAGCCCGCCCCGGGTATCGTGCCAGACACCTGCGTCCACACCGCCAAACCACCGCCTCTGCACTCGCCTCGGCATACTCAGGATAGCATATTGGCCCCCGCACGTAGCCGAGCGTCCCGAGACGAACGGCCCAGGACGATTCTACGACCTGCCACGCGGGGCGGTCGCAACCCACAGAGAGTCCCTTATGGCGTCTCCCGCAAGAACCGTTACGGACACCTTCGGCGCCCGGCGCCTCATCGAGCTCCCGGACGGTTCCTCGGCCTCGATATTCGATCTCCAGGCCTTGGCGAGAGCGGGCATTGGTCGGGTCGACAGACTCCCGTTCTCAATTCGTCTTCTCCTCGAGAACCTCCTGCGGCACGAGAACGGGACTACGGTGACCTCGGATGACATCGAGGCGCTGGCGGCATGGGACCCGTCCGCTGAGCGTGAGATTTCCTTCATGCCCGCCCGCGTCATCCTGCAGGACTTCACCGGGGTGCCGGCGGTCGTCGACCTGGCGGCGATGCGCGACGCCATCGTCGAGCTGGGGGGCGACCCCGATCTGATTAATCCCGACCTTCCGTCCGAGCTAGTGATCGATCACTCGGTCCAGGTGGACAGTTTCGGACGGCTGGCGTCCCTGTTCATCAACTCCGAGAAGGAAATGGAGCGGAACCGGGAGCGCTATCTCTTCCTCCGATGGGGTCAGCAAGCATTCGGCAACTTCAAGGTCGTCCCGCCGAGCACCGGCATCGTCCACCAGGTGAACCTCGAATACCTGGGCCGGGTTGTGTTCGACGCGGGTAGCGGCGACGAGCGGCTGCTGTATCCGGACACGCTGGTGGGCACCGATAGCCATACGACCATGATCAACGGGCTCGGCGTGCTCGGGTGGGGCGTCGGAGGCATCGAAGCCGAGGCGGCTATGCTGGGACAGTCCCTCAGCTTTCTGGTCCCCGAAGTGGTCGGCTTCCGGCTACACGGAGCGCTCCCGGAAGGCTCCACGGCCACCGACCTGGTGCTTCGCGTGACCGAGATGCTCCGCGAGAAAGGCGTTGTGGGCAAGTTCGTCGAGTTCTACGGTGAAGGCCTGGCGTCCCTGGCGCTGGCCGACCGGGCCACCATCTCGAACATGTCGCCCGAGTTCGGCAGTACGTGCGCCATTTTCCCGATCGATGCGGAGACGCTGGCCTATCTGCGCTTCTCAGGGCGTGATGAGAGCCATGTCGCTGTCGTCGAGGCGTATGCCCGCGCGCAGGGCCTGTTCCACACTGCCGATTCGCCGGAGCCGGATTTCACGGATACGCTTTCGCTCGACCTGGCCACCGTCGAGTCCAGCCTCGCGGGCCCCAAGCTGCCGCAGCAGCGGGTGCCCCTGACTCGCGTCCGGGACTCGTTCGAGGAAGTGCGGGCGGAACACGCGGCCACGCGAACGGCTGACCCCGGGTCCGTGCCCATCGAGATGCTAAGCCCGGAGGACGAACCCGTCGCCTTCGATCTCGTGGACGGCGCGGTAGTGATCGCCGCCATCACGAGCTGCACGAACACCTCCAACCCGAGCGTGATGGTGGGGGCGGGCCTTCTGGCCCGGAACGCTGTGGCACGCGGACTGAAGAGCAAGCCCTGGGTCAAGACGAGCCTCGCTCCCGGGTCCAAGGTCGTGACCGAGTACCTGACGACGGCCGGGCTCCTTCCCTCGCTCGAAGAGCTTGGCTTCGCAGTCGTCGGATACGGCTGCACCACTTGCATCGGAAACAGCGGACCTCTGCCCGAGCCGATCGCCGCCGGCATCAAGAAGGCCGATCTCATGGCAGCTGCGGTGCTGTCCGGGAATCGGAACTTCGAGGGCCGGGTGAATCCGCTGACCCGGGCCAACTACCTGGCATCCCCACCGCTCGTCGTCGCGTACGCCCTGGCTGGCCACATGGATGTCGATCTCACGACCGAGCCCCTGGGGCAGGACCCACAGGGAAACGACGTCTCTCTCAAGGACATCTGGCCGTCCCAGGAGGAGGTCCGAGACACCGTTCGCACGTCGGTTCGCACGGAGCACTTCCGGGAGCAGTACGCCGGAGTGTTTGATGGGGACGAGGAATGGCGGGAGCTCCCGGTCCCGTCCGGTAACCGATACGCGTGGGATGAGGATTCCACGTACGTGCGTCAGCCTCCGTTCTTCACCGCCATGTCGAGGGAGCCCGAGCCGCTGAGCGACGTCCACGGGGCCCGGGCCCTGGCGCTGCTCGGCGATTCCGTGACCACGGATCACATTTCGCCGGCCGGAGCAATCGCTCAGGATTCGCCCGCCGGGAGCTACCTCATGGACCACGGAGTGGCGCCGGTAGACTTCAACTCCTACGGCTCCCGGCGCGGTAACCACGAGGTGATGATGCGGGGCACGTTCGCCAACGTGCGCCTCCGGAATCGGATGGTCCCGGGCGTCGAGGGCGGATTCACCCTGCATCTCCCGTCGGGGGAACAGATGCCGATCTACGACGCAGCAATGCGCTACGAGGGCGAAGCCGTACCGCTGATCGTCGTCGCCGGGCGTGAATACGGGACGGGCTCGTCTCGCGACTGGGCGGCGAAGGGGCCGCGGCTCCTGGGGATCCGCGTCGTGATCGCCGAGAGCTATGAGCGGATCCACCGGAGCAACCTGATCGGGATGGGCGTGCTGCCCCTGCAGTTCGCCTCCGGTCAGAGTGCAGAGTCCCTGGGACTGACGGGCACCGAGACGTTTGACGTCACAGGAATCGATGGCGACCTCGAGCCCGGCGGTTCGGCGACCGTGAAGGCCGTCACGGACGATGGAGCGCACGACGAGTTCGAGGCGATCGTCCGCCTCGATACCGAGGTGGAAGTCGAGTACTACCGCAATGGAGGCATCCTGCAGACCGTGCTGCGCCAGCTGGTGTAGCGGCCTGGTGCAGCGGCTCGCGCGCGGGCCTGACCCTTGCAGAAGAGAGGCGGCGTCCGTCGACCCGCCAACCCATGAACGGAGTGACCGATGACCAATATCGGAGTACGACATTCAAGCCTGCTGGTCGCCTTCCTGGCGGCGGCCTGCTCCTCGACGCCCCCTCCACAGACAGCACCGACAGTCGTGGCCGAGCCGGCCACCATGCAGCAGGAAGCACCGGCTTCGGAAGCTCACTTCCTGGCGCCGCCAGCCTCAGCAGTGATGGCGGCGGATGCGGTCGAGTTGACGGGGACCGAGATGGGCACGATGTGGACGTTCGAGAACCCCCCCCTGGACTACTGGGAGGAGACCTACGGATTCCGCCCCACGGCGGACTGGCTCGAGCATGCGCGGCTGTCGACCGTGCAGGTCGGCGGATTCTGCTCCGGGGCCTTCATCTCGCCGAACGGCCTGGCCATCACGAATCACCACTGTGCGCGTGGATGCGTCGACCAGCTCTCCACCGAAGACGAGGACTACTTGCTCGAGGGCTTCTACGCGGCGAATGAGGGCGAAGAGCGAGTGTGCCCGGGCCTGTTTCTCGACCAGTTGGTGGAAATCGTGGACGTCACGGCCGAGGTCCACGGAGCCGCGCAGCCGGGCATGACCGACGGCGAGATCGGCGCTGCCAAGAACACTGTACGGGAGCAGCTCGTCGGGGCGTGTGAATCCGATACCGCTCTCCAGTGCGAGGTCGTTTCCCTGTATCACGGTGGACAGTACCAGCTTTACAAGTATCGGCGCTTCCAGCCCGTGAAGCTGGTGTTCGCCCCTGAGCTGCAGGCCGGGGCGTTCGGCGGTTCGTACGACAACTGGGCGTATCCGAGATACGACCTGGACATGGCCATTCTGAGGGCGTTCGAAGTGGACGGGGAAACGCCGGCTGCCACCGAGCACTACCTCAAGTGGAATCCCGATGGCCCACGGCCCGGTGAGGTCACGTTCGTGACGGGTTATCCCGCCGGTACCAGCCGACAGATTCCCGTGTCGGACTTCATGTACGAGCGACAAGCGCGCCATCCCATCGTCGCGGAGGGCTTCTCGTCGCGGCTCGCCGTCCTGCACGAAATCGCTGAGATGGATCCGGTGCAAGGGCGCGCTCTGGCACAAACGATCTTCGGTCTCGAGAATGCTGAAGAGCTGTACATCGGTCAGCTGGCCGGCCTTCAGGACACGCTCACGCTGGCACGGAAAATCAGATGGGAGAGCGAGTTCAGAGGACGCGTGGATGCAGATCCGTCCCTGAGCGCGGAATACGGCGACGTGTGGGATCGCCTGGCTGCCATTCACGAGGAAAAGGCGGCCCTGTATGCGACGTTGAGCTTGCACGACCCCGGGTGGCTGGCTCCCGCGGCGCATGTCCAGGTGGCAGGCCAGCTCGTGACCTACGTCCGCGAGATGGCGAGGCCGGAATCCGAGCGCAGCGCTCCGTTTCGCGGAGAGCGTCTAGCGCAGATCGAGGCCCAACTGCGTGGCTTGATTCTCGAAGCCGATTATCGCTGGGTTGAAACGTTCGCAGGTCGACTGGCGATCGCCCAGAACTGGCTCCCTGACACAGACCCACTCGTCCGTGCGGTCCGTCCCGGCGAGACCCCCGAGCAAGCCGCCAGGAGACTGATCGAGGGCTCCCAGGTGGGCGACCCGGCCTTCAGAGCGCAGATCATGGACGCAGGCCTGGACGCTCTTCAATCATCCGGCGACGAGTTCCTGCAACTGGTTGCCGAGATCGTGACCAGCTACGCCGCGATTTCGCAGCGCTGGGCCGAGCTCACTGCAGCCGAGAACGTCCAGACCGAGCGCTTCGCGGCAGCCTTCTTCGCCGTCTTCGGCACGGACGTCCCGCCGGATGCTACGAGTACACTGCGCATCTCGGACGGAGTGATGACGGGTTACGAGTACAACGGCACGCTCGCACCGGAGGCTACCACGATCTACGGGCTGTACGCGCGCGCGGCCGAATTCGACAACCGGCCCCCGTTCAATCTGGCTCCGTCCTTCTCGGCTAAGCGGGACGCCGTTGACATGGGGGTGAAGCTGAACTTCGTCAGCACGCATGATACAACCGGTGGCAACAGCGGAAGCCCGCTCATCGACAAGGAAGGAAGGTACGTCGGCGCGTTGTTCGACGGGAACACCGAGAACTTCCCCAACGAGTTCCTGTTTGGGGTCGAAGGAGGTCGGTCCGTGTCCGTCCACTCAGCTGGCATCACTGAGGTCCTGGGCAGCGTATACGAGGCTCACGAGCTGCTCGAGGAGATTCTAGGCGCGGCGCAGTAGCAGTAGACGGACACCGACGGCGGCCGGGCGCCGGGCCGTCGCAAGGCCGCACAAGACGGGACAGGTTGACTCTGACGCGCGAGTCGACCTGTCCCGTTGTGGCATCGGATCACATCCTCTTGTAGGCCGGCCCGCTTCCACCCTCCCGCGGCGTCCACCGCGGACCGAGCACGTCCGTGACCTTGCAATCGATGCAGTTCGGGGCGTTCACCACGAGGCCCTCTTCACCCGCCTCGTAGACTCCGGCCGGACACATGTGTCGATAGAGCTCCTGCACGTGCGGCGGTATGTCCTCCGCCGCGATCAGGTGCGAGGGGATGTCGTCTCGCGTCGCGTTTCCGGAAAGAAACACCGCATCGACCTTGCTCAGGGTGTGCTGGCCGTCCGGCGTGAACTCCTCGGCAGGTGTGACCGTCTTCGGCTCGGCAGCGTCTTCCTCGACCGCGATTCGCTTCCCGGGCCACCGACCTCCGGACACGATCGAGAACGCTGAACGCAGCCCTCCACGATAGAAGCCTGACTTGAAGGCCGTGCGCATGTTCCTGCTCCGATACAGGTCGCGCGAGATGGCGCTCTCCCTCACCATCGCGTCGTACGATGAAAGGGCCGCCCGATCCGTCTCGCCCGTCTTCAAGGCCTGGAAGATCGCGCGCGCGGCGTATATCCCTGAGAACATGGCGTAGTGAATCCCCTTGAGACTCGGCACATCGACGAAGCCGGCTGCGTCCCCCGCGATCAGCAACCCGTCCCCGTGCAAACGCTCCGGAATCGAGTAGTAGCCCCCCTCCGGGATCGTGCGGGCTCCCCATTCCACGCACTCGCCCCCGCGGAGCACCTCACGGGCCAGCGGGTGGCCCTTCAGCCGCTGCAGGAGCTCGTGCACGTCGAGAGAGCTCTGCCGGTAATCCAGACCGACGACCAGGCCGATGGACATGAGGTCCTGTCCCATCGGGTACATCCAGCTCCCGCCGAAAGCATCCTTCGGAAGAGGCCAGCCGAGGGTATGGATGACGCGATCGAGCTGTTTCTCAACCTGCCACAGTTCCTTCACACCCAGCGCGAAGATCTGCGGGTTCGGGGAGCCAATCCCCTGGCTCTGAAGCCACGCCTGGCCGAGCGGGCCGCGCGTACCCTCAGCGAGGACGGTCACCGAAGCGCTCAAGTCCATGGCCGGCATGAATCCGCTCCCCGGCTGGCTCTCCCTGTCCAGGCCGGCGGGCGCCGTCCGTGCTCCCACCACCCGGTCCCGTTGCACGAGGAGTACGTCGGCCGGGAAACCAGTAAACACGTTGATCCCTGATTCCTCCGCCCTGGCCCCCAGCCATTGCACGATCTCGCAGATCGATGCGACGTGGTTTCCATGGTTCCTCATCGGAGGCGGTGTGGGAAGCTTTCGCTTCCCCCGTTCGGTCAACATATATACGCTGTCCGACGTAACGCGGCCGCGCAGCGGCAGATCTCCGACGGATATACCCGGAAACAGCTCAAGGAAGGCTGACGGATTCACGACTGCCCCGGACAGACAGTGTTCACCCAGCGCGGCCGCCTTCTCCAGGACGCCGATCTCGATCCCGCCCAGATCCCCGCCCTGCTCGGCGTCATCCGCGGCGAGCCGGGACAACTCGATGGCGCACGCGAGCCCCGCCGGCCCTCCGCCGACGATGAGCACGTCGAGCGGCACGGCTTCTTCTCCGGGGGCTTCGTCTACCAGAAACCTGTCTGCGGGCAGATCCGGTTGATAGGAGGCCGGCAGGATGGCCGAGCGGCCAGGGGGCTCTGTCGGCATCATGTCCTCGATCCTCCTGTGCTTGCGGTGGTGGCTGCTGGTCGAGCAAAATGGGCACTCGCCCCGGGGGTGTCCAGCCGCTCGGCGGAGGCTCAGCCGCGCGCAGGCAGGGCCTCATCAAGGGATGAATCGAACGGAGAAGCATAGAGTGATCCAGGTCGCCGTCGAACCCAAACCTCCTGTTTCGCGTGCCATCGTACGCTTTCTCAAGCTCGAATCGGCCGGCGGCATCGTGATGATGAGCGCCGCCGCGTTGGCCCTCGTCGTGGCCAACACTCCACTGTTCGAGGCATACGAGAAGCTGTGGCACACCTATGCGGGCCTCGTGTTCGGTGACTGGGCTCTGAACATGTCGCTCCTCCACTGGGTCAACGATGGCCTGATGGCGGTGTTCTTCTTCGTCGTCGGCCTCGAGATCAAGCGGGAGATCCTGTATGGAGAGCTGGCCTCGGTGCGGCGCGCGGCGCTGCCCGTCGTGGCGGCGATCGGGGGGGCCATTCTGCCGGCCTTCCTTTACTGGCTGTTCAATCGGGAGGGGGCGTACGTGCGGGGGTGGGGAGTCCCGATGGCCACCGACATCGCCTTTGCCGTGGCGATTCTGGCTATGCTCGGAAGCCGCGCGCCCCTGTGGATCAAGACGTTCGTCACGGCGCTAGCCATCGCAGACGATCTCATGGCCGTGCTGGTGATCGCGATCTTCTACTCCGGGAACATCGACCTGTCGGCCCTCGCATGGGCCGCGGCCGGGCTGGTCGCGCTCTTCATCATGAATCGGGCGGGCGTCCAGCGCCCGGTGGCCTACGTCGTGCCGATCCTGATCGTGTGGTACTTCGTGTACCAATCGGGGATTCACGCCACCATCGCAGGGGTGGCGGCCGCTGCCATGATCCCGGCTGGAAGGAAGCGCAACGCGGACCAGGAGACCGTGGACCTCAGCCTCTCCCTGGAAGTGGCGACCAGCTCCCTGCAGGAGATCGTCGCCGACCGGCTGGACGAAATACAGGCCGACTGGGAGGTCAAGGATCTGCGTGAGGAAGCCCTGGCCGAGATCGCCGAGGAGGCTCAGGAGTCCGCCGCGACGCTGTACCGTATGGAGCACGCGATTCATCCGTGGGTTGCCTTCCTCGTGCTTCCGATCTTCGCCTTCGCGAACGCCGGCATTCGTATCCCTGCCGTGTCGCCGGCTGACCTGCTGGGCCACCCCCTGCCTTTGGGCATCATCGTCGGCCTGTTCGTCGGTAAGCAGGTCGGGATCACGGGATTCACCTGGTTGGCCGTGCGCCTAGGGCTCGGCGCTCTGCCCGACGGCGCCCAGTGGCGGACACTCTGGGGTGGAGCCTTTCTGGCCGGTATCGGCTTTACGATGTCGATCTTCATCGCGTCGCTCGCGTTCACCGACTACGATGCCCTCGGCCTGGCCAAGATCGGGATCATTGTCGGGTCCCTTCTGTCTGCCGTTGCGGGAATCCTGGTCCTCCGGACCGGCGCGCCCTCTCCTGACGTGACGTCAGCGGACGCCGGATGATAGCCTTTTGCTGAGGGGCATCACGAGCGTCCTGGTCTGGGTAGCCTGGGAGCTACTCGTCATCCTGTGGACTCCCGTGGTCGCGATCGTACTGGCGCTCACGGGATGGTGGGACCGTCCCCGCTGGATCACCGGCCGCGTGTTTCGGTTCGGTGCCCGCCTCCTCGTCGCGCTGAATCCTTATTGGAGCGTGCGGGTGGAAGGGAGGGTGCCCGCCCGGGAAGCCCACCCCTTCGTCGCAGTCTCGAACCACGAGTCGCTGGCCGACATCGTTCTCATCGGCACTCTGCCCTGGGACATGAAGTGGCTCTCCAAGTCCGAGATCTTCCGAGTGCCCTTCCTGGGTCTGATGATGCGCATGGCGGGCGACGTGGGGGTCCGCAGAGGCGAGGTAGCCAGCCGTGCGGCCTCGTACAACGCTCTCAAGCTGTGGATCGAGCGGGGGGCTTCGGTGATGATCTTCCCGGAAGGCACGAGGTCACGCTCGGACGAAATGCTGCCGTTTCGAAACGGCGCGTTCCGGCTGGCGATCGAGACGGGACTGCCGATACTCCCGCTTGCGGTACACGGTACCCGTGCGGCCATACGGAAGGGATCGATGTTCTTCGGAAACGCCCGCGTAGTCGTTCGGATCCTCGAGCCCGTATCAACGGAGGGACTCGACCCGGAAGACCTGGATGCGCTGCGCGCGCGTGTCAGAGGAGAGATCGATGAGGCGCGCCTAGGGGCTGTGCCGGCGCAGCACCTCGAGCACTTCGGCCAAAGGTAGAGCTTCGGCCCAACGGCCCTGATAACCAACCGCGCTCGTGGCCTGGAAGAGCGAGTTGAGGACCGCTTCCTCCACCGCCTCCGCGGTCGCCACGAAGAGCCGCGTCAGCACGTTTCCATCGGCCGGCTCCACGGCTCCGCGGTATGTCGAGAAGGCAATGGCGTAGTCGCCCGAACCGTGTGACATCCAGGATCCCGTCCGCGCGATTCCCGCAAACGCCCGCTCGGCGACGCGGGACAGCTCGCGGTGGGACAGCGGCGCATCCGTGGCGATCACGATCATCACGGAACCGCCCTCCGTGTTGTCCCGCCGTGGCACATCCGGCCCCTCGGACCGAACGAATCGGCCCACCGGCACCCCGGCGATGGTGAGGAGCCCCCCGTAGTTCGACTGGACCAGTACGCCTATCGTGTGGCCACCTGCCGATTCGGGCAGGCGCCGTGATGCCGTTCCGATGCCACCCTTCCAGCCGAGGGTTCGCGTGCCCGTGCCGGCACCCACCGATCCCTCATCGACCGTCCCCGTGGTAGCTGCCCGAAGCGCCTCGCGGACGTGTACCGGCTGTATCGGGCGCGCCCGGATGTCGCTCAGGTAACCGTCATTCGTTTCTCCTACGACCGGGTTGATCGAGATCACGTCTGCGTTCGCGGGATCCGCCAGCAGGGTATCCACCAGAGCGTCAGCGACTCGGAATACGCTCAGCGTTCCGGTCAGGAGGATGGGGGTCTCGATCTGTCCGAGCTCGTTCACCTGGCTCAGGCCGACCAGTTTCCCGAACCCGTTTCGCACCACGATCGCTGCCGGGACCTTCTCCGCGAACAAGTTCCCCCCGTGGGGAAGGATGGCCGTGACGCCCGTGCGGATCGAGTCCCCTAAGACCACGGTCCGGTGGCCGACCCGCACACCCTCCACGTCGGTGATGGCGTTGAACGGGCCCGGGTCCAGAATACCGATCTCGATGCCTGCGTCGCGGGCTCGTGTCCGCGGCTCCTGCGCATCACTCGGCCCTGCGGACAGCGCCGAGATCCAAAGCAGGGCCGTTGCTCCGAGGGCCGCGCGCCTGTTCACGGCTAGGGGCGCTCGCATCCAGACCGCGTGAACTCACGCTCCACATCCTGGACCCCGGCATACAGGCGCTCGTCCCGAGTGGCCAGCTCTTCCGGAAGGCGCCCCTCGAACCTGGCCCGGCCCTGCACGTTGTAGGCGATCCAGCGGTCTTCGACTTCCACGTAGGCGATCTGCAGATCGGCGCACGTGGCTCGTCCCTCATCCACGGCCACCGCCCGCCCGTAGTACCGGCTGACGGACTCGAGCAATGCGTCTCCGAGCTGCTCCATCTCGACCGCGGAGACCGACGAAGGCGAGGAGTCGGCGGCCGGCGGAGAATCGAATGGCTCCTCGACGCCAGATTCACCTGTCTCGAGCGGTGCGTCATCGACGGGCTGGCCCTCCTGCCCCTGCGCTGCCTCCGCCTCCAGCGCCGGGACCACGTCCGTCTCTGCCAACCCGCCATCGCTCTCGGAACCTGAAGGGAGGACGATCACGAGCAGAGTCGTCACGATCGCCGCGACGACGAGAAGCCCACCCACAAGCAACGAGGTGTTACGCGGAAGCCTGGGCAACTGACGGCCCGCAGCCTGCTCCGACATAGTGGCCGGGGCCGGTTCCGTCAGGGCCTCGGTCGGCTCCTCCGGCTGTGCAGCGGGTTCTTCTTCGATCCCCAACTCCGCGGCCAGATCAAAAGCTGGTGCGTCGTCAACCGGGACCTCGTC
>JBDGWG010000002.1:0-115920 GCA_039585235.1 Gemmatimonadota bacterium | reverse complement strand
CGCCCGACCCGGTGGAGAAGCTCATCGAGGACAACCGGCGCCGCGGCGCTGATCCGGACTTCCTCACAGCCGGGCTCGCTGGAAGCGGGAGGCCGACATTCCGGACGAAGTCTACTTCCAGGCCCTCGAAGCGATCGGGTGAGTGAGGGCAGGGGCCACAGGTCGTCCCCGCGCGCGCTGGACCCCGGGCGTCCCAGGCGATAGCATCCGCTCCACCGGGGGCCGAGGACGGCGACCTGCAAGACATCTAATGGACGGACGTGACGAGGTGACATGAGCTTCGAAGGCGTGGACTTCTACGACATCGACGGCCTGCTGAGCGAAGAGGAGCGGGCCGTCCGGGACATGGTGCGCGACTGGGTGGACGAAGAGCTGATGCCCGTCATCAACGAGCACTACATGGCGCACACGTTTCCCGCCGATCTCATCCCGAAGATGGGCGAGCTCGGATTCTACGGGGCCAACCTCCCCGAGGAGTACGGGTGCGCTGGCCTGAACAACGTCGCGTACGGGATCATCATGCAGGAGCTCGAGCGGGGCGACTCGGGGCTCCGTTCGTTCGCTTCGGTTCAGGGCGCCCTCGTGATGTATCCGATCTTCGCCTTCGGCTCCGAGGAGCAGCGGCGCGAGTGGCTGCCGAAGCTGGCGACCGGCGCCACGATCGGGTGTTTCGGCCTCACGGAGCCGGACTTCGGCTCGAATCCGGGCGGCCTGCTGACGCGCGCCGTCAAGGACGGCGACGAGTGGGTGCTGAACGGCGCCAAGATGTGGATCACGAACGGCTCGATGGCAGACATGGCGATCATCTGGGCCAAGACGGGCGACATCGACGACGTATCGTCAATCCGCGGCTTCGTCGTGGAAGCGGACCGTGAGGGTTTCAGCGCCAAGGACCAGGAAGGCAAGCTGTCGCTGCTCGCATCGGACACGAGCGAGCTGGTGCTGCAGGACGTGCGGGTTCCCGATTCAGCACTGTTACCGAAGAGCGGCGGCCTGAAAAGTCCACTCTCGTGTCTCACGCAGGCCCGGTACGGCATCGCGTGGGGTGCGATCGGTGCGGCGATGGCCTGCTTCCGGGAAGCCGTCGACTACGCCGGCAACCGCATTCAATTCGCGGGCAAGCCGATCGCGTCCACCCAGATCCAACAGGTTCGACTGGCCGAGATGCTGACGGAGATCACCAAGGCGCAGCTCCTGGCCCTGCAGCTCGGCCGGCTCAAGGACGAGGGGACGTACACGCCGCAGCAGGTGTCCATGGCGAAGCGGAACAACGTGGACATGGCGTGCGAGTGCGCACGTGAGGCTCGGCGGCTACTGGGCGGGAACGGAATCCTCATCGAATACCAGTCGATGCGTCACATGGCCAACCTGGAGTCGGTGTACACGTACGAGGGGACGCACGACATCCACAGCCTGATCCTCGGGATGGAGATCACGGGGATCCCTGCGTTCGACTAGCAGCTGGTCCGGCAGGCGCCTCATCAGCCGGACACGATGAACCAGTCCATGCTCGTTCCGATGACCCAGTGAATCACCGCGATATACCAGATGGACCTCACCCTCAGGTCGATCCAACCGAAGGCGATACCTGCGGGAATGGCAGAGAACGTCTCCGTCATCACGCGGCCGAAGTGGGCAGTCACGGACAGGCCGGTCTGTGCCGAGTTCGCGGGACCGGCCCCGATGCGTCCGAGGAGCCCGAACAGCAGGACACCCCGGAAGAGCACTTCCCAGGCCCCGTAATACAGGAAATTCCGGAGGGCGTGCGGAATGAATATGGCGGCCTCGGGGGTCACCGACGGATCGAGGGGATAGACGGCCTGCATGGCGGGATCAGCAGCCGCGATGTGGCCGGCCAGGACGGCGACGGGGATCCCGATGGCGAGCCACAGCAGCCCCTCCCGCCACCGGCCGAGCCCCAGTCCAAGGTCCCGCAGGCTGATCCCGCACATCCAGCGCGCCACCGCTACCGGAAGCACCGCTAGGAGGAGCGCAGAGGCCACGTAGTGCATGGTGGGCGAGAGTGCCGGCGCCGTGACCCGGAACCACTCCGCGGCCCGCGCGGTGCCAATACCATCCGCCCGGGCAAAGTAGAAGAAGACGAACAGTGCGACCGTCGCGACGAGGAACAGGATCTCGGGGCGGACCCGCAGGCCGGCCGCCGAGGGTGCGGACAGCGCCGATGAAGTTCTCATGCGGCCACCTCCTTCCCGTGCATTGCCTCACAGCCGGCTCTACTCGCCGCCGCCTCCGTCCCTGGTCGTCCAGCCTGTAGCCACGCGATCGTCTCCCGCAGGCCGACCTCCAGCTCGCGGGGTGCGAAGCCGAGGTCGGCCCGGGCGGGCTGCACGTCGAACGGTAGGTCCGTGAGGAACACGCGCACCCAGTCGGGCGTGAGCGAGGTGCTCCCACCGAGACGTCCCCAGGCGCAGGCCAGGCGGGCTACGCCCAGCGCGACGACCGGCGGAACCGGTAGCACGGCGCGGCGCACGCCACTGATGCGGGCGACGAGCTCGAGGAATTCACGCATCGAAACGTTAGAAGGCCCACCGAGCACGTAGTGCCGGCCGGCTCGACCGTGATCCGCCGCGGCCACGATCCCGCGAGCCACGTCCGATGCGTGGACGTAGTTGGCCCGCACGTCTCCGTCGGCGATCCGCACGCGGAACCGGCCGCGCAGGTAGAGATCCACCACCCGAGTGACGCCGTTGGCGTCGTTCAGTGGACCCGGTCCGTACACGCGCGTGGGGTGCACGATGACTGCGTGATGGCCCTCCGCCGCGTACGCCTCCACCCTGCGCTCGCCCTCCAGCTTCGTTCGCTCGTAAGGCGTCAGAGAGCGCCCGATCGCTGTCCCGTCAGGCCCGCTGAACGGGCACGTGAGCGCCGTCGAGACGTGCACCAGACGCCGCACGCTGGAGTCCGCCGCCGCGGAAAGCAGCCACTCCACGGCCTGCACGTTGGCGTCGGTGAAGACGGAGGCGTCCCGGGCCCACGCCCGTGCGCAGGCCGCCAGGTGAAGGACGGTGTCGGAGCCGCGGACCGCCGCGCGCAGGGCCGACTGATCCTGAAGGTCACCCCGAGCGATCTCGACCCTGGGGCCGATGGAGGCTCCGAGCGCGTCTGGCCGCCGGACGAACACGCGGACGGTCTCGCTGATTTCGAGCAGATGCTCAACCAGATACCGTCCGATGAATCCGGTGGCCCCGGTTACCAGGATCGTGCCGTTCATATCCCACCTCCCGTCGTCACGTCGGCCAGGGAAGCAACGCCGTATGAGGGTCGTACTGATCTGCCGAGCGCTCGACGCTTCGGGTTGCTCACGAGGAAGGGGACCAGCACGAGCTGGATTGCCAGTGCCCAGCACAGGCCTGCGACAGAATCCACTCCGTAGTGATTCTGCGTGTACACGGTCGACATCATCACGCCGATCGCTTCGACGCTGAGCAGGGTGGCCACAGCCGGAGACAGCCAGCGCCACCCGAGGAGGGCGATCGTCACCGCACCGGCGACGTGCGAGCTGGGAAAGGCCGCGCCCCGCACGTTGCCGCTCTCGTGCGCGCCCGACCCCAGCTGGTAGAAGAACCCGTTCGACAGCGCTCCCTCGAACGGCTGCCCGAATTCGTGCGGTCCTACGACGGGAAACGTCAGGTAAAACGCGTAGCAGGCGACGTACGTGGCCATGAGCCGAAGCGTCATGTCCCGAAACGCGTCCATGCGTCCCGTGGCCGCCATCACGATGGGGGGCAGGAAGATCAGCGGCAGGTATGCGTAGTAGGCCAGGTGCATGATTTCGCTGAACCACACCTGCGGCATCGAGGGCATCCAGACGCGATCCAGATGGACGCCGAACACGGCGAGGTCGAGCGCCAGGATCTGGGGGTCGAAGGTCACCTCGTGCATCCAGCCGATGAGCGGATCGAGCTCCACCCACAGGGCAGGGATCCACACCAGCGGATATGCCTCCCGGATCCAGCGCACCGGTCGCGACATGGGGCGGGGCGCCCGACCGAGCAGTGAGGGTAGCGCGGCGGCCCCTGCGTGGGCGACGCACAGTGGGAGGGCGTACCACACGCGGGCCCCGAGGCCGAGCCACAGAAGCGCCAGCGTGGCGTTGTATGCGGCCAGGAGCCATTCCACCTGGCGGACCGGCTCCCGCAGTTCGAGGTCCGGCCACAGCGCGCTCATATCCAGCCCGCCTTCCTGTACCACCCCGCAGTGATCCGGGTACCGTTCACCACATCGAAGCGCGGGGCGAAGCCGATCTCATCGATGGCGCGAGACGGGTCGCACACCCACCGCTGCTGCGACAACTCTCGCACCCGGTCCCGGTTGAGGATGGCCGGCCGGCCGCGCAGATGAGCGCATATCTCGCACCCGACCGCTATTGGACGGGCGATTCGGCAGCCCACGCTGAACAGGTGCGGTCGCCGACCGACCGCCTCTCCAGTGGCCTCCGCGAAATCGGCCCACGTTACCGGCCTCGGGTGAGACAGGCAGTACGTGCGGCCGGACGCGCGGCCGTTGGCCGCCGCCGCGGCCAGCAGCCCCTGCACGACGTCACCGACGTAGATCAGGCTGGCTTCCCGCTTCCAGCCGCCCACGGTGAGCGCCAGGCCGTGAGACACCATTCGGAACAGGGTCAGGACGGCGCGCTCGCGCGGGCCGTAAACCGAGGGGAGCCGCACGATGGCAGCCGGCACGCGATCGGAGTGTGCGTGCACCACCACTTCCGCGCGCAGCTTGCTGTTGCCGTAGTGGGAGAGTGGGAAGGGCACCGTATCGGGCGTGAGGCTGTCGCCGTTGCGGCACGGCCCACACGCTGCGAGCGATGACATGAGGATGACCCTGGGCGCTGAGCCATTCCACTTACCTGCCGCCTCCATCACGTTGGCCGTTCCCAGAGTGTTCACTTCATACAGGTCAGCGGGCCTGACGGCCTCAGTGAGAGCCGCCAGGTGAAACACCACGTCCGCGCCCTGGAAAACGCGACGAAGCTCCGAAACATCCTTGAGGCCGATAGGCTCCCACCCGACGTCGAGCCCATCCACCCAGCCGCGGGATCCTCCGATGCGTTCCAGGCACACCACCTCGTGGCCGAGTGCCAGGAGCTCTTCGACGAGGTGACTTCCGATGAATCCGGCGCCACCCGTGACGATTGCTCTCATGATTCCCTCCCTCCGCGGGAGTACGTCCCGCTTTCGCCACAAGCTTCGACGGAGCGGGTCAAGACCGAGTCAAGCGGGCCGGGTCCGTGTCTTGACCGAGGCTTGATTGGTGGCAGGCAAGCTGGTGGCGAGTCTGACGCAGAGGCGGACCGCGGATACGGAGGTGCTACATGTCACCGCAGAGGATTTGCCTGTCGGCCCTAATCGGAGCTTTCGGCCTGGCGCTCATTGCTCCTTCGTCGAGCGCGCAGCTCGCCGATTCACCGCCGCGCGGGTCAGGTCGAGGTTCGGCTTCGCTTTCGTCTTTCGGTACCTTGCCCTTCGCTCCCGGTGAACGGCTCGTGTACTCCGTCACCATGGCGCGCCTTCGCCTCGGTCAGGGCGTGCTGGCCGTCGAGGGGGTGGAGGAAGTCGAGGGCGTGCCGGTCTATCGGGTGTCGCTGAAGGTTGAGATCAAGGCACCGTTCATCAGCCTGGTCGACCGGGAAACGAGCTGGCTCGCGATCGACCCGATCCGGTCCCTGGCCTTCGAGCGCCATCGCAGGGAAGGAAATAGGGAGCAGCGACTCCGGTTCCGATTCGACCAGGTTGCGCAACGGTATGCCCCGGAGGTGTGGGACGAGGGCTCTGGTCAGTTCAGGGATGCCGCCGATCAGAACTCCGGCGGACCCATTCCCGCCGGGGCGATCGACGAGATCGCCGCCCTGTACCTGCTTCGCACGTTGTCGCTCGAGCCTGGGGCGGTGCACCGAGTTGACAGGTATTTTGAACCGTCAGGCAATCCGATCGTTTTCCGCGTCGTGGGGAAGGAGAAGGTGAGGGTGCCGGCCGGAAAATTCGAAGTCGCGGTGGTTGAACCGGACATCCCGTCCCTGAGCCCGTTCCGCGCGTCCAGCGAGCCTCGGCTCTACATCACGGACGACGCCCGGCGCCTGATCGTCAAGATCACGACGCGGACGAAGGCAGGGACCCTGACGTTCTACTTGAAGGATCTGCCCGGCCGTTCGTAGTCCGGGCGGTCAGCGTCATGATTGCGCGCTGTCGGGCGGCAGCGTCATACGTCGTTTCTGGTCGATCAGGGACTCGGTGAACTCCTGTCGCTCGGCCAGGAAGTCCAGTCTCTGATCGAAAGCGTTGAACTGGTTCCGCATCTCCAGGAGCTCGACCTCGATGCGGGCGAGAAGGTCCCGCTCCGGCGTGCTTTCGTGCCGGATCTTAACCCACTCCTCGATCGCCTTACCGAGCCGCCGGCTGATCGGGAAGAGCAGGATGAAGGTCCCGATCAGAAAGACCGTCGTCAGCATGGCCAGCAGTTCGGCGATTTCCATCGGCATGGACAGGTCCTCCAAATGACGTGATGGGGGCGAGCCTTCTGACCTTCAGTTCTACGCGGCGGCGCGGCTGACGGTTTCAGGACTCTTGTGCAGGCCCCCGCGCGGACGTAGCATTTTCGCCCGTCCTCACGCGCCCGTAGCTCAATTGGATAGAGCGTCTGGCTTCGGACCAGAAGGCTGGGGGTTCGAGTCCCTCCGGGCGTGCTGACTTCTTCCTGCGCAAACGAGTCCCGGCGGATAGCGCCAGGGGGTAGTCCTGCGCTCGCCTGCGGCGATGCTCGGAATGCTGCGCGTTGCGCAGCGGCGAGTCCCTCCGGGCGTGCTGACCTCTTCCTGCGCAAACGAATCCCGGCGTGCATCTCGAGCCATCGACATCGCGGAGTCACCGATACTCGCCCGAGGTAGAATCGCTCTTCAAGTCGGTAGCGGGTGCTTGGCACCTTGAAGCCACCGATTCTCACTCCGAGAAGACACGCCCGTTAGCGCGGGACGGGCGCTCTAAGCTGCTCTCCCTTATATTGTTCGCGCCCCCTCGTTCCACCGGGCGGTATTCGCCCTGGGCTAACGTTCGTTCCTGTAGATCAGGGTCCTCGGTTTCGCCATGTGCAACGAGACGTAATCGAAATGGCCAGTGGAGCCCCGTCAACGGAAGCGTCCGCCGCCTCCGGCACCGGTGAGCGACTCGAAAAGGATCTGACCCTTTTCGACGTATACGTGATCGGTCTCGGGCCGATGCTCAGCTCCGGTTTCTTTCTGCTCCCGGGTCTGGCCGCCGCCATGACCGGGTCGTCTGTGGTGCTGGCGTACTTCCTCGCCAGCCTTCTAGCGGTTCCCGCCGCGCTCAGCATCGCGGAACTCTCCACTGCAATGCCCCGGGCGGGCGGAATCTACTACTTCCTCGACCGCAGCCTGGGACCGATGGTGGGGACCGTCGGTGGGCTCGGCACCTGGCTCGTGCTCGTCCTCAAGAGCGCCTTCGCCCTCGTGGGAATGGGGGCTTACCTGGCTCTCTTCATCCATCTTCCGATTCGGACCGTGGCCATCGTGCTGACACTGGTCTTCGCCGCAGTAAACATGGTCGGGGCGAAGCATACGGGAGGCCTTCAACGCGTCCTGGTCGGCACCGTGCTGGGCTTTCTCGTCCTCTTCCTGGGGCAGGCGCTCGTCAGCCTGCTCGGCCGGCCGCCAGCTACGGAGAACGGATTCGAGCCCTTCATGTCGCTCGGCGTCGAGGGCCTGGTCGCGACGATGGGTCTCGTCTTCATCTCGTTCGCCGGTCCTCTGAAGGTGGCCAGCGTGGCCGAGGAGGTACACAGTCCCGACCGGACGATCCCGGCGGCGATCTTCCTCGGCCTGCTGACGGCCTCGCTCATCTACGTGGCCGGCGTTTACGTGATGGCCGCGACGATCACTCCTGAGGCCTTCCATGGCGACCTGACGCCCTTCGCGACGGCGGGAACCGCCTTGTTCGGCTGGCTGCCGCGTCCCGTGGCTCTCGCCCTGGTCGCCCTTCCGGCCCTAGCCGGACTCGCGGCCTCCGCGAACGCGGGACTGCTGGCGGGCTCCCGTTATCCACTGGCCATGGCAAGGGACAAACTCGTCTCGCCATTATTTGCCAGAGTCGGTCGCTTCGGGACACCGACCGTCTCGATCTTCGCGACGGCGGTGCTGATGGTGTTCACGATAGCTGTTCTGGACGTCCTGAACATCGCCAAGCTGGCCAGCGCGTTCCTGCTCCTCATTTTTTCCATCCTGAACCTCGCCGTGATCGTCATGCGGGAGAGCGGCCTCGAGTCGTACGATCCGGGGTTCCGCGCGCCGCTTTATCCCTGGGTACATGTCCTGGGGCTCCTCGTGCCGTTTCTGCTCATCGCGGAGATGGGCATCATGCCCATCGTCTTTTCCATCGGACTGGTAGCCGTCTGCCTCGTCTGGTATTTCCACTACGCCCGGAGGAGAATCGAACGGGCCGGCGCGCTATTGCACTGGTTCCACCGTCTGGCGCGGCGGCCCTACGAGGGAGCGGAGCTGGAGCTGCGGGGATTACTCAAGGAGGAAGGCCAGCCGACACTCGATCCGTTCGACGAGGTGATCGGGCGGGCCTTTGCCGTCGACCTGGCGTCCGAAGCGACGTTCGCGGATGCGGCTCACAAGGCGGCGCAGCTGTTGGCCGAGCGCCTGCCGGTCAGCGCGGAACGACTCGCCACCGGATTCCTGCACGGTGTCAAGACGGGAGCCACGCCGGTCCTCCGCAGCGCGGCTCTTCCCCATCTTCGGCTCGCTGAAATCGATTCGGCGGCCATGGTGATTATGCGTTGCCTGGAGGGAATGCAGGTGGCGGTCGGTGATCAGTTCACCGACCGCACCCACGGAGAGAAAGTCCACGCCCTGTTCTTTCTGGTCAGCCCCTGGCCGAGTCCAGGGAACCACTTGCGCACCCTGGCGGAGATCGTCGCACGGGTCGCCCAAGCGGACTTCCTGAACGAGTGGCTTTCCGTTCCCGACAAGCGAGGATTCAAGGAAGTCATTCTGCGCAACGAGCGCTTCCTCTCGCTGGGCCTGCAGCGAAGCGCTGCATCATCCGTCCTCATCGGGCGGCCGTTGAGTGAAATCTACCTGCCAAAGGGTAGTCTGATCGCGCTGATACACCGCGGCCTGGCCATCCTGGTACCGCGAGGCGATACGATCCTTCGAGAGGATGACCGGCTGAGTATCGTCGGCGACCCCGAGGCCATTCGAGAGATCGGCGCTCTGTATGGGAGCGTGTCCGAAGGTCAGTGACTCCTTCAGCTCGCCTCCCACACCTGCCGCGCTGCGATGGGAGGCTCCTAACCAGAGATCTGGTAAACGGAAGATCGGACGAAGTTCAGGAATCGCCGAATCCGTTGGCGGGACTCTGTTTAGGAGACGGAACGCCCGCGGCGGCCCGGCGTATGCTCTCACAGCCCGAAACCGAAGCACTCAGGAGCGTACGTGAAGTCGATGACGAAGTCGATCTGGATCGTGCTGGTCGCGGCGTTGCTCGCGTCACCGATCGCCTGCAGCGAGGACGGCGTCACCACGCCGACGAATGATCCACAGAATGATCCGCCGAATGATCCGCCCGTCGATCCCCCGTCTTCGTCGGACGAGATCGTCCTCACCGAGGTGGCCAGCGGGCTTCAGCGGCCGGTGCAGCTCTTGAGCGCTCCGGGTGACTCGCGCCTGTTCGTCGTAGAGCAGCGCGGGCTCATCCGCGTTCTCTCAGGAGGGCAGGCCCAGCCGACGCCCTACCTGGACCTGGGCGGTCAGCTGTCGGGCGGCAGCGAACAGGGGCTTCTCGGCATGGCATTCCACCCCGACTTTCAGACCAACGGCTTCGCGTACGTCAACTACACGGATGGATCGGGCGACACCAGGGTGGTACGGTACACGGAGCTGGGCGACGGGCTTTCCCTGGATCCCGGCAGCGCGAAGGAGATCATGTTCGTCGACCAGCCGGCCGGCAATCACAACGCCGGCCAGCTTCTGTTCGGGGGTGACGGGATGCTGCACGTGCCGCTCGGCGACGGGGGGTCGAGTGGCGACCCACAGGGCAACGGGCAGAATCTCGACACGCTGCTCGGCTCCATCCTGCGCATCGATGTGGACGGCGGCGATCCGTACGCTATTCCGCCCGACAATCCGTTCGCGTTCGGGGGCGGCCGGCCTGAGATCTGGGCGTACGGCGTCAGGAACCCGTGGCGCAACGACATCGACGTCGAGGGCGGCTACATGTACGTCGCGGACGTCGGCCAGAACACGTGGGAGGAAGTGAGCGTGATCGCGCTGGGTGAAGCGGGCGTGAACTTCGGGTGGAACGTCACCGAGGGACCCGACTGCTTCCAGAGCGCCACCTGCGACGATGAGAGCTTCCGCGCTCCCGTCATCTCCTACGATCACGGCGAAGGCTGCTCGATCACCGGGGGCCACGTATACCGGGGCCAGGCGATGCCGGAGTTGGTCGGCGTCTATTTCTACTCCGATTTCTGCTCCGGCTGGCTGCGTAGCTTCCGCTGGGATCCGGACCAGGGAACGGCCCAGGACCAGCGAGAGTGGACGATCCCGAGCCTCGGCAGCGTCTACTCGTTCGGGACGGACGGGAACGGAGAGCTGTACATCCTGGCGGGAAGCCGCGCCTACCGGATCGATCCGCCACCTTGATCGCCGTCAGGTGTAGAGGATTCTGTCGCTCCAGCACCAGGAGGCGGAATTGAGCGCAGAACGATCCATCAAGATGGCGGCATTGCTCGTGCTCGCTCTGCTGGCAGCGTGCGGGTCGAAGCAGAAGGTGTCGATCCGTACTGACCCGCTAGGCGCAGAAGTGTACCTGCAGCGGCGTGGTGAAATCGAGATCAACGCCAACGTGAAGGGAATCCCGGGCAAGATCACCGCCAACGCCTTCGAGGAAGACTTCCGGCTGCTGGGAAACGCCCCGATCGAGTACCAGTTCGATCTCAGCGAAAAGGACGTGGGGATCGACACACCCGAGGGCGGCGGAAACATCGTGCGGCACTATAAGGAAGGCACGATCCGCGTCGAGCGTGAGGGATACGAGAGCGCCATTCGCCCCGTCTATTTCTCGGGAGGCACCGTCGATCTGATGATCACGTTGCTGCCGCTGAGCCAGGACTAGGGGTTGTCGATCAGAATGACGTACGCCGCCCGTCGGCCGGTCGCGGGAGCCGATTCGGGGGCTCTCGTCCGGCGGTCACGCCTAGACGCCTTCGCGAACCATGGCCTCGAGCGCCACTCGCGGACATACATGCCGGTGCAGGTAGTCGAGCACGGTCGTCGCCACGCCCCGCACGCTCTTCTCCACCGCGGCGTCCAGCACGTTGCCATCCGTGTCGAACGCCTTCTGCACATTGGCGACCGACACGGGACCTGGCAGCACGAGGCAGCCGATGTGCGAGCAGATCGAGCGCAGCATCTCGAGCGACTTGATGGCGCCGATCCGTCCGGCGGCGACCCCGAGGAGAGCCACCGGCTTGCCGCTCATGACCGACGGGAAGCCCATGTTCTCAATCACCAGCTTGATCACGCTGGACGGTCCACCGTGGTATTCCGGCGTGCACAGGACGAGGGCCGTCGCTCCACGCACGATCTCCTGCATCCGCTCGGCGTCCGGCGTGGTGCCGGTGCCGGGCATGGCCAGCTCCATCTCAGCCGGATCAATGACATCCACGCGGACCCCTCGGTTCTCCAGCTCGTCCACCAGCAGGGCGGCCGCCTTCGCCGTGAAGTTGCCAGGTCGCACCGCGCCGAGGATCAGCGCTACGCGGATTCCGTCGTCGTTCATGAACGTCTCCTTATGCACGGGCTCGCTCAGCTCGGGCTGCGCCGGGCGGTGCCACACCGCATCCACGGGCGCGGATTCCCGGTATTGGGGTCCACCGGCAGGTTGGCCCGGTCGCCCGGCACCCGACCCGGGTCCTCCGAGGCCGCGTAGGCCAGCATGGCGGCCAGCGTCGCGTTCTCCTTCAGGTCGTCGAACACGATCTTGTCGTACGTATCGCGGTTGGTATGCCACGTGTACTGCCGATACTCCTCGTAGCTCGACTGGAGCCGGAACGCCGGGACGCCCATGCACACGAACGACGAGTGGTCGCTGCCCCGGTTGTTCTGCGCGCCCGGGAACTCCAGCGTCACGTGGCCGCTGATCTCGGACGGCACGAGGGACATCCACCGGGCGATAAACGGGCCGGCGCCGAGAAAACCCTGGCCCTCGATGCGCTCGATCCGCCAGGTGCCATTGTCCTGGTTGAACGCGACCTGCATTCCCTCGATCACCTCGGGATGGTCCTCGACGAACGAGCGGGATCCGATAAGGCCCATCTCCTCGGCGCCCCAGTGTCCGACCAGTATCGTGCGCCGGGGCGACGGGTAGGCGACCTTCAGAATACGCATGGCTTCCAGCATCGTGATGGTCCCCGTGCCATTGTCGGTGGCCCCCGTCCCGGCGTGCCACGAATCGAGGTGGGCCGACAGCACGACGTATTCATCGGGCAGCTCGGTCCCCCGCGACTCGGCGATGATGTTGAACTGCGGCACCTCGCCGAGGTCCTCGGTCTCCGCCCGAACCCGGATGCGGGGAGACTGGCCCGCCTCGGCCATGCGGAACAACATTCCGTAGTCCTCGCAGGACACGTCGATAGCGGGGACCCGCTGCGTGCCCGCGTCGAACACCTTGTTCACGCCCCACCCTCCGGACCAGCGGGAGGTCAGGATGCCCGCCGCGCCGGCCTCTTCCAGCGCCCGCTCGCGGTCGCGCCAGCTCCGGCCGAGGGCCCCCATGCGTTCCCGCATGTCGTCCCGAAGCGCCGCACGGAGCGAGTCCACGCGTTCGACGGTCCCGGGCCTCGCATAGCGCTCGAGCTCCTGTCGAGCCCGGCACATGGGCTCGGGCGTCGTCGTGAGCACGTAGCTGCCCGCAATCGATTCCAGCCACCGGGGCAACGTCTCTTCCGATAGGTCCGCCGGTGGAACGACGACATGGCCCTCGACGGGGCCGTCGCCGCCCGGGCTATACGCCAGCAGCTCGGCTTCGAGCGTCTGCGTTCGCGGGGCCACCAGGTCCACGTGCAGGATCCCCTGTCTCCACCCGCGCCACGTCCCGTACTCCTCCTGGCGCGCCGGAACGCTCCAGCCGTCATACGTCGCCAGCAGCCAGTCGCCGGCGGCGTCGAACTCAGGTGAACCGGCGAGGCGCGGGCCGATCGAGTCCATGAGCGCCTGCGCCAGGCGCGGCGTCTGCGAGTTCTCCATTCCCTCCCGCCAGATGCTTTCGATCACTGGATCGTCGGTCGGGAACGTCTGCCCTAGGACCGGCGGGAAGGCCGACAGGATCAGGACTGGGACGGCCAGCAGCGATGTGGGGGGACGCATCTACCTGACTCCATTGAAGAGTTCTAATGCGCGGCGAATGTCGCCGCTCCGCGGCCCGGCCGAAAGACCCGCCACCGCGGTTCGCGGGGGTCGATTCGCGCCGCCGCGCGCGATAGACTACAGAATTCGCCTCACGTCCGTTCCCGACAGGCCGACCCGCGGGAGAACGAATGAGACTCGGCTGGTGGCAGCCGGCGGTCCAACTGATGCTGGTCGCAGCCAGCTTGCCGGGTTCGCTTGCCGCGCAGGAGCCCGACGCTCCGCCGGCCGACGCTGCCCAGGCCGACGCTGCTGAGGCCGAAGATCCGGAAGCCGGCGGGTCGTCGCTCATCCCGTTTCCCGTGATCTTCTACCAGCCCGAGACCGGGTTCGGTTTCGGAGCCAGCGCTGTCTACTACTACCCGTTCTCGGCGGGCGACACCATCAGCCCGCCATCGTCGATGGCCCCGATCGCGATCTACACTACGAAGAAGCAGATCATCCTCGGTCTGTGGAGCGAGATGTACGTCGATGAGGACCGGTGGCGGATTTCCTCCGGGATCAGCTACTCGAAGTTCCCAAATAAGTTCTGGGGGATCGGCAACGACACGCCGGATTCGGCCGAGGAGGACTACACTCCGAAGACCCTGAGGATAAAGGGCTGGCCCCAGAAGCGAGTCGCCGACGGCTGGTACGCCGGCTTCGCCGCGATGCTTATCGACCGTGGCCTTTCGGACCTGGCCGAGGGGGGAGCGCTCGAATCCGGGCTCGTGCCCGGGACCGAGGATGGGCAGGCGGTAGGGGTCGGGGGGAGCCTGATCCGGGATGGGCGCGACAACACGGTGTACCCGCGTCGCGGCGGGTATCATCAACTCCTCGTAGACCTGTTCGGCAAGGTGTGGATCGGCGACTACGGCTACGGCCGGTACACACTCGACCTCCGCGGCTATCTTCCGGTTGCCCGAACCCACGTCATCGCGCTCCAGGCGCTCGGGATCGCGACCAGCGGGGGACCACCGTTCGATCAGTACCCCGAGCTCGGTGGCGAGCGCCTGTTACGGGGATACTTCCAGGGGCGGTATCGAGACCGTGACCTGCTCGCGTTCCAGGGAGAATACCGTCTGCCGGTGATCTGGAGGTTCGGGGCGGCCGGATTCGTGGGCATCGGCCAGGTCGCTCCGGATCTCGGGAGCTTCGGGTTCGATCGCTTCTGGATCGCCGGCGGGGCGGGCCTGAGGTTCCTCCTCGCCGAGAGGGAGGGTCTGAACATCCGGGCCGATTTCGCGGTCGGCGAGGGCTCGACGGGATTCTATCTGAGCCTCGGGGAGGCGTTCTAATGGCTGGTTCGGTCTTTCGCGCAGCGCTCATCATGGCCTCGGCCGCCGCCGTCTCAATGACGGAGGCGTGTGTAGAATGGGCGCCGCCCCGGCCGGACGTCCGGGTCGAGGGTGCGTGGGTCCGGGCGGTGGCAGGCCCCGACGCGAGTACCGCGGCGTACATGGTCCTGCGCAACGCCGGCGGTGCTCCCGACCGGCTCACGGGGGCGCGCTGTGAGGCTTCGCGGGTCGCCGAGTTGCACCGCACCACGATCGACGCGGCCGGACTGGCACGCATGGAGAGGGTCGAAGTGCTCGCTCTGCCTGCGGAAAGCGCGGTCGAGATGCAGCCCGGCGGCTACCACCTGATGCTGATGGGGGTCGGCCAGCTAGTGCAGGGGGATACGATCGGTATCACGCTGGAACTGGAATCGTTCGGTCCGGTGGAAGTCGCGGCCGAAGTCAGGGCTTTCTGAGGGGCGGCTCCCGGCTCGACACGTGCCGCCCGAGCGAGATGTGGAAAGCCGCCGGACGGTATCGCCCGGCGGCCTTCCGATACACCCCTGGATCGAACTCCGTAGATCAGCCGGTGGGGAAACCGACGCCCACGAGGAACTCCCAGATGTTCAGCTTGGCGGCGGTGTCGTCGCTGAACACGTCGTTCAAGCCGAGCTGATAGCGGGCGCCCAGCCACACCACTGCGGCGTCGCTCATCTTGAAGCCGAGAGAGGCGCCGAACGGAACGGCCCATGCGACGCTCTCCGTTTCGTCCTTGCAGTCGATGTTGACGTTCTCGGTCGGGCCTTCCTTGCACGAGAGATTGATCATGGCCGTGATGCCTGACTGTAGGCCCAGCCACGTTTTCTCGCTTTCCCCGAGCGGGAAAACGAAGTTCAGGCCGAGCGGGAACTCGAGGTAGGACAGCTTGATCTCGCCCTCGCTGTCCTTGGCGCCAACCCCGGCCAGCCAGTTACCCTCAACCGAGACGCCCCAGTTCTTGGCGAACATGTAGTTGAAGTAACCACCGGCGAAGAAGCCCGTCTTGGAGCTGGCGTCGTCCGGGACGTCGTCTCCCGAAAGGCTCGACGAGGTCATACCTGCTTGCACGCCGATTCGGACCGACTTCTCCTGGGCCTGCGCCGGCATGGCGAACAGCGCCACGAGAGCGAGCACGGCTACCAACGTAAGGATGCGTCTCATGGAAAATCCTCCCTCTGGATTCACGGAGAATCCCGGTTCTGCGGATGGGCGAGCCGTGTTCCAGCTATTGCTGGACGTACTCGTTTGCAGCGGGACATGGGGTTAACCCCCAAAAACGATAGACACACGATCCGCGCTGCGCAACCCCTGCAACTTATATAAGTTTGCGGTAAGGCCTCTCCCCGACTCGAGAGTAGAGCGACCGGAACCGCTGGCTCGGGAGCTTCGACCGGCCCCGCATGCCTTTCCGTAGCTGCACCGCGCGCAAGTGCGTGCTATACTTCAGACTTCCGTGGGTTGGGGCGGGAAAGGGCGGTGACGTGTTCGACCTGTGAGAATGGAGAGGCTCATGCTCAAGGGATTGGCTGACAGCTGGTGGTCGTTCGCCATGCGCGGGGCCTTCGCGCTCCTGTTCGGGATCGGGGCGCTGTCGTATCCGGGACTCACGGTACTCGTGCTGATCATCTTCTTCGGGGTGTACGCGCTGATCGACGGGCTCACGGGGCTCATCATGGGTATCGGCGAGAAGAAGTGGTACGTGTACCTGCTTCTCGGCGTGATCAGTGTGCTGGCGGGCCTGTTTGCCCTCGTGAGGCCCGGAGCGACAGCCCTCGCCCTGTTGTGGCTGATCGGGATCTGGGCCGTGGTCAAGGGAATCACCGAGATCGTGGCGGCCATCCAGATTCGAAAGGAAGTCGAAGGCGAATGGGCGATCGCGCTGAGCGGTGTGGTCTCCGTGCTGTTCGGCGCGTTCGTGCTGGCGCGGCCGGGGGAGGGCGCCCTCGCCGTGGTATGGCTGATCGCGATCTACGCGTTGGTGCACGGCATCCTGGAGCTGATGACAGGTTTCAGGCTCCGCCGCCTGAAGAGGGAAATGGAATCCGCGACGGCTTGACAGGACTCGACCTGGTTTGAGGTGACACTTGGCATCGGCGATAGAGGCGGGTCGCGTATGCATCCGTCCCCATCCTGTCCTTGGATTCGTTCTCCTTGCTGGCGCGGCGCTTCTGGCCGCGCCGGCTGCGTACGCGCAGGAAGCCGAGCACGAGGCAGCGCGCGAGGCCGGCGCCGAGCTCGAGCATTCCGAAGAGCCGGTCTACCGACACTACATCAGCTTCTTCGGGGGGCTTGCGACCCACACCGAGCGCAACGAGACTGGCGGCGCGATGGGAATCTCCTACGTCTACGGTCTGTCGGAGAAGTGGGCCGTGGGACTCGTTGTAGAGTATTCTACCAGCAGCCTCGAGAGGGACATCGTCTTCCTGCCCGTAGTGGTCTTCGAGCCGGTGGAGAGAATGGAGTTCACCCTCGGCATGGGTGTTGAGAGGGCCCACAAGGACGAAATCGAGGATGGCGCGAAGACCACCGTCGAGGAGAACGAAGCGCTCATGCGGCTGGGCGTCGGCTATGCGTTCGAGCTCAGGCCGGGAGTTTACCTCTTGCCCGAGTTCAACGCCGATATCGGAGGCTCGCGCGTGACGTACGTGTACGGCCTTGTCATGTCGGTGGGGCTGTAGCCCTGACTCTTCGCCCGTCGCGTCGCACCAGCGCCCGCGCGTGATCATTCAGGAACCAGGATTCGTGCCGATACGCCTGCGAAACACACTCTGGGTCTTTCTCATCGTCCTCGGCGGCGTGGCCGTCCCCCGGCTCCTGCGTCCGGACGCCCTGGTGATCACGCGCGCCATGCTGGCCAGCACGATCGCCGAGATCTGGGTGGACCGGGATTCCGTGGTGGTTGAGCTCGAGATCGGTCCCGGCGACATCAAAGCCTTCCGTAACCTCCTGCCTGACGAGCTCCACCAGCGGCTCGGGTACGCGCCGGAGCCGTGGATCGACAGGCTTCTCAGATTCGTGGATCAGGACTTCGTGGTCCGCGCGGACGACGGCCCTCCTTCGCCGGGCCGGCTGCGCTCCATCGAGGTTCGGCAGCGGATCCAGCGGGACCAGGTCACGGGCCAGGCGCTGCCCAACCAGCCGGAGGACTCCGAGACTGTGGTGTTCGCCCGGCTCGCCTACCCGATTCCCGGACGCCCGTCCAGCGTCATGATCGGCCCGAAGGTCCCGGAGCCCGGTGACGCAATCGCCAGCATCGGCTTCGTCGCGTATCACGGAGGCCTTCACGTAAACGACTTCCGGTACCTGGGACGGCCGGAGAGGCTGGCCCTGGACTGGGAAGACCCCTGGTACTCGAGGTTCGAGAACCGGAACCTGTGGCGGCAGTATCGGTCTCCCGTGTCGGCGTACCTGTACATCGAACCGTTCGAAGTGCGGAAGGAGATCGTCGTGCGGCCGCGGGATCTGGCGCTGTGGGGCCTCGACCTCGGACTCGCCGGCCGCGACGTCATCCCGGTCGACGAGCAGGAAGGGATCAAGCGGCGGGTGGCGGAATTCCTGGCCGAGCGGAATCCCGTCACGATCGACAGTGAGGTGGCGGACGGGTTCCTGGACCGCATCCACTTCATCTATCGGAACCTGCGCACGAGTGGCGTAGTCCAGCCGCCGCAGGACCTCGACGCGCTATCTGCCACTCTGGGCGTGATCTGGGTGTATCCGGTGGATGGCCTGCCAGATGAAGTCGAAATGACCTGGGAGATGTTCTCGGATCGAATCGACCGCATCCCGAGCGCTGCCACGGACGAGGCGGGAAGCTTGCCCTACTTCCTGTCGGAGGGTGACAACGTACTCCGGTGGGAGAACTTCCTCACGAACCCCACCGTGCCTGGCCTGGTCCCCGTGCTCGATCCGCCCCGTCGGGCGGACTTGCTGGCGCTCGGGGCCACGGTCCTGGCCCTCCTGTCCCTGGCGTGGCTGGCCAGGCGCTACGGAGGGTCCCTCAAGACCGGTCCACGGCCGCCGGCCCGCGTGATCTGGATGGCCGTTCTGGCGCTGGTCGTCCTGGGGCTGGCGGTCCCCGCCGGCCTGCGCGCCGGACGCCTGAGCCAGGAGGACACGGAGACAATCCTCGGAGGCCTCCTGCTCAACGTCTACAAGGCCTTCGATTACCGGGAAGAGGAGATCATCTACGATGCACTCGCCAGGAGCGCCTCTGGAGATCTTCTGACGGACATCTACCTGGAGACCCGGCGCAGCCTCGAGCTGGCCAACCAGGGAGGCGCTCGCGCTAAGGTAAAATCCGTGGAAGTGCTCGACGCGACGAACGATCCTCTGGACGCCGGCCGCGGTTTTCGCGCCGTGGCCACGTGGAACGTCGCCGGCTCGGTCGGCCACTGGGGGCACGTCCACCAGCGCGTGAACCAGTACGAAGCCGAGCTGACGGTGCAGGTCATCGACGGCGCCTGGCGGATCACGGACCTCGAGGTCCTGCAGGAGGAGCGTCTGCCCGCTCCCTACTATCCCGGAAGCGGTACCGCGGTGCCTCCAGCGGGCGGAATGTAAGCGATGATCCGGATCGACGGGCTCCGCTTCAGCTACGGCGAGGGAGACTTCCGGCTCTGGATCCCGGAGCTCGCGGTCGAGGCCGGCACGACCACCGCATTCATCGGTCCGTCGGGGTCGGGGAAGACCACGCTTCTCAACCTGATCGCCGGTATCATTCGCCCGGAGACGGGACGCGTCGAGACCCGAAACGTGGAAGTGTCGGGGATGTCCGACGAGGAGCGCCGGCGCTTCCGGATCACGACCGTCGGGCTCGTGTTCCAGGAATTCGAACTCCTCGAGTACCTGACGGTCCTCGACAACATCCTCCTGCCGTACCGGATACACTCGGCCCTCACTCTCGATTCTGCGGTCCGGGAACGTGCCGGGAGCCTTGCTGAACGGGTCGGTATTTCCGACAAGCTCGGCCGCCATCCGCGGCGCCTGTCGCAGGGCGAGCGGCAGCGCGTCGCCGTCTGCCGCGCGGTGCTCACGGACCCGCCCCTTCTTCTCACGGACGAGCCGACGGGGAACCTGGACCCGGTGAACCGCGAACGCGTGCTGGACATCCTGTTCGACTACGTGAAGGAGAGCGGCACGACGCTCGTCAGCGTGACCCACGACCACGAGATCCTCCCGCGCTTCGGAAGGGTGGTGGACTTCCGAGAGTTCCACTCGTTCGGTGAGGCTGGAGTGGCTTCCGGGAACAGGGCGGAAGACCGGGCGAACGGGGGCGCCTCATGAGGGACACCCTGTACCTCGCCTGGCGCTACCTGGCGTTTCACCGGGTGAAGACGGGGATCCTCGTGGCGGCCATTACGCTCATCGTGTTTCTGCCGGTGGGCCTGCGGGTGATCGTGGATCAAAGCTCGCGCCAGCTCACGGCGCGCGCGGAGGCGACGCCTCTCGCGATCGGGGCGAAGGGGAGCCCCACCGAGCTCACGCTCAACACGCTGTACTTCAGCTCGGACGTGCCGGCCCGCACGACCTACGCGGCGGCCTCGGAAGTCACGGCCACGCGACTGGCTTCCGCGATCCCGATGTACGTTCGATTCCGCGTCCGCGGTCAGCCGATCGTGGGCACGACGCTCGAGTACTTCGGATTCCGCGGCCTGCGGATCGCCGAAGGCCGGCAGATCGCAGTGCTGGGCGATGCCGTCCTCGGGTCGCGGGCTGCCGAGCGGCTCGGCGTGGGCACTGGTGGCCACGTGATCTCCTCGCCCGAGAGCGTGTTCGATATCGCCGGAGTGTATCCGCTCCGCATGCCTGTGGTCGGCGTCCTCGAGTTCTCGGACAGCGCCGATGACGATGCGGTGTTCGTGGACGTGAAGACGGCCTGGGTCATCGAGGGTCTCGGCCACGGCCACCAGGACCTGTCGCAGCCCGAGGCCTCGTCGGGCGTGCTGCGCCGCGAAGGCAACGTGGTCGTCGGCAACGCGTCGGTGATGCAGTACAACGAGATCACGCCCGACAACATCGACAGCTTCCACTTTCACGGAGACCTGTCGGACTTCCCGCTTACCGCGGTGATCGCCGTGCCGCCGGACCAGCGCTCCTCGGCCCTGCTGCAGGGGCGCTATCAGAGCGCCGAGCTGCGGCAGGTCGTCAGCCCGTCCGAGGTGATGGACGAGCTTTTGGACACGATCCTCACGGTCGAGAAGTTCGTGATCGCCGGAGCGGTCACAGTGGGCCTGGCCACCCTCGCCACCGCGTTCCTGGTGTTCGCCCTGTCACTGCGCCTGCGCCGGCGCGAGCGCGAGACACTGTTCAAGATCGGAGGGTCGCGCTCCGCCGTGGCGACGGTGATGACGTCGGAGATCGTAGGGGTGCTGGCAGTAGGCGTGCTGCTGGCTCTCCTGCTGACGTTTCTGACCCAACGCTACGGGGATGTGATCATCCGGACCCTGATCCGGTGAGTTGAAAAAGGAAAGGACTCATGCTCTCGAGAACGAAATTCACCGGGGTCGCTCTGGTCTGTGCCATTGCTGCGTGCGGCGGTCCGGCTCCGGACTCCGATGTCGAGGCCGGTGCCGACACCTCGACCCCGGATGCGGCAGCGGCGCTCCTGGTCTATACGACGAACTACCCGCTGGCCTACTTCGCCGGGCGCATCGGCGGGGATCGGGTCCAGGTCGAGTTTCCCACACCGCCGGGGATCGATCCGGCGTACTGGACGCCGTCGGCCGGGGAGGTGGAGGCCTACCAGCAGGCGGACGTCGTGCTTCTGAACGGGGCGGGATACGAAGGGTGGGTGGCCAAGACGTCGCTCGCGGAATCAAAGCTCGTCAATACCTCCGCCGGGTTTCAGGACCTTTACATCGTGGCCGAGGAGGCGGTGCTCCACACGCACGGCCCCGAGGGCGAGCACGAGCACGAGAACGTGGCGTTCACGACATGGCTCGACCCGCAGCTCGCGATCGAGCATGCCCGGGCAATCCGGGACGTATTCGCTGAGCGGCTGCCCGGCGCCGAGCCGGATCTCCAGTCAGCTTTCGCGGTCCTGGAGCGAGACCTGGGCGAGATCGATGCACGGCTCGAGGCGTGGGCCGAGGCCGCGGCGGGTCAGCCCCTGCTCGCTTCGCACCCCGTGTACCAGTATCTGGCCCGACGCTACGACCTGAATCTGCGGAGCGTGCATTTCGAGCCCGACGAAGTGCCCGTGACCGGGGGCTGGCGCGACCTGGCCGCCCTGATGCAGGGTCACGCAGCCGATTGGATGCTGTGGGAAGCCGCCCCGCTCGAGGAAGTCCGAGACCGCCTGGCCAGCGACTACGGCGTCGGAAGCGTCGTGTTCGACCCGTGTGGCAACCGCCCGGACTCGGGAGATTACCTGGCCACCATGCGCGCTAACGTCGAGGCGCTCGAGGGCCTGCCGGCGAGCTAGGCCCCGGAGTGCCTCGCGCGGTGGTTGTCGATCCGGTCGAACGTACCGCCGAAGACGATATCCCGGATCGGGTCTGACGCCAGAAAGTCGTGCGGGAACCCCGGCTCGATCCGGCTCACCTCATCGAGCCGGTCCAGGTGCACCGCGTCGAGGGTGACGTCGAGCGCTCCGAGGTTGTCCTCGAGCTGCGCGAGATTGCGGGCCCCGATGAGCGGGACGATGACGCCGTGCTGCTGACGCACCCAGCTCACCGCCACCTGCGACGGCCTGCAGCCGATCTCCTCCGCGACTCCGACCACGGCGTCGGCGATGCGCAGGTTGCGCTCGTCCGTGGCCGCGCCCTCCCGGGCCCGCCCTTCCGTCGGCGCCGATCCGCGGCTGTACTTCCCGGTAAGCGTCCCGGCTCCGAGGATGCTCCACGGCGTGATCGCTATGTCCATGGCGCGCGCCATCGGAATGAGGTCCCGCTCGGCCGTCCGGTCGATCAGGCTGTATCGAAGTTGAAGGGCGACGAACGAACTCCACCCGCGCAGCTCCGCCAGCGTGTTGGCGCGCGATACGATCCATGCCGGAGTATCCGAGATCCCGATGTGCAGGATCTTGCCCGCTCGAACCATGTCGTCGAGCGCTCGCATGACCTCCGAAGCCGGAGTCGTGAAGTCCCACGCGTGTACCCAGTACAGGTCGATGTAATCGGTGCCGAGCCGCGACAGGCTGGCGTCGAGCGCCCGCACCATGTTCTTGCGGTGGTTGCCGCTGAAATTGGGATCGTCCCGCCGGGTCCACAGCGTGTACTTGGTCGCGACGACCCAGTGGTCCCGATCGGACGCGATGAACTCGCCCACGTATCTCTCGCTCGTGCCCTCCGTGTACCGGTTGGCGGTGTCGAGGAAGTTGCCCCCGGCTTCGCCGTAGGCGTCGAACATGCGCCGGCTTTCTTCCTTCGATGCGCCCCAGCCCCACTCCGGCCCGAACGTCATCGTGCCGAGCGCGAGCTCGGACACCCTGAGTCCGCTTCTTCCCAGCAACTTGTAGCGCATCAGTCGATCACTCCGTGTTCTTCGTTGCGCGAGGGGCCTTCAGGCTCGCGCCGACGCCCGCCACCAGCACGACGATCGCCACCATCTGCACGAGGTGGAAGACTCCGTTGTGGTCGAACGGGACACCTAGGTTCAGCTGCACCGTGCCCGACGCCTGGATCGCGGCGGCCACGAGGTTGAGGGCGATCCCCAGCACCATGAGCCACGCCCAACTCTCGCCGGAGCGCATGGCCAGCCAGCCGTAGATGGCCAACGCAGCGACCATCGCCGCCGCCTCGTACAGCACGAACACCAGGAACGTCCCCGGAAGAAGGAGTGTCAGGAGGTAGAATGCCACCCCGACGACCAGCGCCGGAATTAGCAGGCGGCGTGCGGCGACCGCGCCGAAACCGTCATATACCGCGGCGACAACGAACAGGGCGACTACAAGGCCCAACGACAGAAAGAGCGGCTGCCACAGCACGTACAGAGTGTCCGGCGAAAGGTCGAACCCGTGTGCTACGGCCCCGAGTGCCGAAGCCACCACGAGGAGCGCCAGGAGGAGGACCCACAGCGTGACCTTGCTCGGGTCGGCCGACCTCCGTGCCCCCAGCCACCGAATGCACCCGAGCGCGAGGACGGCCAGAAAGGCGTCGGTCGCGGCGGTCGTCAATTCGGTGGGGATGGGGTTGAGACCCATGGCGTTTCCTCGGCGATGTCGGCTCGCGAGCCTGAGTGTCGCTTCGCTACCGGGGCCAACGTATCTTCGGCTTCCTGTAATGACCAGAAACGCATCTTCGCGGACGGTTGCCGCGGTTTCCAAGGAGTAGGGGATGACGATGAGGAATCGGTGGGTCGCTCTGGCGTCGACGTTGGTCGCATTGACTGGGTTCGCGGCGCCGGCGTCCGCCCAGTCGCAGAAGGTGGAGATCACGCCGTTCATCGGATACATGTTCGGTGGCGAAGTGAACGTCTGGAACGGAAGCATGAGCGTCAAGGATGACATGAACTACGGCCTGGTACTGGACTTCGTGCTGAACCGCAACACGGAGCTCGAAGCGTCCTACACCCGGATGGACACGGAGCTCGTGTACGACGAGTGGCGAGTCGGCAAGCGACCCATCTACTCGACCTCTGTGAACGTGTGGCAGTTCGGTGGGCAGTACCGGTTCAATCCGAGCGCGACGGTGCGGCCGTTCATTTCCGGTACACTCGGTTTCACACATTACGGCGTCGGCGACCGGCTCGATCCCCAGGCCCCACAGATCAGTAGCGAGACGTTCTTCTCGATGGTGTTCGGCGGCGGTGTGAAGATCTTCCCCTCGGAGCGCATCGGCGTTCGCCTCGCGGGCCACCTGTACAGCACGATTCTGAGTTCGGGCAGTGGATTCTGGTGTGGCACCGGAGGATGCGGCGTGGGCCTGAGTGGCTGGGGATTCTGGCAGGGAGACGTGTCCGCGGGTCTGACCATCGCCCTGTAGATGGTTCTGTAGCGCGCATCGCAGAGCCTGAGACCGCCGGACGGCCGTCACGTCGTCCGGCGGTCTACTCCAATAGACGTACCTCCACCTGCCGCCTAGCTTACGCTGAGCCCACCGAACCCCAGGGACTGCATGCTCGCGCACATCGTCAAACGCCTGCTGCTGTCGGTGCCACTGATCCTCGGGATCGTGACGGCGACATTCTTCATCTCCCACCTCGCCCCTGGCGATCCGGTGGACCTCTACCTGCAGCCGCACGGCCAGGTAGATCCCGCGGTCATCGAGCGGGTGCGGCAGGACCGGGGGCTGGACCATCCCATTCACGTCCAGTACGTGACGTGGCTCGCGAACACGGCCCGCGGGGATTTCGGCGAGTCGTTCCTTCTGCACAGACCCGTCAGGGATATTCTCGCCAGGACAGTGCCCTACACCCTGCTTCTCATCCTGGCTGCCCTGCTCGTGGACGCCCTTCTGGGAATCACGCTCGGCGTCGTGTCGGCCGTGAGGAGAGGTACGAGGCTCGACCGGGCGGTCACCCTCGGCTCCCTGACCCTGTACGCGATGCCCGGGTTCTGGCTGGCCCTGATGCTCATCCTCGTATTCTCGGTGCATCTGGGCTGGTTTCCGACCTCACAGGCCACATCTCTCGATTACGCGGACCTCAGCGTCTTCGGAAAACTTCTCGACCGCCTGTGGCACCTCGTGCTTCCGGTCACCGTGCTGGGAGTGGCAGGCGCCGCGGCCACCGCGCGGTACATGCGCGGCCGTCTGCTGGATGTCCTGAGCGAGGATTACATCACCGCAGCCAGGGCTCGCGGCTTCAGAGGCGGGACGATCGTCCGGCGGCACGCGCTGCGAAACGCGATGATCCCCATCATCACGATCTACGGCATGAGCATTCCGCTCATGCTCGGGGCTGCCACCATCGTCGAGACCATCTTCGCGTGGCCCGGAATGGGGCGCCTCACGGTGGACGCGGTAGTCGGACGTGACTATCCCGTGATACTGGCGACGACCATGGTGGCGGCCGTGCTGACGGTGCTCGGGAATCTCCTGGCGGACGTGGGCTACGCCGCCGTCGATCCCAGGGTATCGTTCGATGCCTCCCGGCGCTGAGAAAGAGGGCCTGATGGCTCCCGACGCGGCGTGGAAGAGGACGAGGTCTCGAGGCCCCTGGGGCATGGCCGTGGGGCGATTCCGGGAGAACCGGCTCGCCCTGTGGTCCATCTACGCGATCGCGATTCTCATCCTGTCCGCGCTTCTCGCACCGATCCTCGCGCCACACGACCCGGTCGCCATCGGCGATGTGATGGCCACGCGCTTCCAGCCGCCCTCGTGGGCGCACCCGTTCGGCACGGACGAGTTCGGTCGCGACCTGTTCAGCCGGGCGCTGTACGGAGCACGCATCTCCCTGTCGGTGGGTATCTTAGCCATGCTGCTCGCCACGTCGATAGGCAGCCTGTACGGGGCCGTCGCCGGGTACTTCGGCGGCGTGGTGGACGGCGCCATGATGCGCATCGTGGACGTGTGGATCGCGTTTCCCGCATTCTATCTCATGCTTCTACTGGTCGGCGTGTTCGAGGCCAGCGTACCGGTCCTCATCCTGATCCTCGCTCTCACTGCGTGGCCCGCGACCGCCCGGTTCATTCGCGGTGAGATCCTGTCCCTCAGGGGGCGCGACTACGTCGAGGCGGCACGGGCCATGGGGCTCCCCGCGTACCGGATCATCCTGCGCCACCTGATCCCCGGCGCCCTGTCGCCCGTTCTCGTGACGGCGGCCCTGACCGTGGTGGGAATGATCGGGGCCGAGGCCGGCCTGTCCTTTCTCGGGCTCGGCATCAGCCCCCCGACTCCGTCCTGGGGCAACATGGTGGCGGCCGGTAAGGACACGCTGGCGAGCGCCTGGTGGATCTCGTTCTTCCCGGGTGCATTGCTCACGATCACCCTCATCTCTTTCAGCCTTGTGGCGGACGGTCTGCGCGACGCGCTCGACCCGAAGGCCGTGGACCAGAAGTACGTGTGATGCTCTTATCCGTCCGCAGCCTGAGCACCCGATTCGAGGCGAACGAAGGCGAGCTGTGGCCCGTCAACGGAGTATCGTTCGGCGTCGCGGGCGGAGAGACCCTCGGCCTGGTCGGGGAAACGGGCAGCGGAAAGAGCATGGTGGCCCTGTCCATCCTGGATCTCGTCCCATCTCCAGGCCGGATCGTGGCCGGAGAGATCGAGTTCGAGGGTCAGGACATCCTCTTACTGAGTCGGGCCGAAAAGCGCAGGGTGCGCGGTGGTGAAATCGGGATGGTGTTCCAGGACCCGGCGGCCAGTCTGAATCCCGTCTATCGAATCGGGGACCAGATCGCCGATGTCGGCCGCCTGCACCGCGGCCTGGGCAGGGCCGAAGCCTGGCGCGATGCGGTCCACCTGCTCGGGGATCTCGGGCTCCAGGAGCCGGAGAAGAAGGCCCGCGCGTATCCGTTCGAGCTCTCCGGAGGGATGCGACAGAGAGCCCAGATCGCCGTCGCGATAGCGGGCCGGCCGAAGCTCCTGATCGCGGACGAGCCCACCACGGCGCTCGACGCCACCGTGCAGTCGGAGGTCTGCGACCTGCTGAAGTACATCCAGGGAGAATTCGGGATGGCGATCCTCCTCATCTCGCATGACCTGGCGATGGTCACGGACGTGGCGGACCGGATCATGGTGATGTACGCCGGCCGGATCGTGGAGATCGGACACTGGACCGCGATCTCCCGCGAGCCTCGTCATCCGTACACGAAAGGGCTGATGGCGGCGATTCCGCACCTGGGAGCGGGACCCGACCAACCGCTCGGCGGGATCCCCGGAACGGTCCCGGACCTCGCCGACCTCCCTGCGGGCTGCTCGTTCCACGCACGCTGTCCAGAAGCCGACGAGGACTGCCGCGCCGCATCCCCGCCGCTCGAGGACGTGGGCGACCGCCTGTGCGCCTGCTACCGGGTGGAGCGGGCCAGATGAACTACCAGCCGATCCTCTCTGTGCGCGGACTCAGCAAGTACTTCCCGACCGGCCGGGGGTGGGCCGGCCGAACAGGTCAGCTGGAAGCTCTGGCCGGCGTGGACCTGGATCTTCACCCGGGAGAAGTCCTCGGGATCGTCGGGGAATCGGGGAGCGGGAAGACGACGTTGGGCCGGTGTGTTCTTCGTCTCATCGAGCCTTCGAGTGGCGAAGTGGAGCTGGAGGGCAGCGACTTTCTGGCCCTCAGGGGCAGAGATCTGCGGCGCCGTCGAAAACGGCTCGGAGTCGTCTTCCAGGACCCGTATTCCTCGCTCAACCCGCGCATGCAGATCGGACGGATCGTGGCCGAGCCCCTGCGGGCGCACGGCATCGTGCCGGGTCCCGAGATCAGTGAGCGGGTGTCGGAGCTGTTGGAGCTGGTAGGGATCGAGCCCCACTTCGCGACTCGGTACCCGCACGAGATGAGCGGCGGCCAGCGGCAACGCGTGGCCATCGCTCGCGCGCTGGCGACAGATCCGGAGCTCCTGGTGGCGGACGAGCCGGTCTCGGCCCTCGACGTGTCGGTGCAGGCCCAAATCCTGAATCTGCTGCTCGATCTGAAGCGGGAGAAACGGCTCGCGATGCTGTTCATCTCGCACGACCTCGCGGTGGTGGAGCGGATCGCGGACCGGATCGCGGTCATGTACCGGGGAACGATCGTCGAATCGGCGCCGACGGCCAGCCTGATCCGCCGGCCTCTTCATCCCTACACGCAGGCGCTCCTCTTCGCGGTCCCGAGCGTGGATCCCGCTCTCCGCCGGAAGCGTGTGCGGCTGCGGGACGATCTCGGGCCACCGGGACACGCGGTTCACTCCTGCCCGGTCGCCGGAAGGTGTCCGATCGTGCAGGACGTATGTCACACGGAGGTGCCGCAGCTCGAGGAGGAGGCGCCGGGGCACCGGGTCGCGTGCCACCTGGCGAGGGATCAAACGGGTTGATCGGAATCCGGAAAGACCGCCATCCCGAGAGCCGAAGCTGTGCCCCTGACGCGCCGGTCCAGGGTCAGTACGTGCGCGGCACCCACCAGGGATTGGGCCGCGAGTGCGAAAGCGAGGTGCAGGGCGTCCAGGGTTCGGACAGGTTCGTTCGGGAACGGGGCCATGGCCCGATCCGCGACCTCTGGCTCGAGCGTCATGCACACCCAGTGGTGGGCTGTTTGCCGCAGCTGCGCTGCCCGACGGGTGACTTCGCTCTCGCTGACTCGCCCGCGGGCTCTGGCCTGGATCAACCCACGCTGGCACTCGATGAGCGTGAGGTCCGAAGTGATCACGAGCTCCGCCTCCGCGAGGGCGGCCCTGATCTCCTCCACGGGATCTTCGTCCAGAAGCCAGGCCAGGACGGCGCTCGACTCCGCATACAGAATCAACGCTCGCCTCGCGACCAGTCCAGTATCTCGAGGGCCAGACCATCCGGGGTGACCTTCTCGAACTTCGGATACAGGTCCGGCCGGTTGGGTGCCCCGAGTCGCACCTTACCCTTCCGTGCGGCGGCGCTTAGAAGAGGATAATGGTCGTCTTCGACCGGCGTTCCGGGGGAGCGTATCTCGGCCACGATCACGCCGCGATCGGTAACCAGGACGCGCTCTCCGTCTCGCACGAGACGGATGTACTCGCTCAAGCGATTCTTCAGCTCTCGGATTCCCACGGCTCTCATGTCGTCAATGTAGCTACATGTAGCTACATTTGTCAAATGAAGCGAAGCTCCGGCTGCCTCGCGGGCGCCTCGCCCGGTGCCGCACTACCTTGTCGAACGCCGTCAACAGCCCCTCAACCGGGGCACAGCCGCTGGCAATTCACGGCCAGGAGACACTTCATGATCCTCCCCATTTCGCGTCGCCGCTTCTTCGGACAGAGCTTCGGAATCACGACGGGCGCCATCCTCGCCCGATCGCTGGGCCTCAATGCCGGGAGTCTGGGCGGCCGGGCCGTCCGGCGGGCCGGAGCCACGCCGATGATCATCACCAGCCATGCGAACGCTACCGGGCAGTCCGCGCTGGAAGAGGTGTGGGAGGCTCTCGCGGGAGGCGGTTCGGCGCTCGATGCGGTCGAGAAGGCCACAAACGTGATCGAGCTGGATCCCGAGGACGTGAGCGTCGGATACGGCGGCCTCCCGAACGAAGCCGGGGCCGTGCAGCTGGATGCGTCGATCATGGACGGGCGTACCTACAATGCGGGTGCCGTCGGGGCGATCGAGAACATCAAGCACCCTTCGTCGGTGGCGCGCCTGGTGATGGAACGCACAGATCACGGGATGCTGGTCGGCGAGGGGGCGAAGCAGTTCGCCCTTACCTTCGGGTTCCCGGAAGAGGACCTGATGACGGAGAAGTCCCGGCGGGCGTGGCTGCAGTGGCGAGAGAGCCATTCCGACAGCGACGACTGGGGCCCTTCGGAGCACCTCCAGGGATGGCGGGACGACGAACCGATCGGCAACGCGGACGCCCGCGCCGACTTGGACTCCTTCCCGCGTCAGCCCATCGAGTCCACGCACGGGACCGTGAACGTCCTGGCCGTGGATGTCCGGGGCGACATTTCTGGAATCACCAGCACCAGCGGCATGTCCTGGAAGGTCCCGGGACGGGTCGGGGACTCACCGATCATCGGGGCGGGACTCTACGTGGACAACGAGGTGGGAGCCGCCGGAGCGACTGGGCGCGGCGAGGACGTGATCAAGGCATGCTCGTCGTTCTTCATCGTGTCACGCATGCGAGAGGGCAGGACCCCGCAGGAAGCCTGCGAGGACGCCCTGAACGAGATCGACAGGAGATACGCGGCCGTCGGGATCGACTACCGGCCGGGCGAGAAGTTCGTGGCCATCAACAAGGACGGCGACTTCGGCTGCGCGTGGAATATCGGCGACGGAGTCCCACACATATCCGTTATGGACGCCGCAGGCTACCGTAAATACGAGGGCACGAACACGACCCTCTGACTCACTCGGTCATGCCCGGCCGAGGCTTGGCGCGCAGCACCCAGTTGTCCGGGTCGATCACGGGCTCGACGCCGGACGGCACCTGCAACGAGCCGGTGCCGTCGGTCATCTCGACGCGAACCGTCCGTCCGCCCACACGCACATCCAGCGGCATCGGGAACGGCAGGTCGTCGGGGACCTGCCAGCGCAATTCCACGGTCCGCTCGCCGTCGCCGGGCCCGCCATGCATCAGAAGCATCGGTGATCCCGCCCGTCGCAGGTAGGCCTCGAACAGCCAGTCGAGCTCCCGCCCCGAAACCTCCTCGAAAACCGCCACCACGTCCGGTGTGGAGACGAAACGCGCCTGCGATCCGTCCGTTGCAAGCGCCACGGCTTCGGTGGGGTAGGCCATGCGGCGCAGCGCTTCACGCACGACTTCCTCGCCCAGAAGGAAGCGCAAGGTGTGCAGCACCCAGGCGCCCTTGAAATAGATGTCGCTTCCGTACACCTCTTGGGCTGACAGCGAGTGCCTCGGCGCCGTGGGCTGCTGGTTCCCGATGCGCGGCCGTATGCTGGCCATGAACTCGTGGTAGCGATCGATGCCCTGGGTGTCCTCCAGCCACAGCGCCTGCATGTAGGTCCCGAAGCCCTCGTGGATCCACATGTCCTTCCAGTCGGCGTTCGTGACCAGGTTGCCCCACCATTCGTGCGACAGCTCGTGGTGGTGCAGGGCGTCGAACCCCCAGTCTTCGCCTAGAGTCATGGCCCCGTTGTCGAAGTTGGCGCCGTAGGCGATGATCGACTGGTGTTCCATGCCGAGGTGGGGGGTCTGCGCGACTCCGTACTTGTCCGCCCGGAAGGGGTACGGCCCAAGCGTCTTCTCGAACCAGCGCAGGTGTGCCAGGATCTCCGGCATCAGCGCACGGCCATCCTCGAGGCTTTCCGGCAGGACCCAGAAGATGACAGGGAACGTCTCACCGGTGACGCTGCTGTATTCCTCCTCGAGTACCTCGTACGGCGCTATGTTTAGCGCGACGTTGTAGTTGGAGATCGGCGTGGATACGAACCAGTCGTACGTCCGGGTTCCGTCCCCGTTCACCGTCACTTCCTCCAGCCGGCCATTCGACGCCACGACCAGGGGATCCGGCACTGTGATACGGATCGCCATCGAGTCGGGCTTGTCGGACACGTGGTCCTTGTTGGGCCACCATACGTCCGCCCCGATCATCTGGTTCGACGTCGCGATCCACGGAGCGCCAGACGGGGTCGTGGTCCACTGCACGCCTCCGTCCCACGGAGGCCGGGGCGCCACGCGAGGCTTGCCGCTGTACTCCACCGTCAGCGAGAGCGGGTCTCCCGGCTGCCTGGTGAGCGGAAGCATCACGAACACGCGGCTCCCGGAACGCCGAAACGGAAGGGGAGCAGCCGACTCGAGGTCCGTGAGGAACACCGATTCGATGGCGAGAAGTGTGTCGAGGTCGAGAGCGACCACCTCCGTCGGTGCCACCATGCGGGCTTCCATGCGCAGGCTGCCGGAGATCGTGCTGTCGGACGGGTCGACCGTGAGCGCCAGGTCGTAGTAGGTGACATCGTACGCCGCCTGCTCGACGATGAGGGGCCCGCCCGAGTCGTACGGGTCGCGCCAATCGGTGTCTGCTTCCTGCGCCTGCAGGCACGCCGCGGTTCCAAGCGCTCCCAGTACGATCCCCAGACTGACGTTGCGTCTCATGTCTTGCTCCACGCCCTGGAAGGCTTTCAGTGAGTGGTCGAACGCCAAGCGAAGAAACTAACGGTCGGAGCCCTCCTCCACATCCGTTCCGCTCGGCGCCGTAGCGGCGCCTCGAAGTGTTCGGATCCGATACAGCTGATCCCGCCGACGGAACAATGGAACCACCGGGTCTCAGGTGTTGAAAACCATGTAATACGTTGTGGCAGGGCGCGTTATGAGTAGATGATGGTTCTGGCACACCCGTTGCACTCACTCTACACCGGAAGGGCAGGGCCGGCAGGGAGCCGGACGCGAGTGTGGATGAGGTTGAGAGGAACGGGAGGCTGACGATGATGAAGATGAACCTTCTCAGGGCGGTGGCAGCGTCAGTGGCGACCTGCGCAATTGCAGCTCCGGCGGCGGCGCAGGATCGGCCGTCGTACGAGCTGCCGGCGATCGAAGTGGCAGTTCTGCAGTCCGATCTGCACCAGACGGCGATCTCGCTGTATGAGCTCCCGCAGTTCTGGGAGCTGGCCGGGGACCTCCACAAGCAGGCAGCGGACAACCTTCCGCGGAACGATGCGGGACAGTTCTTCGGATACAACCGGGCCGCAGTCCTGTACTTCCACGCGGGCGAATTCGACGATTCCCGCCGGGCCATGGAAGAGGCGGCTCAGGTCGCCGAGGCGACGGGCGACATGTACGTCGCTGCCAACACCTACGTGGACGCGGCTTTCGTTGCGATCGCCGAGGGGTTCGCCGGCAAGAAGCGCGAGTATGTTCGCGAAGCGCGTGAGCTGGTGGATTCCGAGTGGATCACGGCCGAGGAGAAGGCCGAGATCCTCGCGCGGATCGAAGGCGCACCGGCGGGACCGGCCTCGGCACGAGTAGCGCTGGCCGTGCGGCTGGGCTGGCCGATGACGCTGGCAGCGGCGGACTGAGACCCGAACGGAGATTCACTGAGGGCGGCGAGCGGGATGACGCTGTGGGGCTGATGGGATGATGATGATGGGATAGGGATGTGGCCTCGCCCTCTCAGCTGGAAGGGCCCCGGTGCGGAAGCGCCGGGGCTCTTGCTTTCTGCGGAAACCACCCCGCTTCGTTATGGTACTACCCTCAGGAAAACGGTTTCCGGAGGCCGAAAGGCGGGTAGTATCGTGTCGTTGGCCGACCACATCTCGACAATTCGAGCCGGCAGGGCAATCCTGACCGCATGCGCACTCGGATCGCTGCTCCCCCACCCTGCCCACGCCCAGGGCTCGTCTTCAGATGACGCCGTACGCGTCGTCGAGACCGTGGACCCGGTGAGCGGCGCCAGATACCGACAGGCCGTGTACGATCTCACGAAGAAGGAGATCAAGGCGGTGCAGCGGGCCCTTCGCGAGGACGGCTACCTGGGCGTCGGCTGGACGGGCCAGCTCGATCAAGGCACCGTGAAGGCCCTTAACGAGCTCCAGGAGGAGCGCGGGCTGTACCAGTGCGGGTGCGTGTCCTACGAGACGATCGTCGCCCTCAATCTCAAACCCGATGTCCGGGTCACGACCGTAGCCGTGGGCGCTACGAGCGGGAGCGCCTATGGAACGGACGACCCATACTACCGCGGCTACCGCTTGGGGATCTACTATCCGATCGCCGTCCCGATCTTCGTGCCGGTGGATCCGGACGACCCGGAAGCTCCTGAGGGCGAGACTCCGGCAGGTGGCGACGCGATACCGCCGACGTACCCACCGGAAGGTGCCGTGCCGCCTGGAGTGAGACCTCTTCCGCCTCCCACGCGGGTGATCCCGGCTACTTCCAGGGCCGGAACGCTGCCGAGATCAACACCCTGATCCCGCACGAGGCCCGGTGAGACATTCCCGGACGACGGTGCGGACGTAGGTTCCGGTCACTGGACTCGTACGAGGGAATCGACCGTCGGCTACTCGGCGCGCAATTCTCTATAGGCCGCGTCTCCCACCGACTCCGTCACCTCGAGACCCAGCTCGTGAGCACGTGAAAGGGCCTCGAACAACGACTCGGGTGTGACCTCGAACGGCTCGTTCCGGATGAAGGGGAAGCTCGCGGCGACCGCCATGGCGGTCTGCAGGCCCTCCGCATCGCGCTTCAGGTCCAGCGAGATCTGCCCCAGATGCACCGGAAGGCCGATCTCGGCCAGGAATTCAGCCGCGTCCCGGGCCTCGTCCACGTCGTCTTCGAGGACGAGGTGGGTGAGGATTCCGATCGTCACGAGCTCGCCGTGCAAGGAGTCGTGGTGCGCTTGCGGGACGAAGGTGAGCCCGCTCGCGATCGCATGCGTCGTGGCCAGGCCCCCGCTCTCGAAGCCGACGCCGCTGAGAAGCGTGTTGGCTTCCACCACCCGCTCGACCGCTTCATCGATCCGTCCGGCGCGGACGGAGGCGACGGCCTCCTCCGCATGCTCCCGCACGGTGTTCGCGCACAGCTCCGCGATCGCGGCGGCGGCGATGGTGATACGTCCTCCCACCATGGATCGGGCCGCCGGGTTCCGAAAGCAGGTGCGGGCTTCATACCATGTCGCCAGGGCGTCGCCGATGCCGGCGACCAGGTAGCGCACGGGCGCGTCGGCCACCACCCCGGTGTCCACCACCACGATCGCCGGGTTCGCGGGGAAGTACTCGACGCCTTCCAGCACGCCCTCGTCGGTGTACACGACCGACACCGCCGAGCAGGGCGCATCCGTGGATGCGATCGTCGGGCAGCTCACCACGGGAACCGACAGTCGGTACGCGACACACTTGCCGGCGTCGAGACACTTGCCGCCCCCGACGGCGAGCACCGCATCGACGGGACGTCCGTTGCTCCGGAGCTCGGCCGCGACGCGGTCCGCCTCCGCTGTCGAACATTCGCCGCCGAACTGCACCATGATCGACTCGACTCCACCGCGCTCGAGACTCTGAGTGATTCGTTCACCGAAGCGGCGCTGCCCGCCCTCACTGATCAGCACGGCCGCGCGCCGGCTCGGGATGAGCGACAGGTAGCGACCGAGGTGATCCAGCGCGCCCGCGGCCTGAACGTAGCGCTGCGGCGCGACCAGGACGCGCGGCACGCTGGGTGGATCGGCCTCCTCGTCGGCAAACACGGGATGCGGAAGAAAAAGCTGGGGATTGGTCATCGGGTTGCTCCTCACAGGTTCTCCGGCTGTATCTCAGCGGTATTTTCGTCTCGGAACCGGCGGCCAGACGCACCCCGAATATAGCTCCGGCCCGCAAAGAACACCGGGCCGCCCGCTTGCGCGAACGGCCCGGGAAGAAGTGGTGCGGGACGTCAGGGTCAACGCCTCGCCAGTCAGAGTATCAGTCCATGAAGTACCTGAGACCGAGCTGGATCCGCCAGCGGGAGAACTCGCTCAGGTCGTCAACGAACGTCTCCTGCACGCCGGTGAACGAGACCTGCGGCTGGCCGTTCTCGATCACGCAGGGGGAGGCTTCCCCATCAGTTGTGCACCCGAGGAAGTTCGTGGCTGCCGGGTTCGCCACCTGCCGCACGCCCCAGCTCGAGCTGAACAGGTTCAGCAGGTTCTCGAAGTCGAAGCTGACCTGGAGCACGTTGTCCGTGTCGCCGCTACCGAAGATGAAGTCCTGCAGAATCCGCAGGGACAGGTCCGTGTACCACGGGTTCAGCAGGCCGAACCGCTCGGCGATCTCTCCCCGGTGGCTGCTCAGGTAGCTGTCCTGCTCGATGAACGCGTTGAGCGCGCTCCACTGCGTCGGATCCTCGAGGTTGACGTCGCTCTGAGTCTCCGGAATGAAGATCAGGTCGTTGGTCGCCCCGTCTCCGTTCACGTCACCGGAGTAGATGAACGAGTAGCGGTTGCCGCCGTTACGGAACGTATTGCCTTCGGCGACCTCCCAGAACAGGCCAAAGCTCGTCCGGAGTAGATCGCTCCACCTCTTGTTGTACGTTCCCGTGGCCACGATCCGGTGCCGCTGGCCGAACTCGGAGGGGGAGGCGACCGGCAGGTTCGGGTTCCCGTTCGTCGGCTGACCACCCCACAGAACGCTCGCGATCTCCGTCGATTTGAGCGTGTTGGTGGCGTCCAGGTAGGCGTAGGACAGCCCGAGTCCGAGGCCGCTCTCCCACTGTTTCCGGAGCTGCACCGTAATGTTGTAGTTGCGGCCCTCGTCGGTGTTGCTCAGAACGTACATCGACCTGCCCAGGAAGTTGGGATCAGGATTGTTGCGCAGGCCCTGGTAGTTCGGCCTCCCATCCGCGAGAAACTCCGTCGCAACGGGGAGGTCCATGTTCTGCATGTAGATGTTGTTGATGTCCTTGCCGTAGATGAACTCCAGCGTTCCCACCATGTCCCACGGCAGCCGCTGATCGATGGCGATGTTGCTCGTCCACATCTGCGGCCACTTGAAGTCGGGATCCATCGCGGCGACGCCGTCGAACGACTGCTGCAGGATGAAGCTATCCTCGCCGGAGCCCGGCCGTGGGCCGCTCGTGACCACTTTGGGCGCGTCAGGCCAAATATTGGGATTCGTGCTCGGGTTGGAGAACACGTTTCCGATCCACACGAACGGCAGACGGCCCGTGAAGATCCCGGTCCCGCCGCGCAACTGCGTCGAACGGTCTCCGGTGACGTCCCAGTTGAAGCCGATCCGGGGCGACCACAGGGGCGTGCTACCGGCCAGTTGACTCTGGTCGACCGTGACCGACTCGCCGTCGCCGTTGATTGCAATGAGATCTCGCGAGAACTGGTTGTCCACCGGATCGGTGAAGTACATGGGGAAGTCCACGCGGAGCCCGGCGTTGAGGGTGAACGTCGGGCTGATCACGAACTGGTCCTGCAAGTACACGCCCAGCTGTCCCAGGTTGAACTTCTCGCCCTTGTAGTCACCCGTTACAATGAAGGACTCCGCGTCATAGAAATTAGGATCGGTCGGGTCAGTTCGGGTGAAGAAGTCATCCAGGCTGCTGAAGTTGCCCGCGCCGCCGGGGAATCCGAAGGTCCCGTACCGGAACAGGTTGAACGAGTTGAAGAACCGGAACTGCTCGAAGTTGGCGCCGAGCGTTAGGCTGTGCCGGCCCGTGAAGTACGTGAAGTCGTTCGTGAACTGCCACACGTCCGTGTCGAGGTTGTTCTCGATCGAGAACGGCTCGTGTCCGACCGTTGTGTACGTGACGCCGCCATCGGCGATCTCGAGCGTCGGGAACGGCACGCTGTTCGCATCGCGGAAGTCCCGGAACCGGTTATAGCTCGCGTAGAACCGGTTGGCCCACTGCCCCCGGCCGGCCCGAGCGTTCCACTCGAACGCGTACGAGTTGAGCTCGTTGGTGATCCGATACCCGGAGTTCTGGGATGGGAGGCTGGTGTTGTTGGGCCCGCGACCCGAGTCGAAGATGCTGAGCACGAACGGGTGCGGCGGCAGGTCGCGCTCCGCGTCGAGCCGGTTGTAGCGGAACATGATGTTGTGATTCGAGCTCACGTTCCAGTCCACCTTCAGCAACACCTTGTTGCTGTTGGTCTCGTGGACGAAGCCGGAGTAAGGGCCCGTGTCGTAACTGTAAACCGTGGCCATACGTTCCGTGATCGCGTCCAGCGTCGCCTGCTCGACCCGCGACTCTCCGAACGCCGGCGTGCCGCCGCTGGACGGAACGAAGTTCGATCCCGGATCATCCCGCTGCGTCAACTCGCCGCTTAAGAAGAAGAACAGTTTGTCCTGGATGATAGGCCCGCCCACGCTGAAGCCATACTGGCCGAAGCTCAGGTCGGGATTCGCGATCACGTCTTCGCCGCTCACCTTGTTCCCCACCAGGTTGTCGTTACGGAAGAAGGCGAAGCCCGAGACCTTCCACTTGTTGGTTCCGCTCCGGGTGACCGTATTGATACTGGCGCCCGTAAACCCGCTCTGACGTACGTCGAACGGGGCCACCTGGACGCTCACCTGCTCCACGGCGTCGTACGGAACCGGCTCGGTAGCCGTCTGGCCACCGGGCGCCGGGTCGTCCAGACCGAACGAGTTGTTGAAGTAGGAGCCATCCAGCGTGATGTTGTTGTACAGCCAGTTCCGCCCACCGAAGCTGAAGTTCCCGTCGTTGCGCGGATCGAGCCGCGTCAGGTCGCGCACGCTCCGCTGGACCGAAGGCAGGGCCAGCACTTCCGTGTGCGGGATGGTCGTCGCCGCACCCGTCCGGTCGCTGTTCAGGACCAAGTCCTGGTCGGCCCGAACCGTCAGCGCCTCCAGCTCGATCGCCGTCTCTGCCAGCGTGAAGCTCAACCGAGCGTTCTGGCCCAGGACGACGTTGATTCCCTGCTGGATCTCCTGCTGGTGGCCTAGAATGGCAGCCGTCACCGTGTAGGGGCCTCCGACGCGCATGCCCCCGATCGTGAACACGCCGCCCGAACGGGTTGTGGTCTCGTACGTGGTTCCGCTGGGCTCGTGCACGGCCGTTACGGTGACACCAACCAGCGGCAGGGCCGCCGCGCTCGTCACCACTCCGTCTACGCCACCCGTCGTCACGCCCTGCGCCAGCACATCGCCGCTCGTGAGCAGCAGAAACGCCACGGTCAGAACTGGGAGCGTGGCGCGGCGAAGCATGGAATGAAGAGTGGACTGCCGGTGGGCGAGAGAAAGCGCGGGAAACGGATGCGATAGTAGAAAATGCCTCATCGCGGCCTCCTGCTTGAGGTGAGTTTGAAGCAGCCTCCGCGGGGGGACTGCCACACGGTAGCCGTGGACCGATGCGCAGGCAAGGCGGGAGGTCGGAGTCCGCGCCGAAGCGTCTATCTGCTGCGGCGTTACCGATCAGGCGTCTTCGGCCGGCTTCAGCAGCTCCGCCTGGAAGTCCTGCGCCTCACCGATCCGGTGCACCTCCGTCTCCAGCCCGCCGAACTGCTGCTCGAGGAGCGCCAGCCGCTGCTGCATCACGGCGATCTGCTCTTGTGAGGCGCCAGATGACCGCATCTGGGCCACGGCCTCGGCGATCGGCTTGATCGCATAGCGTAAAGTGATCAGAGATAGCGGAATGAGCACGGTAAGCGTTCCCATCACGATCGCTACGATCGGTATCCAGTCGACTCCCGTCGGCATGGCTTACTCCTCTCCCCTTGAGTCAGGCTGCGCCCAGGTGCGGTCCAGGGCGTCGCGCATCTCTTCCGGCGTGACGTCCGCGATCGGGCACAACGCACCCGTGCACGTATGACCCACCTCCAGGCACACGAGTTCGTCCACCCGCTTTCCGGTCGAAGGGTCCGCCGGCCCGGCTGGTCTCACCATGACCTCGACCTGCCTGTCGCACGCCGAACAGTAGGCCCAATGCCTGTCCATCTGTGGTCCTTCCTCAGGAATGGTGGAGGTCCGACGCTTCCTCTTCTTCGAGTTGGCACGTGCCCTCGGCGCACGAGCAGTCGCCGCACGTCCCCTTCGCACCGGGACGGAAGGCACCGAACACCACGAACAGCAAGGCGAGTCCGGCGATCGCCAGAAACGTGGTCATTTCTGTGCCCCTCTACGTACGCCCTGCCCGCAAAGTTGCCGCGCGATAATCACGATGTGAACAGCCCCGCGAAGCCCATGAACGCCAGCGAAAGACTACCCGCGATTATCAGCACCAGGCCCATGTTGCGGGCCACGGCCGGGATGCTGGCGGTCTCCGACGTCTCGCGGATCGACGCCATCAGCACGAGGGCCAGAGTGAGTCCGAGGCCGGCCCCAATGGCGAAGAACAGGCCCTGCAGGAAGCCATAGCCCCGGTTCGTATTGAAGATCGCGTATCCGAGGATCGCGCAGTTCGTGGTGATCAGCGGCAGGAAGATCCCGAGCTGCCGAAACAGGGTGGGGCTGAACTTCTTGATCGCCATCTCCGTGATCTGCACGAAGGACGCGATCACGACTATGAACGAAATCAGCCTCAAATACGGGGCGTAGACCAGGATGAACGTGTTCAGGAGCCACACGCACACCGAGGTCATCACAAGGACGAAGATGTTCGCGAGCCCCATGCGCAGCGCCGTCTCTACCTTCGCCGACACGCCCATGAACGGGCACAGGCCGAGGAACAGATGCAGGGTGAAGTTGTTGACCAGCATCGCCGAGAGGAGGATCCAGAACAGCTCGCCCATCACGCCGCCTCCTCCTCTCCGCTCGCCACCCCGTGCGGCCACTGCCGCACCCGGATCGATTCCGCCTGGCGCTGCTTCCACCAGCCGAAGCCGAGGAGGATGAAGCCCAGTGTGAGGAAGCCGCCCGGTGGCAGGATCATCACGATCCACGGCTCGAAGTTCTCGCCGAGGACGCTGTATCCCATGATGGATCCGTTCCCGAGTACTTCACGAAACGTGCCCATCATCAGCATCGCGATCATGAAGCCGGCACCGGTTCCCGCCGCGTCGAGAAGAGACCTTCCGACGGGCCTCTTGGACGCGAACGCCTCCTGACGGCCGAGTATCATGCAGTTGACGACGATCAGCGCGATGAAAGCGCCAAGCTCCTTGTGGATCAGGGGCACGACCGCCGCGAGCACGAAGTCGGCGATGGTGACGAACGTCGCTATGATCAGGATGTACGCGGAGATCCGGACCTCGGAGGGGATCCAGTTCTTGAACAAGGAAACGAGAAGGCTCGACCCCATGAGCACGAAGAAGGTGGCGAGACCCATGGCGATGCTGTTGGGAACCGTGTTGGTGACCGCCAGGGCAGGGCACAGTCCGAGGAGCTGCACCAGCACCGGGTTTTCCTTCCAGATGCCCCGGATCAGGTCTTCGCGCGGCGTGGTTTCTCTCATGACCCTGCCTCACCCCCGTGCGCGCCGGCTTCGTCCCCGCCGGCTTCGTCCGTGGCGGCCGGATCAGGTCTTTCCATCGCCCGGGGGCCGGTAGCCGCGTGCGCTTCCATGTCGGAGCCCAGCTCCTCGACCCGGTGGTTGATGATCCCGATCACGGTGCGCGAGGAGATCGTGGCTCCGGTGATCATATCCACCTCGTTGGCGGCGCCCGTCGCCCTTCCCGGCTTAACCCCCACGATCGGAGCTTCCACCCCCTGGAATTCGGTCACGAAGTCCATGTCCTTGTAGATCTTGTCGCCGAGGCCGGGCGTCTCCTTGCTCTCGAGGACCTTCATCCCGAGCAGGCGCCCCGCGCCCGGATCGAACCCGAAGATCAGGTGAATGAAGTCCTGAAAACCAGGCTCGGCCCCCGTGACGGCGTAGCCGACCGGATCCCCCGCTTCGTCGAAGCCGAGAAACACCTTCTCCGCCCTGACCGTGTCCACCCCCGCCGGCGCCGCATCACTGAGACCTGCGTCAGTCACGTACAGGGACTGATAGCTCGCCGGCTCGCTCAGGACCTCGAGCACGGCGGCGCGGAGCGCGGCTGCCCGGTGCGCCTGGATCTGCGGATCGGCCCACTGGAACACGAGCACGATCGCCAGGCCCGCGACAGCACCCGCGATGGCCAGTGTGGCCATCAGCTTCCCGGAGGCTACCTGCGGAGGTCCTGGCATACCGGAATCCGAGCCGCCGTCGTCGACCTGGGCCGTGGGGAGCTCCTTCATGCCTCCGCTCCCTTCGGCTTCCGGCGCGGCTGCCCGAACACCCGCGGTTGCGTGGCCCGGTCGATGAACGGCACGAGCGCGTTCATGAACAGGATCGCGTACATCACCCCTTCCGGCAGCCCACCCCATACCCGGATGAGGACGACGAGCAGCCCGATGCCGATGCCGAAGATCCACGAGCCTGCTGGCGTCACGGGTGACGTGACCAGGTCGGTGGCCATGTACAGGGCGCCGAGCATGAGGCCACCGGAGAACAGCATGAACACGGGGTTGGGGAAGCGGTCGGGGCCGATCAGGTACAGGAGGCCCGAGAACGCGAACACCGTGAGAAAGATGCTCAGGGGGATCCGCCAGTCGAGATACTTCCTCAGAGCCAGATAGCCCCCGCACACCAGGATCAGCAGCCCGGCCGTTTCGCCGATCGAGCCGGCGGTCGAACCCATCATGAGATCGAGCGTGTTCGTGGACAGTCCCTCGAACTTCATGAGGCCGAGCGGCGTGGCGCCGGTGGCTACGTCGGGTGCGCCCGGAGACATCAGGGGCAACGCGAAGTTGTCGCCCCGCAGCGACCACCAGCTCACCGGCTGGACCGGCCAGGTGGTGATCGCGATCGGGAAGGCCGCTTGCAGGAACGCCCGCCCCAGGAGGGCCGGGTTGAACACGTTCTGTCCCAGCCCACCGAAGATGAGCTTGCCGAACCCGACCCCGAACACGCCGCCGAGGAAAGCCATCCACAGGGGAAAACCAGGTGGCAGGATCAGGCCGAGCAGAAGGCCCGTGATCACGGCCGAGCCGTCCGCCGTGCTGCCCTTGTGGCCGAACAGGCGCTCCGTGCCCACGGCGCCGATAGTGGCGGCGCCGACGACCAGGAGCGCGCTCGGGCCGAAGAAGTACGTCGCGACCGCCAGGATCGGCACGAGCGATCCCACCACGTTCCACATGATGCGGGGCGTGGAGTGGGAGGACCGCAGGTGCGGCGAGGCCGCGATCCTCAGCCGGATTTCGGTCAGGGAATCGAGATAGGTACCAGCGCCCGGTCCGCGTCCGGGGCTCGCATCGCTCATGCCGCCGCCTTCCGCTTGCGGAGCATGTTCTTTCCGAGCGCGAACATCTGCGACAGCGGGATGTTCGACGGGCATACGTACGAGCAGCACCCGCACAGCATGCAGTCCATGAGGTGCGAGGCTTCCATCTCCTCGTACCGGCCCGCCTGCGCCTGCGTGCCGAGGAGCGATGGGTTGAGGAACACGGGACACGCCTCGAGGCAGCGACCGCAGTGGATGCACGGATAGCGCTCCACGGACCGGGCCTCCTCGCTCGTGAGCACGACCACGCCTGTCGTGCCCTTGATGAGGGGGGTGTCGAGGTCGGGCTGCGCGGCCCCCATCATGGGGCCGCCAAACACGATCTGGGCGGCGTCCTCGGTCAGCCCGTCGCAGAACTCCAGGACGTCCCGGAGCCGCGTGCCCACGGGGACGATCAGGTTCGAGGGCTTCCGGACCCCGGGCCCGGTGACGGTCACGACGCGCTCGATCAGGGGGTAACCGGTCTCGAAGATCTCTCCGATACAGGCGATGGACCCGACGTTCTGCACCACGACGCCCACGTTCATCGGAAGCTTGCCGGAAGGGACCTCACGCCCCGTCACCGCCTTGATCAGCATCTTCTCGGCGCCCTGCGGATACTTTACCGTGAGCGGCACCACGGAAACGTCGAGGTCGTCGGGCAAGGTCGCGCGCAGCCGGGCGATGGCGTCCGGCTTGTTCTTCTCGACTCCGATGACCGCCTTCTCGACGCCCAGCGCCTTCATCATGATCCGGCTCCCGAACTGCACTCTCTCCGGATACTCGACCATCGTGCGGTGATCGGTGGTCAGGTACGGTTCGCACTCCGCTCCGTTGATGATCAGAGTGTGAACGGGGACGTCCTCCGGAGGGAGCAGCTTCACGTGCGTCGGGAAGGCGGCGCCCCCGAGACCCACGACTCCGGCCTTCTGGACCTCCTCCACCACCTGCTGCGGCGACAGGCCTTCCCACCTGGGGACGATGCGCGGCCTCGGTACCTGTGGGGAGTACCGGTCCACTGCGATGACCACTGACTCGGCCATCGACCCGTCCGGATGGGGACACAGCCGCATGCCCTTCACCGTGCCGGCGGCGGAAGCATGGATCGGGACCGAGACGAAACCGTCCGCCTCGGCCACCTTGTCGCCCCGCTCGACGTGATCGCCGACCTTCACGAGCAGACGGGCCGGCCGGCCGGCGTGCTGGCGTAGAGGAAGGACGATCTCCTCGGGGAACGGCATGCGCCGCACCGGCACGCTCTCGGTCAGCTGCTTGGTCTCCGGCGGGTGCACGCCGTGTCTGAATGTGCTGGATCCGAGCATTGCCTTCCTCTCAGCCGCCCGCGCGTTTCAGGATCAGTTGAACGGCTGCGCCCGCTCGATCCACTTCTCGATGTCCTTCTCCTTCTTGTTGAGCGGCGTGCCCGGGTGGATGATCTCGGCGGTGCACTTCTCGGCCGCCTGAACGATTTCGGCGAACGTGCCGGCGTTCCTGTCCTTGATGTACGCCTGCTTGTTCTCGTCGTATGCGAACAGTTTCTTGTTGATGTTGATGCACTCGTCGCACGAGGTGCAGCGGGCCGTCTCGATGTACGGGTCCATCACGAGGGCATCGTCCTCGTCGTCTTCGGCGGCCGGCGCCGGGGCGACCGGCACTTCCGCGACCTCGGTGGCCTCCGCGATCGCCACGGACCCCGCGACGGCTTCCGCCGGGGCGACCGTGATCGTCGCGCCACCGTTTCCGCCGCCCACGTCCACGCCCAGTCCGCCGGCCAGCCCGGCCACGGCCTCGGCGGTGATCGGCTGCAGGTCCGGATCGGCGTTCGCCCGGGCCAGGATCTCGGCCACCGTCAGGTTCCCGTCTCCGGAGGCCAGGAGACCTTCGGCCATCCGTCGGGCGACGAGCGCCGGGTAGCTCATGCGGAGCTCCGCGAGCTGCGCCTCGTAATCCGTGCGGATCGCCGCGGCCTTCGCCTCGAACTCGGCCTCCATGTCGTCTGCGATGTCGGCCCGCACCGATGCGGGGACCTCGAGACCCGCCAGCTCCTTCATCTGCGACCAGTACAGGAGCCGGTCCTCGCCGAGCAGCACCATCTCCATCGAGCACGCCAGGCGGCCGAGCTTCTTGTCCGCGTCGATCACCCAGATGAAGGGCTTCTTGCCGACCCGCGCGTCCTCCGACAGGTCCAGGAATTCATGGAACAGCACCTGCTCGTCGTCCCAGTCCGCCGGCTTGATCCGCTTGAAGTGCTTCTTGAACCGGCCCTCCGTGGCCGCCCAGTCCGCGGTCGTGACCGGAAGCTCCATCTTCTGGGAATGTCCGTCCTCGTCTGCGTACTCCAGCTCGTACGTTGGCCACGTCTGGTCGAGATCGGGGTTGCCGCTCAGGTCCAGGCAGTCGGCGATCGTCGACCCGGCGTCCGGATCGAAGATCAGGAACGGGAACGCGCGCCCCTCGAGGGCGAAGCGGGAGGCGTTGGGCGCCCACTCGTCGGCAAGGCCATGCTCCACCGGACACGGCGTGTAGATGTTCATGACGGCGGGCCGCGGCGACTTCAGCGCCCGGATCACGCCGCCGATCATGTGCGACGCCGAGGCCTGCGAGGACTGGAGCACGAAGGCTCCCCGGTGCGCGAGGGCGATCAGCGCCAGCTCCTTGCGGGTCTCCTCCTTGCCGTGCTGGGCCTTGCCGTACGCGGCCATGTCGGACACCTGTCCGATGAACCCGCTCGTGCAGGCCTGGCCGCCGGTGTTCGAGTAGACCTGGGTGTCCAGCACGACCACCCGGATCGGCTTACCTGAGGCGAGGAGCCGGGACAGGTTCTGGAACCCGATGTCCATCATCGCCCCGTCGCCGCCCATCGCCACGATCGGCGGACACAGGTCGAACTCCTCGTCCGTGAAGTCCTGCCACGTGAGCTCGACGAACTCGGGCTCGTGGACCTCGGCGTCGTACTCGCCGGCGGCGAGCAACCGGGCCCGGCGCACGGCGGTGAACCCGTCCGCCATCTTCCGCATGTGGCCTTCGAAGATCCCGATAGCCACGGACGGCGAGTCCTGGAACAGGTGGTTCACCCACGGATACGGATACGGGTTGTACGGGAAGGTGCTGCCCCACACCGACGAGCAGCCGGTGCTGTTGCTGATTCCCATGTTGGCGCGTCCCTGGCCGCTCGGCCCCTTGGTGTAGCGCCACAACAGGTCCTTGAGGGCGGCGATCGCATCCGTGTACAGCTTGAGCTGCGCCCGCTTCTCGTCGTCCAGGGGGACTTCCGCGGCCTCACCATCGGCGAGCGCCGCAAGATCGAGGTCCGCATCGGCGGACAGCAGCTCGCGGGCCTGGCCGTCCAGCGTCTCGATCAGCTCCTCTATCCGGGCCACGAAGTTCTCGACCCGGGGCTGCATCAGCGATTCGACTGCCGAGACGATCAGGTGCACGGCCGTCTTCTCTCCGCACCCCATGCACGCCCCGTCACCTCCCGCCATCGTGCGGTAGTTCTCCTTCTTCAACAGCAGCGACGGAAGAACTCCGATTCCCTCTTCCAGATTCCGGATGTTGATGAACCGGTCGGCCGTGTCGGGAAGGTTCTCCCACAGCTTCCAGTTGCGGCGCAGCAGGTCCAGGTTCTCCTCGTTCTGATGCACCGTCACGAGCGCGCCGTCGGCGCACACGTCCACGCAGATGTTGCAGCCCTTGCAGGCCTCGGGATTCACGGTGATCGACAGGAGGCCGCCCGCGCCCTTTTCCTTGCTTTCGTGGTTGTCGAAGAACGGAACCGTCTTCGCGAGAGGGAAGTCCGCGAGCACCGAGTACACGGCGGCGAACTCCTCGTCCAGTTCCTTCTTGCGCTCGGCGTCCCAAGGCAGCTTTTCCGCGAGGTTGGCGTAAGCCGTCGAGACGGTATCGCCGAACGTCTTGAACGGGACGGCTTTCAGGACTTTGCGCGCCTCGCGGGCCAGGTTGGCCGACACCGACTGGATACGGTCCAGGGGCTTGCCGTTCTGGGCGGTCCTGATGGCCGCCTGGAGGACGTCCTCCACCGAGTTGACCACTCCCGGGATCGCCGCATCCGGGCACTGCGTCCAGCACTGGGAGCACCCCGTGCACTTCGACGCGATGAACTCCGGAATCTCGAAACGGATGTCCGACATGTCGCGCACGGTGCTGGTGGCGGCCGGAATGGCGCTGATCGCCGCGAACGGGTCGGCGATCACGTCCTGGTCGAGTCCGCACAGCGAGCACACCTGCTCCCAGAACCGGCCCTGGTTCCCGATCCCCCACTCCTGGTCGGAGTGATCGAGTAGCGTCGGAATCTGGCCCACCGCCGCCTCCGCCATCACCTGGCCGGCGCCCACGAGCTCGCCCTGCACCACCATGGGCCGGACTTCGTCGAAGCCTCGCCGGATCACCTTGAGGTTGGCTTCCACCACGCGCTCGCCCAGGTGCCCGAACTTCTTCTCGAGCTGCTTCCGCATCCCCTCGAACAGGGTCTCCTCGTCCAGGCCCTCCGCCTCCATGAACGGCGACGTGCGGAAGAAGGCGCCCATGAACGCGGTTCCCTGCATCCGGTATCGGAGATCCGGATCGGTGGCCTCCTCGGTGGCGATCTTGAACGCGTCGACCGAGAACACCTTGATGTCGTTCTCCTGGATGACCTGGCGCGCCTGCGCGGGCAGGGAGGCCCACAGGGCATCGGGCTCGTGTTCGCTCTGGATCACGAACACGCCTCCCGGCTGCAGCCCGGCGAGCGGGTTCGAGTTGCTGAACGCGTTGGGATCCGGAGACAGCACGACGTTCACGAACTGGAGCTCACCGTTCAGGCGCAGCGGCTTGCGGGAGAGCACGCCGTAGAACGTGGTCGGCTGGCCCTTCTTCTCGGACCCGTACTTGGGATTCGCCTTGACGTTGAGGCCCGCGAGCTCGAACGCGGTCATGACCACGTTCTTACCCATCGTGATCGCACCCCAGCCGCCCACCGAGTGGATGCGCATCGAGATGGCGTCCTCGGGCAGCAGGTTGATGTCACCTGCGGGCACGAGCGCGCGCTCTCCGAGGTCCGGGTAATGCTCGAGCAGTTCTTCCTGCCAGATCTCCAGCTTCGGGAGCTTCGTGCCCTCACGAACGAAGTCGATCCCGAGATAGTATTGGCGCCGCGTCCGTCCTCCGGGAAGCATGTTCTCCACCGCGAGGACGAGGTCCGCCGGTTGGAGGTCCCGGCTCCCGAATCCGAACCCGGCCGAGTAGAAGTCGGGCACCTGCTCGGGTGCGACATCGGCCACCAGAGGGAAGGGGCGCGAGCCGTTCTTCGCGGCTCGAGAAGCGCGGTTGTTTTCCTGGCCCTGCGACATGGCCGCCCGGATTTCCCGCAGCAGCGGCTGGTCCACGGCCAGCGGCTGGTCGCAGCGTTCCAGCACCGTGACGCCCTTCTTGCCCTTCAGCATGGCGCTGATCAGATCGGCGGGGAACGGGCGGAACATCACGACGTCCATCACCCCGACCTTGAGCCCGCGCTCCGCCCGCAGGTAGTCCGCCACGGCCTCGGCGTTCGACACGACGGAGCCCTGGCCCACCAGGACGTACTCGGCGTCATCCATGAGGTAGCCCAGGGTCCGCTCGTACCGGCGGCCCGTCAGCTCCGCATACTCCGCCATGGCCTGATCAGTGAGCTCCCGCACGTGATCGAAGTAGAACGGCCGCTGGGCCGCCACACCCTGCATGTACGCGTCCTGGTTCTGCACCGACCCGAGGAGGGCGGGGTAGTCCAGGTCGAACATTTCCGGGATCCGGCGGCGGGTAGCGCCGAACGTGAGCACCTGCGCCGGGGTGGGAGACTCGATCATGTCCGCCGGATCTCCGAGGTACTCCTTGATGAGATCCCGCTCGGGCAAGCGCACCGATTCGATCACATGGCTCGTCAGGAAGCCGTCCTGCGCCACGAGCCCCGGATTCAGGCTGAGCTCCGCGATCCGATGGGCGATCAGCGTCAGGTCGGCGATCCCCTGGACGTCCTTGGCGAATACCTGAAAGAACCCCGTGTCGTCGACGGCGTGGTAGTCGTCGTGGCCGGCGTGCACGTTCAGGGCGTGCTTCGTCATGGCGCGGGCCGCGACGTTGAGCACGTACGTGAGGCGCTTTCCGACGGCCGCGTACAGGGACTCGTGCATGTACGCGATGCCCTGTCCGCTCGAGAAGTTGGTCGCCCGGAGCCCGGTCATGCTCATTCCGGCCGTGACCCCCGCCGCCGCGTGTTCCCCCTCCGGCTCGAAGAACAGCAGCCGCCGGCCATTGACGTTGGTCCTTCCCGCGGCCTTCGCTGCGGCCCACCCCTCGCCCATCTGAGTGGACGGGGTGATCGGGTACGCTCCCGCCCCCTCGCTGGCGGCGGTCTCCATCTCCACGACCGCCTCGCTGCCGTCCATCGCCACCGGAACGCCCGGGTACCGCGCTTCGGGTGCCGGGTCGTCGCCTCTGTTTCGCCTGATCATCCTGTTAGACTCCCTGCCGCTGTCAGCTCGACCTCGAAGTGCTGGGCGCCCTCCACCCACCGGATCGCTCCAGTGGGGCAGCGCGCCGCCGCCGTCGGGTCGGCGAAATCGATCTTATCATAGTCCACGACGGCCAGGCCGCCGTCCATTGTCACTACTTCGGGCGCGTCCTGTGCGCACCGCCCGCACGCGTTGCAGGCCACGGCGCACACATCAGTCGCCGCGTCGCCATCCAGCAGGTTCCTGCACTGCACGATCAGCTTGTGGTCCATCGGCATGAGCACGAACAGGTCGAGCGGGCATGCCTCCACGCAGTCGTTGCACGCCGTGCACCTTTCCGTGACCACGACCGGAAGGTCCACGTCGTTCATCCGGATCGCGTCGAACGTGCACACGACCGCGCAATCTGCCAGTCCGACGCACCCCCACGCACACGCCTTCCCGCCGCCACTCACCGCAACGGCGGCCGCGCAGCTCTCGATGCCGTCGTACAGGGCCTTCTGCGGCGCGACGTCGCTGCCACCTGCGCACAGCAGGCGGGCCACGACCTTCGAGGCCTCGCCGGCATCTACGCCCAGCATGGCCGCCACGTCCTCCAGCTCGGCCTCGCCCATCACCGTGCACCCGGCCGGGGCGATCTGACCGTCGATCGCCGCTTCTGCGAACGCACGGCAACCCGCGAGACCGCACGCTCCGCAGTTGGCGCCCGGGAGGATGTCGGTGATCTCGTCGATGCGGGGGTCCTCCCACACGTACAACTTCCTGTTCGCGATCGCGATCAGGGTACCGAACGTGAGCCCCACCCCGCCCAGCACGGCGACGGAAGACAGGATGGCATGAGGGTCCAAGCGTCCCCCCCTCAGCCCGTTCCCGAAATGTCTGCCTGGCGGAGGACCCACGCCGCCAGCTTGTCCGCCGCTGAGGCAGCGGGCGGCGGCCCGGAGGCTCCGTCGTCGGACGATACGGCCGTCTCGGAAGCGCCGAGTCCCCATCCAGCGGACAGCGCTGCCAACTGCCGCATCGCCTCGACCTGCTGAAAAACGCTGATGCTTCCCAGGGCGCGTCGCGGCTCCTCCGCAGGCATGTGGTGCACCGTGAGCCGTCCCGCGCCGCCATCCGGGGCCGGATAGTGCACGAAGCGGCATGCGTCGCTCGGGACGAGCGCGGCGATCGCCGGTCCTTCGGCCTCCGCCACGATGGCCAGCTCCGCCGGGTCCTCGGTCTGTACCACCAGTAGTCCGGGCGTAATGAGCCGGGACAACGAGGCTGGAGGGGCGGACCCGCGAACCACCAACACGATCTTCTGACCGCCATCAAGGAAATCGGCCAGCCCGCCCGGTCGCAGGTCGGCTCCTTCCACCTCCATCACGAGCGGCGGAGCGAGCTCTCTTTCCCGCTGGCTCCACAGCGAGGGTGGGAAACTGTCCAGCCACCCGCCGTGCGCGCCTTCGTCGTACTTGCCGGCGCGCGCCAGCTCCACCGTCCGTGCCGCGCCGAACGCCCGCCCGGCCCTTCCGAGCGCCCGCGTCGCCGCGTCGCGCAGGTCGGAGCCCGGCTCCACGCTGACGAAGTAGAGGTCGCTGCCGTGCTCCAGGAGGGACTGAAGAGCCCGGGTCGCCGCTTCGATCCTCGGAGCCTCGGTGACCGCCACCGGCTCACCGGTCTCCTGGAAGGACGCGAATCTCTCGATATCGATATGCCCTACGGCGAACGCGCCGAGCTCGGCCGCCGTGCGCTCGGCCCGTGCTTCCGCGGTGGCGCTCCCGGCGTCCAACAGGCCGCGGAGCTCCTCCGACGTCGCCACGAGGGCCGAGTGGAAGTCTCCGCGTGCCTTTTCGAGGACGTCCAGCGCACGTGCGGTGCGCTCGTCGGTCGTCTTGTCAGACGGCATATTTGTCCAGCTCTTCGTTCAGGATTCGGATCTTGTCTTCCGCCGTGTGCAGCGGAAGATGTCGGGTTTCTTCGTACCGCGGATTGGACTCGTCACGATACAACACGCCGATCCGGAGACGCGATGAGTCGGCCGCGATCTCCCGCGCCGCGGCCAGGTTACGCGGGTCGTGCCGCATCTGGTTCGGGTATATCTGCCGCAGTGACTCGGGGACCTCGACTCCGTCGGGATGATCTAGCATTTCGACCATCTCCGGGTTTCGCACGGCGTCCAAATAGATGTCTTCCGTGAACACCGGGCAACGCTGAAGCACGCGGACGAACGCGAATCCCCGATGGCGGTACGCCGCCTGGAGAGTCGCGAACAGGTGCGCCGGGATCCACTCCGCCGTCTGCGCCACGAAGGAAGCGTTCGTGATCCCGAGCGTCGCCTCGAGCGGATCGAGCGCCGGGAGCCAGCTTCCCTGCGGCTGAGTGTTGCTCTTGTAGCCCTGCGGCGTCGTGGGCGACGTCTGCATCTTGGTCAGGCCGTAGATGTTGTTGTCCAGCATCATGGCGACCATGTCCACGTTGTACCTGATGGCGTGCACCCAGTGTCCGGCGCCAATCGACACGCAGTCGCCGTCGCCCATCACCACGAACACGTTGAGATCCGGCCGATTCAGCTTGACGCCCGTGGCGACCGGGAGCGCCCGGCCGTGCAGCCCGTGAAAACCGTAGGTCTTCATGTAGTGCGGGAAGCGGCTGGAGCAGCCGATCCCCGAGACGAACACCGTCTCCTCGGGCTTCAGCTGTTCGTCCACCAGGAGCCGCTGCGCCGCCGTGAGCACGGAGTGGTCGCCACACCCCGAGCACCAGCGGGGGCGGGCTCCCTCGTAATCCTCGAGGCTGAACTCGCGGTCCTCCTCGACCGGCGTGAGCAGCGAGCAGCAGGAGAGGCTCATGCCGCGCCCCCTTTCGCAACGTTGGCCCGGATCACGTCGCGGATCTCCCCCGGCTTCAGGGGCTCACCCAGCACGCGTGTCCAGCAGTCCAGGTCCACCAGCGTCTGGGCCCGAAGCAACCACGCCAGCTGGCCGCGCCGCCGGTTCTCGTCCGTGATGTACGGCATGTCGGGATCGTCGCTGTAGTTGATCTCGACCGTCATGACCTTCTTGAACCTCCCGAATATCGCCTTCAGACCGGGCTCGAGCGGCGACAGGAAGCGCAGGTGGAGCGACGAGACCGAGAAGCCTTCCTCGCGTGCCCGGTCCACGGCTTCCTCGATCGCGCCCTTGGTGCTTCCCCAGCCGACGACCAGCAGGTCACCCGATTCCGGACCGTGCACCACGGGAGGCCTGAGCGTGCTGTGCAGCACGGCCATCTTACGGCTCCGCATGGCCGAGCTCTTCTGGTTGATGGCAGAGGCGTAGGCCACCCGGCTGTTCTCATCGTGCGCCAGACCGGTGAGCGTGTGCATGCCGCCCGGCGTGCCCGGAATGAAGCGCCTCGAAAGTCCAGTCTCCTCGTCCCAAGCGTACGGAGCCTTTCCCTCCGCGACCGGCGACATGTCGGGGGCCGAACCCTGCCACGCCGGATCGAGCGCGGGGCGGGCGAACGGCTGCACACCGGTGGCCAGATTGGCGTCCGTCATCACGATGACCAGCGTGCGGAACGTCTCGGCGATCCTGCGGGCCGTGATCATGGCGTGGAAGCACTCCTCGATCGTGGCCGGAGCCATCACCACGTGCGGCGCGTCGCCCGGCTGGCCAAAAAGGGCCGCCAGGAGATCCGACTGCTCCACCTTCGTGGGCAGACCGGTGCTCGGGCCGCCCCGCTGCACGTCCACCACCACGAGGGGGATCTCCGACATAACGGACAAACCGAGGAACTCGGTCTTCAGGGCGAGGCCGGGGCCCGAGGTGATCGTGAACGCCACCTTCCCGGAGTACGAAGCGCCTATCGCGACTCCTGCGGCAGCGATTTCGTCCTCCGCCTGGTGAACGACCCCACCGAACTTGTAGAACATTTCACCGAGCTGATGCGAGACCGACGTGGCCGGGGTGATCGGGTACATGGCGGCCAGGTCCATTCCGGCCGCCACCGCGCCATAGGCGATCGCCTGGTTGCCGTTCATCACAAGGGTGTTCTCGGGCGACAGGCCCGGTGGCACGTCGATACGGACGTCCAGGTGAGCGTCTGCCCACGAGTACCCGAGCTCGAGCAGCTCGTGGTTTCGCTCGGTGATCTCGGGGGCCTTCTTCCGGAAGGCATGCGCGATCTGGTCGCGAGTGATGTCCATGTCGCGATCGAACATCCAGCACAGGACGCCGAGCGCGAACATATTTTTGCCCTTGCGCGCGTTGTCCACGATGGTGAGGCACTCCTCCTCCATCGGGACTTCGATGATCCGGTAGTTCGCCGCGCCGAGCTCCTCCATCGCCGCGGTCCACTCCGCCCGGATGTCCTCGTCCTTGTGCGTGGCCCACATGTTCTCGACCAGGAGGATCGCATCGTCCTCGATCGCATCGAGCCGGTGCCGGGCGAGCAGGACCTGCTCGTTGAAGGCGATGGCGACGTTCGTGCGGTCGCCCCAGTTGGTCACCACTTCCTCGCCGATCCGGATCCGGTTGCCGCTGGCGCCGGCCGGGCTCCGGGGGGGCGGCTGGATCTCCGCCGGGATGATCTCCACCGTCCACACGCCGTTGCCCATCTTCGCGCTGACCGCGCCGAAAGTCTGCCCGCACTTCTGGGCGCCCTCGCCGGAATCGGAGACCACCTCGACCGTGCACTGCGGGGACCGGGTCGCCTGGACCCGGTTCGTCTCCACGCGCGTCTTCACAGCTGTATCGTCAACCAAGAGAACTCTCGTCATCGTTCAAGTTATCCTCGCCTCTCCTTCCGGCGGCCGCCGACCTGCGTGCCGGCGGACCGGCGTGGCTCCGACTGGGAGACAAACGAAACCGCACCGGGTGGTGCATCATCCATGCCCGTGGACAGTACCCCCCGGGGACACTGGACGTGCCCGAAAACCGGGCCTTCACCTTCGTGGTCGAACCGGGGCGGAGCCGGCGACGTGGGACATCCTGTCACAAGGTCCCGGCATGGGACGTTGTGACGTAACACGCTTTGGAGGCCGCGTAAAGTATGCCCTTCCCGAACGGTCGGCGCGCCACGCTCCCAGTGACGGCGGGCTGCCGCATCCCGACGGACCGTCAGCCGGCCGCGTTCCCAGCCTCGGGCTCCACCACGCCAATGTAGGGAAGAGCGCGGAAATGGTCACCGTAGTCGAGACCGTAGCCCACGACCCACTCGTCGGGGATGTCGAAGCCCACGTAGTCGACCGGAACCGGAACCTCCTGCCCCGGCTTGCGGACGAGGACGCAGCTCTTGAGGGAAGCCGGATGGCGGGCTTGGAACGTCTCGAGGAGATAGGAAAGAGTCCGGCCGGAATCGAGGATGTCCTCGACGATGAGCACGTGCCGGCCCGTCACGTTGATCCGTGAGTCCATGATCAACCGCACGCCGCCGGCGAAATTGGAACCGTACTCGTAACTCGAAAGCGCGATGAAGTCGATGCGTCGGGGGATCGTGAGCTGGCGGACCAGGTCGGCGAGAAAGATGAAGGCCCCACGAAGGACGCCGAGGAGGAGTATTTCGTCCACCCCGGCGTAGTCCCGTTCGATCGTCGCGCCGAGCTCGCCAACTCGGCGGCGAATGTCCTCCTCGGATATGAGAACTCGTGGCTGTGCGTTTCCCATGGCGCTCCCCGGCCTGGCGCGGCTTCGCAGTGAGCCGGGCGTGCCGGCCTCAGTGGAACGCGTAGCCGACGCCGATCGATGTGATCAGGTCGTGCTGAGTCTTGGTGTCGGCAAACGGCTCAGTGTCAAGCTTGGAAATATAATCCCGCACGTCCAGACGCACGAACCAGCCCGAGCTGAGCTCGACCTGAGCGCCTCCGACGAGGGAGATCGCAAAACGCGTCTCGTCCTGGATGTCGAATGCCTCGTCCTGCGGGTACCCGACCTTCACGACGCCCGGCCCGGCGCCGAAGTACGGGCGGACGATGGTTGCGCTTCCCTTCAGTTGAGGTCGCCACAGAATGTTGGCCGCCGCCATCCACAGGTCCGTCGCCCCGAGCGCGATGGACGTCGGAAAACCCTGGTCTTCCGAGATCTGGAGGGTAAGGTCCGGGTTGGAGTAGTTCCCGTTCACTGCGATCCCGAAATTACCGAACCAGTATTCGACCCCGAGACCGAACGCCACCTTGGTCGAAAACTCGGCTGACAGCGTGTCACCGGAGTCGGCCAGCTTGGCCAACGGGAGGTAGGCTCCGAGGTAACCCGTCAGTTCGAAGCCGTCGGGAGACCGCTCGTCGTCCGCCGACTGGGCCATTGCCGTGCCGGGGACCGCGAGCGCCACCAGGACGGTCGCGATCACGGAACCCGTGAGTTGCGCCGGCCATCCCTTCGTCCAGTTGGGCATTTCCATCTCCTGGTATCCTGACGTTTCTATGAAGGTCGCGGCGCCCATCTCCTCGCCCGACCCTGCACGGTTCGACGAGAAGCACGGCGCCGAGGTTTCAGCCCCGTCCGCGCCAGCGCTCAGTCTTCCGCCCGCTCCATCTTCCAGAACCCGATGCCGCCCGCCTGCCGGCCGACATCCACCGATGCCACGCGCGACCCGCTGTCCAGTTCGATCACGTCCACGGTGCCCGGGTCGTTGCCTATGCCCTCCACGGTGATGAAGGCGTACCTGGAGTCCGGGCTCACCGCAACACCGTGCGGTATGCGCCTCGAGCTCGGAACCGCCGCTCGCTCGGATCCGTCGCCGAGATCGAACACCCCCACCGCATGATTGCCCTTGTAGGTAACCACCAGGGTGGCCCCATCCGGCGTGACGCCGAGGTTGTACGGGCCGGCTCCAGTACCGAGCCGGCGACTCACCTGCCAGCCTTCCAGGTCCACTTCCAGGACCTCCCGGTTCTTGTTGCACGCGATCCAGGCCCGGCTTCCGTCCGGCGACGGCTGTACCCAGGTCGGGCCGCACCGCGCGGCGCCGTCCGCTCCCGGCCGGCTCCCTACGACGTCGGCCGATTCCAGCGTCTCCGGCGGGAGATCGCGCTCACCCCCCGGTGCGAGGTACAGCCGGCGGCTGACCGCGAGCTCGCGAACGTCGATCTCCACCAGCTGGTCGTCCATCATGCATACCGAGTAGTGCCGTCTCGTGTCCGGCGATAGCCGCGACCCATGGGGCATCGAACAGGTGGCGATCCGCCGGATCTCGGTCATCGCCTCCGTTTCCACGACGGATACTGAGCTCGGTACCGGATCACCGTGCAGGTTGAAATTCACTGCGAACAGCAGCCCGCCCGGAGTCACCGCCAGGGTGGCCGGGAAGAGTCCGACCTCCGCCGCTCCCACTTTCCGATCGGAACCGGTCGTGAACTTCTGAATCTGCCCGTACGGCAACCCGTGCGCGATCGACACGTACCAATTAGACCCGTCGGGCGCGACCGCGATTCCGTGCGGGCCGTCGATGTCAGCCGGGTTGATAGAGGCCTCGATCGTCCGGACGACCTCCGCACCCCGCGTTCCGAAGCGGATCAGCGCCACCTCGTCCTGCGATTCCGCGGCCACGTACACGTAGTAGTCCGCCCGAGGCGGCTCCTGCGCTCCCAGTCGCCCCACGAACGGGGCCGCCACGACCGTCGTGACGAGCAGCGCTCTCCATCCGGACCGAATCATCGAGACTCGAGGCTCTCCCTTCCTGGCCGACGCCGGGTGCCTCCGCGCCCGGCACCCTCATCAAAGAACACGCTCCGCCCCCGGCATGTTAGGGCTACCCCCGGGACGCGGTGGCGAGGCGCACAGTCTAGTCCGGCGACGGGATGCCTCGCCACCGCGTAAACAAAGGACCCGGGAACAGTGTATACTAGTTCCGGAGCTGCGGAGGGGGATGAGGTCGCGGGTCGGCCACAAGGCTCGGCTCGAGGAAAGTCCGGGCTCCGCAGGGCACGGTGCCGGGTAACGCCCGGGCGTCGCGAGGCGACGGAAAGTGTCACAGAGAATAGACCGCCGATGGCGGTTGGCTTCGGCCGACCGCACAGGCAAGGGTGAAACGGTGGGGTAAGAGCCCACCGCGCGCGCCGGCAACGGCCGCGGCACGACAAACCCCACCGGGAGCAAGGCCAAGCAGGAGCGATGGGGCGGCCCGCCCCGCTCGAGCTCCGGGTAGGCTGCACGAGGCGCCGGGTGACCGGCGTCCCAGAGAGATGACCTCAGCGGGTCTCACGGCCCGTTACAGAACCCGGCTTACCCCCCTCCGCGGATCTCCGATCCCCGTGTTGCTGTGTTGCTGCGCGGTCGGCGCTGACGTCAGGAAGCCAGTCCGAGCTCCGCCCGTAGACGCTCCGTAATGCGCTGCTGGTGCCGATCGATGTCGGCGCGCCCATCCGCTTCCAGATCGTACAGGCGCATCGCTTCCTCGATGAGCCGAAGAACCTCCGAGAAACGCTCCGTCTGACTCTGGAGCTCATCGAGTCGAGCCCGCACGACGTCGACTGCCATGGCCATCTCGCTCAACGATGGGTGCGTCACGTCGCTGGCCCAGCGGCTGACCGCCGGCTGCGAGACCCCGACCGCCCCGGCGAGGGCGGTGTAGGAAATCGGGAGGTTATGGAGGAACCTCTGAAAGGCCCCATAGACGAGCGAGTTTTCTCCGTGCAGGCCCGTGGCCGCATACCAGGTTGGGACTCGTCCTTCCCCCATACTCGCACCCTCGCATTGGGGTGAGTCGATACAACTCTCTACTAAGTATATGCCTTTCGACCCTGAATAATTACATGTGGCTCCCGCGAGTACGGCTCGCAGGCTGCTCGAGCGGACCGTCAACAGAGCGGATGCGGTGCATATCTGTAATATTAGGGTGCCGACCGGCAAATACTAAGGTAGGGTCGGTTGAGATCTGGTTGAGCCCCTCGATGCAGCATCGGGTCGATGACCGACGAGCGAGCGTGAGCGAGAAGAGACCGAATCCGGACCTACTGTCGCGCCTGGCGCGCGGTGACACGGAAGCCTTGCGGGAGATCTACCTGTGGTACGCGGATGACGTGTATCGGATCGCCCTTCGGCTCACCGGCTCGTCCGCCGACGCATATGACGTGACGCACGACCTGTTCCTCGGCTTACCCGAGGCGATACAACGCTACGACCCAGAGCGCCCTTTTCCGTCGTGGCTTCGCGGGGTCGCCGTGCGGACTTCGCAGATGCGCCTCCGTGCCTCCCGGCGACGCCGTGAAGTGCCATTACCCGCGCTGCGCGAGCTGGCGGTCCGGCCCCGGCAGGAGGCGGTCGTCGATCGGATCACACTGGAGAAGGCGCTCGACGAGTTGAGCCCGGACCTCCGGTCGGTCCTGGTGCTCAGGGAACTGGAAGGGCTGAAGTACCAGGAGATCGCGGATCTTCTCGGGATCACGAAGAGCGCGACCGCGGTCCGCCTCCACAGGGCCCGGAAGCGGTTGAGCGACATATTGCGAGGCAGCCCATGGTCAGGCTGAGCAGACACCTCTCGTGGCGCGAGCTGAATCGGCTCGCGGACGACGAGCTGGATGCCGATTCGCGCGGTCTTGCGATCGAGCACGTCGCGGCCTGCCCGAAGTGCTCGGGGCGCCTGTCGTTCCTCGGGAGCCTTCGTAATGCCGGCCGCGACATGAGGCACCCCACGCCGCCCCGGGAGCTGCTGGAGGACGTTCTGCGGAGCCGGTCGGAGGGCCTGAGGTCGATTCTCCCGGCCATATCGGCGCCGCAGCGCTCGCCACGCCGGGCGCTGCCGGCTGTCGCTGCCGTCGCGATCATCGCAAGCCTGGCACTTCTCGCGCCCCTGTTTTTCGCACCTGAGGCCGGCGCGGGCGTCAGCGAGCTCAAGTTCGATCCACCGAGACCCGTTCCAGGAGAGGAAGTCCACCTGTCGTACAGGCCGGCGACCGAGCTGGCGGGCGAGGCGGAAGTGCGCCTGCGCCTGCGTCTCAGGCGGCCCGATTCCGAACCTCCGCGCGAGACCCTGGGAACGCATGCGGAGGTGATCCTCCGTCCCGACGCAGAGGGACGGTACATCGGCAGCTTCCAGCTTCCGCCGGATTTCGCTTTCGCGTCCATGGCCGTTGAGACTTCTGCCGGCGACCGAGTGGACGATCGTGGCGGCCGCCTGTGGAGCATGCGGGCGCACGGCGACGATGGCACTCCGCGTCTCGGAGCTCTCCGCCAGGAGTTCCTCGTGCTGCAGAATCGGAGCTGGCCAGATGCCGCGGCAGTACTCCACGAGATGACTCTGCTCTACCCGGAGCGGGCTGAGGGATGGTCCCTTCAGCTGGCGCATGAGCTGCCGGTGCAGCTGCCCGACGAGGCGGCGGCCGGGCTGGCCCGGCACCGCGAGATCTTCCGCGGACTTCAGAATCGTGCCGAGCGGCTCGAGTCCTCGGCCGAGGAAACAGCCGCGATGGCGCGCTACGCGGCTTCTCTGGAGGACACGGCGGCCTTCGGTGAGTGGTTGGCGCGACTGGAAGCGTTGGACGCGGCCCATCGCCTGGTCGTGAGCGCTCGGGTGTCTGCATTCTATACTGAGCCGGTTCAGGCGCTGGCGTATCTGGAGAGACTGTGGTCCACTCACGGGTCAGAAGCGAACGCGATCTACAAGGAGGGCTTCCAGGCAGCAATACGGGCCGGTGACAGGAAAGCGGCGCACAGGTGGGCCTTGCGAGGCCTCGACGTGGATGGTGACGACCTGTGGATCCGGGACCTGGCACTGGCCCTTGTGATGGATCCCGAGACCCGCGAACGCGGGATCTCGGAGATCCGAAGACTCCTGGCTCACCTAGGCGAAGCGGCGGACGAAGTGCGGCCGCTCAACTCCACGCTGGAGGAGGTCCACCGCGGGTCCCTTCGACTTCGGGCGAACCTCCGAGTCGAGCTCGCCGAGCAGCTCATGGCCTCCGGAGACTTGGACGCGGCAATGCGGGAGCTCGAGGCCGCTGACTCCCTCGGCCAGTGGCTCCCGGAGCTGTACCGGGCGCGGCTCGAGGCACGTCTTCTCGAGGGAGGCAAGCAGGCCGCACTCGCTGACTTCCATCGACTCGACGCCGACCCGGTCTATTCCCGGAAATCGGTCGATTCCCTTCGGCACCGGCTTCCGCCCGTGTCGACGGCTGATCTGCGAGCGGGCCGCGAGCGGGCCGAGAGTGAGATGGTCCAGCGCGTGCTCGCGAATCAGTTCCGCCGTGGACTTCCGCCGAGCGAACTTCGCACATCGACCGGACAGCCTATCACGCTTGAGAGCCTCCTGGCCGGCCGGCCTGCGGTCTTGCTGGTGTGGGACCGCCGGGTGTTCGGCTCGGCGGAAGACACGGAGGAGGTCGTCCGGGCGCGGAACCTGCTCGCGGGCGGGCCCGGTCAGCTGCTGTGGGTCACGTCGGAGTTGGATTCCGAATCGCTCCAGGTGTTCATCCGCGAGGCCGGCCTTGGACTTCCGGCGCACCACGACCCGCGCTCCAAGCTCGGCACGGCACTTGGAGAGTGGGGGAGTCGCGGCTACTACGTCATCGATCGGGCCGGAATGATCCGGGCCCGTACCGATAGCCTGATGGAGGCCGTCAGGCACCTCGAGGTCCTGCTGCTCGGATCTCGCGACACGGCCTGAGTCGGCGGGCCTGCCTCGCCGTCCAACGGTACCGGCTGGTCGCGAGTTCACGTCGATCCGCCGTCTCTGGCCGTCCCGTTTCCCGGCCTCGTCTACTCCATAGCGGAGGTTGTCATGCGTCTCATCAAGCTGGTCACCCGCTCGGCCCTCGTGTGCGCTCTGTTCGTGCTCACGCCGGTCACGTTCAGCGCGCAAGGAGGCGTGCAGGACAACCTGGCCTGTTCCAGACAGCACGGGGGCGACTGCCAACGGGAGATCGACTCAGTATGCATGGCCGGTAGCGCGGATGTCTGGAACGCCTACACGGTGGCGGAGTGAACACGCTCGTGAAGGCCCCACTCGGCGGCGCCGCGTTCATCGCCTGGATGGGGTTGGCCTTCGGTTCGTACACGCCTCCCCCCCCGGATGACGACCTGGGGCCGGCGTCGATCGCGGGAATCCAGTTGACGGCCACGACGCTGTACGACGGCGACGTGCTGGCGATGCCTACCCAGATCGCCGTCGGGAATGACCGCATCGCGCTGGTCGACGGAATCGCCGAACGCCCGGTCCACGTGCTGGACGCGGCCGGTGGCTACGTCGCGGGGCTCGGCCGTGCCGGAGAAGGCCCGGGGGAGTTCGAAGGACCGCGCGCGCTGGAGCCGACCGCGGACGGGCACGGATTCTGGGTATTCGACGCCGCGCTGTCCCGCCTCACGCTGGTCGAGCCGGATCGGTGGGAGGCGATTCCCGCGTCCGCGCGGGTGACGCTTTCCATCCACGGGCCGGCGATGGTCACAAACCTCGTGCGGCGCTGGGATGAAGGCTTCCTTGCGGCAGGGCTGTTCGCCGAGGGGCGCCTGGGGCACTTCACGGAGGACGGCGAATACGAGGGGGCCTCGGGCACCCTGCCGACCTCCGCCATCGAGGCCCCACCCGAGGTACTGCAGCACGCCTATCGGGGCAACCTGAAGGCCGACCCGACTGGCAGCCGGTTAGTGTTCGCCAATCGGCACGCCGGATTCCTGGAGATCTTCACGTCCGATGGAGAGCCTGTGCACCGCATCGACGGACCGTTCAGCTTCGAGCCAGCGTTCGATGTGAGGATGGGTGAACGGGGTCCCAGCCTGGCGACAGGCGACGACCTACGCTTCGGTTACGTGGACGTGGCTGCCACGAGAGACCGGATCTACGCGCTGTTCTCCGGCCGGACGCGCGCCGGCCACCCGGACGACGCGGTGTATGGACGCGAGGTACACGTGTTCGACTGGGACGGCACGCTGCATTCGGTCCTGCACCTGGACGCGGATGCCATGGCGATCGCGGTGGACGCTCGTAGGGACCGCCTTCTCGCCGTACGGCACCTGCCGACCCCGGCCGTGCTGTCGTACGACCTGCGGCCGGGACCGCTTCTGGCGGCACGGGTCGAGCAAGCGGACTGAACGACCGTTGAGGTGAGCCGCGGTGGCCGATACCTTCGGCCACCGTGACCACCCCGACGCGCGCCATTCGGTTTCCGTTCGAGACACGAGAGCTCGACAACGGGCTGAGAGTGATCCTGCATCCGGATCGCTCGAGCCCCGTCGTCGCCGTGCATCTCATGTATCACGTCGGGTCGACGAATGAGCGTCGCGGCGGGACAGGCTTCGCGCACCTGTTCGAGCACCTGCTGTTTCAGGGATCGGAGCACGTCGACGAGGCAGAGCACTTCCGCCTCATCCAGGAGGCGGGGGGGACGCTGAACGGCTCGACGTGGTTCGACCGGACCAACTACTTCGAGACGGTCCCCTCTCATCAGCTGGATCTCGCCCTGTGGCTGGAGGCCGATCGCATGGGCTGGTTCCTCGCTTCGATCACGCAGGCGAAGCTGGACAACCAGCGCGATGTCGTGAAGAACGAACGCCGGCAATCGTACGAGAATCGTCCGTATGGACTGGCCGCGGAGACGGTTCTCCAGCAGGCCTTCCCGTCCGGGCATCCATACCGCCACCCGACCATCGGCTACATGGACGACCTGGACCGGGCGAGCCTGGACGACGTGAAGGACTTCTTCCGCACCTGGTACGGGCCCGGGAACGCCGTGCTGGTGATTTGCGGAGACATCGACCCGGAAGACGCGCTGCGCCGGGCGGACCGGTACTTCGGCGAGATCCCCTCGCGACCGCCTCCCGAGCGGCCGTCTGTAAGCACCGCCGTGCGCGGCTCTCCGTCCATCGTCCGGCTCGAGGATTCGGTGAGTGTCCCACGTGTCTACACGATGTACCACGGTCCGTCCGTTCGGTCCTCCGACTACGAGACGTCCGCGTTGCTCGCCTCTCTTCTCGCCGGAGGGCGCTCCTCGCGCCTGTACCAGGATCTCGTGTACGAACGGCGCCTCGCTGCCGACGTGCATGCCTTCGTGTGGCCCCTCGAGAGCGTCGGGATGCTGTGGGTGGTGGCGACGGCGCGACCCGGCGTGAGCGCGGAGGCTCTTCAGACCGGTGTGGATGAGACGATCGCTCGGCTTGCCGACTTGCCGCCCGGCGGGGAGGAGGTCTCGGGGGCCCGCCGTCGCGCCCGTCGTCAGCTGCTCCTTCAACTCGGGAGTATGGGCGGACGCGCGAGCGCCTTCGCCCATGCCGCGGTCGTGCGCGGCGAGGCCGAGTACGTGAACACATCCTTCGATCGATACGACGCTGTCGATGAGGCAGGCCTGAGGGATCTCGCGTCGACGCTTCTGCTTACAGAGCGCCGAACCGTGGTGCACGTGATTCCGCGCGAGCCGGGTGGTCCGCCGGCCCCACTGCTCGAGGACCCCCGGTGAGCCTGGATCGATCGCGTGCCCCGGAGCCGGGTGTGGCCCCGGTCCTGGAGACTCCTCGTCCCGGCCGCGGCTGTCTCGAAAACGAGATGAGCGTGGCCGCCGTGCGTCGGGACCGATTGCCCGAGGCGGCACTGAGTCTGGTACTGCCCGCGGGTGCGGACTCCACGAGCGCCGGCGACGCGGGGCTCGCATCCCTCGTGGCAAAGGTCCTGCCGGAGGGCGCTGGCGGAAGAAGCGCCCGCGAGATGGCCGTGTGGCTGGATGGACTGGGTCTCCACTTCGACGTGGCGGTCGGGTACGATGCGATGATCCTGCGCGTACACGCACTGTCCGAGCAGCTCGAGCCCGCCCTGGACGCTCTGTCGGCCGTGGCGCTCGAGCCCGATTTCCTGGAAATCGAGGTCGAGCGATGCCGCGGCGAGCGTCTGGACGCGATCCGAAGATCGAGGGACGACCCTGCGGACGTCGCCGCCGACGTCCTGGCCGAACTCCTGTACGGGGAACATCCGTACGGACGGCTGCCCCGTGGCCGCCTGGAAACGGTCGAGCACCTGGGACGCGCGGACCTGGCCGAGTTTCATGGAGACCGGTTCAGCCCCCGTGTGGCGACACTGGTCGCGTGCGGCGATCTGCCGGACGACTTCGAGGACCTGGTGACGCAGCGGTTCGGCAGCTGGCGCGGCCCCGAGGTAGACGGCCGGCCTGCGGCCTCCGTCCAGCGAGTTTCGAGTCCCGGAATCGTGCTCGTGGACCGTCCCGGAAGCGGCCAGTCGGAGATCCGGATCGCAGGCATCGGCCTGCGCCGGGGGGATCCCGACGAGCCAGCCGCCCGCGTGACCAACGCGATCTTCGGTGGGCTGTTCAACTCGCGTCTCAATCTGAACCTCCGCGAAGACAAAGGGTGGACGTACGGCGCCAGATCCAGGCTCGCGCTTCGGCGCTTGCCCGGCCCCGCGACCGTGCAGGCCGCAGTCGAGACGGCTGTCACTGCGGACGCGGTGCGCGAGATGCTCGGGGAGGCCGGTCGGATGGGCGACTCGCTGCCCACCGACGGCGAGATGCGGACGGCTGCCGGGGCACTGACCCGATCGCTGCCCCTCCGCTTCGAGACGAACCGCCAGATCGCGGCGACGCTCGTCGAACAAGTGGTCTACGACCTCCCCGACGACTACTGGAGCGCCTTCCCGGCCCGGATCGAGGCAGTTTCGCGCCGCAACGTGCAGGAACTGGCCGTTCGGCTGCTGGACCCCGGCACGCTCGTGGTTCTCGTGGTGGGCGACGCCGAGGCCGTGTTGCCGGGCCTCGAGAACCTGGGATCCGTCACGCTCCGTGAGGCGCCTTGAGCTTCGGTATGTTTTCGGTTATTCTGAATATGTGTCCACGGTGACCGATTGACCGATTCAGACATGACGCCCGAAGACGTCGAAGTGCGGGCGAGCCGTTCCGTGTACTGCGGCACGATTCTGAACGTTCGAGAGGACACCGTGCGGTTCCCGAGCGGAAGCGAGGGTATCCTCGAAATCGTTCGGCATCGGGGTGCTGCTGCCGTCCTCCCGTTGTACCGACGTGAGGATTGCGAGCGCGGAACGGGCCCGGACGTGATCCTGTTACGGCAGTACAGGTACGCCGCGGGCGGCACGCTTTGGGAAGCACCGGCGGGCAAGCTGGATGAGGGGGAGTCCCCGGAGGCCTGTGCAGCCCGGGAACTCGAAGAGGAGGCGGGTGTCACGGCCAGCCGGCTGGTTCCGCTCACGACCCTCCTCACTACGCCGGGATTCTCGGACGAGCGCATTCACCTCTTCCTGGCCACGGGCCTGACGGAAGGCCAGCAGGCCCTGGAGGAGCACGAGGTCATCGAGTGCCACAGGATGCCCCTGGCGCGGGCAGTGGAACTGGTCTTGTCCGGTGACATCGTGGACGGAAAGACTGTCAGCCTGGTGCTGATGGCGGCGGTTGCGCCGGGACTGTGGAGAGCGTGATTGCCTTTCGCTCACGTGTGCAGAGCAACAATCGTCGACCGGCAGGTGTCAGAAGGGCAGGGAGAAGACCTGACCCGGTGGTGACTGCGCCGGGAGATTCATAGAAACGACAGCGAGTGACCTTCGGGGTGCCCTTCCAGGCTCGGCACCCGGTTCACGGTCCGCTGCCGGGCGGGGAAGCCGGGACAGACGGGGAACGCGGGAGAAAACGATGGCCAACGCGATAGAGATCGGGAGACTCGAAGGTTCCGAGGCGCGTGTCGGCGAGCGGACGCTGCGATCGAACCTCAAGGAACTGGATGACGCAGCGCTGGTGGCGGCGTATCTGGAGGGCCGACGGCACGCCTTCCACGAGCTCGCCGAGCGCTACCACACGCGTCTCCTGAACTTCATCTACCGTACGATCGGAGACCGGGATCGAGCCGAAGACCTGGTCCAGGAGACGTTCGTGCGCGTGTACCGTCACCTGCACAGGTTCGACCCGACCAAGAAGTTCTCGACGTGGATCTACACGATCGCGAGCAACCTGGCGAAGAACGAACTGCGAAACCGGTCCCGCAATCCTCTGGTGCTGTTCCAGGCGATCAAGAAGCACTGGGAGGCCGATCACAGGCCCCTGCAGTGGGAGGACAGCACCTACTCGCCGGACGATCTGTTCCGCAAGCGGCACCTGAGGGAGCAGGTCGAAAAGGCGGTGGCCGAGCTTCCGGAGCATCACCGGGTCGTGTTCGTCCTGCGCGAGATGGAGGGCAAGACATACGAGGAAATTTCGGAGATCACCGGCGTCACGCTGGGGACTGTGAAATCACGGCTGAACCGGGCGCGGAACAAGTTCGCCCTGATTATCGGGCCGATGCTGGAGTAGCCGCCGCAAAACCCGACGCAAACACGCAGAGAGGCGGCCCGATGGCCGCCTCTCCTGCATCAGGGAACCCGTGGAACAACCTCTCGACACGCGCGTAGTAATCGCACGCTGGAGTCGATCGGCCCGCATCGGGCCGCTGGGGTGCTAACGGACGAGATCTGGCATTCGCGATGTCGTGCGACCAATTCATTGAACGGTACACGGACTACGGAGACGGTCTCCTCGACGCCGCAGGACTGGCGGAGTTCGAGACCCATCTGGCGGACTGTCCCTGTTGTGCTCGCTATCACCGCGTCATGCAGCGTGGCCTCGAGCTCCTGTCGGACATCCCCCTCGCCGAGAGTTCCGACGACTTCATGCCTCGGCTGCGGCACCGCTTGTACAACGTGGACTGCGGTGTCGCGGAAGGTCGCAGGAGCTTCGGTGGGAGCGCTGCACTCGTCGGCGTGGCGGCCGTCGGCCTGCTGGCGCTGTTCTGGCTTCCCTTTGCGGCGAGCGTACCCCTGGAGATGGAATTGGCGGCGGTGTCGGCTCAACTTCCTCCGCCGGGATCCGAGGAGTTGCCGGCGCTCTTCCGTAGCGGTCCGTTCGTAAGTACCCTGCTGGTTGAAGACGCTTCGTACCTGGACGGATATCTCACGGAGTCCGAGTGGCTTCTTCCACAAGCGCGTACCGCCGTCACCATCGAAGTCTCGTACCTCCGGTCGGAGCCCGACCTCTTCAACCGCTGAGTCCGACGATGTTCATGGACCGGGGAAGCCCGGGGCGGGGGGTCTTTTGAGTCTCGCGGCGGACCGTCGTCTGGCCACCCTCGTCGACCGAGGCGAAGTGGAGGGCGTCTTCTTCTTCTATGGCGATGCGGACCGACTGCGCGACGACGCGGCCCGAGCCCTCGTAGAAGCGGCCGTCGATCCGGCTACGCGAGACTTCAATCTCGACACCTTTCGCGCCTCGGAAGTCAGCCCTGAGACACTGGCGTCGTCGTTGGCGATGCCTCCGGTGATGGCGCCTCGCCGTGTGGTCGCCCTGTTCGGGGCGGAGCGCCTCACGCCGACGGGGTGCACCGTGGTGCAGGAGGTGCTCGACCGCACGCCGCCCGAGCTGACCCTCGTGGTCACGGCGACGATTCCCAAGGGCTCCCGTAAGGCGTTCTACCGGAAGATGAAGGAGGGGGCCGTCGCCCTGGAATGGGCCGCTCCACGCGACGTCGAGATACCGGGATGGCTTATCGAGCGTTCTTCTGAGAGACACGGGGTCGTCCTCGACGCGCGGGCCGCGGAAGCGCTGGCGGCGGCCGTCGGCTCCGACCTCGGCCTGCTGGAGGCGGAGCTGGACAAGCTGGCTTCCGCCGGAAACGGAGGGCCAGTTACGGTCGAGCGGATCGCCGAGCTCGTTCCCAACGTCCGACCCGTCAATCGGTGGGCCTGGCTCGATTCGGTCGCCGAACGCGACTACCGGGCGGCTCTGGCCGACTTGCCGACGCTCCTCTCGGCGCCTGACTCGAGCGCCGTGGGGCTGATCAGCGCGATGACGGACCACCACGTGCTTCTCGGCATCGCGACCGAAGGAGGCGCCGCCCTTCTCGAGCGCACACTGGGCGAAGCGGGCAAGCCGTACCTGAAGTTCAAGGTGCGCACGTTCACGAGTCAGTCCAGTCGCTGGACCGGCGGGGAGATCGACGGGGCTCTTCGGTTGCTTCGGCGGGCCGATGCCCGCTCCAAGACCACCGGCGGTCGCGACCGAGCCGTTCTCGAGGAGCTTCTCCTCGGGCTCCAGGCGCTACAGGCGGGGCGAGGATCATGAAGCGCCTCGTGAGGACGGTCCTGCTGTTGACCGCTGGCGCCGGGCTGGCGCCGCCGCTTGCCGGGCAGTCGACGCCGGTCCTCGATTCTGTGGAACGTGCGGCCGATCTCGGGGAAGCTGACGAAGCGCGGCGAATGCTCGCCGGGTGGTTTGCCTCGCCGGGAGCTTCGGATAGGCGGGCTGACGTCGAGAGGGCGCGGTTCCTCAGGGCGCGTCTGACCGCGGATCTTGACTCCGCCCGCGTCGACTACCTGTGGGTCGCCGTGCGAGGGGACGCGCGTTACGGCGCCGCGGCGCGGCTCAGGCTGGCGCAGCTGTACGTCGCCGAGGGTCGTCTCGACCGCGCGGAGGCGGACCTGGCGAGGATGCGGGCTGATTTCCCCGGGAGTCCATTGACCTTCACGTCCTGGCTGTGGACGGGCAACGTGCTTGCCGCCTCAGGTGATCGGCCCGGGGCCTGTGCCGCATGGGAGACCGCTGCCTCACTGCGCGGGACTCCTGCCGCCGAGTCAGACCGCGAGCTCGTTCGGACGGCGTTGGAAAGCTGCCGCCCCGGCGGAGCGCCGGCACACACGGAGTCGTTCTCCGTGCAGCTCGGGGCTTTCGGTTCGCGGGAGACGGCGGAGGAGGTACGGAACCGGGTGGTGGCCTCCGGGGCGACCGCGCGCGTGCTGGATCCTCCGGAACCGGACGGACTGTACCGGGTTCGGTCGGGCCGTTTTGACGGCCGCGAGGCCGCCGCGCGCCACGCGCTGCGTCTGGCCGACGCCGGCTTCGAGAGCATCGTCGTCCCGGGGGAGCCGTGAGCCAGGCTGCAGCCAACACGCCGCTCATCCAGCAGTACCTGGACATCAAGGCGAGCCATCCCGATTCCATCCTGTTCTTCCGGGTCGGCGACTTCTACGAAATGTTCTTCGAGGATGCCGAGGAGGGGAGCCGGCTGCTCGGAATCACGTTGACGTCGCGAAATAACGGAGGTTCGGGCGACGTGCCTCTGGCCGGCGTACCCGCAAAGGCGATCGACGACTATCTGCCGAAGCTCGTCCGCCAGGGAAGGCGGGTCGCCATCTGCGAGCAGGTCGAGGATCCGTCCGAGGCGGAGGGGATCGTCCGCCGGGAGGTCACGGAAGTCGTGACGCCGGGGGCCACCCTGGAAGACTCTCTCCTGAGCGCCGGGCGCAACAACTTCGTCGCGGCCGTGGCGGGAGACGATCCCGTGGGAATCGCGACGGCCGATCTGTCCACCGGTGAAGTGGAGGTGAGGGAGTGCGCCGCCGGTGAGCTGGCAGACGAGCTCACGCGTCTCGAGCCGGCGGAGGTCGTGGGAACATCGGATTCGAGCCTGGCGCTCACGGGCCCATGGGTCCTCACGGAGCGTGAGGCGTGGCGCTTCGCGCCGGACGTGTCCGCCGAGGTGGTCAAGCGCGTGTATCGGGTTCGGGACGTCTCCGGCTTCGGGCTCGATGCCGGAGACACACCGCACATGCTGGGCGCCGTCGGCGCCGTGCTCGGCTACCTGGAGGAGGTTCGTCCCGGCGGAATCGGCCACCTCAAGGCCCCGCGGGTCGAACGATCGGGCCGCTACCTCCACTTGGACGAAATGACCCGGCGAAACCTCGAGGTGGTGGAGCCGCTTCGGGACGACGCGGGCGCCACCCTGCTCCAGGTGCTCGACCGCACGCTGACTCCGATGGGTCGTCGGATGCTGCGGCGTCGCCTCCTGGCTCCCCTTGTCGACCTGGCGGAGATCGACTCGAGACTGGAGGCGGTCGGCGAGCTGCACGAGTCGGCGGGCGACCGAAGGGCGATGCGGGAGTCACTGCGCCACGTCCAGGATCTCGAGCGTATCGCCGCCAAGATATCTGCCGGACGGATCAAGCCGCGGGAGCTTCTCGCCCTCGCCAGATCGCTCGACGCCCTCCCCGCGATCGCCCGGGCGATGGGCGATCCGGACACGGCCCGCTTGCGGGCTCTTCTACGGGATTTCGAAGTGCTGGACGACGTGCGGGAGGCGATCGAGGGTGCGATCGATCCGGAAGCGCCGGCCCTCATGTCGGGTGGCGGAGTGATCCGCACGGGATACTCGTCCGATCTGGACGAGCTGCGGGCCCTGCGCGAGGGCGCCGTGGACTGGATCGCCCGACTGCAGCAGAGCGAGCGCGAGAGCACGGGCATCGAGAGCCTCAAGATCGGATACAACAAGGTCTTCGGGTACTACATCGAGGTCACCCGCTCCAACCTGCCTCGTGTGCCCGATCGATACATCCGGAAACAGACACTGACGAACGCCGAGCGGTACGTGACGCCGGAGCTCAAGGAGTGGGAAGAGAAGATCCTGGACGCCGAGACAGGGATCGCAGCCGAGGAAAACCGCCTGTTCATTGCACTCCGGAAGTCCCTGGAGTCTGCCACGGGCCGGCTCCAGGATACGGCTGAACGCGTGGCGGAACTGGACGTGCACGCGGCGCTCGCGGACGTGGCGGAGCGGAACGGCTACGTCCGACCGGAGATGAGCGCCGGGTTCGGTCTGGAGATCCGGGCGGGAAGGCACCCGGTGGTCGAGTACACGATCGCGCGGGAGGACTTCATCCCGAACGACGTGAAGCTGGATCGCCACGGCTTCGCCATGATCCTCACGGGTCCCAACATGGCCGGGAAATCGACGCTGCTCCGGCAGGTGGGTCTGATCGCGCTCATGGCTCAGAGTGGATCGTTCGTGCCGGCCGACTCTGCCCGCCTCGGCGTCTGCGACAGGATCTTCACGCGCGTCGGGGCGTCCGACAGCCTGGCGCACGGACAGAGCACGTTCATGGTGGAAATGACGGAGACGGCCGCCATTCTCAGCGGAGCCACGGACCGCAGCCTGATCCTGCTCGACGAGATCGGGAGAGGTACGTCCACCTACGACGGTGTGGCAATCGCGTGGGCCGTCACGGAGTTCGTCCACGACCGGATTGGGGCGCGCACGGTGTTCGCCACACACTATCACGAGCTCGTGGAGCTGGCGGACAAGCTCGAGGGTGTCACGGCATGGAACGTGGCCGTGCGGGAGACGGGCGAGGACATCGTGTTCCTGCGGCGCCTCGAGCCCGGGGGGTGCGACCGCTCGTATGGCGTTCACGTGGCCCGGCTCGCCGGCGTGCCGCGCGAGGTGATCCAGCGCGCCTTCGCCGTGCTGCATGAGCTGGAAGATGGTCCCGGAGGCGGAACGCGCCTGAGTCACCTCGGAGAGCGCGAGCGCGGCCAGTTGACGCTGTTCGACCTGCGACCCTCCCAACTGATGGAAAAGCTGTCGGAGCTCGATCCGGAGCGACTGACGCCCATCGAGGCCCTCGTGGCTCTGGAGGAGCTTCGCCGGCTGGCGGAGGAGGACGGGGCATGAGGACGGCCGGCGCGGGCGCACGAAACGCCCGAATCCGCGTGTGGCCCACGGTCTTTTCAGCCGCGCTGCTGTCCGGAGCCGGCGGTTGCGCGGACACCGTGAACCCGACGGTGGGAGGGCTCAGGCTCGGGGTTCAGAGCGCGCCGCTCAAGCCGCCGGTGCGAATCGACTCTCTACACCCGTTCGAGTACCCGACAACCGCATGGTCGCACGGCGCCAGCGGAACGACCGTGCTCAAGATCCTGATCTCCGAGTCGGGATCGGTCGATTCGGCGTTCGTGATCCAGTCCAGCGGCGACCAGGCTCTCGATTCGGCGGCGGTGGCCAATTCACGAAATCTCGAGTGGGAACCGGCGGAGCAGGGCGGCCGCCCGATCCCCATCTGGGGAAGATTGCCGGTCGTCTATCCAAGACCCGAGGAACGTCCCGATGAGCCATAGACCGCATCCGAGACCGTACGACGACGTGCTCCAGACCATCGGGTGGACGCCTATGATCCGTCTCAATCGCGTCACCGACGGGGCTCGCACCCCGGTATACGTGAAGGCCGAATCGTTCAACCCGGGGGGGTCGGTGAAAGACCGGATCGGCGTGGCCCTGATCGAGGCGGCGGAGGAGGAGGGGCTGCTGCGACCCGGAGGCACCATAGTCGAGGGTACGTCGGGCAACACCGGAATCGGCATCGCCATAGCGGCGGCCGTGAAGGGCTATCGGTGCGTGTTCACGATCCCGGACAAGATGAGCGATGAGAAGATCCGCCTTCTCCGGGCGTTCGGCGCGGAGGTCATCGTCACGCCCACGGTCGATCCCGATCACCCCGAGTATTACGGTACGGTGGCACGCCGCATCGCCGACGAGACGCCGAATTCCTACCTGGCGGACCAGTTCTACAACCCTGTGAACCCGGAGGCGCATTACCGGACGACCGGTCCCGAGATCTGGGAGCAGACGGATGGCCGAGTCACGCACTTCGTCGCGTCCCCGGGCACCGGCGGGACGATCAGCGGCGCCGCACGGTATCTGAAGGAAATGGACCCGACGGTACGTGTGATCGCGGGTGACCCCGAAGGGTCGGTGTTCGCGAGGTACTCCAGGACGGGCGAGATCGGAGAGGGATTCCCGTACAAGGTCGAAGGAATCGGGAACGACAAGCTGCCCGGCACTCTCCACTTCGAGTGGATCGACGAGTTTCGCACGGTCGATGACCACACCTCCTTCCACATGGCGCGCCGCATTACGCGAGAAGAAGGGTTGTTCGTTGGCGGATCCACCGGACTGATCGTGCATATCGCGGCGGAAGTGGCCCGCGAGGTGGACGATTCGGAAGCCTGCGTCGTGGCCCTCCTGTGCGACACGGGCGAGCGCTACCTCTCCAAGGTGTTCAACGACGAGTGGCTCGAGGCTAACGGTATGGGCGATTTGGTCGATCGTGAGCCCGCATCCCTGGGGCGAGAGCATGAGTGAGGCGATGAGAGTGGCCGTCGTGCTCGGCGGGACGAACGAAGAGCGCAACGTGTCGCTTGCGACCGGTCGAGCCGTGGTGGCCGCGCTCCGCGAACGCGGCCACGAGGTCGTCGCGGTCGACCCCGCTCACGGAGCCGTGCTGCCCGAAGATGAAGCCAGGATGCTCGGTGGGGCCGTCGGTGCGGATCCCCCCGGACTGGACGAGCTGGCGCGGCTCGGCAGCTCGTCGGTCGGAGCGGCGCTGGCGGAGCTGCCGGCCGTCCGGCGGGCCGATGTCGTGTTTCTCGGGCTGCACGGGGAGTTCGGGGAAGACGGTACGGTCCAGGGCCTGCTCGACCTGGCCGGAGTGGCTTACACGGGCAGTGGGTGCCTGGGGAGCGCCGTGGCGTTCGACAAGCGGATCTCGAAGGAGCTGCTGGTTCACGAAGGCGTTCCGACACCGGCCTGGTCACCCGCCTCGGCGTCACCCGCCGAGATCGTGGAGGCGCTCGGCCTTCCCCTCGTCGCGAAGCCGGCGTCAGGTGGTTCGAGCGTGGGTCTCACGGTTGTACGGGCGGCGGAGCACCTGGAATCGGCTCTGGCGCTCGCGGCCCGGTACGACGAAGACGTGCTGTGTGAGGAATTCGTGCCCGGGCGTGAACTGACGGTAGCGGTCCTCGAGGGCGACCCGATGCCGCCGGTGGAGATCATCCCGAGTCACGAGACTTACGACTACGAGTGCAAGTACACGGCGGGCATGTCCCGATACGAGGCCCCGGCCGATCTGTCTCCCGTCGAGACGACCCGGTTGCAGGACCTCGCGGTGCGGGCCTACGGGGCGCTCCGCCAGACATCCTACAGCCGCATCGATTTCAAGCGGGCGGACGACGGGTCTTTATGGTGTCTCGAGGCGAACAGCCTGCCTGGACTCACATCGACCAGCCTGGTGCCGAAGGCGGCGGCCGCTGCGGGGATCGGGTTTCCGGAGTTATGCGAGCGCATCGTCCGGTCGGCGGTTTCGCGGCCGAACCGGGACCCGGAGCGCGGCTGATGGGCTTCGCCGACCGGAGATACAATTCTCCGCGCCCGCGCGGCTACGGCGGAGGAGGGTGGAGCGGCGGCCACACTGGTCGGGGCGAGGGGGCCGGCCTGTTCGGCTATTCGCTCACCCCATGGGTGAAGCGGCTTCTCATCGCGAACTTCGTGGTCTTCCTGACGATCAGCGTACTCGGCCTGGTGCCTTTCCGGTGGGCGGTAGACACCCTCGGATTCTCCACGCCGGACCTGCTCAGGCACCCTTGGTCGCCCATCACCTACATGTTCGTGCACGCGAACTTCGGGCACATCTTCTTCAACATGCTGATCCTCTTCTTCTTCGGTCCCCCGCTCGAACGGGCCTGGGGAGGGCGGGAGTTCCTGAAATTCTACGTGCTGTGTGGCGTGGGCGCGGCTCTGACTTCAGTGCTGCTGTACCGATGGATAGGTTCGGTCATGGTCATCGGGGCGTCCGGCGCGTTGATGGGGGTGATGCTCGCGTTCGCCATGAAGTGGCCAGACGCGCGCGTGCTTCTGTGGTTCGTGTTACCGGTCAAGGTGAAATACCTGGTCGGGGTCATGATCGCGTTCGATCTTCTCGCCACCCGCTCCGCCCTGGGCGGGGAAGTGGGCGGGGGGGTGGCCACGTGGGCGCATCTCGGAGGGGCCGCGACCGCGTGGATCTACCTCCGGTACGGTGACCGGATCGAGGCCACACTGCGACGCATGAACCCGCGGCGGGCACATCTCGGCGTCGAGCGCGGCAGGGCGTCCGGCGAAAGCGGCCATGCCGACAAGCGGCGGAAGGACCGACCGGTGGACGGCGATACGCTGGACGAGGTAGATCGGATTCTGGACAAGATACGGGACTCCGGCATCGAGTCGTTGACCGCGAAGGAGAAGACGTATCTGGACGAGATGAGCCGCCGGTACCGCGGCCCCAACTGAAGCGCGAGGCGCCCCTTTCCAGAGCGCGACGTCTTTTCTACTATGTGGCCCCCCGCCACGCGGTGGGATCCGCTGGACGCAACCCCCGACAGGAGGTGAGGTGCGATGGGTACCGAGTACGGTTCCTCCGACATCAGAAATATCGCGGTTCTCGGTCACGGCGGCAGCGGCAAGACGACGCTGGTCGATGCCATGTGCTTCATAGCGGGCTCCACCACGCGGCGTGGTTCGGTCGAAAACGGCACCGCGCACACGGACTTCACTCCCGAAGAGAACGATCACGGCATCTCGATCAACCTGGCGGTGGGCCGGACCGAGTGGATGGGCGCGAAGATCAACCTGATCGACACACCGGGTTACCTGGACTTCTTCGGCGAGGTGGAAGCCGGCGTCCGGGTAGCCGACGGCGGCCTCGTCGTCGTGAGCGCCACGAGCGGAGTGGAGGTCGGTACGGAGCGCGTGTGGTCGACCTGTGCCCGCCGCTCTCTGCCGCGAATGTTATTCGTGTCGATGATGGATCGGGAAAACGCCAGCTTCGAGAAGTGCTTCAATCAGATTCGTGACACGCTCTCGGGGGAGGCGATCCCGGTCGAGGTGCCGATCGGCGCCGGCGAAAGCTTCGGCGGGATCGTCAACCTGTTTTCCAACAAGGCGCACATGTACAAGGCCGGGTCGTCCAGGGGCGAGTACGAGGAAACGGATATCCCCGGTGAGCTGCTGGACACGGTCGAGCGGTACCGGGAGCAGTTGATCGAAACGATCGCGGCGACGGATGACGAGTTGCTGGAGGCCTATCTCGAGGGCGAAGAGCTGGATCGCGACAAGGTGCTGGCCGCCATGTCGGCGGCGATGTGGCGCGGCGAGCTGTTCCCGATCTTCTGCGGATCGGGCGACACGGGACGCGGCGTGCGCGCCGTGATGAACAAGCTGGTCGAGCTCATGCCGTCGCCCGTCGATTCAGGTCCGGTCGACGCCTCGAACGCGAAGGGTGAAGTCACGGAACTGCAGCCGTCGGACTCGGAGCCTCTCACGGCGATCGTCTTCAAGACGACGCAGGAGCCGCGGGTCGGAGAGCTGACCTATTTCCGGGTGTTCTCGGGCTGCGTTCGCGGAGGCATCACCGTTTCCAATCCCGGCCGGAACACGACGGAGCGCCTGTCGCATCCTGGCACTCCGGACGGAGCGGGCCGTCTGGAGGTCGAGGTCCTGCACGCCGGGGACATCGGGGTCATCGCCAAGCTCAAAGACACGCACACGGGGGACACCCTGTGCACCCAGGGCAAGGATCTTCGGCTGGCCGGGATCGACTGGCCGAAGCCGGACATCTCGATTGCCATATTCCCGGCTTCGCGCGGCGAGGAAGACAAGCTGGCGAACGGATTGAACCGGGTTCACGAGGAGGACCCCACGTTCATCGCCGCGTTCGAACCGGAGCTCGGCCAGACGATCGCCCGCGGGCTTGGCGAGTTGCACCTCAACGTCGCGCTGGAGCGCCTGAAGCGAAAGTTCGCTGTGCACGTCGAGACGGAAGCTCCTCGGATCGCGTATCGCGAGACGATCACGAGAAAGGCCCAGGGTCAGGGCCGATACAAGAAGCAGACCGGTGGTCGGGGTCAGTACGGGGACTGCTGGCTTCGCGTGGCGCCGCGCACTCGCGGCGAGGGCTTCGAGTTTGTCAGCAAGATCGTGGGCGGCGTGATCCCCGGTAAGTTCGTGCCGGCCGTTGGCAAGGGCGTCCAGGAAGCCCTCGCCAGGGGGATTCTCGCCGGGTACCCGGTGGTCGACGTCGAGGTGGAGTGCTACGACGGGTCCTACCACGCGGTGGACAGCTCGGAGCAGGCGTTCAAGGTCGCCGGTTCGCTGGCGTTTCAGAAGGTCGCGCGGGACGCCGGACCGATCGTGCTCGAGCCGATCCTGGACGTGGAGGTCCGTACGCCCGAGGAGTTCATGGGCGAGGTCATCGGCGATCTCAACCAGCGCCGGGGCCGGATCATGGGTATGGACACCGACGGGCGCTGGCAGGTGGTCAGGGCGAAGGTCCCGCAGGCCGAGATGTATCGTTATTCGACGGCCCTGCGCTCCCTGACCCAGGGCAAGGGTGGTCATTCACGAGACCTGGCGGGCTACGAACCGGCGCCCCCGGACGTGACAAGGAAGATCATCGCAGAGGCCGAAGAGCGGAAGGTAGAAGAGCACCGCTGATCGCGGTGCCCAGGCAGGGAGTGAGGACGCTTGGCGGGACATAGCAAGTGGGCCCAGATCAAGCGCCAGAAGGCGGTCAACGATCAGGCCCGGGGCAAACGGTTCTCGAAGATGGGGCGCGAGATCGCAGTAGCGGCGCGCCAAGGCGGCGGCGACCCCAACTTCAATCCGCGTCTGCGCACGGCGATCGCCAACGCGAAAGCCGAGAACATGCCACAGGCGAACATCGACCGTGCCGTCAAGCGGGGCACGGGAGAGCTGCCGGGCATGACGTTCGAGGAGACTACGTACGAGGGCTACGGGCCCGGCGGCGTGGCCATCTACCTCGAATGCGTGACCGACAACACGAACCGCACGATAGCCGAGATCCGGCACATCATGAGCAAGGGAGCAGGCAACCTCGGACAGAGCGGATCGGTCGCCTGGATGTTCGAGCGAAAGGGTCAGATCTATCTCGACGCGGACCGGTACACCGAGGAGGCGGCCCTCGAGTCGGCGCTTGGGGCGGGGGCCGAGGACATGCGCACCGAGGACGACCTGCACATCTTCACCACTTCGGTAGCCGACTTCCACGTAGTGCAGGACGGGCTCCGCGAGCAGGGCATCGAGTTCGAGGAGGCCGAGCTGGCGATGATTCCTATGACCACGGTGAACGTCGAAGGCCGAAATGCCGGCAAGCTCATCAAGCTGGTGACCGCGCTGGAAGAGCAGGACGACGTTCTGAAGCTCTACTCGAACTTCGAGGTGGATGACGAAGCGTTCGCGTCTCTCGAAGGCTGAAGCCGCCCGGGCCGGGTCCGGCACCGCCCGGACACCGCGTTAGAGAACCGGTGCGAGTCCTGGGAATCGACCCCGGATCCACGGTGACCGGGTATGGCGTGGTCGATGGCCGTGGGACCGACTGCCGGCTCATCGAATGCGGAGTGATCCGATCACCGAGGAAGGGCGATCTGGCCGTTCGCCTCCTGCACATCTACAGTGACATACAGGCCGTGATCGAACGGCTGCAGCCGGACTGCATGGCGGTCGAGGGAGTATTCTACCGCGAGAACCCCCGTACGGCGGTCGTCCTCGCGCACGCACGCGGCGTAGCCCTGCTGGCCGGAGCGCAGAGCGGTCTTCCGGTGGCGGAGTACCCGCCGGCGGAGATCAAGAAGGCCGTCGTCGGAAACGGCCGGGCAACCAAGGCGCAGGTGGGATACATGGTACAGAAGCTCCTCGGCCTCGCCGAGCCGCCCCGACCGGCGGATGCCTCCGATGGCTGTGCCGCCGCCCTGTGCCACATCCTGATCGGGACAGGTCCGCTCGCTCGCCGCAGGGAGGGCCCATGATCAGCCGGGTCCGGGGAGAGCTGGCGGCGGTCCGGGGCGACCGGCTCGAGATCATGACGGTCGCCGGGGTAGGCTACGACGTGACCGTCCCGGCGCGCGTGTTCGAGGGGTTGCCCGAGCCGGGAGGCGAGGTGGATCTCCACACGGCTCTCGTGTCTCGCGATGACGGGCTGGAGTTGTTCGGCTTCGGAAGCGCGGTGGATCGTGAGCTGTTCCTGCGCCTGCAGAGCGCGTCCGGCGTGGGCCCCCGACTGGCGCTCGCCATCCTCGGGACGCTTCCGGCGAAGCGGATCGTGAGTGCGTTGCGGAGCCGCAACCACGAGACGCTGCAGATGGTGAGTGGCGTAGGGCGGAAGACGGCGGAGCGCATGGCCCTCGAGCTCGCCGACAAGCTGGACGACCTGGCGGCCTCGGCCGGGCCCGCCGACGAGCCACTGGAGGGTGGGCTGGCAGCGCTCGAGGCGCTTCGGGCCCTCGGGTACTCCCAGCTCGAGAGCGAGAGCGCCCTGAAGGCGGCGCGGCGCGAGGTGGGGGACGAGGTCGGTACCGAAGAGATGATCCGAGCCGCGTTGCGGCACCTGTAGCGGCCACCCGGAGAACCCGATGTCCGAACGCGTGGAAGTCACGACTCCCGAGCCGCTGAACGGCGAGGCAGGTCACGAGCGGTCCCTGCGCCCGGACCGTCTCGAGGAGTTCGTGGGCCAGCACAAGGTGAAGGAGGCGTTGGACGTGTACATCCGCGCCGCCCTTCAGCGGGAGGAGGCGCTGGATCACACGCTGTTCTTCGGTCCGCCGGGCCTCGGGAAGACCACGTTGGCCATCCTGATGGCGCGCGAGCTCGGGGTGAACATCAAGATCACGTCGGGTCCGGTGCTCGAAAAGCCCGGCGACCTAGCGTCCCTCCTTACGAATCTCGAGCACCGAGACATCCTGTTCATTGACGAGATCCATCGCCTGCGGCCGGTGATCGAGGAGTATCTCTATCCGGCGATGGAGGACTACCGGATCGAGATCCGGCTCAGCGAGGGCGCTCGGGCTCAGACCGTTTCGATGAAGATCGAGCAGTTCACTCTGGTGGGCGCCACGACCCGGTTCGGACTGCTCACCGCGCCGATGAGGGCCCGATTCGGAGTGATCGAAAGGCTGAACTACTACCCGCCGGAGGAGCTTCTGGAGATCGTTGATCGGTCGGCCGACATCTTCGGGGTCGCGATCGACGGTGACGGCGCGACCGAAATCTCTCGCCGGGCACGTGGCACGCCGCGCATAGCCAACCGTCTGCTGCGACGGGTTCGCGATTACGCAGAGGTGAAGTCGGACGGTCGGATCGACGGCGAAACGTCCCGCAGGGCGCTGGAAATGCTGAACGTGGATGAGTACGGGTTGGACGAGATGGATGCCCGGGTCCTGCGGGCGATCATCGAGAACTTCGGAGGTGGACCCGTCGGGCTGAGCTCGCTCGCGGTGGCCGTGGGGGAAGACGCTACCACGCTCGAGGAAGTGTACGAGCCCTACCTGATCCAGAACGGTTATCTGCACCGCACGACCCGTGGCAGGGTCGCGACGCCGCGGGCCTTCGAGCGGTTCGGGTACGCGCTTCCACCGGACGGAGAATCGGCCCAGGCGGGACTGTTCGGGGATGACGGCTGAAGGCGGGCCCGCGCTTTGCACGGCCGATTTCGACTATCCGCTTCCCGAGCACCTCGTCGCCAGCCACCCGGTCGACCGGCGGGATGAAAGCCGCCTGCTGGTCCTGGATCGAGAGACCGGGTCGCTTGCGGATCGCGGTTTTCCGGACCTCCTGGAATACCTCGCGGAGGGCGACGCCCTGGTGGTCAACGACACGCGCGTGTTTCCGGCCCGCCTTCAGGGTCGCAAGCCGACGGGCGCCCGCGCGGAGGTTCTCCTGCTCCGCCCGCTCCCGGAGGACGAGGAACAGCGCACGTGGCAGGCGCTGGTACGACCGGGCGGAAAGCTGAAGCCCGGCCGGGTGGTAGACGTCGGCGATTCCTTCCAGGTAATGGTCGAGGACTCCTTCGCCGACGGCAGCCGGCGCGTGCGGCTGGAGGGCGAGGGAGATCCGTGGGACCTGATCGAGCGCCACGGGGAGGTGCCGCTGCCGCCGTACATCCGGCGTCCCGGGAACGCCGTGGACCGGGAGCGCTATCAGACGATCTATGCACAGCAGCGCGGCAGCGTGGCGGCGCCGACCGCCGGGCTCCACTTCACCGCCGGACTGATCGAGCAGGTCGAGGTGATGGGAGTGAGCGTGGTCCCGGTTACGCTGCACGTGGGCGTCGGCACCTTCCGGCCGGTGGACGCGGAACGCGTGGAGGATCACCGGATGCATGCCGAGCACTTCGAGCTTTCCGGCGGAGCCGCGCGCCTGCTGAACCGCGTGCGCGAGGGGGGGCGACGGGTGTGGGCCGTTGGAACGACTTCGGCCCGAACGCTCGAGACGGCGGTCTCTTCTGACGGTTCGTTCGAGGCCTCGAACGGGTGGACGGACCTGTTCATCCATCCCCCGTATCGGTTCCGCGCCGTGGACGGTCTTCTGACGAATTTTCACCTGCCGCGCTCCAGTCTTCTGATGCTGGTCGCGGCCCTGGCGGGGCGCGACGCGGTGCTGGAAGCGTATCGCCACGCGGTCGAGCAGCGGTACCGGTTCTATTCGTACGGCGACGCCATGCTGGTAGTGTGACATGAGCGACACGGACGGGCGGTTCACCGTCGAACAGGCGGACGGGCGGGCACGCGCAGGGGTGCTCGTGCTGGACCGCGGTGAGGTCCCGACCCCTTGCTTCATGCCGGTGGGCACGCAGGGCACCGTGAAATCGCTCACGCCGGAGGACCTGCAGTCGATCGGCTCGCGGATCATCCTGGCGAACACCTACCACCTGTACTTGCGTCCCGGCACCGAAGTGATGGCGGAGGCCGGAGGGCTGCACCGGTTCATGCATTGGGACCGGCCGATACTCACCGATTCCGGCGGGTTCCAGGTATTCTCGCTCGCCCGCATCAACCGCGTGGAAGACGAGGGCGTCACGTTCCAGAGCCACATCGACGGATCTCGGCACCTCCTGACGCCCGAGCGGGCCGTGGAGATCCAGGCGATCCTGGGGTCCGACATCATGATGGCCCTCGACGAGTGCCCGCCCGGACAGGCGGACCGGCAGACGGCGCGGGCGGCGCTCGACCGGACGATCCTGTGGCTCGAGCGCTGCCGCGCCCGGCACGCGGATCTCGAAGCTGAACGAAAGGGGACGGGGCTCCTGTTTCCGATTGTCCAGGGGGCCTCGTTCGGCGATTTGCGCGTGGAGTCGTTGGAGCGCACCCTCGAGCTGGGCGAGTGGTCCGGTCTCGGGATTGGAGGTCTCTCGGTCGGAGAGCCGAAGGACGTGACTCTCGAGATGCTTGACATCCTCGAGCCTGCCGTGCCGCGGGCCCTGCCGCGCTACCTGATGGGAGTGGGCTATCCCGAGGACCTCGTGGAAGCAGTGCGCCGGGGCGTGGACATGTTCGACTGCGTGGCCCCGACCCGGAACGGGCGCAACGGGACGGCCTTCACTCGCCACGGCCGTTTGAACGTGAAGCGAGCCGGCCTGGCACGTGACCCGAAGCCGCTGGATCCCGACTGCGGCTGCGAATGTTGCCGCAACTACACGCGTGCTTATCTACGCCACCTGTTCGTGGCGGACGAGCTCCTCGGCCTGAGGCTCCTGTCGCTTCACAACCTCGCGTTTCTGATCGATCTGGCCGCCGAAGCCCGCGCCGCGGTCCTGTCGTCCGCGTTCGACTCGTGGGCCGCATCGTGGCTGGAGCGATACCGGTCAGGAACCGTTAAGTTATCAGGCTGAACGATACAACTGAACTAGCGAAGGCCTCTCCCGCAGATCGCGGAGAAGGCCACGAGGAGTTGAAAATTGCTGATCCTCTCACTTCTTCAGGCGCAGACCGCGACCGGGCCGAATCCGTTTGGCACGGTGTTCATGTTCGGTGCCATCTTCATGATCTTCTACTTCCTGCTTATCCGGCCGCAGCGGAAGCAGCAGAAGGAGCATGACGAGATGGTGAAGTCCCTGAGCCGGGGCGATGAGGTGGTCACGGTCGGCGGGATCATCGGCAAGATCGTACACCTCACCGACGACCGGGTGACGATCAAGACAGCCGAGGACACGCGTCTCGAGGTCCAGCGGTCCAAGGTCGGAGGCAGGGCCGGTGGCGGTGCGCAGTCGGACAGCTGAGGGCGGCAGCGGGGACCCCGGAGAGTCAGTCGCGGTGAGCGTGCGCGAGGTTCGGTATCTGGGCGATCCCGCACTACGGGAGATGTGCCGAGAGGTGGAGACGATCGACTACGATGTCCGCGCCCTCGTGGACGATCTCCTGGAGACGATGTACGCGGCGGATGGGATCGGTCTGGCGGCGCCCCAGATCGGGGTTCCGCTGCGGGTGTTCGTGTATGACATCAGGGACGACGAGATAGAGCCGGGCGTGCTGGTGAATCCCCGCATCGTCGAAGCGACGGGGACGCAACGGGAGCTGGAGGGGTGCCTGAGCATTCCGGGGCTCGAGGAAATCGTCGAGCGTAGCGCGAGCGTCGTGGTCGAAGGCCTCGATCGGGACGGAGAGCCCGTCCGCATCGAGGCGGAGGAGCTCCTGAGTCGCTGTCTCCAGCACGAGAAGGACCATCTCGACGGGGTCCTGTTCATTGACCGCGTGAGTCCACTCAAACGCCGCATGCTGCTCAAGAAGTGGTCGAAGATGGACGAGTCCAGGCGATAGTCGCCGGTCCGGAGTCCGACTGCGGAACCGACGGGAAAAGCGAATGAGGATCCTCTTCTGGGGTACCCCCGACTTCGGCGTTCCGTCCCTGCGAGCCCTTCAGGAAGAGGGACACGCGGTCGCCGCCGTCGTGACCCAGCCGGACCGCCCGGCCGGCCGGGGACGCGTCCTGCGCCCCGGGCCGATCAAGGCGATCGCGCAGGAGGAAGGGATCCCGGTGCTCCAGCCGGAGAAACCTCGCGGGGAGTCGTTCCTCGCCCAGCTGCGTGAGTTCGAGCCTGAGTTGTCGGTCGTCGCGGCGTACGGTGAGATCCTCACGGACGATGTTTTGGATCTTCCGACGCTGGGCTCGGTGAACGTTCACGCTTCGCTGCTTCCCGAGCTTCGCGGGGCGGCTCCGGTGAACTGGGCCATCATCCGCGGGCACGAGCACTCCGGTGTCACCATCATGCGGATGGTCCGGGAACTGGACGCCGGGCCAGTGCTGTACCGGGTTGCGGTCGAGTTGGACTCGGAACTGACGGCCGGCCAGCTATACGAGATGCTGTCCGAGATCGGCGCGTCCGCAGTGGTCGAGGCCCTGGCGCAGATGGAGGCCGGCTCGCTGCGCGAGGAGCCGCAGGTCCACGAGCACGCCACGTACGCGCCCAAGATGAGCCGGGAAAGCGCACGGCTGGACTGGCGGCTGCCGACGGTCGAGCTCGATCGGTGGATTCGGGGCTGCGACCCGTGGCCGGGAGCGTGGACTACTCTCGACGATCGGCCGGTACAGGTGTTCGGCCCGGAACCGGGTCCTCCCGCGGGAACCGGTGCGCCGGGAACCGTGCTCGCGGCGAACTCGGAGCAGGGCCTCGTCGTGGCGACGGGGTCGGGAGCGATCCGCCTTCGCGAAGTTAAACCGGCGGGCCGCCCCCGCATGTCCGCGGAGGCCTGGATTCACGGGCGGGCCGTGACGGAGGGCCAGTCGTTCGAGTGAAGGTGCCGCTCCTGCACGTGATCGCGACGGATGAATTGGTGGAAGCTCCGGCCTTCCAGCCAACGGCCAGGGAACTGATGGAAGCCGGACGGGACCGGGTCGCGCTTCACCTGCGACTTCGGCGGACCGACGGACGGAGCTTCCACGGGTTGGCCGAGCGGCTCGGCGAAACGGCTGGCGACACCGGCGCATGGTGCGTGGTCAACGGTCGAGTAGACATCGCTCTCACCGCGGGTGTGCAGGCAGTGCAGCTCGGATGGGGAGCGCTCCCGGTGCGCGCGGTTCGGAAGATCTCCGGTCGGCGGCTCGCCATCGGGGCGTCCGTGCACTCGGCTGATGAGGCACGGGCACGGGCCGAGGAGGGCGCCGACTTCCTGGTGGCGGGTTCCGTGTTCTCCACGGCGACCCACCCGGATCGAGCTCCGGACGGGCCCGCGCTGGTGACATCGTGCGCTATCTCAGGCGTGCCGGTCGTGGGAATCGGGGGTATCGACGCGAGTAACGCGGAGCGGGTCATGGCCGCCGGTGCCGCGGGGGTCGCAGTGATTCGCGCTGTCTGGCAAGCCGCGGATCCGGCTGAAGCGGTGTTGCGGCTCATCGAACGGGTTTCCGGCCCGGGCGGATGACGAGGAGGACGAAACGAGCATGCTGAGGGTAGAAGTCAACGGCACGGGCCGGGACGTATCGGACGGCCGCACGGTGGCCGGCCTCCTGGAGGACCTCGAGCTGGACGGCCGCCTGGTGGTCGTCGAGCTCAACAGGCAGATCATTCGAAGTACCGAGATCGGGGACGTGGTCCTGCAGGACGGGGATCGTGTCGAGATCGTCCACTTCGTGGGCGGTGGTTGAAACACGAAACGGACATCGAGTCAGGATATGAATACGGTCACGAACAACCGGCTGACGCCGGATCCGGATCCCCTGACGATCGGTGGCAGGACCTTCGAGTCCCGGCTGATCGTCGGAACCGGCAAGTACCGGGACGCCGAGCAGACGGTGGCGGCCCTCAGAGCGTCGGGCGCCGAGATGGTCACGGTCGCGGTGCGACGCGTGGATCTCGATGCCTCGAACGAGGAGAGCCTTCTGCACCACCTGGATCCACGAGAGTTCTTCCTGCTTCCGAACACGGCGGGCTGCTACACCGAAGAGGATGCGGTGCGATACGCGCGCTTGGGCAAGGAAGCCGGACTCAGCGATTGGGTGAAGCTGGAGGTGATCGGCGACCAGGAGACGCTTCTTCCTGACACGGCGGCGCTGCTCGCGGCGACGAGGACACTGGTAGCGGAGGGGTTCACCGTCCTGCCGTATACCAACGACGACCTGATCACGGCCCTGAAGCTCCAGGATGCGGGGGCGGCGGCCGTCATGCCCCTGGCTTCGCCGATCGGCAGCGGGCTCGGACTGCTCAATCCTCTGAACATCCGCCTTCTCAAGAGCCGCCTGGACGTGCCAGTCATCGTGGACGCCGGGGTCGGGACAGCCTCCGACGCGTGTGTCACGATGGAGCAGGGCGTCGACGGAATCCTCATGAACACCGCGCTCGCGGCGGCCGACGATCCGGTGCTGATGGCGCACGCGATGCGGCAGGCTGTCGAGGCCGGCCGGGCCGCGTGGCGGGCTGGCCGCATGCCGATGCGCGAATGGGCCGTGCCCTCCAGTCCGTCCACAGGCATGCTGGATTGAAAACGGCCCCTGAGAGTGCCGCGGCAGATCCGCGCCTCGCCGCCTTTCACATCCTCTCCGACGTGGATCGCGGGGAGTTCGCCAATCGCGCCGCGGCGCATCGCCTCGTCAATCTCCGGGGAGCCGACCGCGGGCTGGCTCTCGAGCTGGCGTACGGCACGATCCGCCTCCGATCACGTCTGGATACGGAGCTGGCGACCCTGGTCGACCGGCCGCTCCGCCGCGTCGACTCTCGCGTGCTCCGGTGGCTGCGTCTCGGTCTATACCAGGTCCGGGAGACCCGCGTGCCTGACCATGCGGCCGTGGATCAGACGGTTCGGGGGGTCGAGCACACCGCCGGGCCGAAGGCGACCGGGCTGGCGAACGCAGTCCTCCGGCGAGCCATCCGGGAAGGGCAGCGGGAGGACGCCTTTCCCAATCCGGACCACGATCCCGAGGGGTACCTAACGACGTGGGGGTCGCACCCCGCCTGGCTCATCCGGCGGTGGCTGTCCCGCTGGCCGCTTGCTTCGGTTCGTCGTCTGGTGGAGAATGATAACCGGGCTCCGCAGGTGACGGTTCGAGTCCTGGACGGCGACGCGGAATCGGCGCGTGACCTCAGCCCGGTCGCCGGGATCCATCTGGTCCCGGAACGCGGGTGGAGGGCTATGTTCCGCCTTCGCGAGGGAGACCCCGAAGAGGCGGTGCGGAGTCTTCCGTCGGTCGTGCAGGATCCCGCCGCCGCCGCGGTGGTAGACTATGTGGGTGATCGGTTTGCCGGTCCTGTACTGGACGCTTGTGCGGCGCCTGGCGGCAAGACGCTCGGTCTGGCGTGGCGGGTTCCGGAGGCCCGGCCGTTCGTGGCCGCAGACCTGAGCGGGCAGCGCCTCGAACGGCTGCGCGATCCGGTGGCTCGGCTGGGACTGGACGTCCACCTGCTCAGGATGGACACGCGTGCCCCCGCGATCGGCCGGGCGCGGACGGTCCTGCTCGATGCGCCGTGCACCGGCACGGGCGTGCTGCGTCGGCGTCCGGATTCGCGGTGGCGCCTGGACCAGGCGAAGCTCGATTCGCTCGTCGCTCTACAGGGCGAGCTGCTGGATGCCGCGGCCGGGCTGGTCGAGCCCGGCGGATTGATCGTGTACGCGACATGCTCTCTCGAGCCGGAGGAAAACGAGGAGCAGGTCGAGAGGTTTCTGGCCCGGCACCGGAATTTCGGGCGGGAAGCGCCGGAGCCGGCGTGGGTCCGGGAGGCATCGACGGACGAGAAGGGTGACCTGCGGGTGCTGCCGTGGCAGTGGGACACCGACGGAGCATTCGCGAGCCGACTGAGGCGTCTCGACTGCTGAGATCCGGGCGAAAGGGGGATGAGGATGAGCTACAAGCGGCGCCGCGGGCTGGGAGGCGGACGGGGGAAGAGGGGTGGAGATCGGGCTCCGGGCTCTGCGCCGGAGGAACAGGCAACGAGCGCTGACGACACGCAGCCGGAGGTGACCGATGGTACGGCCGCTGCCGCGGCTCCGCCTCGCACCGCAACGCTCTCCGAACTGTTTGCGACGGAGGCGGAGCAGGCAGTGCCCCAAACCGAGGGGGACAGGCGATCGGCCCGGTGGCTCATCTCCGCTGTCGTCGTCGCGGCTTTCTTCGGTGGAGGCTACCTCGCGGCCGCCCAGTGGGCCTTTCCCGGCGGTGCGGTCGTGGAGGATCCGTCGATCGTCAAGGTGCCGGAGCTCGTCGGCCTGACGGAGGACGAGGCGCAGGGTCGCCTCGAGCGGTTCGGTCTCGAGTATACCGTGCGCTCTGGAGTGACGCACCACCTGGCCCCGGAGGGTGCCATTCTCGCGCAGGATCCGCTGCCGGGGCAGTACGCGCGGCCGGGCGCCCCCGTGTACGTTTCCCTGAGCCGCGGACCCGAGCTCCACGTGCTTCCAGACGTCTCGGGGCTGTCCGAGCGCCAGGCGGTGATCGTTCTCGAACGTCTCGGGTACGACGTGACCGTCGAGCGCATTACCCATACTCTCGAGTATGAACGGGCCATCGAAACTCGCCCGGAGGCGGGGACGGAACTGGCCGTACCGGCCGAGGTCACACTCGTGACCAGCGAGGGTCGTCCGGTGGTACAGATCCCCGATCTGTTAGGTCGCCACGTGGACGATGCCGAGGGCACGCTGTCCGGGGCCGGTCTGGAGCTCGGTGCGATCACGTACGACCCGCAGGCACTCGAGGCGCCCGGCCGGATCGTGGGCCAGTACCCGCCCGCCGGTTACAGCCTCCGCGAGGGTGGTATCGTCGAGGTACGCGTCGCGGGCGATGTAAACGTCGTGGACCCGACCCGCCGCTGGTCGGAGCGCCAGCCATGAACGAGGCGGCCCGACGGTGAACTGGGATTACTCCATCCGGCACCACTGGCCCTACAAGCTGGCGGCCTTTTTCATCGTATTCCTGCTGTGGCTCGATCTCGCGGCGGGCGAGCGTCAGTCGCAAGAGGTGGTCACGCGGCTCGTCATCGACGTTCAGGATTCGGCGTGGGTTCTCCTGGAGGCGCCTGACGCGGTGGCCACGACGTTTCAAGGCCGGAACCGTGACCTGCTGGCTCTGATCGGCGACGATCCCGAGGTGCGCATCGGCATTCGCGAAGTGTCCAGTCCGGTCATGCGCCTGGCTCTCGAGCCCGACCAGGTGGTGTACGACCGCGAGCTCGGCGTGCGGGCCACACTGGTCGTTCCCACGTCCATCGAGCTGCGGTTCGAGCAGCTCGCGGAGCGGCGAGTCCCAGTAGTGGCGGACCTGGTCACGGTGCCGGCCATGGGGTTCACCGTCATGAGACCCCTGCTCGTGGAGCCTGACAGCGTGACCATCAGGGGGGGCGCATCCCAGATCGAACCGATCCGCCAGGTAGCCACGCGCCGGGTGTCGCTTGAGGATCTCCAGTATGCCGTCATGCGAGACGTCCCGCTGGAGTTGCCCACCGGCGTACGCGGAGTCGAGATCGAACCTCCCAGTGTGCTCGTGACCGTCCCGGTGGATTCGCTTGTCGTGCGACAGGTCCGCCTCCCGATTCGGGTGTCGGGCGCAGCAGCCGAAAGCGTCCGGATCCAGCCGGATTCGGTCGACGTGGTGGTGCGCGGTGCTGCGGCCGCGGTGCGGCGGCAACTCGACTCCATCTCATGGGCGAGTGTCCAGGTCGATGCGGTGCCCTCGGGGCCGCAATTGGCGCCCGTCGCGGTGGAGCTGACCTCGGGAGGATTCGTATCGGCTTCGGCGCGTCCGGAACAGGTGACGGTCAGACCGGAAGGGTCGTGAGAGATGAGCTTCCGGGGCGGTCCCGTCCTCGGGATCGAGTCGTCCTGCGACGAGACGTCCGCCGCTGTCGTCGCCGAAGGCCGGGTACTCGGCCACGTCATCCTGTCGCAGGACGCGCACGCGGTGTACGGAGGGGTCGTTCCCGAGATTGCGGCACGGCAGCACCTGGTCCACATCGACGGCGTGGTCGCGAGCACGCTGGACGAGGCGGGCGTCGGCCCCGCGGACCTGGCGGGCGTGGGCGTCACGGCCGGCCCAGGTCTGGTGGGCGCGCTCCTCGTCGGTTTGAACTGGGCGAAGGGGTTCGCCTACGCTCTCGGTCTGCCCGTGGTGGGTGTGCACCACATGGAGGCCCACCTGTACGCGAACTCGCTGGAGTCTCCCGACGCGACCCCCCCCTTCGTAGCGCTCTTGATCTCGGGCGGCCATACCCTTCTCCTGCACGCTCCAGCCTGGGGCCGATACGAACTACTGGGCGCCACGAGGGACGACGCTGCGGGTGAGGCCTTCGACAAGGTGGCACGGCGCCTCGGCCTGGGGTTTCCGGGCGGCCCGGAGATCGAGAAGTTGGCGCGGCGGGGAGTCGCCGGAACGTACAGACTTCCGCGCCCGATGCTGTCGGCCCGGGATGCTCCGGGCGACGCCGGTTACTTCGACTTCTCGTTCAGCGGGCTGAAGACGGCGGCTTCCCTCCTGATCGGGGAGATCGAGGCCGACGTCGAGGTCGACGTCGATGCGGCACGGGCCCACGTGGCCGCGGAATTCCAGACAGCGGTGGTGGATGTGCTCGTCGGCAAGACGATCCGAGCGGTCGAGCACACCCAGTGCCGGCGAGTCCTCCTGGGCGGAGGTGTCGCCCGCAACGGCCCCCTTCGCGAGCGGTTGACGGCTGCTCTCGAGCCGGCCGGCCGGATGTTCGCGCCGTCGCCGAGGCTGTCTACGGATAACGCGGCGATGGTGGCCCGGCTCGCCGAGCACAGGCTGTCGGCCGGGCAGACGCACGGCCTGGACCTCAACGCGGATCCGGCCCTGCCGTTTCCGGGTCTATCGTAACGCGAACCGAAAGAACGTCATGTATCCGGAACTGATCACGCTCGACCTGCCGGTCCTCGGACAGATCACCATCACGACGTTCGGCGTCATGATGGCGATCGCGTTTCTGGCCGGTTTCCAGGTGATCAGGGTCGAACTGAAGAGACAGGGAAGGGACGAGCAGCTGGCGGGCGATATCCTCCTCGGCGCGCTGGTGGGCGGCATCCTGGGGGCGAAGATCTACTACGTGCTTCTGAACTGGCCGCTCACTGTCCGCGACCCGATCGGGATGCTTGCCAGTCGCTCGGGCCTCGTGTGGTACGGCGGCTTGATCGGCGGATCGCTGGGCGTGATCTGGATGATCCGACGCCGGGGCCAGAAAGTCGCCGAATTGGCCGATGTCGTGGCACCGGCGCTCGCGCTGTCGTATGCGCTCGGTCGCGTCGGTTGCTTCCTGGTCGGGGACGACTACGGCCGCCCGACGGACAGTTGGGTCGGAATCGCGTTTCCGAACGGTCAGCCGCCTTCGACCGCAGGTAATCTGCGGCGTGGTTTCGGGGTGGACATTCCGGCCGAGATTCCGGACGGACAAGTCCTGTCCGTTTATCCGACACAGTTGTTCGAGATTGGAATATCCCTTCTGATATTCTTCGTCCTGTGGCGACTCCGGTTTCGCGACAGACGGGCCGGCTGGCTGTTCTCACTATGGCTTGTGCTGGCCGGGTCGGAGCGCCTTCTCGTGGAGTTCTTCCGAGCCAAGGACGACCGGTTCTTCGGCGCTCTTTCCCTGGCGCAGGTGATCAGCATCGGCTTGATCGGCCTGGGTGCGTGGCTCATGAGCCGCCTGGGCTCCGATGCTACGGAGACTTCCCGGAAGTGAGAATGGCCTGTCGGAGGACTGCCTGGCGCACGATCGCGGTGGGCATCGCTCTGATCGCGACCGGCTCCAGCGACGCCGCCAGCCAGACTTTCGCCGATCCCGAGGTCGTCGGGATCACGTTCGAAGGAAACGAGGCGTTTCCCGACGGGGATCTGGAGAACGCCATCCTCACGGCGGCGACACGCTGCCGGACGTTCCTTTTCGTGTTTCCCCTCCCGCTGTGCCCGCTGACCAATTGGGGGGTAGCGCACATCAGGGAGTATCTCGACGGTGGCGAACTTCCTCTGGACGTGCTGCGTCTACGGCTGTACTACCGCCAGCGAGGCTTCCGAGCGGCGATGGTGGACACGACCATCGTGCGGGAGGAAGACAGGGTACGGATTCGGTTCAACGTGGTGGAGGGAGAGCCGACACGGATCCGAAACCTCGGGGTCTCTGGAGGCGAAAGGCTGCTCGATTCCGCGATGGTGAACGCAGACCTGTCGCTCGTGGTCGGTGACCCCCTGGACCTGGTCGCGCTCGGAGAGGGCGAGCGCCGCCTGGCGGAGCGGCTGCGCAAGGACGGTTACGTCCACGCCCAGGTACTCCGGGAGTACTTCATTCCCACCGAGACGCTCGAGGCGGATGTGAACCTTCGGGTCGAGCCCGGACCGCGGGTAAGGGTGGGCGACGTGAGGATCGTCGGGTCAGGGGAGGTCGGAGACGCCGTCATTCAAGAGCTTCTGCGCTTCCAACCCGGCGACTGGTTCCGCGAGGATCAAATCGTCGAGAGCCAGCGCAGTCTGTATAGCCTCCAGGCTCTTCGCTGGGCGAACATCGCTTCCGAGCGGCGGTCCGACACGGACACACTGATCGATCTGCGAGTCGAGGTCGCGCCGGCGCCGAAGCGGTCGCTCCAGGCGGGGCTCGGGCTCCAGACCGACGAGTGCGTGCAGGGGCAAGCGAGCCTCATCTATCGAAATTTCCTCGGCGACGCCCGCATCCTGCGGTTTACCGGGCGCGTGTCCAACCTGTTCGCCAGTCAGCTGCAGGGCCAGTTTCCGTGCACTGACGTGAGTCCGAACGAGGTGTACCAGGAACTCAACTATCTGCTCGAGGTCGGCTTCGAACAGCCGGTGTTCTCGGACGGCCGCAACAACCTCCGTGCGAGCGTGTTCGGAGAGAGGGAGACCGTCCCGGACCTGTACGTGCGGAACGCCGTCGGTGGCCAGGTGTCATTCAGCCGCCGCCTCCAGCGCAGGATGCAGCTCACGCTGGGCTACCAGCCCGCGCTCACGTCGTTCGCCGAGGAATCGGCCGACATCTACTTCTGCGTCAACTTCGGCGTGTGCGATCCCGAGGACATTCAGGTACTCACCGAGGCCAACTGGCTGTCTCCCATCACGGGCCTGTGGACGTACGACCGCACGGACAATCCTTTCGCGGCCACTCGCGGATGGTACGTCGCCGTGGAGCTCGAGCAGGCGGGCGACCTCACATTTTCCGACTATCAGTACAGTCGCGGCACGGTGGACGGCGCCCTCTTCCGCCAGGTCTCGGAGACGATCGTGCTGGGGGGCCACGTCAGAACGGGAGTGATTCTGCCCTACACCGGCAACCTGTTCGAAGGAACCGTGACGTCGGACGTCGTGGTCCACCCACAGAAGCGCTTCTTCGCCGGCGGGCCGCAGAGCGTGCGAGGGTTCGGCCTGAACCTCCTGGGGCCGACCGTGCTCGTGCTGGATGAAGCCGACTGTGAGGAGTTTACCAGCTTCGAGGAGTGCGCCCAGGATGTTCCGCCCACGCAGTTCAACGAGCGGCCGCTGGGCGGGAACTCGGTGTTCGAGGGGAGCGTGGAGGCGAGATTCCGGGCCGGCAACCGCTGGACCGTGGCCGCGTTCGTGGACTTCGGCCAGGTGTGGGAGACGATCGAAGACCGGGCGGCTCTCGTCGCCACGCCAGGGGCCGGCGTTCGATTTCGCAGTCCGGTCGGTCCTCTCCGTCTCGACGTCGGGTACAATCCGACCGGTACGAAGCTCAAGCAGGCGGTGATCGTGCTCGACGACGGCTCGATCGAAGAAGTGTCGCAACCCGTTAGCTACGATCCATTCACGTGGGACGACCCATCGGCCCTGACCGAGTTGTGGCGCCGCCTTCGGATCCAGTTCTCGATCGGCGAGGCGTTCTGATGCGGGCGGCGCGATGAGCAGACACTGGGATAGGACCCGCGCGGGGGATCCAGAGTTGGGAGCGCCCCTGGGCATGCCCCGTCCCCTGTGGCGTTTGATGAAGGTGTTCGGACGTTCCGTCGCCGTGTTCGTAGGTCTCTCGGGTCTCACGGCCGCCGGGGCGATCCTCCTGCTCAGCCAGACCGTAGTGGGCCGCGCCGTCGTGGCGACGAAAGTCGAGGAGCTGCTGGCTGACGTAGTGAACGGCGACGTCCGGGTCGGCCCTATCCTCGGCGGAAACATGCTGACCCGGGCTCACCTGGCCCACTTCGAAATCCTCGAGTCCGATGGCACCCCGTTCGTTCAGCTCGACAGCGTCCGTGTGAGCTACAACCCGCTCGGCTTCCTCATCGGGACCTACCGATTCAGCGATGTCACCGTAGAGCGGGCGCGTGTCTCGCTGATCCAGGCCAGGGATCGTAGCTGGAACTTCGATCGTCTGTTCGGGGATGACCCGTCCGAATCGGCGTCCGACCCCGATTCGGCAGTCGGAAGCAGCCGGACGAGAGTGCTGCTCACGGATCTCAACATCCGCCGGGGGAACCTCCTCGTGACCACACCGTGGGCCGCTGACCTGAACGGCGCTGCGCGGGACTCGATGGTCGCACGGGGGTTGCGTGGGGACAAGCTGTGGCGTGTAGTGCGGGCCGGTCCGGGCAGGTGGGTGCGCGAGATCCGCCTCGATTCCCTGTCGGCTGGTTTTCCGCTTCTCAGGCTCGTCGATCCGGGGAGGCCCCTCCGAATAGAGGCCGTGGAGATGAGGACCGAGGCATCCGTCGTGACCCAGACGCTGGATGTTCGTCGGTTCGACGGCAGCGCCACGTTCGGAGATACCATAGCGGTCGAGATCGAGACGCTCGAGACCGACGCGAGCATAATGGGCGGCTCCGGCTGGATCGTCCCCTCGGATCCGGAGCAGTTCCGGTTCGGTATCGAGGCCGAGCCGATCGCGTTCAGCGACCTCGAGTGGCTCCCGGTGCCGATGCCGCGGCAGGGAGGTGGACCTGCGCGGATCGATCTGTGGACACGGGGAGAGGTAATCGTCGTGGGCGTCTCGGGCGCCGATGCACGCTCGGGCGACTCGAGGGCACGCGGGTCCTTCGTGCTCGCGCTCGAGACGGTCCCTCGATTCGAGAGCCTGGATGTTCTTCTTCAGCCACTTCGCGTCGGGCTAGTGGACGAGGTGCTGGAGCGTGACTCGCTCATCGACGGATACATCACCGGAGCCGTCACCGGCACGGGGCCGCTGGATCTGGTGGAGATCCGTGCCGACCTGACGATCATCGATCTGGATGAGGCGATTCGCCCGTCGTTCGTCACGGTCGCCGGGGGGCTCGCCATCATCGAGCCACGCGACATGCAGGATCTGGATCTCACCTTCCTGGATTTCGAGCCCCGGTGGACGGCGGTCGTAGGCATCACTCACGATGTGCGCGGGCGGCTGGAGGGCCGGACGAAACTGACGGGCACCGTGGGCCAATGGTTCGACTTCGAGTCGGATCTGACACATCAGCTGCCTTCGGGTGCGGGATCGCACGTGTCCGGGTCCGGCAGCGTGGTTCTCGAGGACGAGCCGGGCGTCACGGTCGAGTTCGTGACCGACCCGCTCTCGCTGGCCGCCCTGCAACCGTACGCGCCTCCTGACGTCGAGCTGGTGGGAGACGTTCGCGGCCCGCTCTCGGCGCGCGGCCTGTTCTCCGATCTTCGCGTGCTCGCCGACCTGCGGACGCCTCGCGGACTCGTGAATTTCGACGGCCGGTTCGATCTCATGGCCGAGGACCGGCGGTATGACGCCAGGCTGACGGCCCGTGATATCCAGCTTCGGCAATGGGTGGAACGGGCTCCGGCCACGCGGCTCGCCGTGGAGGGACGGGTGCAGGGGGTCGGCACGGATCCCGCCACGCTCGAAGCGACCTTCGACCTCACGATTCTTCGCTCGCTCATCGAGGGGGCACGCGTCGATTCCAGCCTGCTCCGCTTCACGCTCTCGGATGGGCTTGCGACCGCGGACACGTTCGCGATCCGTACTGATGCGGGCCGGGTCAGGGGTAGGGGGAGCTTCGGACTCGCCGAGCAGACGAGCGGGTCGCTGATCCTGGACGTGGACGCTCCGAATCTGGCGTCGTGGAACCGGTGGATCGTTCCGGGCCGAAACCCGTCTCGCCAGCTCACCAGCCTCGAGGGCCTGTTCGCTGCGTTCCCCGGGCAGGAAGACGCCGCGCCGGGCGCCGCCGAGCCCCCGGGCAGCCAGCCGCCCGACACGATCGCGGGGTCCCTCGAGGCGCTCGGCGTCCTGTACGGTAACGTCCACGATTTCTCGTTCGGCGGACGGCTGCACGGCCGGGAGGTCCGGTACGGGCCGCTCCAGGCCGACTCGGTCGTCCTCACGGTCGACGTCGACGACCCCCGCCTCCTGGACCGCTTGACCGCGAGCGCTACCCTGTGGCGTCTGGCCGGTGGTGGCACCACGCTGGACAGCGTCGACGTCCTGTGGGTCCGCAGGGACTCCACATCGAGTGAGGTGGACCTGTACGCACGGCGAGGGTCCAGCCTCGAGCTGGACACGCGTACACGGCTCGAGTGGACGGCTACCGAGAGACGCGTGGCGCTTGAGCGCCTCGCCGCCACGCTGGGTTCCCAGCGCCTGGCGCTGGATGGCCCGGCCGAGATCGTATGGGGCGATCAGGGGTTCACTTCCACGGGCCTCCGTCTCGAGGACGAGGACGGTGCAGGCCTCCGCATCGAAGGCGCCGTTCCGGACAGTGGCCCAGCGAACCTCGACGTACGGATCAGGGGTCTCGATCTGGCGAGCGTATTCCTCACGCCAGACGAGGCACTCCCGTACGGCGGGTTCCTGGACGCCGACGGACGTCTCAGGGGCACAGCGGACGATCCCCGCTGGGACCTGTCGTTCGTGGTGTCGGATCCGGCCGTTCGCGGTTTCGAGTACGAGCGCCTGCGGGGCGATGCCGACTACGCGGATCGGCGATTGACCCTGGGAGTAGGCCTGCACGACAATGGAACGCTGCTCGGCCGACTCGATGGCTCCATCTTGACGAACCTGGCCCTGAGGAAGATAGAGAGGCGTCTCTCGCCGAATCCACTTCACGTGGTTCTGGAGGCGGACAGCCTGCCCATGGAGCCACTGGAACTGGCGTTCGAGAGTCTTCAGGAGGTGACCGGCTTCGGAGCCGGCCGCATCGAGTTCTCGGGGGAACCGGATGCTCTCCATCTCGAAGGAGCGGCCACACTGACCAATGTTGCCGCGACCGTGCCCTACCTCGGGGTGAGATTCGAGGACGTCACCGCCTCGCTGACGTTCGATGGCACCGAGGCCAGGCTGCAGTCGGGGCGGCTCAATTCCTCGGCCGGCGGCTACGCCACGTTGCGCGGTGCGATCGACACGCGGGAGCCGACCAACCTCGGGTTCGGCCTGACGATCGCGATGAACCGATTCCGGGCGATGGACCGCCGGATGGCGTCCTTCCTGCTCGATGGAGAGGGGCATCTCGGCGGGTCGTACCACTCGCCGGAGCTCTCGGGTGCCTTCCGCATCTCCGAAGGCCAGGTCCGTGCCGAGCGGTTCATGCGGATGCGCCAGGCGGTAGATCTCACGGACCCGATGGTCACGGCCCTCATCGACACGACTCTCGTGATGGAACAGAGGCTTTTCGAGAGGGCCCAGAACCCGTTCATGCAGAATCTGCGCATGCAGGCAGAGGTCAGCTTCGGGCCCAATTTCTGGCTCCGCTCCGAGGCACTGGAGGTCGAGCTGGCGGGAGTCCTGGACGTGCAGATGGACCGAGCCCTGGGAGACCTCACCGCCTTCGGTACCCTGGGCCTGTCACGAGGTAAGTACCGATACGTGTCGGGCTCAGGGACCGATCTGTCGAGCCTGTACTCGCGGCAGCTCCAGATCTCCAGCGGCTCGATCACGTTCACCGGGTCGCCCGGCATGGACCCGAATCTGGACATCCAGGCCGAATACCAGACCCGTTCGGACCTGGGACCGGTCACGATCACGGTGGACATCGGGGGGACGGCCACGGCGCCGACGCTCGATACTTCGAGCGATCCACCTCTCCCCACGGCGGACGAGGTCTGCTTCCTGTTGTTCTCCACGGCCTGCCTCGGCGCCGGTACGGAGGGGGGAGAATTCGCGGCGTCACTCGTCCGCGAGAGCCTTCTCGGTACCGTCAGCAACCAGTTCTCCCAGGTGCTGGTGAGCGGGGTCGGGCTCGTGGACTACTTTGACATCCGGTCAACCGGCCAGGCGGGCCCGATCGAGTCGGGCAGCACGACGAGCCTGCTGTACGGAACGGAGCTCGAGATCGGACGATACCTGACCCCCGACCTGTTCGTGCGCGCGACGCAGCCTCTCGGGGGGCAGCTACCGGGATTCGGCCTCGAATGGTCGTTCGCGCGATCCTGGCGTCTCGAGTTCGTGACGGAGGACCGGTTCAAGCGCTATGCGTCGTACGGCTACTCCTTCAGCTCCTACAGCCGGCGGACGTATGGCCTGATGCTCTTCCGGGACTGGAACTTCTGAGTGTACATTCCGGCCCCTGGAGGTTAGCGATGAACTATGTGAAGACATTCGGCCTGATGGCCCTGATGACGGCTCTGTTCGTGGCCGTCGCCGGCTGGTTCGGCGGGCGGTCGGCCATGCTCATCGCCCTGGCGTTCGCCGCCATCTTCAACTTCGGCGCCTACTGGTTCTCGGACCGCGTCGTCCTCCGCATGTATCGCGCGCGCCCCCTCGAGCCGCACGAGGCGCCGGGACTGTACGACATGATCGACGGGCTCCGGCGGCGCGCCGGGCTCCCGATGCCAGCCGTGGCGATCTCGGCCTCGTCACAACCCAACGCGTTCGCCACCGGACGCGACCCGGCGCACGCGGCCGTGTGCGTGACGCAGGGAATGCTCCAGGTAGCCGATGCGGACGAGCTGGCCGGGGTGATAGGGCATGAGCTGGCGCACATCAAGAACCGGGATATGCTGATCGGTACTGTCGCGGCCACCCTCTCGGCGGCCGTCGTGATTCTCGCGCGCCTCGGCTTCTGGTTCGGCGGGGATGACAACCGTGGCGGACTGATCGGTGGCCTGCTGATGATGATCCTCGCCCCGATCGCGGCCATGCTGATACAGATGGCCATCAGTCGGGCGGGAGAGTACCGTGCCGACCGGGTCGGCGCGGAGATCAGCGGCCGCCCCGACGCCCTGGCATCAGCGCTACAGAAGCTGGAGGCAGAAGCCCGTCGCCGGCCCATGGAGCTGAACCCGAGCGCCGCCCACCTGGCCATCGTGAACCCGCTCCGGACGGGTGGCCTGAGCGGCCTGTTTCGGACGCACCCACCCACGGAGGAACGGGTGCGCAGACTCGAGGAGATCGCACGGCGTGGCGTCTGACTACCCGATACCGGATTCCGACAGGTACCTGGTCCTGCTCAACCCCAACGCGGCGGGCGGGCAGCCGGGAGCGCTGCGCCGGCGCATCGCCGGGGCGATGGCATCGCACTGCGTCCCGTTCGACATCGTCGAGTCCACCGGCGTCGAGGACGGTCTTCGGATCGTCCATGCCGCAGTGGAGGCGCGGTGCAAGGCGGTGGTCGCGGCGGGAGGGGACGGGACGATCGCCCTGGCCCTCCGGGGCACGGCCGGCAGCGAGGTGCCGGTCGCTCTTCTTCCGTTCGGTACCGGAAATCAGCTGGCCCTCAACTTCGGCGTGCCCGTCTCGCTGGAGGACAGCGTCCGGGTGGCCGTGGAGGGTGTGGTGGAGAAGATCGACCTGGGCCGGATCGGAGACGAGTACTTCGCTCTGATCGCCGGAGCGGGTCTCGACGCGGAGGTGATGGCGAGCGCCACGTCGGAGCTCAAGAGTCGGCTCGGAGTGCTTGCCTACCTGGTGGGCGGCCTCAAGCACGTGGTCACGCCTAGCCGGACGCAGTATCGAATCGTGGCGGACAACGAGGTCATCGAGGTCGAGGCTTCCATGGTTCTCCTGGCCAACGCCGGCATCATCGGGGCGGGAGGTCTTCCAGTCGAGCTCAAGGTGGCGCCGCGGACATCCTTTCAGGACGGTCTTCTGGATATCGCCATATTCTCACCCCGCCACCTGCCGGACATGGCGGCCATGCTGACTCGCGTCGTATTCCAGAGGTACGCGGGCGACGATCGCATGATCTTCCTGCAGGCCCGGCGGATCACCGTCGAGTCGGACCCGCCGGTCGCGGCGCAGATCGATGGAGAGCCGAGAGGCGAGACCCCGATCGTGGCCCAGGTCGAGCCGCTCGCCGGACGCATCCTCGTTCCTCGTTGAACTCGATCCGGGCGACGTCTTCACGACCGGCCGAGGTGCTGGTGGATGACGACGGCTGGAGAGTGGTGCGGGAGCGCGAAAGACTCGAGCACCTATGGCAGGAAGAGACGGTCGGTTGAGCCAGGAGGAAGCGGGATACCTGGTCGTCCGCGGAGCGCGGGAGCATAACCTGAGGGACGTGGACGTCGCGATCCCCCGGAACCGCCTTACCGTGGTGACCGGACTGTCCGGCTCGGGCAAGTCATCGCTGGCGTTCGACACGATCTACGCCGAAGGGCAGAGACGGTACGTCGAGTCGCTGTCGGCCTACGCGCGCCAGTTCCTCGGCGTGATGGAGAAGCCTGACGTCGATCAGATCGACGGCCTGTCCCCGGCGATCGCGATCGAGCAACGCACGGCGGCGCGCAACCCGCGCAGCACGGTCGGCACGGTTACCGAGATCTACGACTACCTGCGCCTCCTGTGGGCCCGGGTCGGCACTCCCCACTGCCCGGACTGCGGAAGGCCGGTACGTCGCCAGTCCGCAACGCAGATCGCATCGCGTGTCGCCACGTGGTCCGAAGGGACGAGTATCGAAATCCTGGCTCCCCTGATTCGGGGCCGGAAGGGGGAATTCCGGGACCTGTTCGACGAAGCTCTGCAGGAAGGTTTCGTGAGGGCGCGCGTGGACGGACAGTTGATCGACCTGTCGGAGCCGCCCCAGCTCAACCGCCGCCTGAACCACGACATCTCGGTGGTGGTGGACCGGCTGGTCCTGCGGAAGGGCGAAAGAGCACGGGTGGCCGAGTCGATCGAGACGGCGCTTCGCATGGCAGCCGGTACGGTTGAGGTGCTGGAGCACGGATCGGGTCCCGATGGCGCCGAGGAGGACGCGGAGCGGCACCTGTTCAGCGAGCACTATGCGTGCGCCGTCTGCGGAATCAGTATCCCCGAACTCGAGCCGAGGCAGTTCTCCTTCAACTCCCCGTACGGCGCCTGCCCGGCGTGCGACGGCCTCGGAGTACGACTGGAGCCGAGCCGGGACCTGTCCATCGGTGACGCCCGAATCTCGATCCTCGAGGGGGTGATCCTCCCCTGGGGAGTACCCGCCGGACGCTGGGCGAAGAAGTTCCTGCCGCCGCTCGCGGAGAAGCACGGGTTCGATTTGAACAGCCCGTGGGGCGATCTGAGCGACGGGCAGAAGAACGCCGTACTCGACGGCGATCCGGACCTGGAGTGGGAAGGCGCTCTGGAGCAGATCCGGGGCCAGTACCACGAGACGGACAGTGACACCGTTCGCCGAAACCTGCATGAGTACATGACGGCGCGCGTGTGCTCGGAATGTGACGGAGGCCGGCTACGGGCGGAGAGCAGGGCCGTGACGGTGGACGGTCACCGGCTCACGGAGGTCGTCGAGCGGTCGGTCGGCGAGGCGCTGGAGCTGTTCGAGGGCCTGCGCACGGGCACCGCCGGCGAGCCACTGGAGGAAGAGATCGCCGGCCCGATCCTCAAGGAAGTCTGCGAACGCCTGCACTTCATGGTGCAGGTCGGCCTCGGGTACCTTACGCTGGGCCGCTCGGCCGATTCGCTGGCCGGCGGGGAGGCGCAGCGCATCCGACTGGCCACGCAGATCGGGAGCCGCCTGGTCGGCGTCCTGTACGTGCTGGACGAGCCGAGCATCGGCCTCCACCCGCGGGACAACCGGCGTTTGCTGGACACCCTTCTCCAGCTCAGGGACCTCGGAAACACGGTGCTCGTGGTCGAGCACGACGAGGAGACGGTGCGTGCCGCCGACCACGTGGTGGACATGGGCCCGGGAGCCGGCCGGCACGGCGGGGAGGTCCTGGTGTCAGGACCGCTCGACGAGCTCCTCGCGTGTGAGGACTCTCTCACCGCTGCCTATCTGCGCGGTGACCGGAAGATCCCGGTGCCGACCGAGCGCCGGAGCGGGCGCGAACAGGAGGCGCTCGTGGTACGGGGAGCGACCGAGCACAACCTCCGCAACCTCGACGTCCACTTCCCGCTGGGTCGTTTCATCGCGGTCACCGGCGTGTCCGGGTCGGGCAAGTCGACCCTGGTCGAGGACGTGCTGTACCGCCGGATCGCCCGGGAGCTCCATCGGGCCCGCACGGTGCCGGGGGCCCACGATTCGATCGAGGGTCTGGAGCTGGTGGACAAGGTCATCGACGTCGATCAGAGTCCGATCGGCCGCACCCCACGCTCGAACCCGGCCACGTACACCGGCCTCTTCACACCCATCCGACAGCTCTACTCGCAGCTTCCCGAGGCGCGGATTCGCGGCTATGGGCCCGGCCGTTTCAGCTTCAACGTGAAGGGCGGGCGCTGCGAGGCGTGTCGGGGCGACGGACTCGTGAAGATCGAGATGCACTTCCTGCCCGATGTGTACGTGCCATGCGACGTGTGTCGGGGGCGGCGCTACAATCGCGAGACCCTCGAGGTGCTTTACAAGGGGAAGAGCATCGCCGATGTGCTCGACATGACCGTGGACGAGGCGCTCGAGTTCTTCGAGCCGATTCCGCGCGCGAACAGGCACCTCGCCACCCTGTCGGACGTGGGCCTGGGCTACATCCATCTCGGCCAGTCCGCGACCACGCTGTCCGGCGGCGAGGCGCAGCGGGTGAAGCTGGCCTCGGAGCTCTCGAAGCGCGGTACGGGCCGCACCCTGTACATCCTGGACGAACCGACGACCGGGCTTCACTTCGAAGACGTGCGCATCCTGCTCGAGGTACTGCACCGGCTGGTCGACCTGGGGAACACGGTCCTCGTGATCGAGCATCTCATGGACGTGGTGAAAACGGCTGACTGGATCATCGACCTTGGACCGGAGGGAGGATCCGGAGGCGGCCAGGTGGTGGCCGCGGGAACGCCCGAGCAGGTTGCCGCCACACCGGGAAGCCATACCGGCCGATACCTGAAGGACATGATCTGAGACCGTGAACGAGAACGTTCTGGCGAGGACAACCGCCGCGTACCCGTCGCCTCGTTGATCGGGGTCACCCTCCGGGTTAACGTTACAGACTTCGAAGCACGGCGAGGAATGGGCGAAACCGGCGAAGCCAGGTTTCCGTAGAGCGGTTACCGGAACGGTCACCGGGAGCGCGGATAACAAGTGAACGTCTTCGTACTGATCATACTGCTGTTCTTCGTGGTCGTGCCTATCGGGCAGGCCGTCGCGAAGGCGATCGAAACGAAGGCGACCCGTCCGCCGCTGCCGAACGAGCCGGAACACGCCGGCCGGCTCGAAGATCTCGAGCGCCAGGTCATGTACCTGACGGAGCAGGTCGAGGGGATTCACGAGAACCAGGAGTTCCTCACGCGCCTGCTTGAGAAACGGCCGTCGAGCATTCCGCCCGCTCACAGTGAGGAAGAGGTAACATGATCAGCCGCGAAGACCTGGAGAGCTTTCTCATCCGAACCGAGATGGATAACCGGGAGATCGGGGAATCGATGTGGCTCGTGGATCCGGTGGTGGACGCCGAAGAGGATCACCCGGCAGTCGTGGTGAGCCTGTCGCCGCCCCTCGTGATCTTTCGTGCCAGCATCGGCATGGTGCCGGAAGGGGACCACGCCCGGTTGGAGTTGTACCAGAAACTGCTGGAGCTGAATGCCTCCGACCTGGTACACGGAGCGTACGGCCTGGAAGGCGACGAGGTCATCCTGGTCGATGCCCTCGAGCTCCAGGACCTGGATTACTCGGAGTTTCTCGCGTCCCTTGAGAGCCTCTCTCTCGCAGTGACGTCGCACGTACAGCAACTCGGACTGGACTGACGCTGCCATGGGTATCTTCGATAGACTCTCCCGCCTCGTGCGGTCGAACCTCAACGATCTGATCGCCCGGGCCGAGAACCCGGAGAAGATGCTGGTCACGGTCATCGAGGACATGCGCAAGCAGTTAGCGCAGGCCAAGCAGGAAGTGGCCGTCGCCATCGCGGATGAGCGTAAGCTGCGCGCGCAGATGGAAGAGGAACGAAAGCAGGCTCTGGAGTGGGAACGTCGAGCCCGCCTGGCGATCCGCGAAGGCCGGGACGACCTGGCGAAGCAGGCCCTGATGAGGGGCCAGGAGCACGCCAACAACGCTGCGGAGATGGAAGAGCAGTGGGAGAAGCACCGGGCCGAGACCGAGCGGCTCAAGGAGTCGCTCCGCCAGCTCAATTCGAAGATCGAGGAGGCCAAGCGGAAGAAAAACCTCCTGATCGCGAAGCAGAAACGGGCGCAGGCGCAGAAGCGCATCCACGAGACCATGGCCGGGATGCAGGACAAGAGCGCGTTCCGGGCCTTCGACCAGATGGTGGAGAAGGTCGAAGAGAGCGAGAGAAGGGCGCTCGCCGCGGCCGAGGTCACGGAAGATCTCGAAGGCGACGACCTAACGCGGGAGTTCGCCATGCTCGAGTCGACCGGTGGCGAAACTGACGTAGATGAGAAGCTCCTTGCCCTGAAGCGTGACATGGGGCTGCTCGGCCCCGCGACCTCCACGGAAGAGCCAAGGGCTTTGGGTGCCGGTGAAGTGGAGGTAGCCGACGCGGAGATCCTGGACGACGATGAGCCCGTCGCCGACGACGAGCCCGCCGCCGCCGAAGCCGAGGTGAACGAGGCGGAAGCGCCGAAGGAGTAGCGCCTCCGGCCGGGCCTTTGCGAGGGGTGCGCGAACGGGCGCGCTCCCCGGCCGAAATCGGGAACAACGGACCCATGTCTGACACGCGCTCTCGCGGATGGCTTCAGGTCGTGCTGGGCGCCCTGGCCGTCGTCCTTCTCCTGCTGTTAGCCTGGGAGTCTTCCGAGCTCCTGATCCTGTTCTTCATCGCCGTCCTCCTGGCCGTCTACCTGAGCGCGCTCACCGACTGGTTCCAGAGCCGGCTCAGGCTGCCCCGCCCCCTGGGCATCGCGTCCGGGGTCATCCTGACAGTGCTCGCCTTCTGGGGTGTCGGCTTCCTGCTCGTGCCTCCGCTCGCCGCGCAGGTCGGGGAGCTCCTGGCCGATCTACCGAGACGCCTGATGATCTGGGAAGCCGACCTGGTCCGGCTGGCTGAGCGCTATCCGGTCGTACGCGACGTTCTCGGCCCCGTTCAGGAGGGAGGCAGCTACTTCGGGTCGATCTTCGGCGAGATCGGGACCTGGTTCACGGACGCGGTGCCCTACGTGTTCAGCGGGCTGTATTTCCTGGTGCACGCGTTCGCCGTGCTCGCGATGGCGATCTTCCTCACGGCGAAGCCTTCGCTGTACCGATCGGATATCCTGCAGGTCGTGCCGCCCCGCAACCGTGCCCTGGCTTCGGACATCCTCGGAGAGCTCGCCGGAACGCTTCGCGCGTGGCTCGGCGGACAGCTCATGGCAATGACCGTGCTGGGGGTGTTCACGTGGGTCGGCCTCGAGATTCTGCGCGTCCCGTACGCGCTGGCGTTCGGCGTCTTCACGGGGCTTGCCGCTCTCGTCCCGTTCTTCGGAAGTCTGTTCTCGACGCTGCTTCCGGCCCTGTACGTGCTCCCATCCGGCGGTCCGCTGTACGCTCTAGCTGTGGTCGCGCTCGGCGTGGTCGTTCACGTGTTCGAGGCGAACGTCGTGGCGCCGAAAGTGTTCGAGCGCCAGGTCCGCCTACCTCCCGTATGGACGCTGCTGTCAGTGCTGATCGCCCTCAAGCTCATGGGTCCGATCGGGATGATCGTCGCCGTGCCGATCCTGGCCGTGGGCCGGGTGCTGGTGAAGCGGCTGTACGTGGAGCGCGTGCTCGAGGGAGGGGGCTTTCACCCCATCCTGAGCGACGAGCCGATCGTGATTACGGTGCCCGACGGTGTCGGACTCACACTGGGTCCGGAAGCCGAGCGTTCGGTGCCGGAGATGCTCGAGGTCCTGGACGCCTAGGCCTCCCGAACCTTCTCGCCGGGCTGGCGCGGTCGCTGGATCCGACGGGACCGGTCAGTCACCCTCGTATGTGCAGCCCGAAGTACAGGTTTCCCGGATCTCTATTCGGCTCAGGCCGGCAAGGCGGGGAGCCAGGCGCCGCCAGATCCAGCGGGCGAGCACCTCGGCCGTCGGGTTTTCGAGACCTTCGATCTCGTTCAGGTAATAGTGGTCGAGCCGATCCCGAATGGGCTCGAACGCTTCCTTGATATCCGCGAAGTCGAGGATCCATCCGACGCTCTCGTCCGGCTCCCCGCGTACGTGAATTCGCACCGTGTAGGAGTGACCGTGGAGGCGCCGGCACTTGTGGCCCTCGGGCACGTTCGGCAGCAGGTGAGCCGAATCGAAGCTGAACTCCTTCCAGATCTCCATCGCACCTCGCTCAGTCGATTCCAATGTACTTGTGGGTCTGCAGGCTGAGGCGCCACTGCGGGTGTGCGAGGCAGTACTCGACCGCGAGTTTCGTATTCTGTGCCCTCCGCGCGCCGTCCATCGGCTGGAGAGAGAAGTGCCTGAATTCCAGGCCGGCGAACTCCTCTGGCGGCGCCTCCGCCTGCGGATAGACCAGTTTCAGCTCGTCACCGCTCGTCAACCTGAGGGGTGCACCCGCCTTGGGACTCACGCAGATCCAATCCAAGCCGGCCGGAGCCTCGATCGTTCCGTTCGTTTCCACTGCGACTTCGAACCCTGCCTGGTGTAACGCCACGACCGCAGGCTCGTCCAGTTGAAGGAGAGGCTCGCCGCCCGTGCAAACGACCAGTGGCCTCCCAGGAGCCTCCGTCACGCCAGGATCACCGGGCCAAGCAGACGCGACCGCCCCGGCCAGGTCCTCTGCCGTTCTGAATCTACCGCCACCAGAACCGTCCGTTCCTACGAAGTCCGTGTCGCAGAACGGACAGACGGCTGATCCACGGTCCTTCTCGTGGCCGGACCACAAGTTGCACCCGGCGAAGCGGCAGAACACGGCGGGTCGTCCCGTGTTCGCTCCCTCTCCCTGCAGAGTGAAGTAAATTTCCTTGACGGCGTAGCTCATCCGGCGCTCACCTAGACGTAGCCATTCGTGAACAGGAAGTCGGCAGGCTCCTCCGCGGGTGCGCAGCCCGCGAGGAAAAGTATATCCGATCATCCTGCCGCGCTCGCGCCCACCTGATAGCACGAGCGGAGGCTGGCCACGCTCACGCCGCGCGAGTAGGGTCCGGCATGTGCGGAATCGCCGGGATCGTTGCGGAGGCGCCGTCACGGGACACCGTGGAGCGGATGGTTCGAACCCTCACGCACCGGGGGCCGGACCACTCCGGGGTTTGGGAGAGCGACGGAGCGTGTCTCGGCCACACCCGCCTGTCGATCCTCGACCTTTCGTCGGCCGGCCACCAGCCGATGACGAAGAGCCACCTGGCGGTCGTCTACAACGGCGAGATCTACAACTTCCGTGGACTTCGCTCCGACCTGCCCGGCCCGTTCGCCTCCGAAACCGACACCGAGGTCCTCCTGCACCTGTACGAGCGCGACGGTGCGGACATGGTGCACAAGCTTCGGGGAATGTTCGCCTTCGCCATCTGGGACGCGCGTGAGCGCCGTCTGTTCGCGGCGCGCGACCGCCTCGGAATCAAGCCGTTCTTCTACCGCGAAATCCCGGGCGGCCTCGCGTTCGCGTCCGAGATCAAGGCCCTGCTCGAGATCGATCGCCCCGACATGGACAGGACCGCCCTGCGCGACTTCTTCTCCTACAAATACGTGCCGCACCCGAAGACGATCTACGTCGGAATCCGGCGGCTGCCTCCAGCGCACACGCTTTCGTGGGCAGCCGGGCGACTCGAGATCCGGCGCTACTGGGAACCGAGCGCGGAGACCGCGATCACCGACATGGGCCAGGCGGCCGAGCGCCTCGGCGAGTTGCTGACGCAGGTCGTTCCCGAACACACTCTGTCCGACGTTCCCGTAGGCCTGTTCCTCAGCGGTGGGATCGACTCGACGACCCTCGCGGCGCACCTGGACCGCCCGCGCACTTTCACGCTGGCCGTGGATTCGGAGCGGTTCAACGAAGCGGAGTCGGCGCGGCTGGTGGCGTCGCACTACGATACCGACCACCTGGAGGAGCCGGCCGCCGCCATCGACCTCGCCGAAGCGATCCAGACGATTCCCCGGCTGTACGACGAACCGTTCGGCGACAGCGCCGCGTGGTCCGCGTGGCTCGTGTCGCGCATGGCTGCGCGGCACGTGAAGGTGGTGTTGACCGGCGAGGGTGGAGACGAGCTGTTCCTCGGGTATCGTTACTACGACAAGTTTCCGACGTATCGATCCACGGCGCTCCGCCGGGCGCTTGCCGGACTGTTGCCTCCTTTTTCGCAGGCGGGTCGTTCCATCGGGCGACGCGCCGCGACGGGTCTCGAGCGCTACGCGGCGTTCCAGCCGGCGTTCACGCTGCGCCAGAAGCGCGCCCTGCTCTCGCCCGACCTGATGAAGCCGGGCTACGACGACCTGTGGCACGTGCGCCGGTTCTGGCGGGAAGAGCTCGAGCCTCTGAAGCGGCTCCAGTGGGCGGACCTGCACGCCCATCTTCCGGGCGGTCTGTTGACAAAGGTGGACCGGGCGAGCATGGCCCATTCATTGGAAGCTCGGCCTCCGTTGCTCGACCACCGGCTCGTGGAGTTCGCGCTCTCGCTGGACACGAGACTGCTCCGTGACCCGGCGGTGGGGCAGGGAAAGCTGGTGGTGCGACAGCTGATGGAGCCCCGGACGCCCGCTGGCCTTTTCGATCGACCCAAGAAGGGGTTCGGTCTGCCGATTCGCGAGTGGGTAGGCCACGAGCCGGAGTTGCTCCGGAGCACGTTCGACCGGCTCACGAAGGCGGGAATCCTGCGCGGTGGCTCGATTCCGCGTCTCGACAACGACCAGACGTGGTCGCTGCTGGTACTGGATCAGTGGATGGCGGACTCCGGGTTCGCCTGAGCTACCGCGGCAGCTCACTCTGCACCAGGGTCCGGAACTCGTCGATGAGCTTCGAGTTCGCTCCGAGGAAGGCGCCCGGCCCCAGGCCGGCGGGCATGTCAGCGCCCATTCCGGCTGCCGCTCCCCCGATTTCAATCCCGGGTACGTGGAGCTCCTCGAACACGCCACCCGCTTCGCGGACGATCAGCGCGCCCGCCGCGACGTCCCAAGGCATCAGCCAGTACTCCCAGAACGCGTCCAGCCTGCCGCACGCCAGATTGCAGAGGTCAAGTGCCGCGGCCCCGGCTCGCCGGATGCCGGCGGTGGACCGGAGAATCCGCGACAGCGTCTCCAGGTAGGCGGGCAGTACGTTCAGCTTCTTGAATGGAAAGCCGGTGCCCACGAGGGCCAGGTCCAGGTCGGCCAGATCGGACACGTGGATCTCCTGCCCATCTCTCCGGGCCCCGCCAACCCGAGAGGCTTCGAACAGCTCGCCCGTGGCCGAATTCAGGACCACCGCGGCCCTCAAACCAGCCGCGTCCTCCGCCGCGATCGAGACCGCATACTCCGGGTAGCCGTGCAGCCAGTTCGTGGTGCCGTCCAGGGGGTCGATGATCCACCGGATCGACGGCCGGTCGGGGCCCGTCAGGTTCACCGTCCCCTCTTCGGCCAGGACCCGGTGGTCCGGGAATCGATCGAGTAGCGTCGAGACGATGACGCGCTCCGACTCCACATCCACTTCCGTGACGAAGTCGGATCGTCCTTTTTCCGTCCACTGGGACGAATCCACCTGGCCGCGCGCGTCACTCTGAACGGAAGCCGCGCGTGCGGCTGCCCGACGGGCCGTCTCGAGGAGGGAGACATCGTCCATCGGCGCGGGTTCCGGCGACAGTTCGGTCAACGACTTGCTCGCTTGCTCGGGTTATCGGGCCCGGCTACGTTCCGGCGTCCCACCGGACGGTGCATAGAATCCGCATCATCCGGACACTCTTCACACGAATCAGACAGTCCTCGATGACTCAGGGCAAGAGCCGCGTGTTCAGCGGGATCCAGCCGTCCGGCGAGCTCCACATCGGCAACTACCTGGGCGCCATCCAGAACTGGGTGGCCCTGACCGAGAAATACGAGTGCATCTACTGCATCGTGGACCTCCACGCCGTGACGATTCCGTACGAGCCGTCGGAGCTTCAGGGGCGGATTCACGATCTGGCGATCGGTCTCCTCAGCTCGGGCCTCGATCCGGAGCGCTGCATGCTGTTCGTGCAGTCGGCGGTTCCAGAGCACGCCGAGCTCCAGTGGCTCTTGAACACGGTGACCCCGCTGGGCGAGCTGTCGCGAATGACGCAGTTCAAGGACAAGTCCGGCCGCGTGGACACGGTGAACGCCGGCCTGCTCAACTACCCGGTCCTGCAGGCGGCAGACATCCTGCTGTACCACGCCGAGGGCGTGCCCGTCGGGGATGATCAGCTGCAGCACCTGGAGCTCACGCGGGAGATCGCCCGCCGGTGGAACGGGCGATTTGGCGAGTACTTCCCGGAGCCGCAGCCCCTGATCGGGGGCGGAAAGCGCATTCTCGGTCTCGATGGGTCGTCGAAGATGTCGAAGTCGCAGGACAACACGATCCCCCTTCTGGCCGACGAGGAAGAGCTGTGGTCTGCCATCCGAACGGCGGTCACGGACCCGGCGCGGGTGCGGCGGGACGATCCCGGCGACCCCGATGTGTGCAACGTGTTCTCGCTGCACGGTTACTTCACGTCCGAAGAAGAACGCGAGGAGATCGATGGGCTGTGCCGCACGGCGGGGATCGGGTGCGTGGACTGCAAGAGGCGCCTGACCGCCAACATGGCAGCGGAGCTCGCGCCGATCCGAGAGAAGTCGACTGACCTTCGCGCGCATCCGGAGCGCGTACGGGAGATCCTGGACGAAGGGGCCCGGCGGGCCCGCTCGATCGCCAGCGTGACCGTGGCCGGCGTCTACGAACGCATGGGCCTCGCGCGCCGCGATTCCTGAGCCCTCGCGGACTGCCCGAAGAAACCCCCGACCGGACGCGATATCTAGAGATGACGGACGTTCCGCGCCGACTGGTCGCCTGGATGCACTCGGACCGGTACCCCACCTGGTCGATGCCGGAGTCCACCGCCGAAGCGCTCGAGGAAGCCCTCGGGCCGGGCTGGACCGTGGACGCCGTCCGGGAGCCCACGTTCGCTGGGGGCGACGGGAGCGGCGATGTCCCCACAGCCGTGCTCGCCGCTGCAGCCGATGCAGAGATCTACTTCGGTTTCGGCATCGCGCGTGACCTGTTTTTGGCGGCTCCCCGGCTGCGGTGGGTCCATAGCGCGGCGGCTGGCGCCCGTGCCTCATTGTTCCCGGAGATGCGGGAGAGCGAGGTCACGCTCACCAATTCTGCTGGCATCTACGCCGAGCCCCTGGCCGAGTGGGCCATGGCGGCCATGCTTCACTTCGCGCGCGGGTTCGATGTCGCGGCGCGCGGCAAGCGAGAGCGGCGATGGCCATACGACGAGATGGCGGCCTTCGGGCATCCGCAGCGGGAGGTCGCCGACAGCACGATCGGGATCGTCGGCTACGGGGGAATTGGCCGCGCCATCGGCCGGCGCGCGAAAGCCCTCGGAACGCGGGTACTGGCGGTGCGGTCACGTGCCGGCGATGACGTGCCGGAATGGGCGGACGAGGCCTTCGGCCCCGAGGGCCTCGCTGAGGTCCTGGGGCGCAGCCACTACACGGTTTTGAGCCTGCCGGAGACATCGTCCACGACCGGTCTGATCGGTGCTCCCGAGCTGGGCTGGATGCGGCCGGACAGCGTCTTGTTGAACCTGTCTCGAGGTGGCATAGTGGACGAGGAGGCGCTCGTCGACGCGCTCCGCTCGGGGCGCATCCGCGGGGCGGCCCTCGACGTGTTCAGGGAGGAGCCACTTCCGTCCGACAGCCCGCTCTGGACTCTCGACAACGTGCTGATCACGCCGCACACCGGCGCGATCTCGCCCCGGTTCTGGGAGCGGGAGACGGACCTCATGGTGCGAAATATCGGGCACTATCTGGCCGGGGGTCGGATGGAGAACCTGGTGGACAAGACACGGGGCTATTAAGTGCAGAGACTGATCCAGGCGGCGGTCGACCGTGGAGCCAGCGTCATCCACATCAAGGCCGGCGACGTCCTCCGGGCCCGGATCGAGGGCAAGATCGTGAAGCTCTCGAGCCAGGTGTTCACCGATGAAGAGACGCATTCGATCGCTTTGAAGCTCATCGCGAGCGAGAAGGACCGCGAACGCTTCGACGATATCCGCGACTACGACACGTCGTGGGGGCTGAAGGGCGTCGGACGGTTCCGCATCAACATCTCGCGGCAGCGAGGGTCGGTCATGGTCATCATGCGGGTCATCCCCCTGGTCGTGCCGACGCTCGAGGATCTGTACCTGCCGGCGGTTCTCGGCGACATCGCGGAGACAGACCACGGGCTCGTGCTGGTCACCGGGGCGGCGGGCACGGGCAAGAGCACAACGCAGGCGGCCATGATCCAGTGGCTCAACGAGCGACACAAGAGGCACATTGTCACTCTCGAAGATCCGATCGAGTACCTGCACTCGGACGACGCGAGCACGATAAGTCAACGGGAGGTCGGCGTGGATACGGCGTCCTTCCACTCCGGGTTGCGAGCGGCGCTCCGGCAGGACCCGGACGTCATCCTGATCGGCGAAATGCGGGATCGAGCGACGATCGGCACCGCTCTGCGGGCGGCCGAACTGGGTCAGCTGGTGATCTCAACCCTGCCCACACCGACCGCGACCGCGGCCGTCAACTACGTGCTCGCCGCGTTTCCCGATGAAGAACGCGAGATGGCTCGCATCCGGCTGGCCGACGTCCTCAAGGCGGTCATTGCCCAGCGGTTGATTCCACGAAAGGACGCGGAGGGGCAGATCCCAGTCGTCGAGATTCTGCAGGTCTCGGGCGCCATTCGGGATTGTATTCTCAACCAGAGCCCGGTCGAAGAGATCTCCGGTCTCATGGAGGGCGGCCGGGAGGCGTACGGGATGCAGACGTTCCAGCAGCACCTGCAGGAGCTGGTCCGCACCGGACTGGTCGACTACGAGGTGGCGAGGTCGGCCGCTCCCAGCCCGAGTGACTTCGAGCTCGCGATGCAGACCCTCGGTGGGGCGGATCCCGATGCTGCGAGAGGAGACGTGCAGTTGTGAACCTGGACGGCATATTTCTCCCGGTCACGACTCCGTTCGACCCGGCCACGGGAGATCCCGACCTCGGGGCGTTCGCCGCCAACATCCAGACGTGGTGCACGCATCCGATCGCGGGCCTGGTGGTAGGAGGTTCGACGGGCGAGCAGGCGCTTCTCGACCAGGACGAGCTCCTGGCCCTGGTATCCCGGGCGGCCCGTTCCCGGCGCGACGGGATGGCGTTGATCGCCGGAACCGGCGCCGAGTCCACGCGAGCGACGATCCGTCTGTGCGACCTGACGGCCCGCGAGGGGGCCGATGCGGTCCTCGTGAAGGCGCCCGCGTATTACCGGGGCCGCATGTCTCCCGAAGCGATCCGCACCTATTTCCTGGCGGTAGCCGACGCCTCGCCCGTTCCAGTGGTCCTGTACCACGTGCCGAAGTTCGTACCGGTCGAGATAGTCCCCGAGCTCGCGGGAGATCTCGTACGCCACGACAACATCGCCGGGATCAAGGACTCTTCCGCCGATATCCACAACCTGGGAGCGCTGTGCGAATCCGTGGGAGAGCGCGGCACCGTGGTCGTCGGTGCCGGCTCGCTGCTGTATCCGGGACTCGAGATCGGGGCACGTGGCGGCATCATCGCGGTCGGCCTGCTGGACACAGGCGCCGCGTGCGAGCTGTACCGGACGTTCATGGCGGGCCGATCGGCTGAAGCGGGTCGGCTGCAGGAGCGGATCGGACCGTTACACAAGAGAGTGGTGGCCGGCATCGGAGTCCCGGGCGTCAAGCACGGCCTCGACTTGCTCGGACTCGTGGGCGGTCCCCCCCGCCCGCCGCTCCTTCCGCCCACCGATGTCGAGCGGGAGGATGTCGCCAGGGCCCTCGAGCGCGCGGGCCTCGCGTCCGGACTACCTCACGGAATCTGACCAACCAGCCCATCGGGCAGGAGTCAAAATTGTTCGACGACAAGACGCAGTGTGTCGTGCTTGTGGGCGTCCAGTGGGGCGACGAGGGGAAGGGTAAGATCACGGACGTGCTGGCCGAGCAGGCCACCCTGGTGGCTCGCTACCAGGGCGGGGCGAACGCCGGACACACAGTTCTGGTGGACGACGCGGAGTTCATCCTGCACCTGATTCCGTCCGGCGCCCTGTACCCGGACGTGCGCTGTATGTTGGGCAACGGGGTGGTGCTCGACCCCTGGACGTTGATCGACGAGATCGAGATGCTGCGGTCCCGCGGCGTCGAGGTCGAGGACCGCCTCGGGGTTTCGCGGCGCGCGCACCTCGTGCTGCCGTACCACAAGCAGCTCGACGGAGCCAAGGAAGCGGCCAAGGGTGCCGGGCGGATCGGCACAACGAAGCGCGGGATCGGGCCGGCATACCGGGACAAGATCTCGCGGAATGGTCTTCGGGTGTGTGACCTGGCCGACCTCGACTACTGCTGGAGCGTCGTGCGCGAAGGGGCTGCCATGGCCAACGCCCTGCTGGCGCACTTTGGAGTCGAGGACCGGGCGGATCCGGACGCGGTAATGTCCGCGCTCGAGGCGGTGATGCCTCGCGTGCTGAATCTCGGCACGGACACGGGGGTCGAGATCCGCGCCGAGCTAGGGCGCGGGGGGAAGGTACTTCTCGAGGGTGCGCAGGGATCCCTGCTCGACGTGGACCACGGCACGTACCCGTTCGTGACTTCGTCGTCGACGACCGCTGGAGGTGCCGCCGCCGGTGTCGGTATCGGTCCGACGATGATCGACGAGGTGCTGGGGGTGGTCAAGGCGTACACGACGCGCGTGGGCGCCGGCCCGTTTCCCACGGAGCTCGAGGGTGACGAGGCGGATCGGCTCCGCAACCTGGGCGCCGAGTTCGGTGCGACCACGGGCAGGCCCCGGCGGCCCGGCTGGTTTGACGGCGTCGTGGTACGACACGCAGCGGGAGTCAACGGGCTCACGGGCCTGGCGGTGACCAAGCTCGACGTGCTGGATTCGTTCGATGAGCTGCTCCTCGGAGTGGGATACCAGCTCGACGGTGTGGCCACGGCGCACTTCCCCGAACGGGCGGCCGACATTGCCCGGGTGCGCCCGGTTTACGAAAAGGAACCCGGGTGGCGGGCTGACACCGGGGCGTGCCGATCGTGGGACGAGCTCCCGGAGGCGGCCCGTCATTACCTTCGGCGAATCGAGACGGTGGCCGAGGTGCCGATCCGCCTGGTCTCCGTGGGATCAGCCCGGAGTCAAATCATACGGGTCGGCTGACGGACAGGAGAGTGCGCGGTTGGCTCGACGCTTCCACGGAGTTCTGTTCGCGACTCTGTCAGTTGTGTTTCTGGCGCCGCTGGTGCCTTCAGCCGCGCAGCACCTGCAGGCTCAACAGCCATCCAACGTCAGCCTCACCGTAGAAATCTCGGGCGTCGCGGGCGCACTTAAGAAAAACGTCGAAGCCCTGACCGGTATCGTCACGGCCGCGCGTTCGAAGAGCGTGCGGCCCGGTCACGTGTACCGGCTGTTCGAGAAGGCCCCCGAGGAAATCGAACGGGCCCTGCAGCCGTTCGGCTTCTACCACCCCACGATCGAGTCTTCGCTGGATGTGGAGTCCTCTCCCTGGCGCCCGCCCACCCTGGTGGATCGCCTGGACATTCGGGTGATTGGCGAGGCCGAGGGGGACAGCGCGTTCCAGGCGGCCCTGGCGCGCCTGCCACTGGCCCAGGGTGACACGCTGAACCACCCGGCGTACGAGCGCGCCAAGACAGCCCTTTCCCTGCTGGCCGCCGACCGGGGCTACCTCGACGCTGTCTGGGATTCCAGTCTCATCCGCGTGGATCGCGAGCAGAATCGCTCGGAGATCGTGCTCCACATGACGACGGGTCCACGATTCCGATTCGGAGCGGTATCCATCGACCAGGAGTGGGTCGACCTGGACATCCTGGAACCGCACATCGAGTTCCAGCTGGGCGATCCGTTCGACACCTCCTACCTGCGCGATCTCCAGTCCGCTCTGTCGGGAACCACGTACTTCGCGAACGTCGAGATCGTGCCGCGGCGGGACCTGGCGGACCC
>JBDGWG010000001.1:0-142331 GCA_039585235.1 Gemmatimonadota bacterium | reverse complement strand
CTATCCACAGCTCATCCGAGCGGTTTTCAACCCACAACGGTTCGGCCCTCCACGAGGCATTACCCCCGCTTCAGCCTGGCCATGGATAGATCACTCTGGTTTCGGGTCTGGCCCGACGGACTAAGCCCCCGAAGGGACACGCCCAGTTAAGACTCGCTTTCGCTTCGGCTCCGCCGCTGAACGGCTTAACCTCGCCCGCCAGGTCCAACTCGCCGGATCATAATGCAAAAGGCACGCGGTCAGGCCCTCGTCTCCGAAGAAACTCGGGACCCTCCCACCGCTTGTAGGCACGAGGTTTCAGGTTCTATTTCACCCGCCTCCCGGCGTGCTTTTCACCTTTCCCTCACGGTACTCGTCCACTATCGGTCACAGGATCGTATTTAGCCTTGGCAGATGGTCCTGCCAGCTTCAACCGGGATTTCTCGTGTCCCGGCCTACTCAGGTACAAAGCCCAGACGATCGGCCGAACTTCGCCTACGGGGCTCTCACCCTCTACGGCGGCGCTTTCCAACGCGCTTCGGCTCATTCACACCGACCCTCCGAAGAACCTGCAGGTCCCTCCAGCTCTGCCCTACTACCCCGCGTGGACAACGGCTGCAGCCTGTCACGCCCACGCAGTTTGGGCTCTTCCCCGTTCGCTCGCCGCTACTCAGGGAATCACATGTTGTTTTCTCTTCCTCCGGGTACTTAGATGTTTCAGTTCCCCGGGTTCGCCTCACGTAGCCTATGTATTCAGCCACGCGATGACCGGGCATCACCCCGGCCGGGTTCCCCCATTCGGATACCCACGGAATCCACCCCGCGCCCTTATTGCTTGATCCCTTCTACCTTTCAGTAAAAAAGATCCGCCTCACTACGCCCTCTCGGCACTCCACAACAACCTCTCACCCCAATTTGTCAAAAAGCGGCCCGCCCCTTTCGAGGCGGGCCAGATAACTTATCCCGCTGGACGTCTGTTCGTCAACGCCTTTCGTGGCGTCAGAACACGATTCCGAAGCCCAGCGCCTCGTCGTGGCCTACGGTGACTCCGAACCGCAGCAGCCAGCTCTGCGAAAACTGCATCTCGAGACCGAAATCGACGTCGAAATGCAGCTTCGTGTCCGGCCCGCTGAGCCCGATGTCGAGCGCCAAACGGGGCGAGGCATATGGCGTCAGGACCCACTTGCCGTCCTCGGACGCGAACTGGCGGGCCAGCGACACGCCTCCCGGAATCCGCAGGATGCCGAAGCCGCCTTCTCCAGTGCCCGTCACCCAGCCGAATCCGAACCCGGTGACCCAGGCCACGTCCAGGGGGAAGGACTCGGAGACCTCGACGAACTGCTTGTACACGTCGAGGCCGCCGTTGAAAGCGATGTCCCCGCCGCCGATGTCGTTGACCGAGCCGCGAAACCCGAGATTCACATCGCCGGCCTTGCGGAACGTGGCCATTCCGCCGATGTCCTCGATCCCGTTGACGAAGACCATGTACAAACCGACGCCGGTCTCATCGTAAGGAGTAATGAACTGAGGCATGTCGTAGGTCTGCGCGGTCGCACCGCCAACCTGCGACAGAATGGCGATCGCGGAGACCGTGGCGGCACGGATGCCTCTCAGAGCCAAGCGCTTCATCTGCAACCTCCTGAGCTGCTTCGTTCGAACGTTTGGACGTGTCACGGCAGGTTTAGTCTGCATTCTCCGTGCCGCTTCCGTGGGACGAGGGTTCGCCCACCTCTTCGGCGAGTACCGAGACCTCGTTGTCCACAACCTGCAAGAATCCGCCGGAAACTGCGATGCGATGTACCGTAGCCCCGTCCTTTACCGTGACATCGCCGGTTCCGAGCAGAGTCATCATGGGTGCGTGGCCGTACAGGATACCCATCAGTCCGTCGTGAGCCGGCGCCACGATGCTCTCGCCCGTGCCCTCGAAACCCACCGCGGTGGGCGAGATTACGACTACCCTGAGCTTGCGCGACGTGTCGTCCATTGGTCCCTGCCCCTCCCGTCTTCAGCCTTCGAGTTCCTTCGCCTTCGCCTCGGCCTCCTCGATGTCACCGACCATGTAGAAGGCCTGCTCGGGCAGGTGGTCGAATTCGCCCGCCACGACTGCCTCGAACGACTCGATCGTCTTTTCGAGCGGCACATACTTGCCCGCGAATCCCGTGAACTGCTCCGCCACGAAGAACGGCTGCGACAGGAACCTCTGAATGCGCCGCGCCCGCGCTACGATCACCTTGTCCTCTTCGCTCAACTCGTCCATTCCGAGAATGGCTATGATGTCCTGGAGGTCCTTGTAACGCTGCAGGATCTCCTGCACCCGGGTGGCCGCGTTGTAGTGTCGATCGCCGAGGTACTGGGCGTCCAGGATCCGGCTGCTCGACTCCAGCGGATCGACGGCCGGGTAGATGCCGAGCTCCGCGATCTGTCGGGACAGTACGGTCGTCGAGTCCAGGTGCGTGAAAGCGGCGGCGGGCGCCGGGTCCGTCAGGTCGTCCGCCGGAACGTAGATCGCCTGAACCGACGTGATCGATCCGGCCCGGGTCGACGTGATCCGCTCCTGCAGCTCGCCCATCTCGCTAGCCAGTGTCGGCTGATAGCCCACCGCGCTCGGCATACGGCCCAGGAGGGCCGACACCTCGGAACCGGCCTGGCTGAACCGAAAGATATTGTCGATGAAGAGCAATACGTCCTGGTTCTCGACGTCCCGGAAGTACTCGGCGACCGTGAGCCCGGACAGGCCGACCCGCAGACGCGCACCAGGGGGCTCGTTCATCTGCCCGTAGATCAGAGCCGTGGAAGCGAGCACCCCTGACTCCTTCATCTCGAGCCACAGGTCGTTTCCCTCTCGGGTGCGCTCTCCCACGCCGCAGAACACGGACTTGCCGCCGTGCTCCTGCGCGATGTTGTTGATGAGCTCCATGATGATGACGGTCTTGCCGACCCCGGCGCCGCCGAACAGGCCTGTCTTTCCGCCCTTCACGTACGGAGCGATGAGGTCGATGACCTTGATCCCGGTCTCGAAGATCTCCGTCTTCGGCTCCAGATCCACGAACTTCGGCGCCTCGCGGTGGATGGGCCAGCGCTCGCTCGACTCGACCGGTCCCGCTTCGTCGACGGGCTCGCCGAGGACGTTAAGGATTCGGCCGAGCGGAGCTTCGCCGACCGGTACCGAGATCGCCTGGCCGGTGTCTCGCACGTCCATTCCGCGCCGGACCCCGTCCGTGGAATCCATGGCAATGGCCCGAACCTGGTTCCGGCCAACATGCTGGGCCACCTCGCAGACCAGGCGATGCGCCTCGCCCTCGTCTCCGGTCCACTCCAACTCCACCGCGTTGTAGATTTCCGGCATGTGCTCAGGATCGAATTCCACGTCGAGCACAGGACCGATGACCTGTACCACCTTGCCGATCGATTGCGTCGCCTCTGCCATTGCTATCCCTTCAGCGCCTCGGCCCCGCCGATGATCTCAGCCAGCTGACTGGTGATCTCCTGCTGCCGGGCACGGTTGAACTGTCTGCGAAGAGTCGTCAGGAACTCGTCCGCGTTGTCTGTCGCGCTCTTCATCGCCGTGCGCCGCGCCCCCTGCTCGGCCGCCGCGTTCTCCACAAGCGCCCGATACATCGAGCTCACCAGGTGAAGAGGCAGCAGGCGCGCGAGAATTACGTCCGCCGACGGGTCGAGGATGTAGTAAGGTTCCCGGGTCGGCCGCTCCTGCGGCACGTATACCGGAAGCAGCCGCCGCGTGATCGGCGGGGTGCTCATGACGCTCTTGAACTCCGCGTGGACCACGAACACGGCATCCAGGTCTTCGTGTGCGAAGCGGCGGGCGAGCGGGTCGATCAGGGCGCGCGCATCCTCGGGTGACGGGCTGTCGCCGATGTCGATGTGCTGTCCCGCCATTTCCACGTGTCGGAAGCGGAAGTAGCTGATCCCCTTCTTCCCGATGACGTGGAATTCCGTGTCGACGTCGGAAGCGGCCAGCTCGGCCAGCAGATCACGCGCCCTGCGGATCAAATTTACGTTGAAGGCCCCGCACAGGCCGCGGTTGCTGGTAACGAGTACGACGGCCGCCCGCCGGATACGGTCCGGTTGCCGGAGCACTGGCTTCAGGTCCGTGAGCTCCGGAGTGATCAGGTTCTCGACCACGGCGGTCAGGCGCTCGGCGAACGGACGCGCCTGTCGCACGCGCAGCTGGGCACGGCGCAGTTTGGACGACGCCACCATCTCCATGGTGCGCGTGATCTTGCGCGTGCTCTGGACGGACTTCATCCGCCGACCGATGTCTCTGGCCTTCGCCATCTATCCGTTCACCTGGTGTTGCTCCGGTATCGCCGGCTCAGCCGGCGGCCTCCGTGCCCGGCTCTTCGGCCGCCGTCGTCCGGAAGAGGCTCTTGTGTGTCTCGATCGCTGCGCGAAGCTTCCCGTCCGTCGCGTCGCTGATCACCTTCTCGTCCCGGATCGCGGCACCGACCTCCGGGTGGGCGGATCGCATGTACTCGTTGAAGCTCGCCTCCCAGCCGCGGATCTCTGACGACTCGAGGTCGTCCAGGTAGCCCTGGGTCACGGAGAAGATCGCCATCACCTGATCCTCCACGGGCAGCGGAGCGTACTGCCCCTGCTTCAGTACCTCCACCGTGCGCTCGCCACGCGCCAGCTGCCGCTGCGTGGCCGGATCGAGGTCGGAACCGAACTGGGCGAAAGCCTCCAGCTCGCGGTACTGGGCCAGGTCGAGCCGCAGACTCCCGGCCACTTTCTTCATGGCCTTGATCTGCGCCGATCCACCGACCCGGGACACCGAAATCCCCGCGTTCACGGCCGGTCGCACGCCCGAATAGAAGAGGTCGCTCTCGAGGAAGATCTGGCCGTCCGTGATCGAGATCACGTTGGTCGGGATGTACGCCGAGACGTCCCCGGCCTGAGTCTGGATGATTGGTAGCGCGGTCAGGGAACCGCCCGGCTTCTCCAGGTCCGGGTGCGCCTCGACGACCTTCGGGTCCTCGCTGACCTTGGCCGCACGCTCAAGCAGGCGGCTGTGCAGGTAGAACACGTCGCCGGGGAAGGCCTCACGGCCCGGGGGCCGCCGGAGAATCAGCGAGACCTCCCGGTACGCGTCCGCCTGCTTGGAAAGGTCGTCATAGATGACGAGCGTGTGCCGACCTTCCTTGTACATGAAGTACTCGGCCAGCGCGCATCCGCCATACGGCGCTATGTATTGCAGGGTCGCCGGGTCGGACGCGTTCGCTGCCACCACGATGGTGTAGCCCATGGCGCCCTCCTGCTCCAGGCGGTCCACCACGGAAGCCACGGTCGAGGCCTTCTGTCCGATCGCGACGTAGACGCACACGACGTCGCCGCCGCGCTGGTTGATGATCGTGTCGATCGCGATCGCCGTCTTGCCGGTGCGACGGTCGCCGATGATCAACTCCCGCTGGCCGCGCCCGATCGGGATCATGGAATCGATCGCCTTGACCCCGGTCTGCAGCGGCTCCTTCACCGGCTGCCGATAGACGATCCCCGGCGCCTTACGGTCCACCTTCATGGTCCCGGCGGACTTGATCGCACCCTTGCCGTCGCGCGGCTCCCCGAGCGGGTTCACCACCCGGCCGAGGAAGTCCGGACCGACGGGCACTTCCAGAACGCGACCCGTGCGGCGAACTGAGTCCCCCTCCTTGAGCTGCAGGTAGTCACCCATCACCACGGCCCCGATGTTGTCCTCTTCAAGATTCAGGGCCAACGCAGCGATCAGCTCACCCGTCTCGGACGACTCGATCTCGAGCATCTCGTTCGCCACGGCTGAGGATAGACCCCAGATCCGGGCGACACCGTCCTTCACCTCGAGCACTTCGCCGACCTCCTCGAGCTTCAGATCTTCCTCGTAGTGGTCGATCTGCTCGAGAAGCGCCTTCTTCATCTCACCGGCGCGGAGCGTTGCGTCTGACGTGGGCATATCCAGTCCCGTCCTTGTGTCTATCCGATCAGCCGGTCGGCCTGCCCGACCCGGCGTCCTCGATGAGCGCCCGGCGCATGAGCTGCAGCTGCCGCCGCAGCGATCCATCCATCACGCGGTCTTTCACACGCACGATCATCCCGCCGACCAGACGCGGATCGCGCTTGAACTCGGCCGTCACTTCGCTGTCCAGGACCTTCCCGAGTGCAGCTTCGATCTCGGACCTCAAGTCTTCATCCGGATCGACGGTCATGGTCACCGCCGCATGTACGCGACCCGTTCGCTCGTTCAGCAGCTCGCGAGCGGCCATCTCGATCTCCGGGAGCAGAGCCTGCCGGCGCTTCTCCATCACAACCAGGAGGAAGCGCACGAACGTCTCCGGATACCGGTCGTCGAACACGCTCCGGATCACGTCCCGCTTGTCAGCCAGCGACACGCGCGGCGTTTCCAGGAACGCCCTGAACGAAGGCACTTCCCTGTACAGGGCCGACACCTCGCCGATGATCGCGAGCCACGCCTCCGCATCGTCCGTGCGCTCGGCCAAGGCGAGGAGCGTATCCGCGTAGTTGCGGGCGACGGCGACCCGGCTCATTTCATCTCCGCAATGTACTCGCGGACCAGGCGACGGTTCGCGTCGTCGTCGAGCTTCTCGTGCACGAGCCGCTCGGCTGCCGCCAGCGAGAGATCCACCGCCTCCCGTCTGACGGACTCGAGCAGATCATCCTTCTCGCGGGCCAGGTCTCGCCGGGCTCGGTCGAGCATCTCCTCGTTGTCCTTCCGGGTCTGCGCGAGGATCTCCTCACGCAGTCGCTCTCCAGCCTCCCGTCCCTGCTGGAGGATGTCCTTGGCCTCGCGCCGGGCCTGATCCAATTGCCTCTGGTGCTCGTCGAGCAGGCGCCTGGCCTCGTCCCGGTCATCCCGGGCGGAGTCGATCGCCGCCTGGATTCTCGCCTGCCGCGTCTCGAGTCCCTTCGCGATCGCCGGAAAGGCCTTCCACGAAAGGACACCGAGCGTGAGCAGAAACAGCACCCACGTCCAGATCGCGAGACCGGCGTTGATCGACAGCACGCCTCCTTCCGCAGCCCACAGCGGCGCCGGGGCCACGAAAAGCAGCGCCATCGACCCTGCCATTCGCCAGATTTTCATCCGTGTCCTACTTGTCTGATCCCGCAAACCCGCCGCCGGCCAGCTGCCGAGGACGGGGCGGCGGAGATCTTACTTGATGAAGCCGGCGATCACGAGCGCGAACAGAGCCGCGCCCTCGATCAGGGCCGCGAGGATGATCGAGCCCGTCTGGATCTGAGCTGCGGCCTCGGGCTGTCGAGCCATCGCGTCGGCCATCTGACCCCCGATCCGGCCGATGCCGATGCCGGCGCCGATGACCACACCGGCCGCGCCGATGATGGCCAGACCTGCGCCCACATCGCCGGTCACGCCGGCGGTGTCCTGTAGAAGAGCGAGCATGTTGAACATCAAGGGTCTCCTTGAATTTCCGGGTTAGCCTTCCGGATCCCTGTTGTTAGCGACTACTTCCCGCCCGCCGGCGTCAGTGCGCGTGCCGGATCAGGCCGATGAACACCGCCGTCAGCGCGGTGAATATGTACGCCTGGAGAAACGCCACGAAGATCTCCAGGAACATCACGAACAGTCCGAGCGCCAGTGAGCCCGTCACGGCTGCGAGCCCGGTGGGCGACACGCCGCCGTACACAATGATGAGCCCGAGCAGCGACAGGAGCACGAAGTGGCCCGCCGTCATGTTGGCGAACAGCCGGACGGCGAGGGCGAACGGCTTCGCCAGCTTCCCGATGAGTTCCACGGGGGTCATGATGATCAGCATGACTACCTGCATCACCACTGGAATTCCTTTCGGAACGTAGAATATCGTCCCCAGGTATCCCCTCGGGCCCAGGGCCTTGAACCCGGCCACCTCGATCACGATGAGCGAGATGATGGCCAGTGCGGCCGTGACCGAAATGTTCCCGGTGGCTGAAGCCCCGAATGGGACGAGGCCGAGGAGGTTGGCATACAGGATGAAGAAGAACAGCGTGACCACGTAGGGTACGAAACTCTCGCCGCCGTGGCCGATGTTGGCCAGCGCGACGTCGTCCCGCAGGTACACGTAGAAAGCCTCGAAGAAGTTCAGGATCCCGCGAGGCGCGTCGCGGCTGGGGTCCGACCTCCAGGTGCTCCTCGCCGCGAGGCCCACCGTGAGTATCGTCAGGAGGCTCGCCAGCAGCAGGAAGACTACGTGCTTCGTGGGCGAAAGATCGATCTCGAAACCGCCGAGTTGGACCGGGCGAATCTTGAGCCTGTCCAGGCTGATCACGACCGGGCCGAACTCCAGGTTCTTCGAGTCCACGATGTGGTGCGTCATGGTCTCGGTGCCCCACTCCTCCGCGTGCTCACCTTCACCGGCCTGCTGATCAACGGCCGCGGGAGCGCGATCCGCCTCCGTTACGGGGTGCTCCTGGGGAGCACCCAGCGCGAGGCCGATCAGCGTGATTGCCAGTCCTGCGGTCATTCCCGTTCCCGATCTATGACCTGCGAACCGTTCGGTCCGCCGTCGTTACCGCCAGCCAGCCGGCTTCCAGGAGGAGGAAGACGACCAGCGCCATACCGTATGCGATCATCAATGTGCGTGTGGGCGCGCCGGCCAGCGCCGCCAGCACCCACACCAGGATACCCGTCCCGAAACGGCCCGCCATACCGGTGATCCAGACGCGGGTGACAGGATCGCCGCTCGCCAGTCCGCCCGCCAGAAGCCAGAACGAAACCGCCTGTACGAACCAGGCCGTTCCTGCGCCGAGCAGCACTGGAAGGGCCGCGTATCCTCCGACGATCGCCGCCGCCGAGCCGGCGCCGGCCACGGCCATTGTCACCCACAGATACCCGGTGCGTTTCAACTCGACCGCCCGTCCGGATCGCGCTCGTCCGGGCCGCGGAGCTCGTCGCTCCGGTCCAGCACCAGGTGCCTGTACATACTGTAGAAGCCCGCCCCGAAGCCGGTGAAGGTACCGAGTATGACAAAAAGCGGTCCCGTGTGGAACCGCTCGTCCAGGATCGATCCTATCCACGCGAAGAGCGCCGTCGCGATACCGAGCGAGAGCCCGTATCCGCCGAACCGTCCAACGTCGGCAAGCGTGACACGGCACCTGCTCGCCTCCCGGTTACGGCCGCCGCGACTATACCCGCTTGTGAAAATATCCGCAAGATTGCGCGCTTGACGCCCGCCCCGAGTATTATCTAGCCTCGTCGGCGGACGTGGCGGACGCGGGCCGGCACGGGGCTCACCGGAGGTAGACAATGACGAGCAGCGGGGGGACGGGGATGGTGGCGAGCGGGAGTGACGTCGAGCTGTTGCAGGAGCTGGCGGAGGCACGCAATGACCTGGAGCGGCAGGTTGGCCGTCGCATAGTCGGGCAGAAGGAAGTCGTCGAGAAGCTCCTGATCGCCCTGCTGGCCGGAGGACATGCGCTCGTCGTCGGCGTTCCCGGCCTCGCGAAGACCACTTTGATCGCGACCCTGGCGGAGACGTTGCAGCTCCGGTTCAGTCGCATCCAGTTCACGCCCGACCTCATGCCATCTGATATCACGGGGACGGAAGTCCTGGAGGAGGATGCCGAGACCGGGCGTCGCGTTTTCCAGTTCGTGCCGGGTCCGGTGTTCGCGAACGTCATCCTGGCCGACGAGATCAATCGGACGCCCCCCAAGACACAGGCCGCACTCCTCCAGGCGATGCAGGAGCTGTCCGTAACCGTCGGAAACGACACCTTCTCCATCGATCCTCCTTTCTTCGTGCTCGCCACCCAGAACCCGATCGAGCACGAGGGCACCTACCCTCTGCCCGAGGCGCAGCTCGATCGCTTCATGCTGGAGCTTCGCATCACCTATCCGTCGTTCGAGGAAGAGAGAGAGGTCGCATCCGTCACGACTTCCGCCGCTTCCCCGACGATCGATCCCGTGATCAGCGGGGAGCGCCTGCGCCAGTTCCAGTCGCTCGTGCGCCGGGTCCCGGCCCCACCGTCGGTCGTGGACTACGCCGTGCGTCTCGCGCGCAGCAGTCGACCCGACGACCCGGGAGCGCCGGCGTTCGTGCGGGAGATGGTTGCGTGGGGCGCGGGCCCGCGCGCCTCCCAGTACCTCGTCCTGGGCTGCAAGGCGAGGGCCGCGCTTGAGGGACGGCCCGCGCCCAACCTGGACGACGTGGAGGCGATCGCCCCCGAGGTCCTGCGGCACAGGATCGTTCCCGGCTTCGAAGCGGAAGCCGAGGGCCGAACGCCGGATGATCTGGTGTCGGACCTGATCGCGTCGGTCAGGGCGTGAGCGTGCGGATGTTCCCGTGACAGCCCTGATCCTGGTTCTGACCCTGCTCATCGCTCTGTCGGCTTTCTTCTCCGGCAGCGAAATCGCCCTGTTCTCGATTCCGGCGACGCGGGCACAGGCGCTGGCGAAGGAAGGACGTCGGGGAGCGAGGACTCTCGTCCGGCTGAAGTCGAATGCGGATCGTCTCCTGATTACCCTTCTGATCGGAAACAACGTCGCGAACATCGGCGCCGCTTCCGTGGCCACGTACGCAGCGACCGAGGCGTTCGGGTCGGCTGGGGTCGGCATCGCGACCGGTGGGATGACGCTGCTCGTGCTGTTCTTCGGCGAGATCGTTCCCAAGAGCTTCGCCGCGGCGAACGCGGAGAAGATCTCGCTCGCGATCGCACCGATCTTCCTCGGTCTCTCGAAGGTCCTGGCCGTGCTGGTCGTGCCGCTTGAGACCATTACCCGGGCCGTCTTGCCTTCGAGCGAGGGGATCATCCCGACCGTCACCGAAGCCGAGATCCGGACGCTCACCGAGATCGGACACGAGGTCGGTGAGATCGACCCGCACGAGCGCAGGATCATCCAGCAGGCCTTCAAGCTTGACACGACGCAGACGTGGGAGGTCATGACGCCGCGCGTGGGGATCTTCGCGTGGCCCGCGGACCGTACCCTGTCGGAGATCGCCTCCGAGCTGCAGACGGTTCGGTTCAGCCGAATCCCGGTCTACCGGAATTCCCTGGATGAGATCACCGGGATTCTGTACGTGCGCGACGCGTACCAAGCCCTGGTCTCGGGGCAGCGGGATGTCCAGCTCGGTAGACTGGCGCGTGAGGCCATGTTCATTCCCGCTACCGTGGTGCTAAGCCAGCTCCTGCCCGAATTCCAGGCGCGGCGGATCCACGCGGGCATCGTGGTGGACGAGCATGGGGGAACGGACGGGTTAATCACACTCGAGGACATCCTCGAGGAGCTGGTGGGAGAGATCGTCGACGAGACGGACGTTCCTACTGAGCCGTTCAAGCGTGTGGGGAAGGACACCATCGTGGTCGAGGGCGGCGTGGACCTGCGCGAGATCAACCACTTCTTCAACTGCGCTCTGCCGGTGCTGGAGCACCGGTCGCTGAACGGCTACCTCATGCAAGTGTTCGGGAGGGTACCCGACCCGCAGGAGTCGGCTGAAGTGGAAGGCCTCCGGATCGAAGTCATTAGCTCGAGCGACACGCACGTCACACGGGCGCGCATCACGCGCAAGCCGGAAAGGCGTGCCGAGGACGAAGTGGAGGACGATCCTCGGAGGAGCGGCGGCACGTCGTAGGGACCCCGCGGCAGCTTTCTGTTAAACGGTCCCAAACAGGGTCTCGCTGTACCACGTCACGAGCGCTTCGCCGAACAAGAAGGCGATGGCCGCTCCCAGCCCGAGGAAGACGCCAAACGGCACTTCCTTCTTGGTCTTCAGGCTCAGGGGAGCGAACACGAGGGTCCCCGCGAGGGCTCCGAGGAAGATCGTGAGCATGGCCCCTGCCGGGCCGAGGAAGGCGCCGACCATGGCCATCATCTTGATGTCGCCGCCCCCCATCGCCGGCTTCTTGAACACCCACTCGCCGGCCACACCCACGGCCAGCAGCACGCCGAACCCGAGAGCGGCACCGATCAACGACGTGAGTACGGAAGGAGGTCCCGGGAGCAGCGACAGGGCCAGCCCCGCACCGAGGCCGCCCAGGCTCAGGGCATCGGGAATGAGGTAGTGCCTCGCGTCGATCAGGGAGATCGCGAGCAGCAAACTGAACAGGATCGAACCCTGCAGAGATCTCCACGTAGGTCCGTAATACAGCGCCATTCCCACCCAGATCCCCGCGGTAATGAGCTCGATGGCGGGATACTGGATCGAGATCGGCTCGCGGCACTGCCGGCAGCGCCCTCGAAGCAGAATCCAGCTCAGAAGGGGGATGTTGTCGTACCAGGCGATCCGCCCCCCGCACGCCGGGCACTTCGACCGAGGCCGAACGAGGCTCTCGCCGCGCGGAAGCCGGCTCAGACACACGTTCAGGAAGGAGCCGACGGAGGCCCCGAGTACGCCGGCATAGACGAGAAACACCAGGTGCACGTGCTGGGGCATTCAGCCTCCGAACAGGCGGTCCATGAGAATCGCTCCGGCGATTGCCGCGTTGAGAGACTCGACCTCTCTCCTCATCGGAATCGCGACGACCCGATCGGCAGCTTCCAGAATCGGGGTCGAAACCCCCGCTCCCTCGTTGCCGAGAACCAACGCCAGGCGCCCGGGTCTGGATTCGGTACGGTCCAAAGGCACGCCGTCCGACGCAGCCACCCACACCGGAGTGCGCGACTGCCGGAGCCACGCGAGGGCATCGTCCCATTCCGCTTCCAGGACCGGCAGGCGTATCGAGGACCCTGCCGCCGCCCGCACCACCTTGGGGCTCCACGGGTCCGCCGTCCCGGCCAGCGTCACGACGCCCGTCGCGCCCATGGCCTCGGCTGCCCGGAGCAACGTGCCCACGTTGCCCGGGTCTCTGACGGCATCGAGCACGAGAAGCCTCGTCCCATCCAGGCCGGACCAGCTCCATGCCGGCACGGGCGCCGTGGCGATCCAGCCCTGCGGAGTCACGGTGTCCGCGTGCCGCCGCAGCTCCGGTTCGCTTACGAGCTCTGTCGGAATCTCCGCGGCGACGGCCTCCGCCAGCAGGCGCCGGCCGTCTGGCCCGGCCACCGCTGCCTCCGTATATAGCACGAGCGTCACCGGTCGCCCTGCCCGTAGCAGCTCCTCCAGGACGCGCGGCCCCTCGACGAGAAACTCGCCGCGGGCGCGTCGCTCCTTGCGCCGGTGAAGCGCTCGAACCTGTTTGCTCTGACTCAGACTTGGCATGGCAGACTAATGTGAACCGGGCGCCGCCGCGGGGAAAGCGGCGGCGGGGAAGGCATGCGCACCGTGGACTCCTCCGAATCGGGAAAGGTCCCGGTCGCCCTCACGATCGCCGGCAGCGATTCGGGCGGCGGCGCGGGCATCCAGGCCGACCTCAAGACGTTCCAGGCATTCGGCGTATTCGGAACGTCGGCCGTCACGGCAGTGACGGTCCAGAACACGGTCGGTGTCTACGGCGTGCACGTCGTGCCGCCGGACCTCGTCGCAGAGCAGATTCACGCCGTTTGCGCGGACCTCACGCCGGCTGCCTGCAAGTCCGGGATGCTGGCCGATGCGCCGACCATCGAAGCCGTCGCGGGGGCACTGACGCGAGTCGATATCGGTCACTACGTGCTCGATCCGGTGATGGTCGCGGCGAGCGGAGATCCCCTTCTCGAACGTGAGGCCGTGGGGGCCCTGAAGTCCTCTCTCATGCCACTGGCGAGTCTCGTCACCCCGAACCTGGACGAAGCGGCCATTCTCGCCGAGATGTCGGTGCGCACGGAGCACGAGATGCGAGAGGCAGCATCGCGCCTCGTCGAGGCAGGTTGCCGCGCCGTTCTCGTCAAGGGCGGACACCTCGAGGCCGGCGATGTGGTGGACCTCTTGTTCGACGGGGACCGGTGGCGCGAGTGGAGAGCGCCCAGACTAGCCGTCGGGAACGCACACGGGACGGGGTGTACCCTTTCGGCCGCGATCGCGGCTGGACTCGCCAGGGGACGAACGCTCGAGCAGGCGGTGGATCGGGCTGTCTCTTACACCAGGCGGGCGATTGCCTCGGCGCCGGGACTGGGTGCCGGAAGCACGCCGGTAAACCACTGGACGGATCCCGACCAGGACTAGAGCGCGGGCTCTATCCGGGCGACCACCGAGCGCACCAGTGAACGGAACTGTCCTCCGACTCGCTCCGTGGTCTCCATTACCTCGTCGTGCGAGAGCGCCTCGGGACTGATCCCGGCCGCGAAGTTGGTGAGGCAGCTGATACCGAAGCATCGAATCCGCATGGCGCGCGCGACGATGACTTCAGGTACCGTGGACATCCCGACGGCGTCCGCCCCCATTCGCTCCAGCATGCGGATCTCGGCCGGAGTCTCGTAGCTCGGCCCGAGGAGGCCCGCGTACACACCCTCCTGCAGCGGTATGCCTTCCGCCAGGGCCGTATCCCGAACGACGCCCCTGAGCCGCGCGTCGTACGCGTCGCTCATGTCCGGGAATCTCTCGTCACCCTCGACCACGGGGCCGGTGAGCGGGTTCTGCCCCATCAGGTTCAGATGGTCGGAGATCAACATCAGGTCCCCGGGCTTGAAACCGCGGTTGAGGGCCCCGGCCGCGTTGCTCACGAAGAGGGCGCGAATGCCGAGGGCCGCCAGGACCCGGATGGGAAGCGTCGCGAGGCCTGCGGAATGGCCCTCGTACAGGTGAGCCCGTCCCTTGAGGGCGACGGCCGGCACTCCTTCGAGAACGCCGGCGACCAGCGTGCCGGAGTGTCCGGTCACCCCGACGGGGGGCCAGTGAGGGATATCCTCGTATGGAATCCGCACGGCGTTTTCGAATTCGTCCCCCAGAGAGCCCAGTCCCGATCCGAGCACGAGACCCACGACCGGCTGAAGGTCGCCCACGCGAGCCCTGACCACATCGGCCGCCTCACGAGCCCGGGAGGCGAGGCCCGCCGCTTCCCTTCCGGGGGAGCTCACGCCAGCACCCCGGCGAGCGTCGCCGTCATCCATGTGGCGACCGTGCCCCCGAGCATGGCGCGCACACCCAGCCTGGACAGATCGTGCCTGCGCTCGGGGGCGATCCCGCCGATGCCGCCGATCTGGATCGCGATCGACGAGAAGTTGGCGAAGCCGGTGAGCGCGTATGTCGCGATGATCACCGACTTGGGTGACAGGGTCGTACCGCCCGCTACCCCGTCCGCCAGCATCTGGAAGGCCACGAACTCGTTGGCCACCATCTTCACCCCGAACAGGGTGCCGATCTCGGCCGCGTCCGACCATGGCACGCCGATCAGCCAGGCGACCGGCGCGAAGGCCTTCCCGAGCAGCCATTCGAGCGTGATGCCCTCGATGTTCACAAGCCCGAGGGTCCACCCGAGAAGACCGTTGATCAGCGCGATCAGAGCCAGGAACGCGATCAGCATGGCGCCTACGTTGAGGGCCAGGCGCATCCCGTCCGAAGCTCCGCCGGCGGCGGCATCGATGACGTTCACGGAGTCCTGCTCGATGTCGAAGTCCAGGCTGTCCCGGGTCTTGGGCTCCTCGGTCTCCGGCATGAGGATCTTGCTCACCACGATCCCGGCCGGGGCCGCCATGATGCTGGCGGCCAGCAGGTGGCCCGCGATGGTCGGAAAATAGCCGGCCAGCATGGCCACGTAGGCTGCCATCACCCCACCGGCCACGGTGGCGAAGCCGCCGGTCATCACCGTATTCAGCTCCGACATCGTCATGTCCTTGACGAACGGCTTCACCAGCAGCGGGGCCTCCGTCTGGCCGACGAAGATGTTCCCGGCAGCCGAGGTGGTCTCCGCGCCGCTGGTCTTGAGCGTCCGCTGCATCACCCACGCTACGCCCTTCACGATCCACTGCATCACGCCCACGTAGTACAACACGGTCATCAGGGCCGAGAAAAAGATGATGGTCGGAAGGACGGCGAAGGCGAAGTTGGATCCGATCTCGACGATTCCCTCTCCGCCGGTGACGGGGGTCGAGTAGTCGACCAGGGAGCCGAAGACGAACCGCGCACCGGCCAGCGTGTAACTGATCAGCGCGATGAACACGTCGTTGACGATGCTGAAGAACCCGCGTCCCCAGGTGGTCTTCAGCACCAGCAGCGCGAAGATGAGCTGCAGCCCCAGCCCCTTCGCCACCAACGTCCAGTCGATCGACTTCCGCTTGGGCGAGAACCGCCACAGCACCAGGAGAATCACGGCCAGGGCCAGCAGGCCGCGGGCGACCCGAATCAGGAACGGTTCGCCGATCACGCCCGTCTCGATCAGGGTCGATCCGCCAGCCTGCTGAACGGCCCACGCAGCCGCCGGCGCCAGCAGGAGCAACGCAAGGCCGGTGGATGCCACCCGCCGCCATCTCACCAGGGATCCCAACGCCCCATCTCCTCTCGTGTGAGCCTGTGCCCGGCCCGCTTGGCCGAAACGAGCTTCCGCTTTTCGAAGAGCTTGATCAGCACCACCCCCGCGACAAAGCCTCCCACGTGGGCCCAGAACGCCACTCCGCCCCCACCGCCGCCGAGCGCCGCGCTGCCACCCGCCACCTGAATGAAGAACCAGTAGGCCAGCAAGGCCCATGCGGGCAGGGGCAGAACCCGAATGTAGATCACCAGGAAGATGAGCGTCTGCACCCGCACCTTCGGGTACAGGACCATGTAGGCTCCCATGACGCCGCTGATCGCCCCCGAGGCGCCGACCGTGGGAATGGCGCCCGAGGGATCCGTGACGATGTGTGCGGCGGCCGCCAGAACACCGGTCAGCAGGTAGAAGATCACGTACCGGATGTGTCCCATCGAGTCTTCGATGTTGTTCCCGAACACCCACAGGAACCACATGTTGCCGATGAGGTGCATCCAGCCACCATGCATGAACATGGAAGTCAGGAGGCTTCCGAGCCTGAGCCCCCCCGTGCGGCACGACGCTCCCGGACCGAGAGCCACGTCCGTCCCCGCGGGAATCGCCCCGGTGACCTCGCCCGGGATGGCCCCGTACTCGCATAGCGACGAAAGAAACAGAGGCCCGGCTCCCGCCCCCTGCACGAACAGCCAGACACCCACGTTGACCAGGATGATCAGGAACGTGACGAGTGGGATGAGCTCGGTAGGGTTCTCGTCTCTGAGCGGAAACATGGCCCCACGGTAGGAGGGGGAATCTGCCGGCGCAACGTAACGGTGGGCGCGCCGAACCACGGGTCCGCCATGTTGGCATGCTCCCGGTTACTGCCGTTCTGACACCCCGAAGGTGGCATGGTGTCAGAATGTCGTGAAAAACGGCGAAATCGGGGGCCTTTCGAGCACGGAGTCCGGCACATCGCTTGCACTGTCCCGCACTCGATAAAGAAGACACCGGTCCGCCGGGGGCCGCCGTCTGACAAGACCGGAAAGGAAGCGAAATGGGCAAAATCATAGGAATCGACCTGGGCACGACGAACTCCGTGGTCTCGGTGATGGAGGGCGGCGACCCGGTGGTGATCCCAAATGCCGAGGGAACCCGCACGACGCCGTCGGTCGTGGCCTACACCAAGGACAATGAGCGACTCGTCGGCCAGGTCGCCAAGCGCCAGGCGGTCACGAACCCGCGCAACACGATCTTCTCGATCAAGCGGTTCATGGGCCGGAAGTGCTCGGAGGTGACGTCGGAGCGAAAGCTCGTACCGTACGAGATCGAATGCGATTCACAGGACCGCGTGCAGGTCAAGGTCCCCAACGCGGACAGCACGTTCACACCGCCTGAGATCTCGGCCATGATCCTCCAGAAGATGAAGCAGACGGCGGAGGACTATCTCGGCACGGAGGTCACGCAGGCCGTGATCACCGTCCCGGCGTACTTCAACGACGCGCAGCGCCAGGCTACGAAGGACTCGGGGAAGGTCGCGGGTCTCGAGGTCCTGCGCATCATCAACGAGCCCACAGCGGCGGCGCTGGCGTACGGTCTCGACAAGAAGTCCGAGGAGAAGATCGCCGTGTTCGACCTCGGGGGAGGCACGTACGACATTTCAGTCCTGGAGCTCGGGGACGGCGTGTTCGAGGTCAAGGCGACGAACGGCGACACCCACCTTGGAGGCGACGACTTCGACCAGCGGGTGATCGACTGGCTGGTCACCGAGTTCAAGAAGGACCAGGGAATCGACCTGTCCCAGGACCCGATGGCCCTGCAGCGACTCAAGGAAGCCGCGGAAAAAGCGAAGTGCGAACTGTCCAGCACGACGCAGACCGACATCAACCTGCCGTTCATCACGGCGGACCAGAGCGGACCCAAGCACCTGAACCTGTCGCTCTCCAGGTCGAAGCTCGAGCAGCTGGTGGACGACCTGATCGAGCGCACGAAAGAGCCGATGCAGAAGGCACTGACGGACGCCGGGCTCGACCCGTCAGACATAGATGAGGTGATCCTCGTCGGCGGATCAACCCGGATTCCGAAGATCCAGGACACGGTGCGGAACTTCTTCGGCAAGGAGCCGCACAAGGGTGTGAACCCGGACGAGGTCGTGGGCATCGGCGCGGCGATCCAGGGTGGTGTGCTTGCTGGCGACGTCACGGACGTGCTCCTGCTGGATGTGACTCCGTTGTCGCTCGGGATCGAGACGCTTGGTGGAGTGATGACGACCTTGATCGGTCGGAACACGACGATCCCGACGAAGAAGAGCGAGATCTTCTCGACCGCGGAGGACAGCCAGCCCACAGTGGACATACACGTCCTGCAGGGCGAGCGACAGATGGCGCTGGACAACAAGACTATCGGTCGGTTTCAGTTGACGGGGATCCCGCCGGCGCCGCGCGGTGTGCCGCAGGTCGAGGTCACTTTCGACATCGACGCCAATGGGATCCTGCACGTGAGCGCCAAGGATCGAGCGACGGGCAAGGAGCAGAAGATCAGGATCGAGGCCTCGTCGGGCCTCTCGGACACCGAGATCGAGAAGATGGTGCATGACGCCGAAGAACACGCGTCAGAGGACAAGGGACGACGCGACAAGGCCGAGGCGCGCAACCGTCTCGACTCCCTGATCTACCAGACCGAGAAGAACCTGGAAGACTGGAAGGACTCGGTGGAAGAGGAAGGCAAGGCCGACGTCGAGGCCAAGCTCGAACGCGGCAGGCAGGCGCTCAAGCAGGACGACACCGCCGAGATCAGCGCGGCCACAGAGGAGATTCAGCAGGCCGTCCAGGACCTGGCGCAACAGATCTACTCGAAGGCCGGAATGGGCGATCAGGCGACAGAACCGACGCCGGATTTCGAGGAAGATGCTGAGGCGGCCGCGGAAGGCGACGAGGAAGTCGTCGAGGCCGACTACGAGATCGTGGACGAGGCAGAGGACAAGTAGTCGCCGGAACGCGAACGGGCTGGGAGAAGGCGGCGTCCCTCGGGACGCCGTTTTCTCATCCTTGCCCGTCCGTCCCACGCCGGGGCAACCTGAGGGTGGCTCTGCGTGTCTCAGGGTGGAGTTTTTAGAGACACCGGGTTTGCGGTGCGTTCGGGACGGGTGGAACCGAACGAGCTCCGGCGCCATACTAGAAGGAGCGGGAGAGAGCGGTGAGCCGGCGGGCGCCGCGGCACTTAAAGAGAAGCGACGGGAGCATGATGAACGACGCGTTGCGAACCAAGTTGAACCTGATGCTGACCGCTGCGGTGGCCTTCGCTGTGGGTCTCGGAATAGCGGGACGACTCGATCTTACGCCGCCAGGCCTGGCGCGAATGGCGGATAACCCGCCTCTCAACATCCGCGTGGCGGACCCCCTGCCGGTTCAGGGCGACGCTCTGCCGGCTGCGGGCTTCTCGGACATCGCCGAGCGCGTCACACCCGCCGTGGTGACGATCTTCGTCGAGCGCAACATCCCCGAGCATGTTCGGGACGGTCGCGCCCTCCCCCCGGCGTTCGAGGACTTCTTCCAGCAGCGCCCGCCGCAGCGCGTGCGAGGCAGCGGCTCCGGGTTCATCATCAGTGAAGACGGGTACATAGTGACGAACAACCACGTCGTGGAGGGAGCCGACGTGATCGAGATCCAGCTCAGCGACCGACGTCAGTTCGACGCGCAGCTGGTGGGTCGGGATCCGACGACGGATGTGGCGCTCCTCAAGCTCGGCGTGGACGGCCTGACGCCGGTGACACTCGGTTCGAGCGATGCTACGCGGGTCGGCGAATGGGCGCTGGCGATCGGCAGTCCCGGGTTCAGGGGTGTCGGAGGTCCGCTCCTCACCACGGTCACGGCCGGGATCGTGAGCGCCAAGGGACGGAACATCAACATCATCGGACAGGAGTTCGCGAATCGGGACGAGGACAACCTGGCGATCGAGGACTTCATCCAGACGGACGCCGCGATCAATCCCGGAAATTCCGGCGGACCTCTGCTCAACATCCGAGGAGAGGTGATCGGCATGAACGCGGCGATCGCCTCCAGCACCGGCTCGAACGAGGGATACGGTTTCGCAGTGCCCATCGACCTGGTCCAGGAGGTAATCGACGACCTGGTCGAGTATGGCGAGGTCCGGCGCGCACTGCTCGGTGTGTCCATCCAGCTCGTGGACGACACGGAAGCCCGCTACTACGAGCTCGATGAGATCGCGGGAGCCAAGGTCATGGGTGTCAATCAGGGTATGGCCGCCGACCGGGCGGGGATCCTGGTCGGCGACGTGATCGTCGAGGTGGAGGGCGAGAAGGTCGCGTCCGTGCCCGACCTTCAGAGGAAGATCCGCCGCCATGAGCCCGGCGAAACGGTGGACGTCACTGTCGTCCGCAGGGACGACCTCAAGCGTGAAACGGTCCGCGTCCGACTCATGGACGCCGGCGATCTGAACCGCGAAGCCACACCTCGAGTGGTCGAGACGAAGAGTTCGGACCCTATGGGAATCGAGGTCGAGGAAATCACGGCCGAGGTACGCCGGGCGCTGGACCTGCCGCGTGGTATCCAGGGAGTCGTCATCGCATCGTACGACGACTACGGCCCTTACGCACGCCGCTCGCTAGGCCATCTCCGCGGAACCGTGATCACATCGATCAACCGGCAGCCCATCCGTGACATTGCCGATTATCGTGAGGCCGTGGAGACGTTGGAACCGGGCGACGTGGTCGGATTGGACGTGTTCGATCCCGCCGACGGAGCTGAAGTCCCACTCACGATAGCGATTCCTCGGTAGGACATGCGCTCCCCGGGGCAAACCCGGGTCGTGTCGCGCGGAGCGGCGTCCTCCTCGAGGGCGCCGCTCTTTTTTGGGGTCCGCCCAGTTGCCTTGCTCGACCGACGAACCCTCGCATTGGCCGTGAATCAGGGCAGAGGTTAGAATATTGGGCCGTAATCGGTGGACCTACCGAGCGGCGCGAAAGTGGCGGAATCGGTAGACGCGCCAGCCTTAGGAGCTGGTGGCCCGAGGGCCGTGGGGGTTCGAGTCCCCCCTTTCGCATCCACGAGAAGCGAGGGCGCGGGAGACGCGCGTCGTTCAACGATGCGCCGTCCGGGCAGCGTTCGTGTCCACGAGCACCCAGGAAAATGAGGAACGGTTGATGTCAGCAGATATATCGGTCGGAGATGTACAGGACCGCCAGCTGGACGTAGCCGTCGAGGTCGGCGACGGCTGGACGCGCAAACTCACGATCACGATCCCCCCCGAGAGAGTCGGGCGGGCGCGAGCGGCCGAGCGAAAGCGCCTCGGAAAGAGAGTCAGGATCAAGGGTTTTCGACGCGGCAAGATCCCGGCCGATGTCATCGAGCAGCGATACGGTGACTTCCTGGACGAGCACGTGCGCGGCGTCCTGGTGGAAGAGGCTTACCGGGAGGCCGTGGATGAGACGGAGCTTCGTCCTGCCGGGGCGGCCCACATCACGAACGTCCAGTATGCCCCGGGCGAAAGACTGACATTCCAGGCCGAATTCGAGATCATGCCGACCGTCACGCTCGATCGGGTCGGCGGGTTCAAGATCGAGCGCGAGCTCGCCCCGGTGACCGACGATGAAGTGGGCGAGATCCTGGAGCGGATTCGCTCGGAGCACGCCGAGTGGAACGAGGTCGACCGCAGCCCGCAGGACGGCGAAAGGGTGTCTGTGGCCATCGAGCCGCTTCCCGAACCGGACTCGGAGCCCACTGGCGAGGCTCGGCCCTACCAGTTCGTGCTCGGCTCGGGGCAGGCCCTTGAGGACGTGGAGAGCGCGATCAAGGAGATCGGTCCGGGTGAGGCGAGGACCTTCGACATCACCTTCGCCGAGGAAGGCGCCGAAGCCGGCAGCGAAACGCGCCGCCTGCACATACGGCTGGACTCGGTAGAAGAGCAGCTTCTGCCCGAGCTGGACGATTCCCTGGCCGCGAAAGCTGGTGGCTTCGAGGACCTCCCGGGTCTCGACGAAGCGATACGGAGCGATCTCGCCCGACACCACGAAGACGAAGCCGAGGCCCGACTACGGGGACAGATCATGCAGGCGGTGATCGACGCCAACCCGTTCGCCGTGCCACGCGCGCTGGTGGATAGATACCTGGACGAGATGATCCAGGCACCGGAGGACGCCGATCCGGAGAAGCTGCGTGAGGCCCGTTCCGAGCTGGCGCCGCTGGCCGAAGGTCGGATCAAGGAACAGCTGATCCTCGACCGGATCATCGAGCGCCAAGAGCTCGAGGCATCCGATGACGAGGTGCGGGAAGAGATCGAGCGCCTCGCCGAGGCACGAGGGGTCTCGACGCAGGAGATTCGCCGGGAGCTGGCCCGGGAGGGGAGTTTCGAGGCCGTGGGCCGGAATCTTGCTGTGGAGAGGGTGTTCGAGTACCTGAAAGGGGAGTCCGGAATCGAGTGACGCGGGCAGGAACCATGTCTCGCGGTCGGGTAGCATGAGAAGAGAAACACGCTAAAGGGCGATACGAAGGGGAATAATGCCAATTTACGCGCCTTACGTGATCGAGCGATCGAGCCGCGGCGAGCGGAGCTACGATATCTTCTCCAGACTGTTGATGGATCGCATCGTTTTTCTCGGCACGCCCATCAACGACGACGTGGCGAACGTAGTCATCGCGCAGCTCCTGTTCCTGCAGGCGGACAACCCCGATCGCGACATCAACATCTATATCAACTGCCCGGGCGGCAGCGTCTACTCCGGCCTCGCGATCTACGATACGATGCAGTACCTGACCGCTCCGGTGGCCACCATCTGCATGGGAATGGCCGCCTCGATGGGGGCCTTTCTCCTGGCCGCGGGTACTCCAGGGAAGCGTTCGGCTTTGCCGAACTCCCGGATCATGATTCATCAGCCGTCGGGCGGATCGCAGGGATCCGCATCCGACATCGAGATCCAGGCGCGAGAAGTTCTGTTCGCCCGGGAGAGGCTGAACGAGCTGCTGGCCGGGCATACCGGACAGAGCATCGAGCGGATTGCGGAGGATGTGGACCGCGACCGCTACATGTCTCCCGTCGAGGCTGTAGATTACGGTCTCATCGATCGGGTTATCGAGCCGGCGACACTGGCGGCGTCGAGCGACTCCGGTCCGCGGGAGGACGAAGAGAACGACGGTGGCGGTGAGGTGAGGGCGATGCCCACGGAGGCCCGTGAAGGCGGGCCCCACGGGGGCTGACAAGGACGTCGTCAGGAGATTCACGCATGGCCGGTGACAAGCACTTGCGCTGCTCGTTCTGCGGGAAGTCGAAGGACAGCGTCAAGAAGTTCATCTCGGGGCCGAACGTCTACATCTGCAACGAGTGCATCTCGCTGTGCAACGAGATCCTCGCCGAAGAGGAGGATCGTGAGGCGACCAGCCAGATCGCGGAGGTCCTCGCTCCCTCCGAGATCAAAGAGGTTCTGGACGAGTACGTCATCGGGCAGGAAGTCGCGAAGAAGACCCTTGCCGTAGCCGTGTACAATCACTACAAGCGGATCAACAACCAGAGCGTGGTCGACGACGTCGAGATCGAGAAGTCGAACATCCTCCTCCTCGGTCCGACGGGCGTCGGCAAGACCCTGCTTGCCCAGACGCTCGCCCGCATGCTGCAGGTTCCGTTCACGATCGCCGACGCCACGACACTCACCGAGGCCGGATACGTGGGCGAGGATGTGGAGAACATCCTCGTTCGCCTGCTCCAGGCCGGTGACTACAATGTGGCCGAGTGCGAGCGGGGTATCGTCTACGTAGACGAAATCGACAAGATCGCGCGGAAGAGCGAGAATCCGTCGATCACGCGTGACGTGAGCGGCGAAGGGGTGCAGCAGGCGCTTCTGAAGATCCTGGAAGGAACGGTGGCGTCCGTCCCACCGCAGGGCGGCAGGAAGCACCCGCAGCAGGAGTACATCCAGATCGACACCAGTAACATCCTGTTTGTCTGTGGCGGGGCGTTCGACGGCCTGGAAGAGATTATCCAGGATCGGCTCGGGAAGCGGCAGATCGGATTCGACGACTCAGAGAATCGCACCGCCGCGGACGGAGACGAGCCGCTCATGCACGTGGAGCCCGAGGACTTGCTGCGGTACGGACTGATACCGGAGCTCGTCGGGCGGCTCCCGGTCATGGTCACGCTGCACGACCTGGATGAGGAAGCGTTTGTCGAGATCCTCACGCGTCCCAAGAACGCCCTCGTCAAACAGTACACCAAGATGTTCGAGCTCGAAGGGGTCGGTCTGACGTTCGACCCGAAATCGCTGCGCGCCACAGCCCATAAGACGATGGAACGGGGAACCGGTGCTCGGGGTCTGCGGGCTGTTCTCGAGCGGGTGATGACGGAGATCATGTTCGACCTTCCGTCACGCGAGGACGTTCGCGAGGTGGTGATCACGGAAGAGACGATCACCGAGGACAAGGAGCCCCTCCTCATCCTGGAGCCGGAGCCCAAGCGACGCGAGGCGTAGCCGCTCTCGTGGATCGCGCCCCGGCCGCAGAAGACACGCCGCGAGTCAGGCAGGTGGAGTTCGCCGGCGCGATCGGGCGGGCGGACCAGGTCCCTCCCGGCGACCTGCCGCAGGTGGCGATCGCCGGACGCTCGAATTGCGGAAAGTCCAGTCTGATCAACGCGGCGCTCGGGCGGAAGAAGCTGGCGCGTGTGTCGCAGACTCCAGGCAAGACCCGGGAGATCAACTTCTACGAGGTCAACGACGCCTTCTTCGTCGTGGACCTGCCCGGTTACGGATATGCCCGCGCACCGGAAGAGATGCGTGATCGCTGGCCGGCGCTGATCGAGCCATTCCTCGGCGACAATCGCCACCTCCAGGGCGTGGTGATCCTTATTGACTCGCGCCGTGGCGTGCTCCCGGCCGACCGGCGGCTGCTCTCTTTCCTGGCCGGACACGAGATCCCGGTCCTGTACGTCCTGACGAAGATCGACAAGTTGAATCGAGCCGCCCGGCGGGCGGCGGTAGAAGCCGCGCGGCGTGACCTGGACGCTCCGGCCGACCAGGTCCTGGCGACGTCGGCACGGACGAGGGAGGGCCTCGATACTCTGGTCGAGAGCATCTTCGCCCTCGTCACTCCGGACCCAGTGGAGGCAACGTGAGAGTCACGCATGGCCGGTTCCTGAGGCGCACAGCCGTAGGGTTCGCGGTTCTGGCGGGGGCGTCGTGCGGCGGAACGCAGGTCCCCGAGTCACCCGTGGGCGCCCGTCCGGCGACCGCTCAGGACGCCGAGGACGGGTGGCACGAGTCGCTCGAGATCCCAGGCGCCCGTCCCCTCCCACCCGCCGGGTACGGCGCGTTGACCCAGGACAACATCACGATCCCGATCGAGGTGCCCGAGGGCAACCTGTTCATCAAGGCGACCCCGCTCACCGAGTGGGTGATCCGAATGACGGCACCGGACACCTACCGGCGACTCAACGGATACAAAGTCGCTCGCGGAGAACAGATCCTGGACCGGTCCCGTCGAAACGGCGAACGCGGGTGGCCCCTCGTGCTCTTCGTGTCGTTCTACACGATCGCCGTCGAGAGCACCTACGAGCCCAACGACCTGCAGATCCGCGCCCAGAACATAGTCTTCCGGCCCTTCGAGATCATCCCGGTGACCCCGGATTTCAACCGGGAAAGGCTGAGGCAGCAGGAGAGTCAGGTCGCCCTGTATCTGTTCGAGGGCGACATCGACCTCGACCGGCCTCTCGTGCTCGAATACCGGGGGCGGGAGAACGCCCGCTGGTCCAGCATACGCATCATCCTGGACCGGGAGCTATCGACGGTGATGTCGCGCGCGGTACCCGAGACGCCGCAGCGGTAGCGCTCCCGCCGGTGCTGCTCGAGCCCGTGCGGTGGTGCGCGCGGGTTCAGACGTCTATGTCGTACTGCCGCAACTTCCTGTACAGCGTCCGTTCGCCGATGCCCAATCGTTCGGCTGCCTTCCGCCGGTTTCCCCGCACTTCCAGCAGTGCGAATCGAATCGCCTCCCGCTCCACATCCTCCATGGTCATGTCCGGTGTGAGCCGAATCACGGGTATCGCTTCGTCGGCATCCGGTTCGGTGGGGCCGTTTCCATCTGGGGCGGAGATCTCGATCGGCTCCACGTGGAGATCGATCAGGGGGGCGACGCCCGTCAGCTCAGGGTGGCGTCCCCGGTAGCGCTCGAACTCGGCGCGCAGATCCTCGAGGTCCATCTTCATCTCCACCAACGTCCGGAAGATGAACTCCATCTGAGGAATTCGCGCCGTCACGGCCCCATGCTCGTCGACCGACTTTTCGAGGGCGCCCGCCACGCTGCTCGCGGAAATCGGCAGAAGCGACCTGCCCTTGCCTGAGCGGATCTCGGGTGGAATGTCCTCGGCCCGGATCACAGAACCGGGCGCCAGCACGACCATCGACTCGACCAGGTTGCGCAGCTCGCGGACGTTGCCGGGCCAGTCGTATTCGAGGAGAATCTGCATCGCCTCAGGTGCCAGCCCCTTGAACTCCCGATCGTGGGCCTCGCTTACCGTCCGGACGAAGTACCGGACGAGGATCGGGATGTCCGGCTTCCTGAGGCGCAGGGGCGGAAGTTCGAGGTGAAGGACGTTGAGTCGGTAGTACAGGTCGCGCCGGAACGTCCCGCGGCGTACCGCCTCGCGAAGGTCCTGATTGGTGGCCGCGATCAGTCGGACGTCCACTCCTATCTCGACATCACCGCCCACGCGCATGAAACGCCGCGTCTCGAGAACGCGTAGAAAACGCGTCTGAAGCTGGGACGGCATCTCTCCGATCTCGTCCAGCAGCAGCGTTCCGCCATCGGCGAGCTCGAACATGCCCTTGCGTCGCGAGGTGGCGCCGGTGAAGGCGCCTTTTTCGTGTCCGAACAACTCGGACTCGAGCAATGACTCGGGAACAGCTGCACAGTTCATCGCGATGAACGGCCGGCTGCGGCGGGGAGAGAGAAGATGAATGGCCCTGGCCGCCAGCTCCTTTCCCGTCCCGCTCTCCCCCGTGATGAGCACGGTCGAGTTGACCGGGGCGATCAGGTGAATTTGATCCAGAACCTCGCGTGTCACCTCCGTTCGGCCGACGATGCCGGTGTCCGCCTGAAGCCTGTAGCGGTCCAGCTGCCTCCGCAGGGCGACCTGGACCTCAGCGGGGTCGGGCGGAGCCGATATCGCCTCATCCAGATCGAACAGGCGAGCGATCCGGCGAAGCTCTTCCGGGTCGTGTTCCGGCACGACCGCCAACAGGGGTGGCCTCGGGATCGCTCCCGCAAACGCCCCTGACACCCGGGAAGAGACCGTCTCGTCGAGGATCCCGGTGAGAACGAGGGCCATCTCCTCGTCCTCGCGGCGGAGCCGTGATTCCACCTCGCCCGGTGACTCGACCATCTCGACGTCATGTCCGTCGGACGTGGCGGCCTCACGAACGGCGACGGCGCTTTCCAGGTCTCCCGTTTCCACGAATACTCGGGCCAACGCGGTGCCTCCGGTCAGTCGTGGCTCGTGAAACGCCCGCGGACCAGGTCCACGGCGTGATCGACGAAGGCCGTAAGAACCTCGAGGCCGTCAGACACGCCGCCGGGGCTGCCCGGCAGGTTCACGATCAGGGTTGAGCCTCGCACGCCGGCGAGTCCCCGGCCCAGCGCCGCTCGAGGGGTCTTTCGAAACCCGTCGACCCGTATCGCTTCTGCGATCCCGGGAGCGGCGCGCTCGAGCACTGCGCAAGTAGCCTCGGGCGTTACGTCTCTCGGCGTGAGACCCGTGCCGCCCGTCGTGAGAAGGAGATCGCACTCGTCCGCATCACACAGTCTGACCAACGCGTCCGCGATCGCACCCGTCTCGTCCGGAACGCTCAGACGCGTCGCCAGGCGAAACCCGCGCTCCCGGACCCAGGTCTCGATCAGAGACCCGGAAGCGTCCTCACGGGCCCCGGCCACCACTCCATCGGATACCGTCAGGACCGCGACCCGCATCGGCCGATCTCGATTCACCGCTCGAGCGATCCGCCATCGTAGAACGGAAATGGCGCGATCTCACCGGCGATTTCACGATCCCGGATGCGTATTCCCAGCTCATCCCCCGGACGCGCGTCCGCCGGCAGATAGGCCGTCCCGATGCCATATCCAAGGGATGGACTGAGCGTTCCACTGCGGACGGGGCCCACGGCCTGGCCGCCGAACATCACGTCGTACCCGGGGCGCGGGAACCCGCGCTCGGCCAACCTGAAGCCCCTGAGTCGCCGTGTCAGACCCGCCTCCTTCTGCGCGACCAGGGCATCCTGCCCCACGAATCCGTCCTTGCCCAGCTTCACGAGCCAGGACAGCCCCGCTTCGAGAGGCGAGGTCTGCTCGTCGATATCATTGCCGTACAGCGCATACCCCATCTCGAGGCGCAACGAGTCGCGCGACCCGAGGCCGGCGGGAATGAGGCCGCGCCCCGTGCCGGAATCCAGCAGGTGATTCCACACGGCCCGCGTACCCTCGGGCGGCAGGTAAAGCTCGAAGCCTGCCTCTCCCGTGTAGCCGGTGCGGCTGATGATGCCGGGGATGCCGTCCACGTGACCTTCCTCGAACCAGTAGAAGCCGATCGGGGCGAGGTCCACGTCTACGAGCGGCTGGAGGATGGCCTCGGCCGCCGGCCCCTGCAGGGCGATGAGGCCAATGTCGTCGCTCTCGTCCGTGAGCTCGACATCGAAGTCGCCCGCCAGCCCGCCTACGTGCGCCCAATCCTTGTCGATGTTCGCCCCGTTGACCACGAGGCGGAAACTCCGGTCTCCCAGCCGGTAGACGAGCAAATCGTCCACGATCCCGCCGTCCGGCAGGCAGAATACGCTGTACTGCACCTGTCCGAAGGCCAGCTGGGCAGGATCGTTCGTCGTCACATGCGAGACGAAGGCGAGAGCCCCGGGTCCTTCGACCAGGAACTCACCCATGTGCGACACGTCGAACATGCCGGCCGACGAGCGCACAGCCTCGTGCTCGCAAGTGATTCCGGTCGGGTACTGGACCGGCATCTCGAAGCCCGCGAACGGCACGATCTTGGCTCCAAGAGCCACGTGGGCGTCATACAGCGGCGTTCGCTTCAGGTCACTCATGATGGCCGCCTGCATCCTTTCTACTCCGGGCCCGTCCTGCTGACGGGGCCGGCCGATGGATCAACGGATTCAGAGAATGTACCGCCGAAGGTCGTCGTCTTGGACGATTCGCGCCAGCCGTTCGCGGACGGTGTGCTCGTCGATCACGAAATGGAGGGGCCCTTCGGTGTCCGGCAGGCCGAACATCACATCCTCGAGTAGCGTCGTCAGCACCGTGTGCAGCCGTCGAGCCCCTATGTTCTCGAGACTCTGATTCACCTCCGCCGCGATCCGTGCGATCTCGTGGATCCCGTCCTCCGTGAACTCGAGGTCCGCACCCTCGGTCGCGACGAGCGCTCGGTACTGTGTCAGCAGCGCGTTCTTGGGCTCAAGCAGAATCCGCACGAACTCGGCCTCACCGAGGCTGTGAAGCTCCACCCGGATCGGGAACCTGCCCTGCAGTTCCGGGATGAGGTCGGAGGGGCGAGAAACGTGGAACGCACCGGCCGCGATGAACAGGATGTGCTCGGTCCCCACCATCCCGTAGCGCGTCTGCACCGTCGAGCCCTCGACGATCGGCAAGAGGTCTCGCTGCACTCCCTCGCGGGATACGTCAGGCCCCTGGTCCCTTCGGGAGCCCGCGACCTTGTCCAACTCGTCGAGAAAGATGATGCCCATGCTCTCGGCGCGGTCCACGGCCTCGTCCACCACTTCGTCCATGTCGATCAGCTTGTCGGTCTCCTCGGACAACAGGATCCGCCGGGCCTCCGCGACGGTGACCAGCCGTCGACGTGTGCGCTTCGGGAGCATGTCCCCCAGGATGTCACCGAGGTTGAAGTCCATTCCGTCCATGCCCATGGCGCTGACGTCCACCGTCGGCACGGTGCTCTCCGTGACCTCCACCTCGACTTCCCGGTCCTCCAGTTTCTCGGCCTTCAGCAGGTCCCGGAGCTTCTCCCGCGTGCGGCGCCGTCTTCCGTCCAGCGGCTCCTCTCCCTCCAGCGTTTCCTGCTGCGCCTCTCCGGTGGCTCGCACCACGAAGGTGCGGGCGATCTCCGACCCGGCGGCGGCGCCTGCCCCGCTGCCCGGGGAATCATCCTCGGCCAGGGGGGGAAGAAGCAGGTCGAGCAGCCGCTCCTCGACCCGGTCCGCCACGACCTCCCGGAACTCGTCCTCCCGTTCGCCGCGCACCATGTTGACCGAGATGTCGACCAGGTCACGCACCATGGACTCGACATCGCGGCCTACGTACCCGACCTCGGTGAACTTCGAGGCCTCCACCTTGACGAATGGCGCACCAGCCAGACGGGACAGGCGGCGGGCGATCTCCGTCTTTCCGACTCCCGTGGGGCCGATCATGATGATGTTATTCGGGAGGATTTCGTCCCGCAGATCCGGATCCACGTTCTGCCTGCGCCAGCGATTCCGGAGTGCGATGGCCACGGCCTTCTTGGCCTCGTCCTGCCCCACGATGTACTTGTCGAGCTCCTCCACGACCTTCCGTGGAGTCAGCGAGGCGAAATCAAAGGGTTCCCGGCTCGTGCCCTGCGTGGTCATCCGCCAAGCTCCAGCACCGTGATGTTCGAGTTGGTATAGACGCAGATGTCGGCCGCGATCCCGAGGGCCTCGCGCACTACGCCGGTGACGGGGAGGTCGGAATGAGCCGTCAGGGCGCGTGCCGCCGCGAGCGCGTAGGCGCCCCCTGAGCCTACGGCCAGCATTCCGTCATCCGGCTCGATCACCTCGCCCGTGCCGGAGACCAGAAGGCTGTGCTCGCGATCTGCAACGATCATCAGGGCCTCCAGGCGCCTCAGATATCGGTCGGAGCGCCAGTCCTTGGCCAGCTCGACCGCCGCCCGCATGAGATTGGCGGGGTGGCGTTCGAGCTGCGACTCGAACTTCTCGAACAGGGTCAACGCGTCGGCGACCCCGCCGGCGAAACCTGCCAGGATCTGGCCACCTTTCATGCGGCGGACCTTGGTCGCGCCGGCTTTCACCACCGTATCGTTCATCGTGACCTGGCCGTCTCCGCCGATCGCGACGCCTTCGTCGCGCCGCACGCACAGGATGGTCGTCGCTCGCACCGAGCTCACCGGAATCTCCTCTCGATGACGGCGGCGGGGCCGCCGGTCGGGGTCAGTCGGCCCGTGGATGAGCCTGTCGATAGGTCTGCACCAGCCGCTCTCTCGAAGTGTGTGTGTAGATGCGGGTCGTCGAGAGGCTCGAATGCCCGAGCAACTCCTTCACCGCCAGCAGGTCGGCGCCTTCGTCCAGCATGTGCGTCGCGAACGAGTGCCTCAAGGCATGCACGGAAAGATTCTCTCCTTCGGCCGCCCAGGACAGCCACGCGCCCACGGAACGCTGGATCTGCCGACGCGAGATGCGCGTTCCGCGGCGAGAAATGAAGAGCGGGCGGCCGTCGCCCGTCCGGAGTTCGCGGCTCGACACTTCAGATCGCCGGGAAAGGTAGTCCGCCAGGGCCTCACATGCCCGGGCCCCAACAGGCACGATGCGCTCCTTGCCCCCCTTCCCCAGCACCTTCACCAGTCCGCGACGCAAGTCCAGATCGCCATCGTCCAGCCCCTGCACCTCAGCGAGACGCAGGCCGCACGAGTACACGGTCTCGATGATCGCGCGGTCCCTCACGGCCAACGGCCGGTCACCGGTGGCGTAAGCTTCGAGTGACGCGAACAGGGCCTCCGATTGGCCCCGCGTCAGATACCCCGGAAGCTCTCGACGTTTCCGAGGCGTACGGACGAGCCGCGCCGGGTTGTGCGAGACCACGTCGGTTCGGTGTAGAAACCGGTAGAACGCGCGTACGGCGGAGAGCTTTCTAGCGGCCGTGGAACGCTTCAGGCCCCTACCCTCCAAGTCGCCGAGCCAGGACCGGATATCCAGTCGGTCTACGTCACCCCAGCCCCATACGGACAGGTCCTTGTGCCCGCCCAGAAAAGCGGCGAAGTCGGTGAGGTCTCGCCGGTATGCCGCCTCCGTGTGAGCGGAGAGCCGGCGCTCGGTTCGTACATAGCGGAGGAACTCCTCGACGGACGCGATGCGGTCGGTGCTCATGAAACAGCCGCGGCCCTGCTGCCGGCACCGGGCCGATGCGCGTTGGCCCAGCGCTCGATCTCTTCCAGCGCCCGCTCTGAATATGCCGCTCGTCGTTTCCTCTTCCCGCCACGCACCTTCTTCTCCAGAGGATCCAGCAGGCCGAAGTTCGCGTTCATCGGTTGGAAGTGATCCGGGTCGGCTTCCCGCAGATAACGGTACAGGCCGCCGAGCATCGTGCTCGGGGGCGGGAGGGCGGGCGTCAGACCCGCCTCCATGCGGTCGATGTTGAGCGCGGCGAGGAGGCCGCTCGCGATCGATTCGGTATAGCCTTCCACTCCCGTAAGCTGGCCGGAGAACAGGAGTCGAGGCTCGGCAGGCAGTCCTCCATGGGGCGCGAGAGCCCGGGGAAAGCACAGGTACGAGTTTCGATGGATCGAACCGTACCTCAGGAACTCCGCCCCCTCGAGTCCGGGGATCATCCGGAACACACGCTCCTGTTCAGCGCGTCGAAGGCGTGTCTGAAAGCCCACCAGATTCCACATTCGGCCACGCAGGTCTTCTGCCCTGAGCTGAACGACGGCGTGGGCCCTCAGGCCGGTGGCCGGCAGTTCCAGCCCAACGGGGCGCATCGGACCGAAGCGCAGGGTGTCCCGCCCTCGTCGGGCCATTACCTCGATCGGGAGGCACCCTTCGAAGTAGGGCACGTTCTCCCAGTCGTGGCCTTCGTAGATGTCGGCGGCCAGCAAAGCGTCGATGAAGGCCTCGTACGTGACCTCGTCGAGTGGACAGTTCAGGTACGCCGCTTCACCCTTCCCGTAACGCGATCCCAGCCAAACGATGCCCTCGTCGATGGACTCGCGCGAGAAGATCGGAGCGATCGCGTCAAAAAAGGACAGGCCGTCCGTGCCGAGGCGCGCCCGGATTGACTCCGAAAGGGCATCGGACGTCAGGGGCCCGGTGGCGACGATCGCGGGGGAGACTGGAAGGTCGGTGAGTTCCTCGCGCACGATCCGGATGCCGGGTTCTGCTTCGAGGCGCCCGGTGACGGCGTCGGCGAACAGGTGCCGATCGACGGCCAGCGCGCTTCCCGCCGGAACCCTGAATTCATCCGCCACCTGGAGCAGGAGACACCCGAGTATCCGCATCTCCGCCTTGAGGAGACCGTGCGGCGTGTCGAGGTTTTCCGACTTGAAGGAGTTGGTGCAGACGATCTCCGCAAGACGGTCCGTCTGGTGCGCCGGGGTGGGGTGCGCGGGGCGCATCTCGTACAGATCCACATGGTGCCCGAGGCGCGCCAGTTGCCATGCCGCTTCCGACCCGGCGAGACCGCCTCCCACTACCGTGACGCGTCGATCAACCATCCGCTCCCGCGTCGCTCCCGGGTCTACTTCCGTCGGCCGCCCCGGCGGCGGGGCCCGCTGGCGGCGCGCGCCGCCAGCATTTCGACAGCCTGTTCCAGCGTGATGTCATTGGGGGACATGCCCTTCGGCAGGGAGGCGTTCAGCTTCCCGTGCTTCACGTATGGTCCATACCGACCGTCCAGCAGCACCACCGGCTGACCGTCTTTCGGGTGCTCGCCCAGGTCGCGCAGCGGTTTGGCCGTCGCTCGACTCCGTTTCCCCTTCGGTTGGGAAAGCAGCTCCAGGGCCCGGTCCAGGCCTACGGTGTAGACATCGTCGGTCTTTTCGAGCGATCGGAAGTCCCCGTCGTGCACGACGTACGGTCCGTATCGACCGATGCCGGAGCGAACCGGTTCGCCACTGTCCGGGTGCGCACCCAGGTCCCGCGGAAGAGAGAGGAGACGCAATGCGACTTCCAGGGTCACGTCGTCCGTGCTCATGCCCTTGGAGAGTGAGGATCTGCGTGGTTTTTCTCCGTCTTCGGTCTGCTCGCCAAGCTGCACGAACGGCCCGAATCGGCCGGTCCTGATGTAGACAGGAAGGCCGGTGTCCGGATCGTTCCCAATCGGGCTGTCCGCCTTCTCCCGATCCGCCAGCAGTTCCGCCGCCTTCTCCGCCGTGAGGTCCCCGGGAGCGAGGTCTTCGGGAATGGACGCCCGGAGAGGATCTCCGTTTCCGACGGTCTCCAGGAACGGACCGAACCGGCCGATGCGGAGGTCCGCGTTCAGGTCGTCGAAGTCTGTCAGAGTGGAGGCCGTGCGCGGGTCGATCTCCGACTCCCTGCCGAGGCGAGCCTCGAAACCGTCGTCTCCGCGATAGAACTCGTCCAGAAACGAGCGCCAGTCCACGTCGCCGTCCGCGATCGAGTCGAGGCCCTTTTCCATCTCGGACGTGAATCCGGGATCGACAAGGTCCTCGAAATGACTCTCGAGCAGGGCCGTGACGGCAAAGGCGATGAAGGTGGGAACGAGCTGCTTGTTGCGGCCCTCGACGTATCCACGTTGCCGGATCGTATCCACGATGGTCGCATACGTCGACGGCCGGCCGACTCCATCCGCCTCGAGCGCTTTGACGAGCGAGGCGTCCGTGTACCGGGCAGGAGGACGGGTCTCGTGAAATTCCGGCCCGATCTCCCGGGTGTCCACCGAATCGCCAGACGCCAGAGGCGGGAGCACGACCTCCCGGTCTTCGAGAACCGCTTCCGGGTCATCGCTGCCCTCGACGTACGCTCTCAGGAAGCCGGCGAACGTGAGCGTGTTGCCGCGAGCCCTGAACTCCACCCCATCCCCGGTGATCGAGGCGGAGACCCTGAGCTGCTTCGCGTCGGCCATCTGGGTAGCCACGGTCCGCTTCCAGATCAGCTCGTACAGGGAGGCGTCCACGCCGTGCAGCCCCAACTCGCGGGCCGTCCGCATCGAAGTGCCGGCCGGCCGGATCGCTTCGTGGGCCTCCTGGGCTCCCTTCGACTTCGTCTTGAAGTTCCTTGGCGATGCGCTCAGGTACTCCTTTCCGTACAGCGACTCGACCTTACTCCGCGCCGCCCCGATCGCCTGCCCGGACAGCTGTACCGAATCCGTCCGCATGTAGGTGATGTGGCCCGCTTCGTACAGGCGCTGCGCCACCTGCATGGTCTTCCGCACGGCCAGGTTCAACTTGCGATTCGCTTCCTGCTGCAGCGTGGAAGTAGTGAACGGCGGATACGGCCGCAGGGTGACCGGCTTCGACTCGACGTCGGCCACCTCGAAGCCGACGCCTTCGATCCGCGCCCGCAGGGTCTCGACATCGTCCTCGCCGAGCAGCGCTACGGCGGCGGGATTCTTCGGCAGCCCGGTTGCGGGGTCGAAGTCCGAGCCCTTCACGACAGGCACGCCGTCCACCTGAGTCAGTTGCGCCGCGAACTCCTGTCCGTCCCGCGCGAAGGTGGCCGCCAGGTCCCACCAGGCGCCGCTTCGAAACCGGCGGCGCTCTCGTTCCCGGTCTACCACCAGGCGCACGGCCACGGACTGCACCCGGCCGGCGGAGAGGGGGGTGCGGCTGATCGGGTCCACCGGTGAGATCTTCTTCCACAGCAGCGGAGACAGACCGTACCCCACCAGTCGATCGAGGATGCGTCGCGCCTGCTGGGCTTCCACCTGGTTGAGATCCAGGTCACCCGGCTGAACGACCGCCTCCCGGACAGCCGACGGCGTGATCTCGTTGAACCGAATGCGCCGGAATCGACGGCCGTCATCCTTGTCGTACCCGAGCTTGACCGCGATGTGGTAGCCGATCGCCTCGCCCTCACGGTCCGGGTCCGTGGCGATCAGGATATCCTGGACCGCCTTTGCCCGCTTCTTGAGCTGGTCGAGCACTTTGCCCTTGCCCCGCACCGTGACGTACTCGGGCTCGTAGCCGTTGTCCACGTCCACTGCGAGACCTTTCTTCGGCAGGTCCACCACGTGGCCGACCGAGGCCTCCACGACGTAATCGTCTCCCAGGTACTGACCCAGGAGACGTGCCTTCTTCGGCGACTCCACGATGACCAGATGTTTAGCCTTCTTGACGCTCGACATCGATTCCCGCGTATACGTTATGGTGTGGCGGGGCCTCGCCCCGCAGCGGCCAATTCGTCCAGTACGGCGTTCACTACGGCCTCCGGTGCCAGCCCGTCCGTGCTCACCGCGATCTCGGCCAACCGATAGGCGGGCAGTCTGCTGGCGAGAAGCCGTCGCAGCTCCGCCTCGGGGTCCGAACCCGCCAGAAGAGGGGGAGTGGAGCGTTCCCGCGCAAGTCTGGACAAAGCGGAGCCCGGCTCGACCCGGAGCCACACGCGTACCGCTTCCGGCCAGGTCTCGCGGAGCTCGGATCGGGCCATCCAGCCACCGCCGGTGGACACGACGGTCTTCGAATCGACGGTCGCCGACCGCGTCACCCGGTCCTCCAGATCGCGGAAATCGCCCTCGCCCTGCTCGGCGAAGACAGCGGCGATCGAACGGCCCGCGACCCGTTCAACTTCGACGTCAAGGTCCACGAATCTCCACTCGAGCCGCTTGGCGAGCAGCCGCCCTACGACCGTCTTCCCGGCGCCGCTCAGCCCGACCAGCACGATCGGCCCGGCCACGGAAGCCGGATTGGCCGGGTTCCGGTCGTCGGATGCCCCGGCAGCCGGTGGGCTCATTCCCAGAGCCGCGCCCGCTTGCCGGCCTGCCTCAGGTAGGCCTCGAGATTGGCGCGCGTCTCGGGCAGCGAATCTCCGCCGAATTTCTCGATCATCGCGTCGGCCAGCACCAGCGCGACCATCGCCTCCCCCACTACCGCGGCGGCCGGAACCGCGCACACGTCACTTCGCTCCCGCACGGCGGCGGTGGCCTCCCCAGTCCGAACGTCCACACTCGCCAGCGCCCGGGTTAGAGAGCTCAGGGGCTTCATAGCGACACGGACGACCAGAGGCTCGCCCGTGGTCGTTCCTCCCTCCAACCCGCCCGCGTGATTGCCGACGCGGCGGAAGCCCCCGGTGCGATCCCGCGACGGATCCGCGGCGATCTTGTCGTGTACATCGGATCCACGCCGCCTGGCCGCCTCGAAGCCGAGGCCGATCTCCACTCCCTTCATGGCTTGAATCGACATCATGGCCCCCGCGAGGCGTCCGTCGAGGCGGCGATCCCACGACACGTAGCTCCCGAGCCCGACTGGCAGTCCCGTCGCAACCACCTCGAACTCGCCTCCCAGGGTGTCCCCGGCTTCGCCTGCCGCATCGATCGCTCTTTTCATCCGCCGTTCAGCGCCGGTATCGAGGCAACGAAGCTCCGAGGCATCAGATACCGCGTTGAGGTCTGAGGACAGATCGGCCGGACGCTCTGCTCGCTCCCCTCCGATCCGTGTGACGTGACTGCCGATCGACACCCCGAGCTCCGACAGGAGACGGCGCGCCACGGCGCCGGCGGCGACACGGGCCGAGGTCTCACGCGCACTCGACCGCTCGAGGATATCCCGGGCGTCCGCCCGGTCATACTTCAACATTCCCACGAGGTCCGCGTGCCCCGGCCGCGGCAGATAGACCCGGCGGAGTTCCTCGTCGTCCGCCCCGGGCTGGGCGTCTACCGACATCGAGGTTTCCCAGTTCGGATGGTCGCGGTTGTGGATCCACACGGCGATGGGGGAGCCCAACGTCGCTCCGAGTCGAATTCCGGCGAGGATCTCTCCCGCGTCCTTCTCGATCGCCATCCGGCTGCCGCGACCGTAACCCAGCTGGCGGCGAGCCAGGTCTTGCGCGATGTCGCCGGGGGAGATCGGAAGCCCCGCCGGTATGCCCTCGACGATGACGAGCATTCCCGTGCCATGGGATTCGCCGGCGGTCGTGAATCGTACATGCTTGAGCATGGCAGCCTTCCGTGGATGGTGCCCGGCCTGAGACGGCCTCCAGTATACGGCGGTCGACCCGAACGCAAAACGCGGGGCCGGGATTCCTCCCGACCCCACGTCCTCCTCAGGATCCGTTCGCCAGACCGCCGGCGCGAAAAGCGGTCAGTCCGGGCCGGCCGAGGTCCGGTCGCTCGCCTAGTCCACGATGTGAGGCGTCACCAGGATGATCAGATCCGTCTTGCGCTCCGAGTTCTTGGTCGTGCGGAACAGCGCTCCGATGACTGGCAGGTCCATGAGAAGCGGAATCCCCGTCTCCGATCGGTCCACCTGACTCAGAGTGAGGCCCCCGATGACCATCGTCTCGCCGTCGTCAAGCAGTAGGCGCGTTGCGCCGACCTGCTTCAGGAACGTGAAGCCGACGTCCGGGATCTCGGTCTGAATTCCCGACCGCTCGGCCGTGACGTCGAGCAGGATCTGGTTGTTGTTCGTGATGTGCGGCGTCACGTCGAGGATGATGCCCGTATCCTCGTACTGCACCGTCGCCTGTGCTTGCACGTTCCCCGTCCCCGAGTCCAGCACACGGACCGGGGTCTTCTCACCGACCTGGATCCGGGCATGGTGGTTGTCCACCACCTGGATCGTCGGCGCAGCCTGCACATCGGACAGCTGGTGCTGCTCGAGCGCCTGGAGCCACGCGGACAGCGAGAAGTCCCCGAAGGCGACGGAAGCGAGGATTTCCAGGGACGGAGTCAAGACTCGGTCGTTGGCGTTGGCCAGGACAGCGACGGAGTTACCACCGAGGTCCACCAGCGTCTGGTTGGTGACCTCACCCGGATTCAGCGGATCGGGAACGGCGATCACGTCGTTGATCGAATTCCCCTGCATGTCCTTGAGATCGTAGATGATCCCCAGCTCCATCACATCCGTCCGATCCACGAAGATGATCTTGGCTTCGATCGACACCTGGGGAGTCTTCACGTCCAGGTTGCGGATCAGACTGTCCATGCGTGCCACGACCGACGGAGCGTCCGTAACGATCACCGAGTTGGCGCCCAGGTATGGAACGACCTGGCCGCGGTTGGGCGTGGCAAGCCGCTCGAGTGTCGAAGCCACGGAATCGGCTGCGGCATAGTTGATCTTGAAGACCCGGGTCTCCGTCTGCAGCGTGTCACGTGCCCGGATCCCCTCCAGCTTGTCCACGATCAGGATCCCCTCGGACTGCAACCTCCACCCCAGCCCCTGTGACGCGAGGATCGCGTCGAGGGCCACGTCCCAACGCTGGTCGCGGATATCCACGCCCTGCACGGTCATTGCGGCTGCGTCCGTACTCGGGACGATCGAGACCCCCGCGAATTCGGAGAAACCCGCCAGCACCTCGAGCATGCTCGCGCTGTCGTACGCCACGGTAATGCGCTCGAGACCCGCCGCCGCATCCTGTTGCATCGTGCGCGACGTCGGGCGAACGGGGGCCGTATTCGGCTCGGGCACACGGTCCATCATGGCGACTGTTCCGGTGGTCACGGAGCCGCTACTCCACGCCTCGAACGCTACGCCAGGGTTCGTGAAGCGAACGGTGTACCGCCCACTCTCCGCTACCGTCTCATAGTTCGCCGGCCGCGCGAGGTCGAACACGAGGCGGACCACATTGTCTCTGAACTGACTGCTCCTCAGCCTCACGATGCCGCCGCGCCCAATGCCTTCGAAGGTGCCTTCGGGGAGCTCGTTGACCGCGCCGTGCACGTCGAGGATCAGGCGCGCCGGGTCCCTCAGGATGAAGTCCCGAATCTCCACCTCGCCGCTCGTGATGACGGCGATCTCGGTCTGATCTCCGGAAGAGGAGATCCGGACCTCCTGAACGTGGCCCACGGGCGCCACGGCCCAGAGGGTTGCCAGGAGGGTCGCGAGGACCTGTTTGCCGATCATCCGCCCTGCTCCTTGTCCATGTTCTTCAGGCGCAGCGTCTCCTGTCTGCTCACGCCGAAGACGGTGACCCTGAAGACCGCCTCGTCCGGCGTCACATCGAGCAACGTCGCGCCGCCAACGATGTCGCCTTCCCAGACGCGGTACCGTCGCTGCGTCGATCGATCCACCAGGACGATCACGCTTCCCGCTTGGGGGCTGAATATGATCCCGCTGAGCTCGAGGTCCTCAAATCGGGGCCCGAGCTCGTCGCCAGCCTCGAGCGCCTTGAACGGATCCCGGCGCCCGGCGCTAGAATACGAAAACGACTCTCGCTCCAGCGTGGGAGCGGTCTGCGCCCGCTCCACCTCGGCGGCATCGTCCGGCTCGCTATCCTGCGCCCGCAGTCCGGGTGCTGCCAGGAGAAGAAGGGCCGCGGCCGTCAGTCCGCGCGCAATCACTCTCCACCCTCCGTGATGGCCGCCTGCGCCGTTTCCGGAGCCAGCACGTATGTCTCCAATCCGAAGGAAGCGATCACCAGTTGCCGCCCGCTCGGCGTCTCCCCCGCCGGACTCACCTGCGTAACGTGCGGGCGCACGATGCGGTCAAAAGAGGCCACACGGGTCAGGAACTCGGCCAGCGAGTGGTAGTCCCCTTCCACCTCCATCTGCCACTCCTGCCGCAAGAAGTAAGCCCCGCTGTCGGCAGGCTCCGGTAGGCTCGGCTCCACGTTGATCAGGCGCAGATCGAGGGCCTGGCCCTGGGTCGCGATGGCCTCGTAGATCGCCGCAACCTCCGCATCCGACGGCACCAGGCGCTCGACGAGGTCGAACTGGATCTCGGCCTGAGTGATCCGGTCGCGCAGCTGCTGCAGGTTTCCGATCCGCGCCTCCGCGATCTCGTTCTGGGTCTCGAGATCTTCCACGCGGTCGGTCAGGCTCACGATCTCCGTGGCCCCCGAACTGTAGATGAAGTTGTAGTACAGCGCGCCCGCCGCCACTGCGAAGATGATCAGGAGCAGCATCAACTGCTGGCGCTGGTCCTGCGGAAGGATCGCCATGGTCAGGTACCCTCCATGGCATCAGGCGCCGCCGGTTCCGGAGGCTCCGAGTATCCGACGATCAGTTTGAACGTGTGCGCACTGAATCCGTCCAGGTCCTGTTCCTGGCTCCCGAGAATCCGAACCTGCTCCACGAAAGGCGATTCCTGGAGACTGCGCACGAATGCGGTGACCGCCAGCGGATTCGCTGCCATCCCGTCGATCTGGACCTGGAGGTCCGGAAGGGCGCTGGCCTCGCGAATCGACGTCAGCCAGGCGTAGTCCGGGAGAGCCCGGCTGAACTCGTCGAGAAGGCGGGGCCACACGAAGCGGCCGCCGTCGAGACCGTGGAGGAGCTCGAGCCGTTCGCTGATCTGTGCCTCACGGGCCATCAGGCTGTCGCTGAGCGCCCTCAGGTCTGAAAGTCGGCTCGAATCTTCCACGGCCTCCACGATCCGGTCGTCCAACGCGCCGCGATCGCTACGCTGCGACAACCACATCCAGCCGACGACCAGGAGGACCAGGGCGGGGATCGCCGTAGCCGCGATCGACCACCGGTCACGACCGTCCCCGGTGCCGGTTGACTTCAACCAGCCAGGTGCCTTCGGAAGCTTGCGCCCCTTCCGACGCCGCTTGGATCCCTCGGGGTGGAGATTGACCTCGATCATCGCCGGGACCTCATGCCGCGTGCCGCAGGGCCAGTCCGACGGCCAGCATCATCATGGGCCCCATGTGCTCGAGGTTATCGGTCTCGGCAGCGCCCGGTTTGACGTTCAGCACCTCGAACGAACTCGCGACGCGCGTCTCGACTTCGAGCCGCTCGGCGAGCGCCTCGACGAGGCCGGGAACGCGCACGCCGCCGCCGCACAGGTAGAGCCGCCCGAGGCTGGCCCCCACTTCCTGGGTCTCGAGGAACGCCGAGGCACGCTCGATCCCCCGTCCCACCTCCTGCGCCCGCTCGTAAAGGAAATTCCGGAGCCTCTCGTCTACGTTCTCGCCCCTGAGAACCGCCTCGGCTTCTTCGGCCAACATCCCGCGCTCGCGCTGCAGATCGAGCGACAGGCGTCGCGTTCCGAACGTAAGATCGCGGGTGAGGACCGGCACCCCATCCTCGATGATGTTCACGTTCGTCGTCTCGTGGCCGATGCTTACCAGGCCGGAGATGCCCTTCATGGCTTCAGGGTAGTTGAGCTGGAGCGAATTGTGCAGGGCGAAGGCGTCTACGTCGATGATCCGAGGAGCGAGATTCGCCTCTTCGAGTAGGGCCACCTTGTTCTCGACGAGCTCCCGTTTGGCGGCGACGAGCAACACGCTCATCTGCAGGCCTTCACCCTCGGGGTCCGTGATCTCGAAGTCCAACTGCACGTCGTCCATGTCGAACGGCACGTGCTGCTCCGCCTCCCACCGGATGACCTCGCGAGCGTCGGACTTCTTCATCCGGTCCATCTGAATGGGCTTGATGATCAGGTCCCGCCCCCCCACCGAAGCCACCACATCCCTGTCGTGGATGCCCTCCTCGACGAACAGAGTGTCGATGGTCTCGGCCACCAGGCCCGGATCCATGACTTCTCCCTCGACGATGGCATCGGCTCCGAGGCGGTGGACGATGAGACTCTCGACCTCGGGCTCGTCTCCCGTGTGATCAACGACCACGACCTTGATGAAGCCGCTTCCGACGTCAAGGCCAACCGTCTTCCTTTTTTTTCGGCCGATGCCAAATAGGGCCATGATGCGCTTACTCAACGAGATTTTGTCGGGGCCAGCCGGACGGTGCTCCACATTATCGTGAGTCCGTCCGACGCGTCAATCCATTTCGGCCCGCGTCGCCTCCTCCGCCGCCGCAAGTTCACCAACGTGTAGCGTGCACGCAACGGTCACCCGCCGAGCGCGGGACTACGGTCCCCCGGATGGCCGTCTAGCCACCCACAACTGCGGTCCCGCGGGCCCGGATCCGGTCACCGTCACGCGGAGCTCGATAAGACCAGGGACTACCTCGGTCGTATCGACCGTGGTTTCCAGGTCCTCCGGTCCGGTCGCCGAGGCGCCTTCGAGCACCGTGGCCACGGCAGCCGTCTGTGCGGTCCGCACCGCCGCGATGTGCCCCAACTTGCGCGCCGCTGTGCCCAGCGCCGCCACCCCGAGGACTCCGGCCCCGAGAACGGTGACGGCCACCAACACTTCCGGCAGGCCGAGACCGCTCCCGGAGCGGCTCCCAGCGAGCACGGGGTGCAAGAACGCGACCACCCTTGAACGGCCGATATATGGGGTATTTCTGGTCATTCGGGTTCCATCTCCATGCATAACGCCGTGATCCTTGTCCGAATCCTTGTCGCTCCCCGGAGGCCTCATTGTGCCCGGTATGATTCCACGCGCAATCGGCCCAGAAAATTCGATACCACGCGTACGACCCGGTCGCCTCGATACAGGTACACGCTTCCGGGCGCTGCCTGCCCGCGGGAGTTGAAGCGGAGAGTGGATGGCCGGACGATCAGCGAGTCGATGGGCACGTCGGCGGATCGGCCGACCGAGGCGGCCGCGACCCTCTCTCCGGATGGCGTGAGGAGCACAAGATCGCCGAATTCGTCCTGGCGGACTCTGATCTTCTCGCGTCTCGAGACGGCAAGGGCACGAGCCAGCACGAGGTGGTTCCGCACGGACCACGTGGCGGCGCGCATCGAAGTGACGTCGCGAAGGTTACGAAAGCCGCTCGCCCCGATGACTGTGAGAGTCCCGATCACCGTGAGCGTGATGAGCATCTCCGGCAGCGTGATGCCCGCCGCCTCGATGCGATCCTTGTTCGTCGTTCTCACCGGACCTCGCGCGTCGGCCGGGCGCACCACGAAGCGAGGTTAGCTCAGCGTCTCAACGACGCTTCAAGGGGAAGGTCGGTCCACCTGAAGAAGGTCGCCGCTCCGGTACAGAAAGGCGGGGCGGCCAGGATACACGTTCAGCAGTTCGTCGTTTCGCCATCGAAGGTCTCTCGCGATCACCAGGGGCCCATCAAGTGACGGGTGCTGGTCCGCCAGGAAGGGCGAGTAGTTGGAGTATCCAGCCCGGTCGTAAGCGACTTCATCCAGGCACTCGCCCGCCGGGGTCGTTCCCACAGTCAAGCGTAGCGTCGGATCCCCATTCGTCAACGGACTCGAAGCCGGAACCGGCTCTCCTCCCGACCCCAGCTCGCCGATCGCGGCCGCCGTTCGGGCGGGCGTCCACCGCTCCGTCTCGGCCCGCCGGACCGTCAGTTCCAGCATGCAGTGATCGGCCTGCCGGTACGCGGTCTCCGCGCCTGAGGCGGAAACGCCGAGCCCTCGCATCCTGGCCAGGAGCCGATTCCCCCAGCTCACCGGTATGAAGATCACGGCGTTCGACACGGAGCTAGCCCGCGCCTCCGCGGCCAGATCGACTTTCATGCTGGCGAGCCCGCTCCGGTATACGTAGAAGCGTCGCGGAGTCGAGTAAACCGCCGCGTACGCGAAGCAGAGGAGCAGCAACATTCCCGCCGCGCTCGACACCGGAACGAGCGTCAGAGCGGAACCTCCCCACAGGTGGCGGCCGGGCGCGCGCCGAAACACCTCGATCAGGCCCCGGGCCGTGAGCGGGACCAGAAAAGCCAGCCCCGAATAGAGATAACGCGGCCCGAGAAACGCATCCCGGTGCCAGTAGAACAGGTAGGCCACGGGCAGGGCCAGAAACCCGGCCATGAGTCTCGTGTCCCACTTCCGCGAGGACCATCCTGCCGCGAACAGCAGTCCGGCGGGAATCAGGGCGGAGATCGGCCACTCGAACATCATGCTGGAGAGAAGAGCCAGGTCTGTGATCTCGTTGCGCAGGCCGGCGAGGAGTGAGTGGACCTCGCCCCATGGAGTCGAATGGAAACCGAGGCCGTGGTCGGCGCCCCACAGCTTGATGTAGCCCGGCAGAAGCGGATCGCCCGTCGTGACGGCGTTATAAGCCATGTACAGGATCACGGCAGCCGCTAAGCCGACGACCCCCGCTGCGACCGAACGGATATCGCGTCGGCTCCATGCCGTCCGCAAGACGAACGGAGCCAGTGCAACGCCGACCGCGGCGGCGGTCAGAGGACGTGAGAGAAAGGCGGCTCCGATAGCCAATCCGGCGCCCAGGAGGATCATCGGTGTGCCCCGATCTTCCCATCGAACGAGCAGATAGAGGAGGGCTGAAACGAAGAACATGGCCGACACGTGGTTCATGTGGCTTGCCCCCATGAACCAGAAGAAGGGCGCCAGGGCCAGAAGGACCACCGTTACGCGGGCCGTGGCCAGGTCGTAGGCGCGACGGGCGAACCCGTGCAGGAACAGGGCGCTGCCCACGGAGAGAGCCACCGGAACGAGCCATGCCACGCCGAACCCGGCACCCAGGGCAAGGAGCGCGGAGTGTCCGGGAGGATACTGGGAGTACCAGCGACCTCCGGTTACGAGCATGTGCTGGACAGCGAAGAAAGCCTCTTCGGGCGGCGCTCCGGCGTACAGGTGCCCCGAGGCGAAGATTCGGGCCTGGAAGAGTTGGATGATGCTGTCGACCAGGAGAGGCCGGCGGGCGAACGCGAGGATGGCCGTGATGAGCAACAGAGCGAGCAGCAGCAGAACGGCTCCACGGGCGACCAGCGCTCCCGGACCGCCGTCGCGGTCGAGAACGGGAATCGCCCTGTCGGGCAGGCTCGCCGGGAATAACCTGGCACCCAGTACGGAAAGCGCGCCGAACACGAACAGCCCCAGCAGAGCCTCCGAGGGCGGCACCAGTCCGCGGGCCCGGTCAATCTCGCCGAACAGCGGAGCAAGTGGCACGAAGGGGACGAGAAGGAGGAGCCAGCCGACTGTGCGGCCGCGGCGGGGCGGGCTCACGGTTCCCGGTCCTCGCGAGGCAGCCAGACCGTCAGCGGGCCGGAGACGGACGGCGTGTATGATTCGGTAAGTGCCGTCCAGACGGGGCGGGACCGCCAGAAGTAGGCCATCACGAGGTCACGTGTTCCGGCCCCGGGCGGAGCAGGGGAGGACCCCAGGTCCACGGTGGTGAGCGCAAACGGGATCCGCCGGGCCTCGAGGTCGGCGACCAGCCTGGAAGGATCCCACCGGCCGATTTCTTCGAGAGCGCCGAAAGCGAACGGGTCGTTGAGCCAGGGCCGTCCACCGCGCTCTAGAATCGCCGGGAAGAACGACGCGTCCACCAGCGGGTAGCCTTCGAAGTCGGCTACCCGAGCTTCTGCGGCCGAGGCCGCCCACGCCTTCATCGTAGGGTACTCGCGCAGGCTCGCGACGCTCGCCGTCAGACCGAGGGACACGGCAAACACCACGGCCAGGGCAACGTCCATTCGGGCACGCCCGGGCGCACCAGTCATCCCCGGCCCCGCGGACCCGGCTCCCGGAGACCACCGAATCACGGCGAGCAGAAGCAGGGCGAACGTCGGCTCCAAAAGGTAGTTGACGCTGGAGCCGGTCTTGAGCATCGCCGTCGTATGCAGCATGGCGCTCCCGAGAAGATAGAGCTCCGGGAAGCCCGGGCGAAGGCGCCTGCCCAGGACGAAGAGTGCGGCGGCGCCGATGGGCAGCCACTGCACGGGCCTGCTCTCCGACAGGCTCGACGCGAGGTTCGCCCAACCCGAGGTCCCGGTGAGCGCCCCCAGCGTATTCGCCAAATAGCCACCCGATGTCGTCACGTTCAGGAGGAACACGGTGATGAGAGCGCCGGTCGCCAGGCCGGCGGTCAGCTTCGCGCCTGTTCCGATCCTGCGCTCCAGTATCAGGGTCACCACCAGGGCGGCGGGCGCCGCCACGAAACTCTGCTTGGTGAAGAACGCCAGGAAGAACGCCACGGCGGCCGCGAGCACCGGAAACAAGCCGGGCCGGACACGATCTCCTTTCGTTCCGAGGGCCGCGGTAATCCCGACCCAGGTGAGCAGCAAGGCCAGTGCGTCGGCCTGCGCGCCCGCCACCACGCGATACACGCCGGGCGTCACGAGGGCCGCTGCAGTGAGGGCAAGAATCCAGGCCGGCGGAGCCCGGCGGAGGTGGGTGTGCAACGTGAGGAGAGCCAGAATACAGAGCAGGGCCGTAGCACTCACGAGGCGAAGGCCGAGGAACGTGCCGCCGCTCCCGGCCAGGCTATCCAGGCCGGCGGCCGCCAGGAAGTATGCGGGTGGATATAGCGTCAGCACGACGGGTGGCTCGAGCCATCCATCCGCCGGATATAGGTCCGCGAGGTCGCCACCGGACTCGAGCGCGGCGAGGCTTCCGAGAACCGGTCCCTCGGTGTAGTAGAAGACCGTCCCGGGTCGGGCAAGCCTGAGGCCGGCGAAGAAGAGAACGAAGCCCACCAGCGCAAGGTTGAGCGGTGCGCAGATGGTCCAGGCCCGACTGCGAGCGATCGTCAAGCCGGATCGCACTCCTCGTGGAGGGCCTTCAAGGGCCCCTCGGACCCACCGGACAGATTGCGGTACCGACCCACAACCCAGGCCGGTCTTCCCTTGGCCTCGTTGTAGATCCGGCCAATGTACTCGCCGATCACGCCCACGGCGATCAGCTGGATCCCCCCGAGGAACAGGATGGAGGTCATCGTGGACGCCCAGCCGAGGATCGCCTGACCGGAAATGAGCTTCTTGTACAAGACGCTCAGCAGGACGAGGAAGGCGACTCCGGACACCACGAAGCCCAGTATCGTCGCCAGTCGAAGCGGGAGTTCCGAGAAAGTAAAGAACGCGTCTGTCGCCATGCGCATCAGCTTGAGAGGCGATTGACGGGGCTGGCCCGCATAGCGGGGAGCGCGCTCGAACTCGACCCCGATCTGCCGTCCCCCGACGTAGGCACGCAGACCGGACACGTAACGGTCGCGCTCGGGCATCGAGTTGAGCAATTCCACGACCGCACGGTCCATTAACGAGAAGTTGCCCGCATTCGCCGGAATGTCCACGCTGCTCAGCCGCCGGAGGATGCGATAGAACAGGCTGAACAGAGCCCGCTTGGGTAGCGCTTCCTTCCGGTCACGCTTGACCGCGTAGACCACGTCGTACCCCTCTTCCCACTTCTCCAACAAGTGCGGGATGACCTCGGGCGGATCTTGCAGGTCCCCGTCGAGAAGCACGACCGCGTCGGCGTCGGTCGTCGCCAGGCCCGCCGAGATGGCCAACTGCTGGCCGAAGTTGCGTGACAGGTGAACGACACCGACGCGCGGATTCTCCTCGGCGAACCCGGCGAGCTGCTCCGGGGTGTGGTCGCGGCTGCCATCATCGACGTAGATCAGGCGCCACTCGTAAGGGAGGCCGCCGAGCGTGTCCGTCAGGCGACGGTTGAGCTCGGGAAGGATAGCCTGTTCGTTGTAGACAGGGACGACGGCGTCGAGCGTCTTCACGGGTCCTCCGGATCGGATTCGAATTCTTCGTTGTGCTGCCAGGCGTATAGGCCGACGAGCTCGACACCATCCAGCTCGACGGCGAGCTCGGGGCGAACGTTCTCGTAGATCCGCCAATGATACGGCCGGAAGACCGCTTTGCGAGCGACCAGTAGAAGGTAGTCGGGCGGCAACTCATCGGTCACGATGATGTCTTCCCGCAGCATGCCATGCACCTGAAGCCATTTATAGTGCGTCACGTTGGGCCAGGCGGACAGGCGTGCGCCCTCCGGCAGCGTCTCGCAGACCTTCTGGAGAAACGCCGGTGTGACGGCTTCCAGCCAGTATGTGGTTTCCATCCCGGCCCGGGCCGCACCCGGGGCTCCACCGATCAGCTCGTTGTAGTAGGCCAGGTAGAGCGGAGCCACCCGCACGGTCTGGAGATACGGGGGAACGAAGAACACCGCCCCGAGAACGAGCGATGCGAGGATCGCCTTCGGCCCGGGAATGCGTTGCCGGGCGACCCGGATCAGCGATCCGAAGCCGCGGCCGGCAAGGAGCGCCACGAACGGGAACATGGGCAGCCACAGGCGGACCCCGTCGTGATTGGGAGAGCCGGGGGCTGCCATGAGGGCCACGAAAAACAGGATCTGCGTCAGGCACAGTCCTCCCACGGGCCGCTCCTCCCATCGGCGCATACTCGCAACGGCCCCCCACCCCCCGAGCGCTAGGATCGAGAGCGGGACGGTGATTAGCGTCATGACGATCGCGTGGCGACCGGGGACTTCGTAGCCCCACTGCTTGCCCATGTAGTAGGTGTTGATAGGCAGGAGCTCGTCGCGCGCCAGAGTGTCCTGCACGAGGCGCAGCGTCTCCGCCACCGGATCGTGCCACATGAGCGGATTCAACGCCCACGCTACCAGGAGTCCGCCAAGGCCCCACAGGACGGCCCCCGCCACCGCGCGACGGGATCTCCCGTACGCGATCATCCACAGAAGCATCGCGAGCGGCACCAGGTACCCCGTGAACTTGGTCGCCAGGGCCACCCCAAGGGCTATGGAACCGAGCGCGAGGAATCGCCGGCGGTCATCGAGGACGTACAGCACGAGCCCCAGACATGCCACGAACCACGCCAGGGTCGTGAGCATGTCGGTCGCCCCCATATGGGCGTGCCCCACCACCCGCGGCATTACGAGGATAGAGAGGCCCGCTCCGACCCCGGCGGCCCTTCCCCATGCCATCGCGGCCAACCAGGAGACGCAAGCAACGAGTAGGGAGAAGAAACCCAGTGGGGCGAGGCGATACCCGACGACTTCGCCGGTCCACCGACCGAAGGTCGCCTCGGTGGCGGCCATGGCCAGCTTGTAAGCTGGCGGGTGCGGATTGTGGTAGCGATCCCAGTTGAAGGTCTCTCTCACCACCTCCTGGCTGAGCAGCCTCTGCCGGTCCGGACCCGCAGTGACCTGACCGGCCCATTCCTGTATCCGCTTCACGGAGTCGAAATAGTAGGGCTCATCCCACCCGATCCCGACGTCACCCAGGCCGGGGAACAGCCAGACGAAGGCGAGCACGCCGAGAATCACGGCGGTCCACCGGACGAAGCGCCTCGACTCCTGATCGGAGATCATCGGGTTCGGTAGACCATCATCAGGGGCACTCGCTCGAGTGACACCGCGAGCATCGGCGTCCCTCCAAAGCCCACCAGGGCGCTTTCGACACGTCGCCACTGCGCTTTGCGGTTGAGAACGAAGACAAAGTCGGAGGCGGCGGCTCTTCGGTCGAGAGCCACGGGCGTGAAACTCTGGGGGCCCTCACAACCCATCGCGATACCTTCTGAGCCGTCGGCCTGCGAAAGCTGAGTCTCGGCTTTCCAACCAGACGGTGCCCATCCGATGGCCTGGTAAAAGCACACCTCCTCCATGAAGAAGCCCGGATCGATGACGGCGTCGGCGGGAGTCGACTCGGCCAGTTCCTCCAACGTCGCCCGGTTCAGCACCTCCTTTTGGTTGGTGACCTCGAGACCCTTCTCGTGAGCGCCTTCGATGCCTCCCACGAGAGCGTTGAAATAGGACAACTGGTGAGGGTGGACCTGTGCCGTTCGGAAAGCAGCCGGGGCGAGGGCCGAGACGATCACGAGAGCGACGATGAGGTCCCGTCGCTCGGCAACTGCGGGAATACGTCCCTGCAGTCCACGGACGATCCACTCACCGACCGCCACGGCACCGGTGCCCGCGAGAAAGCAGTAAAACGGGAAGAGCGGCAGGAACAGTCGAACACCATCGTGCATCGGAGCGGACGGAAGGGCCAGAGCCCCGTAGAGCACCAACATATTCAACAGGACCACGCCACGCAGTGCTCCCGAGCGAGGGGCGAACAGGCCTGCCACGGTGGCCACCAGGAGAGTCGGCGGAAAGACGATCGCGGTCCACACGTAGGGATAGTGCCAGGGCGGCCTGAACTCGTATACCGACCCGAGGTATTCCGTGGCGATCCGGGTCTTCTCGGCCGCAGCGCGATCGAGCCCGGCGTGCAGGTAGTCGCTGATCCCCTGCGCCGGATCGACCCACATGACCGGGTTAGTCGCGGTGAACACGAGCGCTCCGGCCAAGCAGAGCACGAGAAACGCGGCCACGCCGCTCCGGTTGGCCAGCAACCACATGGCCAGCACCGGAAGCAGCAGCAGGCCGGAGAACTTCGTCGCCGTGGCGGCGCCGAGGAACAGGCCCGACGCGAGGAACCAGCGGGACCCTCCCTCTTCGACCGCGACGTCGAGAGCAGCGAACGACCAGAACCAGAAAGCGGCCAGGAACAGGTCCGTATGCGCGAGGTGCCCGTGCGCGAACAGGACCGGAAAAGCCGGGACCGCGAGCCCGGCGGCGAGTCCCGCGGCCAGCGAGCGGGATCGCCAGGCGGTGTAGACCCCCACCGAGGCCGCGAGAGAAGCGAACGTCAGCATGACGGCGCCGCGGTATGCCGAAAGGGGATCCATCACGTCTCGGAGCAGGACCCAGGAGAGTCCGCTCAGCTCTCGCGAGAGCGGCGGATGCGGGATTCTGTCGATGTACCAGCGCCAGTGCTCGAACACCTGGTCCCGGTTCAGGACGGTCGTCGGCTCCCCCTCGAGCAGTGCGGTCCACAGGTCGCGCCCCCAGGCGAGCTGCCGTAATGAGCTGTAGAAGTAGTTGCCGACGTCGCTGGCGATTCCGTAGTCGATGGCGGTCAGGGAGGTCACGGCGAGCGTCACCGCGAACAACCCGAACGCCAGCCACCTCAAGGCGACGGGCGAAGGCCACCGCTTCTTGCGCGCGGTCATAGCCTCTGGCTCCGGGCCATGGCCCATGTGGTCGTGAGGGCGAGAAGTCCCGCCAGGCTGATCGCCGCGCCGATGAGGATCGATCCGGGCGCGAAGCAAAACTCCACGTCGCTCACTCCAGCCGGCACCGGCACGGCCCTGAAGACGCCGTTCGCACGCAGCACGGGTGCTTCGACGCCGTTGACCGTCGCCTTCCAGCCCGGGTACCACCGGTCGCTGAGCACCGCCAGCATCGGTCCGGAGGCGCTCACTTTCGCAGTGACCTGGTTCGTACGGTCCGCGCGCGACAGGATTCTGCCGGACGCCATCGAATCCAGATCCACCCGAGGCTCGGTCTCCAGGACGATCCTGTCGCCGAGAGGGAAATCGTCTTCCAGCACCCGTCGCAACGCCGAGGCCTGACCGTCCCGGATTTCGTAGTCGCCCACGAGATGGAGACGCGCCACCGGATCCGGCACGGCGTAGATCCGGATCGGAAGCTCGGGGTGCGAGGCCGCCGGCGTGAGGCCCGCGATCGAGTCCGCGCTCACCGTGGCGTCTGCGTAGAACCCGACGTTCATCGCCCGGAGAAACCTAAGAGGGTTGTCACTCCACGCACGCAGCGCGGCCTCGTTCGTCAGGGCCACGGAAATCAGCTCCACTCCCTGGAGGCCGTCCTGCATCGGGAACCCGAAAATCTGTCCGACGTTCGGTCCCATCGTCTGGTAGTCCAGGTACATGTTGGACAGCTCCCAGGCGCCGCGCACGGTCACGATGCTCCCCATGGCCGCGTGGTGGGGCGAGCCGCGGTACCGCACGTCGCCCCGCGGAGACATCAGCTCATCGAGCGCGTCGGCGGTCCACGGAGCGGTCACGTACACGTCGCTCTCCACCGACGGGTTTACGTCCCGGTGAGCGAGCGTCAGATCGACCACCGCGAGCGCCACGACAATCGCCGACGCGAGACTGCGTCGTAGCCGGCCCGACCGATGCAGCCAGGTCACGACGCCCAGGCAGACGATCAGAGCCGCGATCCGCAGCGCGATACGCTCATACAGGCCCGCCGCGCCCACGGGATCCTCGCACAGCAGCGCCTCGCCGAGCCAACGGCCACAGGCGGCGGGCAGCAGACCGTCGATCGATGCCAGCCCCGCAGCGAGGCCGACGTACAGGCCACCGACGGCCAGGATGGGCAACCAAACGCCCACTCTCCTGACGATCCCTTCTTCGCCCACGGGAGGTCGGCCGATATCGAGCCACCGGTCCGTTCCCTGAGCGGCAAACACCGATACCGCCAGCGCTCCGAAAAGGAGAAACTTCTCGGGGTAGCGGAACGGCCGGAACGGAGGGACCCACGTGAACAGGGCGCGATACAGGGGGCTGTGGCTCCCGAGGGCCAGTAGAACGGACAGAGCGGCCGCGGTCAGCCAGAACACGGTCCAACGTGCCCCACGGCCGCGCAGCGCTCCGATGAGAGCGAAGGCCAGAGTGATCCCGCCCGCGTAGACACTCAGGATCCATGGCACTTCCGAACTGGCCATGAATCGGGTAGAGAAGCCGTGCGCTCCGCTCCGCAGCGCCGGCGGCAACAGAAAGTGCAGCGCCCCGGCTGACTCGAGCGAACGTGACGACGCGTACTCCAGATCGATCGGGAGGCGGCGCACCGAATGGCTCATGTACTCGGCGAACGGAAGGAGCTGGACCGACACCAGAGCCACGGCAAGGATACCGGCAATCACGAACGCCGCCGTCTGTTTGCCACGCCCCAGGTCGCGGGCCTCTGCCTTGAACAGACCGTGTGCGAAGACCAGGCCGAGGCCGAGGGTCAGCATCTGAGGCTCTCCCCCGAGGAACGCGATCCCGCACAGGACCGCGAACAGAAGCAGGTCCTTGATCCGCCCCCCATCGAGCACACGATCCCACGCGATGAAGATCCAGGGCAGCCACGCCACCGTCTGCAGGTTGTTCACGAAGTTCCCGAGCGAGGACAAAAAGCCGCCCAGCATGAACACCGATCCACCGAGCACCGCCGCGGTCCAGCCGTGGCCCCAGCGCCTGAGCAGTAGAGCCAACCCTGCGCCCGCGAGCGGATAGTGCAGCATGATGAGCCAATCGAATGCCGCAGGCATCGGAAGACCGTACAGTACGAGACTGCCTGGATACAGCAGGCCCGGCTGAAGCGAGGCGAAGAACGGCTCCCCGCCGGCGACCCACGGATTCCACAACGGCAGCTCTCCGGCCCGCACGGTGGAGGCCAGGAAGTGCTTCATCGGATAGAAGAAGGGGGCTACGTCGCGGCCGAAGAACGCCTCACCACGGAACAGGACCCGGTCGAAGAATGCCGCGGCCACGAAAAGAAAGAACACGGCCGCGGCAATCGGAGCGGGGACGACGCGCCGGACACGTCCCAGCGAGATCATCCGTTGAGCGCTCCGGCTGTGCGCGGGAAAGCACCCGGATGACCGAAGGGCGCGGCGGATGAATCCGCCGCGCCCTGGTCTGCAATCTTCATGAGAGTCGGAGACTCAGAAGGCGACCTTACGGAGACTTCTGGATCTTGCCCTCGATCGAGCTGCCCGTCCCGACCTGCACCCAGAAGGTGTTGCCCGAGCTGGCGTGTGATGCGGTGATCGCGTAACCGCCGGCTGAAGCGGCCGAAGCGGAAATCGCGATACCCTGGCTCGTCGTGAAGCTGCCGGTCGCCATGGACGCTGGAGCATACGTCTGATCGTCCGCGAAATACGCTTCCTGGGACGACATGGCGTTCCGAACGTCGCTCTTGGCGGTCGCGTCGAACGCCTTCTCCTTGGTGCTGGCGAACTGCGGAATCGCGATCGCGGCAAGGATGCCGATAATCACGACTACGATCAGCAGTTCGATCAGCGTGAAGCCCTTCGTGTTGCGGAGCATCTGTCCTCCAACGGTTCTGGTTTGTGAACTGTTTTTCGCGCAAATCGATGTCTTCGTTCACCGGTGGAGGACCTTGCCTCCGGCGTGGAGTTACGGCAACCCGTATGCCGGTCGATTTGGGATTATTTAACTTGTTGTTAATTAATTGCTTACGGTCGACACAGGCAGATTGCCACACGCTCGCCTCGATCCGTGCCATTGCACTCTGCAAAGTTTGCCTGCCGTACTGCAATAGTTGAAGGCTCAGCCTTCGAGGTCGTAGCGCTTGATCTTGCGGTACAGTGTGCTCGGGTCGATTCCGAGCACCTCGGCAGCCCGCGTCTTGTTGCCCGCTTCCGCCCGAAGCACGTGCTCGATATAGGCGCGCTCGATGATGTCGAGCGCCGGATTGGCCGCCGGGCGATCCTGTACCAGCGGCTCCGGCGGCGTTTCACGCAGTCGTGACGGCAGGGCCTCGGGTTTGATCGTCGCTCCCGCCGTCAGCACGACCGCCCGCTCGATGACGTTCTCGAGCTCCCTCACGTTCCCCGGCCAGTGATACTCCTTGAGCACAGTGAGAGCCTTCGCAGACAGTTTCTTCGCGCCCCGCGCATCTCCCTCGGCCTGCGCCGCCAGGAAGTGCTCGGCCAGCAGCTCGATATCCTCCTCCCGGTTCTTCAGAGGCGGCAGCTCCAGGGTGATGACGTTCAGGCGGTAGTACAGGTCGCGCCGAAAGCGTCCCTCTTCGATATCCCGCTCGAGCTCGCGGTTCGTGGCAGCGATGAGCCGGACATCCACCGGAATCGCCTCGGTGGCTCCGACCGGGATCACCTCTCGCTGCTGCAAAACGCGCAGGAGCTTTACCTGGGTCGAGGGGGCCATCTCCCCGACTTCGTCCAAGAAGAACGTCCCGGTGGAGGCCGCTATGAACAGACCCTCCTTGTCTCGCACGGCCCCGGTGAAGCTGCCCTTCACGTGCCCGAACAACTCCGACTCGAGCAGGCCCTCGGGGAGCGCACCACAGTTCAGGGAAAGAAACCTTCGGTTGGAACGGGGAGACAGATCGTGTATATAGCGGGCGAACACTTCCTTGCCGGTACCGCTCTCCCCGCCGATCAGTATGGTGGAGTCGCTGTCGGCCACGCTTTCCACCAGCTTGATCGCGCTCTCGAACGACGGACTCACGCCGATCGGCCGGCCCGCCTTGAGCGTCTGCTGTTTCTTGAGCTCCCTCTTCAGCCCGGCGTTCTCCTGCTTCAGCCGCCCCCAATCCAGAGACCGCCCCAGCACGGCCAGCAGCTCATCGTTCTCGAATGGCTTCTGAACGTAGTGCGTGGCTCCGAGGTTGACGGCCTGTATCGCGGACTGCAGGGATGCCTGCGCCGTCATGAGGACAACGGGGGCGTTCGGGTTCGTGTGGCGGATTTCCTCCAGCACCTCGATGCCGCTCATCTTCGGCATGCGGACATCCGTCAGGACCAGGTCGGGGCTCTGCTCCTTGAATGCCTTCACCCCCCCGACGCCCGTCAGTTCGGAGATGACTTCGTACCCCTCACCCTTGAGCAGCACGGTCAAAGTCTCGATCAGGCTCTGCTCGTCGTCGATAAGGAGAATCAACGGCTTGTCTCGCATGTCGGCTCCTTCGGAAACCGGCGGCGCGCCGGTCGCCTAGATGTGAGCGCGCTCTCCCGCGCGCGTCGGTGCTCGATTCTCGGTATCCGCGACGTCGGGCGCCGACGAAGACTGCCCGTCAGGTGGGGCCGGGGTCGGCGCGGTGGCACGGCCCTCGGTGGCGACCATGGGTCTGCCCTTCCCCGTGCGACGAGGCAGGACCATCGCGAAAGTTGCTCCCTCGCCGGGGTTCGAGCTGGCGATCAGGGCTCCCCCGTGCGCCTGGACGGCGCGATGCGCGATCGAAAGCCCGAGGCCGCTTCCACCCTCCCGCCGCGTGTAGAACGGATCGAAGATGCGCGGCAGGTCTTCCGCGTCGATCCCCGGACCGTCATCGCTCACACGAATGCGGACGGGATGGCCGAGCGACACCTCGGCTGGAACCAGGTCCGGACGGAGGGCGTCCGCTACCACACGAACCGTGACTGTTTCTTCCGGATCGCCGACCTGGACGGCGTTCAGGACGAGGTTGAACAGAGTCCGGTGGAGTAGATCCGGGTCTCCCCACAGGCCCGACATGTCGTCGAGAATTTCCGAGGTGATCGTGGCGCGGCCTTCCGCTGCCGGGTTCCGCCGTACCGTCTCGATGACTTCGCGAAGCAGGCCCTCCACGTCCACGGGCCTCCGCTCGGCGACCGCTACACGGGCGAAGTCGCTGAACTCACTCAGGATCCGGCTCAGCCGGTCCGCCTCCCGGACGATGAGCCGCCCCAGGATCTGCTCGTCCTCGTCTTCCTTCACCCTCGCGGATAACTGCTCGACGGCGCTCCGCACCGAGGCCAGGGGGTTCCTCAGCTCGTGGGCCAACGAAGCCGACAGCTCAGCCACGGCTTCGAGCTTGCCGGTTCGAAGGCGGAGGTTCTCCAACTGGCGGACGGCCTGCAGGTCCTGGAGCAGGACGACGTGTGAGGGGCCGGCTCCCACGTCCTGAAGCATGGTCGTGCTCACGGCCACCGGCACTGGGTCGGCCCCCTTCCCGTCCGCACCGGGCCCCGGATCGGCCAGCACATCGGCCTCTCGATTCTGCACGCGACGGCCGGTCTCCATCGTCTCGCGAACCGCCGCGGCCACTTCCGGCGCCCGGCGCTCGAGCTCTGGAAGCAGGTCCAGTCCAAGGAGACCTGTGCCATCGAGGCCACACAGATCCGCGGCGGCGAGGTTCATGTACACGAGGTTGCCCGATGCGTCCAGCGTGATCACGCCCGACGGGATGTTGCGCAGAACGTCAGCCGTGTCCAGTCGAAGCCGATGCAGTTCTCCCTCGACCGAGCGGAGCTCCGAGCGGACCTGGCGGAAGCGTGCACCAACCAGACTCGCCGCCAGCGCCACCAGCATGATGACGAGCACCTGGAGAACCAGGACGATGCTGTTCGTGTCGGCCTCAACCGCCAGGTTCAGGAAGAGGTAGAGGATGCCGGCCACCATGGCCGTCAGGATGGCCGAGCTCAGCGGGAGGATCAGGGCGTAGCCGGCGGCCAGCGCAATGAACAGGGAAACGAACGGACTCCCGCTTCCCCCCGTGATGTGCACGACGCCGTTGAACAGGAGAACGTCCAGGGCCGCCTGCGAATAGAAAAATACCAGCCCGATCCGGCGGCCCTTTCGGTGACTGATCCTGTAGGCGATCGGTGTGAGGAACGCGGCGACCGCGAGGCCCACAATGGCGATGAGCGGAAACTCGGGGGGAAGCGAGCCCGGAACCTGACGCTCCAGGAAATCCCCGACCAGGATAGCGGATCCGAACACGGCCAGGGAGATGACCAGGCGAGCCGCGTAGATCCAGTACAGCACCTGCAACGGCTCGAGAACCGTCGCGGCCCGGCGATCAGATCTGCTAGTGCGAAGCAATTCCTGGCCGATTCCCGTGCTCTGATTCCCCCCGCCGGGATAGTCCCGGGACCCGCCTTCGCGACGCGTTGCAATTCGCCCGTTCCACGCGAGCCTATCTTAGAGAAGGTTGTGCAGAACGCAAGAGGAGGTCGGAGCGTACGGCGGCCTGTGACCCGCGTAATGCGTCCCGCCGTAGATCTTCGATAGCCTTTAGCGCCAGTCCGGTGGTTCGTCGAACACGGACAGCGCGGTGAACAGATCGCCACGGACAGTGGCCGTGAGCGAGTGGACGCGGCCGGAATCCGGACAGGGTAACGGGCGGAGAATCAGCGGAGCGCCTGACGAGGCAGCCTCCAGGTCAGGTGCGGCCGCCGGCCACAGACCGAGGGCCTGCGCGGCGTCGCGCAGGCGGGCGTACCCGATCGCGAACGTGGCCGTCCACGACGCGACGCGGGCCGGCTGTGCGCCCGCGCAGCGAACACGGAGCGACAGATCGGCAGACTGGAACACAAGCCAGGTGTCTTCACCCACCGTTCGCCGGGAGACCGGCTCGCCGAACCGCCGGCTCAGCTCTTCTCCGGTGAGTCCGATGAGGCCCTCGCAACCGACGGCGCTTCCGAGCGGTTCCGATGCGGCGTTCACCGTGATGCGTCGGACCCGGAGCCCTCGATGACGTCGGCCAGGGTGGTGCCGTTCAGGAAAGAGAGTGTCGACTCCTTGATGACCTTCCACCGATCGTGCGCCCCACACGGATTCACGTCCGAGCATTCAGGGCGTCCCAGGAGACAGCGGGTCCGCTCGACCTGGGGCTCGAATGGCCCCACGACGGTCGCCAGGAACAGATCCCTGGGTGGTGCCGCGAGCCGAAAGCCGCCGGTGCGTCCGCGCTCCGATACGACGATGCCCGCCTTGGCCAGCTGATGAAGGACCTTGGACATGTAGTTGGCCGGCACCCCCGTGTCCCTGGCGATGTCCTTCGCACGTGCCGCACCCGTACCATACTGACGTGCAAGGTACACGGCCGCCCGCAGAGCATACTCTTCTGTTCGGGACAGCATCGGATTCGGCCTCCCGCGACGCGGATCAGAACATCACATGTTTGTGATGTAACCTTGAACGGGCCGAAACGCGAGGCCGCTTACTGCATCGTGTTGATGATCCCGAAGATCGGGAGGTACATAGCCACGATCATCCCGCCGACCACCGTCCCGAGAACCACGATCATCAGGGGCTCCATCGCCTTCAGAAGCGACTCGACGGCCGTGTCCACTTCATCATCGTAGAAGTCGGCGATCTTGGTCAGCATGCCGTCCAGGTCACCCGTCTCCTCACCCACGTTGATCATCTGCGTAACCATCGGCGGGAACACACCGGAGACCCTGAGGGGCCCCGAGATCGACTCACCGCCGGCGATCGAGCTGCGGCTGGCCATGATCGCGTCGTGGATCACTCGGTTGCCCGATGTGCGGGCGGTGATCTCGAGTCCGTCGAGAATCGTCACACCGGAGCTGAGCAGGGTGCCCAGGGTACGCGTGAACCGCGCGACGGAAGACTTCCGGGCCAGGTTTCCGAAGATCGGGAGGCGCAGGAGGATCCGGTCGAACGTGAGACGACCGGTCGACGTCGCGACCCAGCGCTTGAACAGCCACATGGCTGCGGCAACCCCGCCGGCCATGGCCCACCAGTAAGACTGAAGCGTGTCGGAGGCCATGATCACGATCCGCGTCGGGAGCGGCAGCGCCTGGTCGAAACTCGCGAACATCTGCTGGAAGGTAGGAATCACGAACAGCAACAGCACGACGATGGCCGTAGCGGCCACGACGCTGATGACCGCCGGGTAGATCATGGCGCCCTTGACCTTCCGGGCGAGCGCCTCGGCCTTCTCCAGGAACACGGCCAGACGAATCAGGATTGTGTCCAGGATACCCCCGGCCTCGCCAGCGGCGACCATGTTCACGTACAGCGGCGAGAAGACTTTCGCGTGGTCGCGCATAGCGTCAGCGAGCGTGTTTCCCGACTCGACATCATACAGAACGTCCTCCAACGTAGACTGCAGGGTCTTGTTGTCGGATTGCCTGGCCAGAATGTCGATCGCCTGTACCAGTGGGAGACCCGCGTTGATCATCGTCGCGAACTGTCGAGTCATGATCACGATATCCCGGGTCTTCACCTTCCCGCCGCCCAGCACGGGCAGGGTGATTCTCTTCGGCTTCTCCCGAACGGTGATGGGGATCAATCGCTGGCTGCGAAGATGCGCCATCACCTCGTCGCGGCTGGCGGCTTCGTGCTCGGCACGCTTGAGCTCGCCCGACACGGTTCTCGCACTGTATGACCAGACTGGCATGGCTCAGATCACTCCTTTGGGGTCTTTTCAGGCGGTCGCCGGCTCCACCTCGCCGATCATTCGCTTGAGCTCCGACGGGTCCGAACTCACCCGCATCAGCTCTTCCAACACCACTTCATCGCGCATGTATAGGGAATACAGGGCGTCGTTGAGCGTCTGCATCCCGTACTTCTTACCGGCCTGCATCGCCGAGTAGATCTGGTGCACCTTCTGGTCCCGGATAAGGGCCCGGATGGCCGGCGTGGCCATCATGATCTCGCATGCCACGATCCGCCCCCTCCCTGTTCGGCGGGGGAGAAGCGTCTGCGTGAGAACGCCCTCGAGGACGAATGAGAGCTGGGCGCGTACCTGCGCCTGCTGGTGCGCCGGGAAGACGTCGATAACCCGGTTGATGGTTTCGGCCGCCGAATTCGTGTGCAGCGTAGCGAGCGCCAGGTGCCCGGTCTCGGCGATCGTAAGGGCCGCCTTAACGGTTTCCAGGTCCCGCATCTCCCCGATCAGGATCACGTCGGGGTCCTGGCGCAGCACGTACTTGAGAGCGTTCGCGAACGAGCCGGTGTCGCTGCCCACCTCGCGCTGATTCACGAGGCAGTTCTGGTGGCGGTGCACGAACTCGATCGGATCCTCCACGGTCATGATGTGACCGTGCCGTTCACGGTTTATCTTGTCGATCATCGCCGCCAGGGTCGTCGATTTTCCGGACCCGGTCGGTCCGGTGACGAGCACCAGGCCCCTCGGCTTCTCGGCCAACTTGGCGGCCACCGCAGGCAGGCCCAGCTCCTCGAACGACAAGATCTCGAACGGGATCTGCCGAATGGCCATCGCGACCGTTCCGCGCTGCCGGAACACGTTTCCGCGGAACCGGGACAGGTTCTGGACGGAGAACGAGAGGTCGAGCTCATCCTCCTGCTCGAAACGCTTCTTCTGTTGCTCGGTCAGTACGGAGTAGGCCAGTGCTTGCGTTTCCCGCGGCCCGAGCTGCGTCCCATGGTTGCTGTCCTCGAGCGTGCCATCGACGCGGAGCTTGGGCACTTCGCCCGCCGACATGTGCAGGTCGGACGCGTTCTTGTCGATCATCTCTTCGAGCAGGCTGCGCAGCGTAGCCGGTGCTGAGTCGTTCATCGAGTTTCTCGTTCCCCTGGTCGTGTCGTCCGGAGCCGCGACGGGTCAGGCGGCTGTTTCCTTGATCACTTCGTCGAGTGTCGTGATTCCCTTGCGAACCTTCACGAGGCCGTCCTCGCGCAGGGTGATCATCCCCGCCTCGACGGCCGTCTGTTTCAACTGGTCCTTGGAGGCGCCCTGGAGGATCATCTTCCTCAGGTCGGGCGTCATGGGCATGACCTCGTACAGACCCTGACGCCCTGAGTAGCCGGACCCGTTACACGCGTCGCAGCCTTCTCCGCGGAAGAGAGTCATCGTGGCGGCTTGCTCCTCGGTGATGTGGGCGGCCCGCAGCACTTCGGGCCCGTAAGTCGTTTCGGCCCGGCAATTGGCGCAGATCCGGCGCACCAGCCTCTGGGCCGTGATGCAGTTGAGTGCCGACGCGACGTTGAACGCCTCGATGCCCATGTCGATCATTCGGGTGATCGTCGACGCTGCGTCGTTCGTGTGCAGCGTGGACAGGACGAGGTGCCCCGTGAGCGACGCTTTCACTGCGATCCCGCCGGTTTCGAGGTCACGGATCTCACCGACCATGACGATGTTCGGATCCTGTCGGAGAAACGCCCTGAGGGCCGCGGCGAATGTCATTCCGATCTCGTTCCGCACCTGCACCTGGTTGATGCCATGCAGGTTGTACTCGACCGGGTCCTCGGCCGTCATGATGTTGACTTCGTCCTTGTTGATCCGGCTGAGTGCGCTGTACAGCGTAGTCGTCTTCCCCGAGCCGGTCGGCCCGGTGACGAGGACCATTCCGTAGGGTTTGGAGATCGAGTCCAGGAAGTCCGCCTCCGCCTTCTGCTCCATCCCGAATTTCTCCAGGTCGAGCGTCAGGTTGCCCTTATCCAGGATGCGGAGCACGATCTTCTCGCCGAACAGGGTCGGAAGAGTTGACACACGGAAGTCGATGACCTTGTGGCCGATCTTGATCTTGATGCGGCCGTCCTGTGGCACGCGACGTTCAGCGATGTTCAGGTCCGCCAGGATCTTCACGCGTGAGATCAGCGCCGCCTTCATCCGAATGGGCGGCTTCATGATCTCCTGCAGGGCGCCATCGATCCGGTACCGCACTCGGAGTTCATTTTCGTAAGGCTCGATGTGGATGTCGGAGGCCTCGCGGCGAACGGCGTCGGTGAGAAAACCGTTGATTAGACGAACGACCGGCGCCTCCTCGACCTGGGCCTGCAACTGCATCGTGGAGTAGTTCTCTTCTTCTTCCTCGACGACCTCCACATCCTGCTCTTCGAGCTCCTCCAGGAGGTCGCCCAACCTGTCGCTCGCGACCTCGTAGTACTTGTCGATCGCCATGCGTAGCGAGTACTCGCCGGCGACCACCGCGTCGACGTCGAACCGCGTGATGAACTTCAGGTCGTCGACGACGCCGAGGTCGGTCGGGTTTACCATGGCCACGGTCAGGGTGCGCCCGACGCGCCGGAGAGGAAGCACGAGATGCTTGGCCGCGAAATCGGCGGGCACGAGCTGGAGGATCTTCGCGTCAACCTCCACCTCGGACAGATCCACGGCCGGCACGCGATACTGCCGCGACAGGAGCTTCGTGAGCTCCGTCTCGGTCAGCGCGCCGCTGGAGACCAGCGAAAAGCCAATCCGGGTGCCTCCCTGCTGCTGCTCGCTGAGGGCCTTATCCAGCTGCTCTCGCGTGATGAGGTTCTCGCGCAGGAGCAACTCGCCGATCTGCGTTTGTTCCATTGAAGTTGATGCCATCTCGCTCCGCCGGCTCTTAATCTGTCTGGTTTCTCCGGCTCGGTCGGGACCGATTCGAGCGCCGACCACGTCCGGGGCGCAAGACGCCCGCGGCGTCCGGAATCGAGCAAGCGGCATGCCCGGTGTAGGCCCCGCGCCACACCACGGGGCACGGCTGAGGGCCGGTACCGGTGACGGTGAGAGGGGCAGGATGGGCGATTCTGCCGGTCAGAATCGCACTTGTTCCCTGATTCGCTGCAAAACCACTGGACCGATACCGGGCACGCGGAGAAGGTCCTCGAGGCGTTCGAAGGGGCCGAGGCGCTGCCTGGTGGCAATAATCCGTGCCGCGAGAACCGGTCCGATCCCCGTGATTTGCTCCAATTCCGTGATTTGTGCCCGATTCACATCCACGGGCAAGCTGGAATCGCGCATGTGGGGAAGATGTGGGGTCGATCGACCCATAGAGGGGTTGGAATTGAAAGCGAGGTGCGGCCTCAGCGCCTCAGCGGTTCGTGGCCCGATGCCCGCCACGCGGGTCATGTCGGAGGGACTCCTGAACGATCCGCCGGAACGCCTCTCCGTGACGATCGCCTGCGCGCGGGCCGGTCCCACACCGGGGAGACGGCGCAGCTGCCCAACGGGGGCCGTGTTGGGATCGAGTTTCTCGTTCACGCCGAGGGGGCGGGCGGCGATTTCCTCCTCGGCCACTCCCTCTGAGACCTGCTGACGCCTGCCAGAGAGACTCACGACCGGTCGGCCATCCGTCCGATCGGCTACGGTCCACGTGAAGTCGTCGGGTCCAGGGCCGAGGCCCAGCCGGGCGGCCGCCCCGAGGAGCAACAGCCCGGTGGCCAGCATCAGGGAGCGCAACTCCGTTCCGTTGAAGTACGTCATGCGTCCTCCTCCCGACCGCGATATGCTTGCCGGTCTCAACGGAAGGTGAACCGATCAACGATTGAACTGAGTCTGGCCCTCGCTGGCGCGGAAGAAGAATCGCCCGAAGATGTTGAAATTGAATTGGTTGGACGATTGCTGCCGGCCAACGCCGCTAGACCGCCCGGCCCACGTGAACTGCACGCCCAGCGAATACCCCGTGAAATCGGTGTCGAGGGCGAACCCCACGTTCTGGGTCGTTTGGTCCGAGTGCGTCGTGCAGTCGTCCCGGAACGTCTGATTGACCTCCCCGAAACCCGATCCGCCAAGCGCGCGGCAGTCCGAGTTCCCGTTGTTCGAGTAGTCCAGCGAGAGGCGCATGTCGTTCTTGACGAACGGCAGGAAGCCGGGGGGCTGGAGGAACCCCGAGAACCGGACGGAATGGGACGAACGATTGGACTGGCTCAGCCCGGTCGCATCCAGTCTCTCCGAGGCCGTATTGTCGAAGTCGTACGTGAGGTTGAAACGGTTTGGCAAGACGAACAAGAGGCCGACGGATCTGACCGTCTGCTCGCTTCCCCTGTCCTGCCCGGTCGTCGTGCTGGTGTTGGTTTCGCGGGTGCGCCAACCCCCCGTCACGTTGATATCCCGCAGCACATCGTCGAGGATCCCCGGGATCGGCACATTCCGCCAGCGGACGGAGAGCGAGGGCCATTCGCGATCGACCACGCGGCGCTCGCTCAGCGCGGTGAGAGTCTGCCTGTCGGACGATCTGTACGCCACGTCGAAGTCGAGCCCGAGCGGGAACATGTAACCTCCCCGCACAGACCACCTTCGCGTGTCACCAGCCGCCGAAGCCGTATCCGAGCCCATCACTCGCATGCTGTTGAACCCCGTCAGGACGAGCTGGTCCCACACCGTGGGGGACAGGTCCCGCCGGTCGTATGTCGAGGACACGGTCTTCCCCCAGTCGATGCGGACGGGAGCGAGCCGGTCCCAGAAGGCCCTCAGGCTGCGCGCCACCCCCGTGGCTTCCTGGCTCCCCGCTATGCCGAAGGCGCTGAGGAACTGATCCGGGCGAACTTCGAACTGAAGGCCCAGGTCACGTTCCATCGACAGATCGCGCACGAGGGTCGTGTCACCGTCGAGGTCCTGGATGTACGACACGTTGCGGTTGGTGCCGTAGTCCGTGTTCATCGTGAAATCGGTATCGAACCAGCTCGCCAGTCGTGGCCGCCAGCTGAGATCCGTCCGCACGTTGCGGTTCGTCTCCCAGCCGACATCGAACCCGAGAAACGTGCGGGACGCTCGCTCCAGCTCCTCCTGGCCCGCCGGCCGGGAGGCACGAATGGTCGGGTCGACAAGATCACGGGCGGACTGGAAGTCGAAGCCCCACACGATCGACGGGAATGGCTGGATCTGAAGGCCGGTGCGCGGACGAAGTACATTCTGCAGGTCGACCGCCGCGGACACTTCACTGTCCGTCGCCTGGAGCGTGCTGGTCTGGAATCGCTTCCTGGAATCCTCGGATTTCGTGAGATCGGCTCCCAGGCTGATCTGGCGGGGGGTCCAGCGGAACCGCATCGCTTTGAAGTTTTGCAGCAGCACGCTCTCCGAAATGAATCCGGGCAGCACGTCGATCGCCGAGCGCACGAAGCCCGGCACGATCGGGAAGGACTTGTCCACAACCTGCCGCAACCAGCTACCCGTGGCGCCCCAGCCAGAGCCCCTCGCCTCAGTCTGTGTCGCCGTCCTCGTGCTGCTGCGTGTAGTGTACCCAAGGCGGAGACCGTCGATCGTGGCCCTGAGCAGCGGACTGCCTGATCTGGTCTGCTTCGAGAGCCCCACGTTCCATCTTGTCTCCGAGTAGCCACCGGTCCGCAGGTTCTGCAGGGGAGCCGCCAGGACATCGGTCTGCGGGAGGTAAAAAGGATCCTCGTCAGAGGATGAGTACGCGAACCCGACCGGCATGGCGAGTCCCCACGAGTCCGGAAGGAACTTCCCGACCTGCAGGGTGGCGCGCCCGCCGTAGTCGAGCTGCCGGGAAAACGATGGTGTCTCGCCGAGCTGTCGGTAAAACGGGTTCACGGTGTTCACGTTGGCCTGCAGGGTGAGCACGTCCGCCAGGCCCACTTGCAGGTCCGCCACGGCTGCCACGCCGTTGTCGTCAGGGGCCGAGTCGAGCCTCAGGTCGTCCACCCACAATTCGCCGGGTCCAGCATCCACCGTCCCGACGTTCTCGATTCCGAGTGCCAGCTCACGTATCGCCGCCAGGTTAGGAGCTCGCGACCGGTCGTTGATCACCAGAGCATGCGTGCTGTCGGCGTCGGGGAACACGTCTACGTCCCACAGAACGAACGTCGTGTCGCCCGGCAGATTGGACCCGTTCTCGTCGATCAGACGCTCTGCCTCGGCCCGAAGAGCCAGTAGCTTGCCGAAGTCGATGAAATCCTCGGGCAGCCAGTCCTCACGCGTCGGTTGCGTCGGTGACTCACTGAGCGGAGTGCGATACATGTAGAAGTTGTTCGAGTCGAACCCCAGGCGGATGAAGAATCGGAGGCTGCCTCCCAGCCCCCAATCGTCTCCCTGCGCCAGGCTCCAGGCTCTCAGGCGCCCGTACGGCAGGAAGTCCCTCGGGCGATCCGTGTACTTCCGGTAGGCTTCGACCCGCTCGCCGATCGGAATGTCGGAGAAGACGATCTGCAGCGACCGCTCGTTGATGGTGGCGCTGGAGAGCCGCAGCTCGTCCGTCCTATCGGCCTCCTGGTCGCTGATTCCAGGAGGCGAAACGTAGCTCTGATCCGCGGTCGAGATCGTGCCCACCGCGACCTGGGCCGCGGTGCCGGGCGTGTCCCCGATGGGTCCCTCGACGCTCCCGGTTCCGGCGCGCTTGAGCCACGGCGACCCCGTAAACTGCAGGCGACTCAGCAGCACGGTGGCGTTCACCGCGCTGGTCACAGTGATCCTTACGTGCTTCACGTTCTGCCGGTCGGTGCCTGTCGTGTTCTCCTCGAGGTCTGGCAGCTGGAGCGGCACTCGGTACAGGTTGAACCTGAACTCGCCGTTCGTCGGCCGGTTCAGGTACCTGGACGGCTGGGTCAGCGGCACGATGTAGCGGAAGTAGCGCTCGTCGGTATTCAGGAAGTTGTCACGGTTCAGGTCCTCACTGTCTTCGAGGCCGTTGTTGTTCGTGCAGTTCGCCCGCGGATCTCCCAGAGGCCATGCCGAGGCGTTGGGCTCCGACCTGCATCCGGTATCCCACAGACCTGTGTCGTCCTGGTTTCCCCATACGCCGACGCTGGGATCGACTTCCTGGTCGAGATCTCCGACTCCGGACGGGTTGCCCAGCGAATCGGCGACGAGGGCGTCCTCACTGATCGTTCCGATGTCGACGATTAGGGCCAGACTCTCGTCGGTGTTGCTCAGAGTAGAGGCGTAGAACTCCAGGAACTCACTCGTAGTCAGGTTCACCCCGGTCTGCGACAACACGGTGGTCATCGAGAACCAACCCGGCTCTCCGGTCGTGGGAGGATCGCTCGCGGTGATCCACAACACGGTCTCTTGCGTCCCGGCGTTGAGTACTTTCAGCTGTGGGTCGATCTGATTGACCAGTAGCGGGCCGCGCAGGAGGCCGTCTTCCTCCCACTGCGACTGCCAGACCGTGGACAGCTGGTTGCTCAGGTCGGGCACAGTCGGAAGGAAACCACCGCTGACGTCCGGGCGGCTTACCTGCGATCCGTGACGCCATGCTCGAGTTGCCAGGCCCAGTCGGATGCCATCCCCGACCTCGAAATCTTCCACCCACGTAGTGCCGAACCGGTTCGTCGTCGGACTCGAAGCGGCAAGCTCTCCCGTGAACCTCACGCGCGATTCCGAGTCGGTCCGGATGCCTGGCAAGCTGTTCACGAAGTTGTCCAGGGCCCGTGATGGAAACGCAAAATTGGCTACGGCTCCACCGAGCGTCACTCCACTGGGCTCGAGACCGAGCTCCGGTCGAGTGAGGACGGTTCCCTCCTTCTGTAACATGCCGACCATGCCGATCGTGCCGTGCTCGCCCAGACGATACTCTCCCGTGAACCCGAGAATGCTCGTCGTACCCACCTGGAACAGAGGCTTCTGCTCGAAACGAACCGCCAGCTGCGGGTCCTCCGCTCCGGCGAACAGGTCTCCCGGACGGAGCAGGGTGAGCTGCCCGATGTCGTAGTCGATCGTGTAGTCCTCGCCGGGCGTGAGGTCTCGTCCGTTCAGCGTCACTCTCTCGCTGCCCCGGCGAATCCCGATCGCCCCGAGGGAGAAGGAGCTTTGCGTTTCGGCGCTGCGCGCCCGATACTCGAGATTGAGCCGGTACAGGAAGGCTGTCTGACGGGCCTGGTCCAGCGGATCGTCGTAGATCGCGTTGTTCTTGTCGGCGTCTACGAGCGGAAACGGCTGTCCCTGCAGCGACGGCACCCGGTCGCTCTGAATAGGCGGCGGACTCTTGAACGGTTCCTGCGCCGGGAACACCAGGTAGACACCGGTCAGCACGTTCGTCCCGGCGAACTCACCGCTCGAGCTGGGACGCCAGATTCGTCCGTCGTCCAGCTGATCGTCTCGAGGCTGGTCGTCCAACCCCAGTATCTCGAGAAACGCATACTCGGTCTGAGCGGCCACACGCACCACCGGGCCGGACTCGACCGGGCCTTGCGACACCACCAATCTGACGCTGCCCCATTCCACGTCATCGGAGCTGGAAATGCGGTAGATGTTGTGCATCTCGCGGTCCCAGGTGACCCCTCCCGGGCGGTGCGTCTCGGCGTCCTTGAACAACTCGAGACTCGGAAGCTCCCCAGCGCCTGTATTGGTCACGTCTCGAAAGATCTCCTCCGCGTCATAATCGCCGATCGTATCCCCGCTCACGGCGATGTAGGTTCCCGCCAGGGCCTCGGTCCGCTGGATGCGCGATCGAATCACGGCCCACAGGCCGCTACGGTGGACGATATAGTCTTCCCCTTCCACGAGCGGCCGGTAAAAGCCGAGGAACTGAACGCTGTCCGGAACGATCGGGTCGTCCTCCAGGGGAGACCGGAAGGCGCGACCTCGGGCCTGGATGACACCCTCCTGGACGTTCTGCTGCTGGCCTCCGCCTGCGACTTCGTGCCGGTACAGCTTCACCGAAGACGCGGGACGCAGGCTGTCCGCCACCTCCGTCCCCTGGAGAGCGAGGACGTCGATGTAGGGATACCCCTGGATCTGTCGTGGGTCGACCAGGAAGAAGAACTGTCCCGTCCGGTATATGGCGTCGTCCAGCGTGGTCTCGAACTCCTGAAGGACGGAGCTCTCACCGCCTGCGCCCCCGACATCGATCGTGACATCTCTGTTGAGCACGTTGCCCTTCTGCTCTGCGAGTACGCCTCGGAGCCTCAGGGGCCCCAGCCTCGCGTCGCCACGGAAGCCGAAGTTCCCGGCGGGAATGCCTCGTGACAGGTACTGGGAACGGGGCAGGGGCAACGTGACCTGTCCTACTTCTGCAAACTCGAGAATCTCGCCGGGTTTGCCCTCGTAGTAGACGTTCAGATCGTTGGTCGCGTTGAATTCACGTGTCTGGTCGAAGTCGACGTTGATGTGAAACCGCTCCGAGATCGTCCCCCGGGCCAACGCCCGAAGCTGAAACTCTGGAGCGATGGTGGGAACCGCGCTCGCGTTGCATTGCTGGCCCACATTGACCGTGCAGGGGTCGACGGTCTGCCACCGCGAGTTCAACTGGCCGCTACCGTCCACCTCGAGCTCGAGGTCCGCGTACTTTTCCAGCACGTCAGGCAGGATGTCGATGCGCTGCTCCTCCAGTACCCCTCGAACCAGCGAATCGGGTTCTGCGAGGTCCGTTTCGGCGAGGAACCGACGACGGCTGAAATCGTCGGGGAACTTATTCACCGAGAATCCCAGCCAGGCGAGCGTATCGGCACGAGCGCTCAACGCCCGGTCGGTCGTGGCGTCCTCGTCCGCGAGCCAGGCGCGGGCGCTGGTCCATGTGTAGCGGACGAGGTCCGAACCGTACGCTTCGAGGACCTGGTCGAAGCCGGTGTCCCACGGGTACGGAAGGGTCGTCATTCCGAGGCGCAGTCGCGGCGGGAGAACCTGCTGCGGGGGCAAGGTGTCAGCGGCCGACGCGTCGACTGCCAGTGTGTCGGCTGGCGGCGTGTCGACGGCCGGCACGTCGACTGCCGGCACGTCGACTGCCGGCACGCTATCGGCGGCCGCCGGCTTGGGCGGTCCGCCCACGTCCTGGCCGGGCAGGGCCCGGACCGACAGGGTCGAGAGCGCGAGCAGGACCAGGGGCGCGGTCGCCATATGCCAACGCGGCCTCGAGGCGCCGGGCCTTCGTCGAAACGAGACGCTGAGCCAGGACATGGACGATGCAATATAGGGAGCCCCGCTGCGCAGCGGAAATACGATCCGTTCTCCCTGGTGCGGCACGAAGGGCAGGCGAGACGGGCGGCGGGGCCCGATTTCAGTGGGCTCAGAAGATCAGAGTGATCTCCGCGGGCGCAGTGATCGCGCGCCCCATCCGACGTCCCGGCTTGTAGTCCATTTGCATGTACGTGTCGACGAGGCGCCGGTTGAAGCCGGCGTTGGACGTGCGCGGTATGATCTCGACGTTGAGGGCCCGGCCCTCGGCGCTCACCAGGACCCTGATCTGAATTCTCGTGCCTTTGATCTCATCAGGGGGATCCCACTCCGGAACGATGACGCGGGGCTCCGGAGCCGTGACCCGGTATCGCCCTTCGGCCTCCGTGCCTCCATCGCCCATCCCCTCACCGTCAGGTCTGCCCGGACCCTCGCCAGGCCCCGGAAACGCGACACCGCTGCGCATGTCCGCGAATCTCGCCTGGAGCTGCGGTTCGGGAGGCGTCCGCACCTCCACATCCGGTGCATCGAACTCGGGCACTTCTTCGGGCGGCGGTGGTACGACGATCTCGCGCGGCGGCGCCAGGGCGATCGCCTGCATGACCCCACCGCCCGGCGCAGCCGCGGCGTCACCCATCCTCAGTCCCGCCGCGACCGTTCCCGGATGGGGCTGCAGCTCGGCCTTCCAGAGAAAGAACACCGCCCCGTGGACGGCTGCCGAGATCGCGAGCGCGATCAGCGCCGTCCGCCTGTGACGGAGGGCGTTTGCGCTCGCCGAAGACGGAAAGCGACCGTCGCCGATCCGTATCGTGGTCTGGGGTTCGTCCATCTCGCTCGTCCCACCCCACGGGTGAGTCTCCTGCGTTCACTCGGGTCGCCTGGCGTACCGTTCGTCCAGGATTTGCACCTGTTTCTAACTCTGCGGAGGTCCACAGGTTCCCGCTTGCCGGCTCCGGAACTCGAGAGCAGATTGCGCCACCTGCCTCCGGGGGCGCGCACGCAGCAGGGTTCCCTTCAACGGCCGACAGGAAAGTGTCATGCGTTGTGCCGGGCCCATCGTCCTGATCGTCACGCTTCTCAGCGCCGCCTGCTGGAGGATCGGCGAGCCGACCGAGAGTGACGTCGTGATCACCTGGGCCGCGTTCCCGGACACGGTTGTGGTGGGGCAGCCGTTTTCGTTCGAATTCGCTGGACCGGTGTCGCCGGACGCGTGCGGTCGCCTGGACACGGCCTTGGTCATTCTGGATGGGTCCGAGATCCGGCTTTCCGGACGGAGAAGTGTGTACGATACGATGTGCTCAGACAGCCCGGTGGCGTTCTACGAAGCCCGGCCTCTGCAGATTGACAGCGCCGGCGAGTACCGTGTTTTTGCGGACGGCCGCGAGCTGGGAAGGATCGTGGCCCTCGACTCGGTTCGGTTCTCGCCGATGAGAGCCCGGGGCGAGGGGACGGTGGCGGAAGCCGGCGGGTGCCTGCTGTTCGGTCCGGGATGGGTAGGAAACCAGCGACCGTTCGTCCTCCGTGACGCGCCTGTCGAGATCCGCTCCCAAGTCGACACCGGTAGGCGTGTGCACGTGATCGGGGCCCTCTCCGGCTTCAGCCTGTGCGGAGCCTTCGGATCGCGGCCCGTGATCACGGTCGACACGGCCTGGGTGACCGATCGCCGGATCAGGGACTACTACAGTGGCAGTCAGGATTGATTCAGCGGAGGAATCAGATGGTCCTCTACAAGGAAGCCGACGTGTCCAACAGCGCCGTAAACGAAGGCCTTAATCGCAGGCTCGCCGGCGAGCTCGCAGACATGCAGGAACAGGGCGTATACAAGGCGCTCCTGCATATCATGGGTATGCAGGGCGCGGTAGTCGCTCTCGAGGAGTTCGGGGAGACGGTCAACCTGTGCTCGAACAACTACGTCGGCCTGTGCGACGTGCCGGAGGTGGTCGAGGCAGTCCGGGAGGGGGCGGCGAAGTACGGGGCGGGAACCGCCTCCGTCCGATTCATCTGCGGGACCTGGGACATTCACCGGGAGCTGGAGGACCGGATCGCAGACTTCCTGGAGACCGAGGCCTCGATCACGTACACGTCCTGCTGGAACGCGAACGGAGGCCTGTTCGCTCCGCTCCTCACGGACGAAGACGCGCTGATCAGCGACGAGCTGAACCACGCCTCGATCATCGACGGAATCCGCCTGTGCAAGGCCGAGCGCCAAGTCTACAAGCACATGGACATGGACGCCCTCGAGGACGCGCTCAAGAAGACGCAGAACAAGCGGACTCGACTGGTGATCACGGACGGCGTGTTCAGCATGGAAGGCGAGATCGCCCCGCTTCCCGCGATACGTGAGTTGTGTGACCGGTACGACGCCGTGCTCGCGCTGGACGATTCGCACGCCACGGGTGTCCTGGGCGACACGGGCCGGGGCACTCCCGAGCACTTCGGCATGCACGGTGAGGTCGACATCATCACTTCGACTCTCGGTAAGGCACTGGGGGGAATGGCGGGCGGCTTTACGGCGAGCAGCCGGCCGGTGGTGGACTATCTCGTGCAGCGCTCAAGGACCCAGCTGTTCACGAACGCGGTTCCGCCCCATTCCGCGTGCGGAGCCCTGGCGGCGATCGACTATCTCGAGGCGCACCCCGAGAGGGTCCAGAAGCTGCGTGACAACACCGGGTACTTCCGCCGGAACTTGATCGGCCTCGGCTTCGACCCCATCGAGGGCGACACGCCGATCGTCCCGGTCGTCATAGGCGAGACCGCGGCCGCCATGCGAATGAGTCGAGAACTGCTGGACGAGGGGGTGTTCGTGATCGGGTTCGGCTTTCCGGTCGTCCCGAAGGGTGAGGCCCGCATTCGCTGCCAGGTTTCAGCCGCCCACGAGGTCGAGCATCTCGATCGCGCGCTCGAGGCGCTGGAGAAGGTCGGTAAGCGGCTGGGGGTCACCTGATGGCCCGGGTCGTGCTGGCGCCGTCGATCCTCGCCGCCGATTACGCGCGGCTCGGCGAGCAGGTCCGCGAGGCCGAGGAAGCCGGCGCCAACTGGTTCCACGTGGACGTAATGGACGGTCACTTCGTGCCGAATCTGTCCATCGGGATCCCCGTTCTGGAGTCTCTACGAGCGGTTTCGAACTCGTTCATGGACGTCCACCTGATGATCGACAATCCGGAGTCCTTCCTGGAGGCGTTCGCGAAAGCGGGCGCTGACCTGATCAGCATCCACCAGGAGGTGGCACCCCACCTGCATCGGGACATCCACGAGATCCGCCGGCTCGGCTGCCGGGTGGGCGTGGCCCTCAACCCGGCCACTCCCCCGGAGACGTTGCGGGACGTACTGCCCTCGATCGACCTCGTGCTCTGCATGACGGTCAACCCCGGATTCGGCGGTCAGGCGTTCATCCCGCAGGTTCTGGACAAGGTACGCCGGGTGCGACAGATGCAGGCGGAGATGGGAATCGAATCGCTTCACGTGGAGGTGGACGGCGGGATTGGCCCAGCGAATGCGCGACAGGCAGTCGAGGCCGGCGCTGACGTGGTGGTGGCCGGCTCCTCGGTGTTTCGCGGAGAGGGAACGATCGTGGAGAATTACGGCGCCGTCTGGCGGGCTCTCGCCGTGGACGTGTGAACCGGCCCGGGACATGTCAGACCGCTCGCCGGTTACGGTTCAGGTGCCCGCGTCTCTACGCGAGCTCACGGGGGGGCGGGAGGAAATCCAGTTCGAGGCCGGTAGTGTCGACGAGGTGCTCGATCTGATCCGAGGCACGGAGCCGCTACTGGCCGGACGCCTGTTCGGGGACGATGGACAGGTGCGGGGGTTCATCAACGTATTCGTGAACGGGACGGAGCTCCGCCACCTGGAGGCCGACCGTCGCGAGGTGAGTCCGGGCTCCATCTTCACCATCGTTCCTTCGGTGGCGGGTGGGTAGGTATTCCCTCCCGGCGTGGCCACCGTCGGACAAGATGGACTCGCACGGAAAGGAACCAGAGCGAAAGGGAGCCGGTGGGCCTGACTCCGGAGGAAACGCTCCGCTACCATCGCCAGATCATCCTGCCCCAGATCGGACTCGAAGGGCAGGAACGACTCAAGAACGCCTCGATTCTCCTGGTGGGTGCGGGAGGGCTCGGCTCGCCTGCCGCTCTATATCTGTCGGCTGCGGGCGTCGGTCGGTTGGGAGTCGTGGATGACGACGTGGTCGAGCTCAGCAACCTGCAGAGGCAGGTCCTGCATGACACCCCGTCCGTGGGCCGCTCGAAGACCGAGTCCGCACATCGACGTATCGCACGGATCAACCCGGACGTTCGCGTGGAGGAGCACGCGGTCCGCCTGCGCTCCGACAATGCCCTGCGAATCATGGAGGGGTGGGATGTCGTGGTGGATGGAAGCGACAACTTCCCTACCCGGTATCTCGTCAACGATGCCTGTGTGCTCCTGGGGATCCCCTTCGTGTATGGCGCCGTCTTCCGGTTCGAGGGCCAGGTGTCGGTGTTCGCCCGACCGGGCGGACCGTGCTACCGGTGCCTCTTCCGCGATCCGCCGCCGCCCGACGCGGTGCCGACCTGTGCAGAGGCCGGTGTCCTGGGCGTCCTTCCCGGACTCGTCGGCACGATCCAGGCGACCGAGGCCATCAAGCTAGTTCTCGGGATCGGTGATTCCCTGGGCGGGCGTCTGCTCCTCGTGGACACGCTTCCGATGCAGTTTCGAGAGGTAGAGCTGCGGCGAGATGCCGATTGCGTGGTATGCGGCGACGCCCCGTCGACCACTTCCCTGATCGACTACGAGGAATTCTGCGGAGGGGCGACTGCGCCGCTCGCCGCTCCGCTCGAGCGCCCTCTGGTGGAGGAGATCGACGTGGAGGAACTGCGGGCCCGCCTCGGCTCGGGGCGGGCTCCCGTGATCCTGGACGTACGGGAGACCCACGAGTGGCGCATCAGCAACCTGGGCCCATACGGAGCCAGACTGGTTCCGTTGGGCCGGTTGCAGGAGGTCGTCGGTGAGCTGGACCCGGAAGAAGACGTGGTGGTCTATTGCCGGACGGGACACCGCAGCGCCATCGCCGTGAAGCAGCTGACGGCCGTCGGCTTCGAACGGGCCCTGAACCTACGTGGCGGAATCAACGAGTGGGCCCGGAAAATAGACCCGTCGCTACCTACCTACTGACCGTGCTGTGACCCGGGGCGATCAGGCGTCCATCCTGATGCCGCGAGCGTACAGGATCGCCGGAATCGACCGCAGGTCGGATAGGAGGTCGGGGCCGGGAGCCTCGTCGAGCGATAGCACGGCCAGCGACTCGCCGGTCTCCGGTGCCCGGGCCTGGTGGAATTCCGCGATGTTCACGCCCGCGGCCCCGAGGAGCGTCCCGACCTCGCCCACTACGCCCGGAACATCGTGGTTCTTGAAGATCAAGAGGTGGCCGCGCGGCTCGACTTCCACGTGATACCCGTCGATGTGAAGCAGGCGCATGCTTCCAGCGCTTTCCACTCCTCCACTCACTACGTGGACCTCATCCCCCGCCCTGGCGGACACCTCGAGCATCCCCCGATATCCCGTGACCTCTCCCATTCGCGATCGAGACACCGAGATCCCCCGCTCGCGCGCCAGAGGGAGCGCGTTGATCAGATTCAGGGACGTATCGAGTCGCACTTTCCAGAGCCCTATGAGGACGGCCGAAGAGATCAGCCTGAGTCCGCGCTGCACCTCGCCACCGTATCGGACGGATACCTCGCCGACGCCGCCCTGTATCACTTCACCGAGTACCGAGCCCAGGCGTTCCGCCAGGCCGAGCACCGGCCGCAGGCGATCTCGATCGCCCCGGTCGTACGGCGGCATGTTCACGGCCGCGCTGTAATCGCCTTCGAGAAGAGCGGCGCGGACCGCGGCCGCGATCTCGATCGCCACTTCCCGCTGGGCGTCGTGGGTCGCCGCACCCAGGTGGGGTGTGAGCACGAGATTGGGCGCATCACGCAGGGGATGATCGGCCGGCAGGGGTTCCCCGGCGTAGACGTCCAGGGCGGCCGCGGCCAGCCGTCCCTCCGTGAGCGCCGCCGCCAGGGCCGTTTCATCCAGGATCCCACCACGGGCCGCGTTCACGAGAACGGCGTGCGGCTGGAGCCGTGCGATGCGTTCGGCATCGAGGAGCCCGTCAGTTTCCGCCGTCAGCGGTACGTGCAGGGTGAGGAAATCCACGCGGGGAAGCATGTCGTCCAGCTCCATGAGCTCGACGTACAGGTCGCGGGCCCGTTCCTCGGTCATGTACGGATCTGCTGCCACGACCTTCATGCCGAAGGCCCGGGCGCGTTGAATGATCTCGGCGCCGATCCGACCGGCGCCGATGACACCGAGCGTCTTTCCGGATAGCTGTGCACCCCTGAACGCCTTACGGTCCCATTTCCCGGCGCGCAGTGACCGATCCGCCGCCGGGATGCGTCGGGCCGCCGACAGCAGCAGCGCGAAAGCGAGCTCGGCCGTAGAGACCGTGTTTCCCGCCGGGGCGTTCATCACCGCGACGCCCCTTCGGGTTGCCGCATCCACGTCTATGTTGTCGAGCCCGACTCCGGCGCGACCCACGACCTTGAGGGTGTCACCCGCCTCTATCAGCGCGGCGTCCGCCTGCGTTCCGCTTCGCACGATCAGCCCGGTCGCTCCCGGCAGGCCCTGCTCGAGCTCCGCCCGACTGCGAGTGGAATAGTCTTCCACCCGGAGACGGTGGTCGGCCTCGAGAATCGCCACGCCCTCCGCGGCGAGAGCATCCGCGAGCACCACTCTCGGTTTGTCGCTCATCACAGTCCGCCCATTCTGTCGTCGATCACTTCATCGAGAACCGCGAGCAGGTCATCCAGCTCGGCCAGCGTATGGTCGCCCATGTGGCCGATCCGAATGGTCGAAGGCTTGAGCTTCCCGTATCCGGCTGCGAGCGTGAAATCCCTTGCCGCCGCGGCTGCGACGATCGCCGGACCGGACAGACCTTCGGGAAGTCTCACTGCGGTCACGGTCGGAGAGCGGTAGCCCTCGGACGCGAGCACCGAGAACTCGAGGCCGGTTCGCGCCGCCAGGTCGTCGACCCAGGCCCAGGTTCGCTCGGCCATCTCCCGGTGCCGCGCCCAGCGGTTCTCCAGTTCCTCTCTCATGATGCGCTCGAGCTGCTCCTCGAGGGCGTACAACAGGTTGACGGCGGGTGTGTTCGTCGTCTGGAACTCCGCGGCCCTGCGTTCGAACTCGAGGAGATCGAAGTAGTAGCTTCGGGCCTCGATCTCTTGCGCCCGCTGCACGGCCCGGACGGAGGCGGCTGCCAGAGCCAAGCCCGGGGGAAGAGCCAGTGCCTTCTGCGAGCCAGCCAGCAGGAAATCGAGGTCCCATCGATCGAACTCGACCGGGGCGCCGCCCACGGAAGTCACGCCGTCCACAGCGATCAGCACGTCCTCGTAGGCCCGAACGACGGCCCCCAACTCGCCCACCGGGTTGAGGACCCCGGTCGAGGTCTCGGAGTGCACCACCGTCACGAGGTCGTACGTCCCGAGGTCGGCTTCCAGCGCTCGACGGAGGAGCTCCGGTGTGTGCGGGGTCCCCCACTCCACGTCGAGGGTGTCCGCCGGGCGGCCGCAGCGCTCCGCGATCTCACGGAACCTGGCCCCGAAGGCCCCGCCCACCAGGCACAGGATTCTGCGCCGGCTCAGGTTGGTGATCGCGGCTTCCATGAACCCGGTAGCGGACGACGTCGAGACATACACTGGCCGCCTGGTACGAAACAGCTGGCGGAGCGCCGGGTCCATCCCGCCGAGGAGTCGTTCCATGTCGGCCCCCCGATGTCCGATCACGGGTCGGACCATCGCCGCGAGCACTTCCGGGCGGACTTCGGTGGGGCCGGGAAGGAAGAACCTGCCGAACTCCGTGGACTGTCTCATGCTCGGTTTCAACTGGATCGGGTATCCGCGCCTGCCGTTGTCCGAGCGCGGTGGATCAGCCCAAGATCCTGCGGTTCGGCCCGGCGGGCAAGCGGCCTCGGAAGCGGCGCTACTTGAGGTTGACGCGGCCGTCGGGTAGTCCGAAGTTGACGCTCCGGTGGGCGGAGACGCCGCGCCGGGCGAGGACGGACCCGGGCCATTCACCAGCGAGCCTGTTCGATGCGATATCTCGTCATGACCCACGTTCCGCCGGAAGATGTGCTCCGGCGGGCAAGGGAGTTCTACGCCGCTCACACGCTCCTCCAGGTCGCCGACGAATCGGCGGACACGATTCGTTTCGAGGGCGTCATCGGGACCGCGGCGATCCGGGTCGACCGGGAGCACGGGCACACGAACGTACACGCCGAGACCGACCGGGTCGTAGGACTCGACGTCACGGACGTCACCAAACGGTTCCTGTACACGTTGGAGCACGTATGAGCGAAGCGGCCTCGGGAGACACCGCAGGGTCGGTGGACTCTGCTGGAACGGTCACTGTGCGGTTGGCCATGCCGGATCGCTGGCTGGAGCACGTAGCGGAGCTTCCGACGTTGACGACCGTGAAAGACGCGAAGCGGATGGGCCTTCAGGCCATGCTTCTGCGGGAAACGGATGATCCGGCCGACTTCTATGTCGAGTACGCCGAGCGGAAGGTCCCGGACGAGACTGCCACCCTCGGTACGATAGGGTTCCGGTCCCGGGACATCCTCTGCATCAGGGCCTACGACCTGGGACACTACCGGGCGTTCGAGGGCTGATTCCGGCGAACGCGTTTCCGCGCAGACCGGTCAGGCGCGCGGGGGCTCTTTCCCGAAACGGCCAAAGTACGAGCGCGTCTCGCGGAACACGATCCCCGAAAGCAACAGGAGTCCGATCAGGTTCGGCAGTGCCATCAGGCCGTTCATCACGTGGGACACCGCCCACACGATATCGAGCTCGACTACCGCGGCTACCGCTGTCACAGCCACGAATAATAGCCGGTACGGCACGATCGCTTTCACGCCCACCAGGTACTGCAGGTTCCGCTCCCCGTAGTAAGACCAGCCCAGGATCGTGCTGAAGGCGAAGAAGCTGAGGCACGCGGCCACCACGCGGTGCCCCCATGCGCCCGGAAGGCCGGCCGAGAACGCTTGCTGCGTAAGGGTGGCGCCGTCGAGTCCTGTGTCCCAGGCCCCCGTTGCCAGGATCACGATGCCGGTGAACGTACACACCACGAGCGTGTCGATGAACACTTGCGTCATCGAGATCAGGGCCTGGCGAACGGGTTCGCGAGTCTGCGCCGCGGCGGCGGCGATCGCTCCGGTTCCGAGCCCGGACTCGTTCGAGAACACGCCCTGGGATAAGCCGTGTCGGATGGCCTGGCCGATCGTATACCCGACGGCGCCGCCCGCCGCGGCCCGGCCGCTGAACGCGTGCTCGAACACGAGGCGGAACGCGTCGGGAACGCGGTCGATATTGAGCAGAAGAACCAGGCCCGCCGCAGCCATATAGAGGAGGATCATCGCCGGCACGAACCCGGCCGTGAACCTGCCGATCGACCGAACACCGCCCAGTATGACTATGGAGACGAGGAACGCGGTCGCCAGCCCGACCGTCAGGCGCGAGAGTCCGGTGACGTTGCCGACTGCCTCCGCGATAGAATTGGACTGAGCGCCATTGCCGATCCCGAAGGCCGCGAGAGTCGCGAACAGGGCAAAGCCGATCGCCAGGATCCGTCCCAGGCGCCCCCACCGGATTCCGTTCTCCAGGTAGTACATCGGACCGCCGGATTTCTCGCCTCGGGCGTCCGTTTCCCGGAAGCGAACGCCAAGCACCGCCTCCGCGTACTTGGTGGCCATCCCGACGAGACCCGCGACCCACATCCAGAACAGGGCTCCGGGACCTCCGGCGGAGATCGCGGTCGCAACACCCACGATGTTGCCGGCCCCCACTGTCGCCGCGAGAGCCGTCGTGAGGGCTTGGAAGTGCGAGATGTCGCCGTCAGCGCCTTCCTCCCGGCGCCTGAAGAACGCCAGATGAAGGGCACGCCGTAGCTGGCGGAATTGCAGGCCCCGGAGGAGCAGGGTTAGATATACTCCGGTTCCCACGAGCAGCACGATGAGCGGCACGCCCCACACCGCGTCTCTCACCGCGGTCACCCGCTCGAGGACTCCGCCGTCCACGGTCTGCGACAGGAGGGCTGGCAAGTTCGCGAACCTGATCATGGCGTTCCGATCGGGGGTGCATGTGGACGCGAAGAGCGCCGGGTAGACTAGGGGCGATCCGGTGGCCTCGTCAACCACGATCCGGGTATCCAGGACCGGTAAGAGAGAGCGTGACTTGATATGTCGAACGAGCCCAGTCTGACCGAAATCGCGGGCCGAATGGGGTATCGGGAAGTGCCCGAGATCCTCGGCGCGGCTGACACGCCGATCCGGCGAGGCCATCATCTCGCCCTGGCTGCCGGGCGGGGCTCGGCGGTCGAGTCCGTGTACGCGCTCGCAGTCAGCGCCTCGTGCGACCCGGAACCGGGTCTCCAGGCTCTCGTTCTCGTTTCGACACGTGACCGCGCCACCGAGCTGGCCCTCGCCGTGCAGCGTGCGATCGGTCCGCAGGGGCTGCGGGCCGGGGTCGCGCGGCTGCGGACGGACGGAAGCCTCGACGTCGGGGCGACCGCCGTACAGTGCCTGGTGGCACGACCGTCATTGCTCCTCCCCGAAATCCGACTGGGCCGGCTTGGCCTAGGCGATCTGCGTCTTCTGATCCTCGACGGAGTCGCAGACCTCGAGGATCTGGACGAGTGGGCCTCGGTCGAGCCCCTGCTCGACACGCTCAGCGGTGACGCCAAGCGCATCGCCGTAACACGAAGGGTTGACGGAACATTCCGCGAGCTGGTGCAGCGACAGCTTCCGAGGGGTCGCCGATGGCCTGAAAGCGCCTTCGAGGAAGGAGACTCGCCCGACCCCGTGGGGGGAGGCTACCCTGAGCGGGTCGCCGCCGGGCTGGGTGCGTCCGCCAGGGAGCGCCTCTCCCTTCTGATTGGAGCGCTTTCCGGACGTGCGGAGGCGCGGGTGCGCTGCCGGTCGGAGTCTTCCGTTCAGAACGTGGCGGCGGCCCTCGAGAGCGCGGGATTCACTCTCGCGGAACCCGGGGACGGCTGGGACGTCGTGGCGACTCTGCCAGACGCCGGTGAAGGAGCGGGCACGGCACGGGCCTGGCTCGGCCTTCCGCTGTCCATCGAGTCTCTGGCCGCCGGATCGAGCGACCACGCGGTGGTGATCCTGGATCCGTCGCACCGGGCGCAGATGGAGATTCTCGCCGCCCGCGCGGGCATATCGGTCCGGTTACTCCCGGACTTCCTTCCGACGGCCGAGCTCAACCCGGTGGGCCGGTACCGGTCGCTCGTGCGGGCGCGCGTCGAACGCGGAGGGACGGACGCGGAGCTCCTGGTCCTCGAGCCGCTGGTGAAGGAGTTCGGGACCGCTCGCGTTGCGGCTGCGCTGTCAGATCTGCTGCGGCGATCCGGCGGAGGGGACCCCACCGTGCGCCCTTGGGCCGACGTGGAGGCCGCCTCACGGGGCGGCGAGCCGACGCGAGTCGGGCACCGGTCGGCTGACCGAAGCTCGGGCGCAGCCCGGGGGGCCGCGCACCGCGGAGCTCGAGGAGCCTGGTCACGCGTGTTCATCGGGGCCGGTAATCGTGATTCGGTGCGCGTCGGAGACCTGGTGGGAGCGATCACCGGGGAGACGGGAATCGCTGGCGCGCAGATCGGCAAGATCGAAATCCGGGGCAGCTTCTCGCTCGTGGAGATCGATTCGCAGGTCGTCGATCAGGTCATAGAGAAACTGAACGGAACCGCCATCCGCGGACGTGAGGTGACCGTGAAGCACGATCGGAGTGGCTGAACCGTCCGCTCCCGTCGGCCCGCGGTCTCGCGCAGCGGCTTCCGGGGCCGAAAGGCGATGGACGTGCCCGGTCCGCCGGATCGAAACGTACTGACGGGGCGGCGGCGGCACCCCTATATTCCGGCCATGCATCGATCACACCGACCCGACGATCGCACGTGAGAAGATTCTGGCGGCGTTTCGCCTGGATGGCGGTCGGCGCCCTTGCGCTCCTCGTCTTCGGCACGGTCGGATTCCTGCTGATCCCCGAGTACGACCTGTCGGACGCCTTTTTCATGACCGTCATCACCCTGTCGGCCGTGGGCTATGAAGAGGTTCACGACCTGCACACGGGAGGGCGGATCCTTGCGAGCTTCCTCATCCTCGGCGGCCTGACGCTGCTCGGCGTCTGGTTCGCGCTGGTCACGTCCGCCATCGTCGAGATGGACCTCGCTCACGCTTTCCTGACCCGGCGAACCATGAAGAAAATCGATACGCTCAAAGACCACTACATCGTATGCGGCGCGGGACGCACGGGGCGCCAGGTCGCTCGCGAGCTCGAGGCGGCCGGGAAGTCCTACGTCGTCGTCGAAAAGGAAGCGGACCAGGCCGACGTCCTGCGCGACGAGTTCGACGACGTCCTGGTCGTGATCGCCGATGCGACGCGAGACGAATCGCTTATCGAAGCCAGGATCGGCACCGCGACGGGCCTCGTCACCTGTCTGAGCGCCGACACGGACAATCTGTTCGTATGCCTGAGTGCGCGTGACCTGCAACCGGGCCTCACGATCGTGGCCCGGGCGTACAACGAACAGACTCTGCAGAAGCTCTACGTCGCCGGAGCGGACCACGTGGTGAGCCCGAATCTCACCGGCGGCATGCGCATGGCAGCCATGCTCCTGCAGCCCGAGGTGGTCAGCTTTCTGGACGTGGCCACGCGGAGCGAGGAACTCGACCTCAGACTCGAGGAAGTGCACGTGCCGGTAGGGTCGCCGTTCGAAGAGCAGACGCTGGCCCAGGCCAGGATCCCACAAAAGACAGGCTTGATCGTGATCGCGGCCCGGCACGCGGACGCGCCGGGCCGAGTCGGCCCCTGGTCCTACAATCCCGGTCCAGAGCACCGGATCCAGGCGGGAGACGTTCTGATTGTGATGGGAAGGGAGGAACAGATCGACCGTCTGACACGGAGCGCTCAGGCCTAGAGGGCTGTGGAAGAAGCCAGCATCCTTCCTGGGCCCGTCAGGCGTCTTCCTTCATCTGGCGCTTCAGCCGCTCCAGCTGAAGCTCCGCGAGCTCTTCCTTCGACAGACTCGGACGCTCGTCGCCCAGGTCGTCCGGATCGTACCCGCCGTCCAGGTCACTCTCGACCGCACGGCTGGCCGCGCCGAGATCATCTTCGCGCTCGATCGCGTCCGCGAGCCGGTCGAATTCATCCACGCTCGAACGACCCCCTCCCCTCATCCGCTCGGTGCTCCCTGCCCGCCGCGCCTGGATCGCGAGCACGTCCTTCTGGGCCCGGGCTTCCTTCAGCTGCTCTGTCTGCTCCTCGACCGTCTGCTGCTGCATGGCGAGCTCGGCCTCGGCCGCCTCGATCTTCTGAACCCACACGTCCACCGCCACCCGGTGCTTGGCCTCGAATCGCAGAGCGACATCGACGGTTTCCTCGTCGCCGATGCTCTGAGCCTGAACCGCACGGCGGTGGCAGTCTTCCGCTTGCTTGATCTCTCGACTGTGCGCGAGCTTCAGCTTCTCCACCTGGTCTTCGAGCACCGGGATCCGGGCTTTCGTTTCGATCAGCTCTTCACGCATCCCGTCGAGTAACTTCTCGACATCCTCCCGGGTCGTGTCGCCCGCACGCCCTTCGAGGGCGCCGAGCGCTGACTCGATGGCTTCTTTCAGCTTCTTGAACATGCATGAGTCTAACGCCGAGGGTGTCCCGGTGGAACCCGTGCGGGTACCATCCAGTCGCAGCGATTGAGCCACGGTTGGACCGGCGCTGCGGCATGAACCAGGGTTCCGAGGCCAGGGCGGAGACATGCGAGACTCCCATGCACAGAACGGTGACGCGGCCGGGTCGGACCAGCGCATCGAGGTATACGCGATCGAGGGTATGCACTGCGGTGCGTGCAGCGCCGCCGTAGAGCGGGCCCTGAACCGGGTGGAGGGCATCGAGGCTGCCGTCAGTCTCCCGGCCGAGACCGCGACCGTGCGCTTTGCGGAGCCCTACGTTGCCTTCGAAGAGCTCGAACGAACCGTGGCCGACGCCGGGTTCACGCTGGTGGCCAGAGATCCCCTCGAGGACAGGGCCGAGCGCGAACGCGAGCGCCTGCGGCGGGACGAGGCGAAGGTAACCCGGGCGCGACGACGGATGTTCTTCGCCTGGGCCGTCACCGTGCCCATCATGGTGTGGATGATCCCGGAGATGTTCTTCGGGGCCCCCTGGCCGAGCGCCGTCGCGTTCGACCTCGGCCTGGTGATCCTCGCGCTCCCGGTTCTCCTGGGACCCGGGCGCGAGACGATGGCCAGCGGGCTGCGGGCCCTGGCCGGCCGGCGTCCCAACATGGACAGCCTGATCGCCCTCGGGAGCGGGGCGGCCGTCCTGACAGGCCTCGGCGGGCTGCCACATCATTTCGGCGCCGGACCGATGATCATGAATTACGCCGGCGTGGGCGCCATGATCATGGCCATCCACCTGACCGGCCGGTTCGTGGAGACCAAGGCGCGCGGTCGCACCTCGGCGGCAATTCAAAAACTGCTGTCGCTGGAAGCTAGGACCGCCCGGGTACTGCGCGAGGGGCAGGAGGTCGAGATCCCGATCTCTGCCGTGGCAGTCGGAGACCTGATGGTCGTTCGTCCGGGAGAGAAGATCCCCACCGACGGCCTGGTCGAGTCCGGGTACAGCGCGGTAGACGAATCGCTGGCCACGGGCGAGTCGATGCCGGTCGACAAGACTAAGGGCGACCGGGTCATCGGATCCACGGTCAACCGGCAGGGACTGCTCCGTGTGCGGGCGACGGGCGTTGGCGAGAACACCTTCCTGGCGGGCGTGGTCCGGATGGTCGAGCAGGCCCAGGGAAGCAAGGTGCCGATCCAAGAGTTCGCCGATCGGGTTACCGCCGTATTCGTTCCCGTCGTCCTCGCGATCTCGCTCGCCACGTTGCTGGGCTGGCTCCTGTTTCCGGAGTTGTTCCACGCCGTGGTCGAGTGGGCGGCCGCATTCGTACCGTGGGTGCAGCCCGACCTGGGACGGGCCTCGCTGGCCTTGTTCGCCGCCCTGGCCGTACTGGTCATCGCCTGCCCGTGTGCCCTCGGCCTCGCGACGCCCACGGCGCTCATGGTCGGCACTGGACTCGGAGCGGAGAACGGTATCCTGATCCGTGACGGAGCCGCCATCCAGACCCTCGAAGGGGCCGACGTCATCGTTTTCGACAAGACGGGGACGATTACGCGCGGAGAACCGTCGGTGACGGAGATCGTCGCGACGCGCGGCCTATCGGAGGAAGATGTGCTCCGCCTGGCCGCCTCGGTGGAGCACGGCTCGGAGCACCCGCTCGGTCAGGCGATCGCGGGGGCCGCCGTGAATCGGGGCCTCCAGCTCGCGCCGGCAATCGGCTTCCAGGCCCTCACCGGACTCGGAGTCTCGGGCGTCGTGGAAGGCACACCGGTCCTCGTGGGCAGCGGGCGCCTGATGCAGGAGCGGGAGGTGGACGTGGGCAGCCTGGCCGGAGCGGCCGAGGAGCTCGAGGCGCGCGGGCACACGGCCATGTTTGTGGCGGCCGGGGAACAGGCCCAGGGCCTGTTGGCCGTGGCCGATCGGATCAAGGACGACAGCCGGCGGGCGATCCGGGATCTGTCCGCCCTCGGTCTCAGGACCATCATGCTCACGGGTGACAACGAGCGCACGGCGCGAGCCGTCGCCGATGAGGTCGGCATCGACGAAGTCAGGGCAGGACTCCTTCCGGACGGCAAGGTGAACGCAATCCGGGAGCTCCAGGCGGCCGGAGCGGTGACGGCCATGGTGGGAGACGGGATCAACGACGCTCCGTCGCTCAAGCAGGCCGACGTGGGCATAGCGATCGGGACCGGCACCGACATCGCGATCGAGGCAGCGGACATGACGCTCGTGCACGGCAGTCTGACGTCGGTCGTTCGAGCGGTCCTCCTGGCGCGCGCCACGTTCAGGAAGATCCGGCAGAACCTGTTCTGGGCCTACTTCTACAACACGATAGCCATCCCGGTGGCCGTCCTCGGCCTGCTGCACCCGATCCTCGCCGAGGCGGCGATGGCCCTGAGCTCGATCACCGTGGTCACCAACGCGAACCGCCTGCGAGGCGCCAGCATAGATCCACCATCTGCCTCCCCTGCGGGCTGATCGGACTCAGTTCCTGCCCGTGGCTTCCCGGGCCCGCACGGATTCAGCCTCCAGCATGTTGTCGTGCATCTGGTACTCGGCCTTGCCCGAGGCCAGGCCCGCGGGAAGCGCATCGAGGAACTGATCGTAGGCGGCGGTCTGGCCCGCGCTGTCTCCCCGCGCCTCCGCGACCCTCGCCTTGATAGACAGTGCCAGAAGGTGCTGATTGTCCAGCGCGAGGATGAGGTTCGCTTCCTGGTCCGCGGCATCCGCATCGTCGAGCACCAGGTTCAGCAATCCCAGATGGAAGTGGGCGTCGGCATCCACCTCGGCCGGAGGCAGCATTCCGTAGGCCTGGATCGCCATGGTGGCGAACTGCTGTGCCTGGGCCTCGTTGCCCGCCTCGTCCTCGCGCATCACGCGGTCGAACAGGCGGTCCGCCGCCTGGCGGGGAGACATTGAGCCGAGGTCGATACCCCCCGGTCCGGCCCCGGCAGGCGCCAGCGGTGTGCCGTCCGGGCTGACACGCTCCGCCTCCGGAAGAGCTCCGCTCAGCGGCATGTCGCCAACTCGACTCGCGGTCTGGCCCTGGATGAACATCGTGAGGGCCACGGCGAACGCGACGAGCGCCAGACCAGAGAGGACCCATGGAAGGTAGGCAGAGGCACCCTTGGCGGGGCGGTGACCGGTCGGCTCGCCGCACTCGGCACAGAACATGGCCCCCGGCTCGAGGCCCTTGCCGCACTTCGAGCACTTGGTGCCACCGGCCTTCCGGCGCACCTCGGTTCCGCACTTCGAACAGAATTTTCCGCTCTCGTCGCTACCGCACTTCGGACACCGCATCTCATCTCCTCTCACGAGCGCTCTCCTCATCCGAGGCGACGCGTTGAAAGCTCCGTTCGTGTCAGGCTCCGTACTTCGCGAGTCGTCCGGCCCACGACATCGCGAGCGGCATGAGCTCGCACCCGCGGATGAAGCCGATCGATCCGCGGGCACACTCCGACTCGCCGAACCCCGCCGTGCCCTCGCTCCGGTGCCCTCGGCCAGGACCACCGTGCAGGAGGAATGGCACGGGGTGCCAGCTGTGGGCACTCATTCTGGCTGGCGTCGAATGATCGCCGGTAATCAAGGTGACCCCGATTCCCGTCGCCAGGAGGTCCGGCAGAAGTTCGTCCACTCGCTCTATGATGTCCACTTTTCTCTGAAAGTCGCCGTCCTCGCCCGCCTTGTCCGTGCCCTTCACATGCAGGAAGAAGAAGTCGTAGTCGTCGATCCGGTCACACAGCGCCGGTACGAGGGCAGCAGGGTCATCCTCGACCCCGACCGCATCCATTCCCACGAGCCGGGCCACACCGCGGTACATAGGATAGGCGGCCACGGCGAGCGAGCGCATCCGATACACGTCCGGGAAGCGTGGCCAGTCGGGCAGCGCCGCGAAGCCGCGCAGGAGGGCCATGTTCGCTCGCGTCTGACCTGCGAGCACGCTGGACGCCTGTGCGAGCCATTCGCGTGTGATCCGCGCCGCCGGCTCCGAGCCCGGGGAGCGGGCCACGACGTCCAGTGGCGGGACGCCGGTGACTCCGGCATCCGTGTCTTCGATGTCGGCCCCCGTCGCCTCTTCGGGGCGAAGAACCAGAAGAAAGCGATGTTCCTTCACGGGTCTGACGAACGTCTGCGCACCGGCGATCCGGATGCCGTCCAGCAGCTCCAGTACCGGCTGGGCCTCTTCCGTCGGTATGCGCCCGGCCCTTCGATCGGAGACGACGCCCTGGCCGTCGATCGTGCATAGATTCCCGCGGACCGCGACGTCGCCGGGCTGGAGGGGAAACTCGACACCGAGGGCCGCGAGAGCCCCGCGGCCGACCCGATACTCCAGCGGATCGAATCCGAACAGCGCCAGGTGGCCCGGGCCGCTACCGGGGGTCACGCCGCGCGCCACCGGCACGTGAAGCCCCGCATCGCCGGACGCGAGCAGCGCGTCCATTCGGGGCGTCCGGGCCGTCTCCAGCTCCGTCAGGCCGCCAGGCTCGAGCGGAAGCCCCCCGACTCCGTCGAGCACCAGGAGCAGGATCTTCTCGCCCGTCGGCTGAGCGAGCGCTGCGATATCGGTGAGATCCACGGTTCCTCCGGTCGTTTCCACTGCGTTCACTGTCCTGGCTTCGGGCCAGCGCCGAGCCGAACATATCGCGTGCGACGTACCGGTTCCAGAAGGTGCTGAAGCGGCACCGAAAGCTTGCATCGGGACGCCTCAGGCCGCATAACCAAATGCTCGTGTGAGGCCGGAGGGCGCCCAGCACATCCGAGGCCGAGGAGGTTACATGCTCTCTCCCCGAACAACGACATGGCTCGCGACCGGGCTGGTAGCCGGCATGCTGGCCGCATGTGCGTCCGGATCAGGGAGCCACGGTATCAGTCGCGGGCCATCGAGGGACGCGACGGTGGTGCGGGTGGCTGCTCCACCGGACACGGTGATGGAGAGGGCCTGGGAGGTCCTGCGCAACGACGGGATCCAGCCTCGATGGTTCTCCCGCACTGTGGACGACAGCACCAACATGGCGACGATGGAGTCGGACTGGATCTACGTCCCACGGGTTCTCCAGACGGCCACTTTCGGCCACCTGTCGGAGCCGGAGAAGTACATCAAGCTGCTCTTCTGGGCGGACCCGGAGCGGGGCGGCACCCTGCTGTACGTGGAAGCCCTGTACAATCCCATGGACCTTCCGACCGAGCCCGTTCAGTGGTCGCTCATGCGGCCCGTGCCGGGCACGCACCCGGCGTGGCAATACGTCGAGGTGTTAGGGCAGAATCTGTTGCGACGGCTCGATACCGAAGAACCGTCAGAGGGCTGAGCGATACAAATAGACCGTGAGACCCGGACCGCCGTCGAGCTGGAAGGACTGTCGAAGCGGTTCGGGTGGAAGTGGGCTCTGCGCGACGCCAGCGTCCGCGTGGAGCCCGGAACGACGCTTTGCCTCGTCGGGCCGAACGGAGCGGGCAAGACCACCCTCCTGAAGCTCGTCGCGACCTTGCTGCGCCCATCCAGTGGCGATGGCCACGTAATGGGTCACTCGCTGAAGCGCGACCCCGATGCGGTCCGGATGCTCACGGGCCTTCTTACCGTGCGCGGCTTCCTGTACGACGATCTGTCGGCCGCCGAGAACCTCCATTTCACCATGCGGATGGCAGGCCTCAAGCCCGACCGCGGGGTGATCGCGGGAGTGCTCGAGCGAATCGGCCTGGACGAGGTTGCGGATAACCGGATGCGCACGTTCTCCACCGGGATGCGGAAGCGCCTGGCACTCGGTCAGCTTCTCGTGCGTCCCATCCAGGTAGCGCTGCTCGACGAACCGTACTCCGGACTCGATTCGCAGGGCATGCGCCTGGTGGACGAGGTGGTGAGCGAGTTCAAGGAGGTGGGCACCACGGTGCTCCTGGCCTCACACCAGGACGGCGCTGCGGTGCGCGAGGCGGAAAAGACCGGGATCCTGCGCAGGGGCCACCTCGAGATCCTGCCCGAGTCCGAGCCGTTGAGTCGTCACCTGTCGGTCGGCGGCCCGGCCGGCGCGCCGGAGATGGACTGATGTCCGTCTTCCATCGGGCCTGGGCCATCGTGTGGAAGGACCTCCTCATCGAGGCCCGCACCAAGCAGAGCTTCAACGCGATGGTGTTCTTCGCCGCCCTCGTGCTGTTCATCTTCAGCTTCGCCCTCGGACCGGACACCGAGCTTCTGCAGAGAGTGGCCGGCGGCCTGCTGTGGGTAGGTATCGCTTTCACGGGCCTCCTTTCGCTGAGCCGCACGTACCAAAACGAGGAAACGAGCGGCGGACTCGAGGGCCTGCGGGCCTACCCCGGCGATCCACGCGCCATTTACCTGGGTAAGCTGCTCGGGAACATCGTGATGCTCCTCCTGGTCGAGGCCGTGCTGTTTCCTGCGGCCGGGATACTGTTCCAGGCGAACCTGTGGCCGTATGCGGGTGGGCTGATCGCCGTCGCGGTCCTCGGGACGATCGGCTTTTCGCTCGTGGGCACCTTCTATTCGGCTCTCACGGTGAACCTGCGGGCCCGTGAGGTCATGCTCCCGCTGCTCCTGTTCCCGGCGCTCGTGCCGGTTCTGCTCGGCGCGGTGAACGCCACGACGTTGATCCTCCAGGGAAACTTGATGGGAGAGGCCGTGATGTGGCTGCGGGTGCTGGGCGCGTTTGACATCATCTTCTTCGTGATCTGTATCTGGATCTTCCCAATCGCTCTGGAGGAGTGAAGTGGGCCCAAGAACGGCAGTCGAGAAAGTCCTCGGAATCCTGGCGCTCCTGGCCATGCTGGTCGGGAGTTGGGTCGGCCTGGTGGTCGTCCCGGCAGACGCGGCCCAGGGCAACGTGCAGAGACTGATGTACGTGCACGTTCCGGCGGCGTGGCTCGCGTTCCTCGCATTCTTCATCGTGTTCGTGATGAGCGTTCTCTACCTGATTCAAAGGGAGGAGCGCTGGGACCGGGTGGCCGCCAGCTCGGCCGAGATCGGCGTGGTGTTCACGGTCGTCACTCTCCTGCTCGGGATGATGTGGGGCAAGCCGACGTGGGGCGTGTTCTGGACCTGGGACCCCCGGCTCACGACCACGGCGATCCTGCTGGCCATATACGTAGGCTACCTGGCGCTCAGGAGCTTCGCGGACGACGGAGAGAAGCGGGCCCGCTGGTCAGCGATCGTTGGGGTGATCGGGTTCGCGAATGTGCCCATCGTCTACATGTCGGTCACGTGGTGGCGCACGCTGCATCAGCCGCCGTCGAGTCCGCGCAGCGTGGCTCCCGAAATCCTGTGGACGTTGATGCTGAATCTGGGCGCTTTCACGCTCGTCTACGCCTACCTGATGGTACGGCGTGTCCGGCTGGCGAAGCTCGAAGGGGAACTCGAGAGGAGAATGGCGTACAATGCGTAAATGGAGCGCAGTCAGCGTGGTCTACGTTTTGGCCCTGATCCTGCTGTGGGTGTACACGGGCCGGGTGGGAATGGAGAATCGTGGCTTCGTCGTGGCGGGCTACGGACTCACCTGGGGCGCGCTCCTCTGGTACGCGTTCAGGCTGGAATCACGCGGACGGACGACGGCGCGCGCTGTTGAGTCGTTCGAGGTTGCGGGAACCGGAGACTGACTCGCCGATTCATATAGCAAGGGACAATCCGTCACATGAGCAAGTCCAAGAAGATGTGGGCCGGCCTCGGTGTGCTCGCGATCGCCGGTGGGATCGCCATGCTGATCGCGGGCGGGCTGAGCAGCAATGTCGTTTACTTCCTGACGCCGAGCGAGCTTCGAGCCGAGCTCGCGCAGCGGGCCGACGAGATCGTCGATCAGCCCCTGCGCCTCGGGGGCCAGGTGAAACCCGGCTCGCTGACCTGGGATGCGGAGGCGCTCGATCTGCGCTTCGTGGTGTCCGACAGCATCGGCGAGGTGCCGGTCCGCAGTACGGGAGCGCCGCCCGCCATGTTCAAGGAGGGAATCGGAGTCGTGGTCGAGGGACGCTATACGCACGACGAGGTCTTCGAGTCCACGAACCTAATGGTCAAGCACTCCAACGAGTATGAGCCGCCGCACGGAGAGAAACCCGAGCAGATGTACGAGTCTCTCATCAAGTCGGACGGGTAGCGGCGCATGCTGAATCTCATCGGCAGCACTTCCATCGCCGCGGCTCTCCTCGGAGCCCTGGTGGTGATGGTCACGGGCATCGCTGGCGGATTCACGCGCAAGCCGGGTCTGATCCGTGCGGCCCGCTACGGCACCTACTTCGTGTTCGCCGCCATGTCGACGGCGTTCATCACGATGGAGACCGCGCTTCTCACGCACGACTTCAGCGTGTCCTACGTGGCGCGGGTAGGGAGTCTCGAGACGCCGACGTACTACACGGCGATATCTCTATGGAGCAGCCTCGAGGGCTCGATCCTGTTCTGGGGCTGGATCCTCTCCGCTTACGGTGCCCTCGTGGCGTTCGTAAATCGGAGATCCGAGTCCGTCCTCGTCCCGTTCGCTGCAGGCGTGATGGGATTCGTAGGCCTGTTCTTCTACGGACTCCTCACCGGACCGGCCAATCCGTTCGGGACCGTATTCCCGGTGCCCGCCAATGGACCGGGACCGAACCCGCTGCTCCAGAACCACCCGTTGATGGGCCTGCATCCGCCCATGCTGTATCTGGGCTACGTGGGACTGGCGGTTCCGTTCGCTTTCGCGATCGGCGCACTGCTGAGCGGAAAGGTCGATGACGAATGGATCCGTTCGACGCGGCGTTGGACGGTGGCTGCGTGGGCCTTCCTCTCGGTCGGCATCGTAGCGGGCGGCTGGTGGTCGTACGAGGTCCTGGGCTGGGGAGGCTACTGGGCGTGGGATCCGGTGGAGAACGCGTCCTTCCTGCCCTGGCTCACCGCGACGGCGTTCCTCCACTCCGTGATGGTCCAGGAGCGGCGAGGAATGCTGAAGACATGGAACCTTTCCCTGATCATTGGGACGTTCCTTCTCACTCTGTTCGGGACATTCTTAACCCGATCGGGAATTCTTGACTCGGTCCACGCGTTCACCGAGGGGGTGATCGGTCCGCTGTTCTTGGCGTTCATCGCCCTGGTCATGGTCGCGTCACTCATTCTGATCGCCTGGCGCTCGGATCGCCTGCATGCCCCCGGGTCGCTGGACGCGGTCGTGTCTCGCGAGAGCATGTTCATTCTGAATAACCTGCTGTTCGTCGCGTTCACGTTCACGGTGCTGCTCGGAACGACATTCCCACTGATCGTGGAAGCGGCCAACGGGAATCGTGTGAGCGTGGGACCACCGTACTTCAACATGGTGTCGATTCCGATCGGCGTACTGCTTCTCTTCCTGATGGGGGTAGGGCCGGCCCTACCGTGGCGGCGCACGACGCCCGGGAAAATGAAGCGGGTGTTCCTGGTGCCGGTCACCGTCGGGCTGGTTTCCGGTCTATTCGGGTTCGTCCTCGGCACCCGAAGCATCTGGCCATTGATCACGTTCACGTTCGCCGGGTTCGTGATGGCAACCATCGTCGAGGAGTTCCGGAAGGGCGTGCGGGCCAGGCAGCGGATTGCCGGGGTCTCGGCCCCCGTGGCGCTGGGCCAGATCCTCACGCGCAACAACCGGCGCTACGGCGGTTATATCGTGCACGCCGGCATCGTGGTCATCATCGTGGCCCTGGCGATCTCGGGCACGTACCGCTTCGAGCGCGAGGTCACGCTGCAGCGCGGAGATTTGATGCAGCTCGGGGACTATGGGGTCGTGTTCGACGAGGTCTGGGCCGAAGAAGAGGACCAGCGGTTCGTCGTGGGTGGAACGTTCAGCATCTTCCACAAGGGGAACGAGGCCGGGACCATGCAGCCCAGCCTGAAATACTACCCGAACTCGCAGCAGCCGATCGGAACCCCGGCGGTCCGGTCAACCTTGAAGGAGGACCTTTACCTGACCCTGATGGCATTCGACCAGGAGGAGGGCGCGCACGCTACGATCCGGGCGATCGTCAACCCGGCGGTGCCGTGGTTGTGGATCGGGGGCATGATCGTGGCACTCGGGGCCATCCTGGCTGTGATGCCGCAGCGGGGCAGCGGCCGCCCCGCGGTATCGGCGGCCGATATCCGCGAAGAGGAATCCGCCGAGCTCGTGGAAGAGCTCGAGGCGGTGACCGTCTGATCGTAACCGGACGTATAGAGACGACATGAAGAAGAATCAGCTTCGCTGGCTCCTCCCGTTGGCAGCGCTGCCCATCCTGTGGCTGCTGTACTGGGGGATGGGCCGGGATACATACGTTCTTCCGTCCCCGATGGCGGGAGTGGAGGCGCCGGCTTTCCAGCTCGTCAGCTTCGAGGGCGACACCATTAAGCTGGCCGACCTGCACGGGCGGGTAGTGATCCTCAACTTCTGGGCGTCCTGGTGCATCCCGTGCCGCGCCGAGCACCCGGTGCTCGTGCAGACCGAGCGCACGTGGGACGATACCGAAGTGGTCCTCCTCGGAGTGGTATACCAGGACTCTCGGGCCAACGCCGAGCGCTTTCTGAACCAGTACGGGGGCGACTGGACACACGTTTTCGATCCCTCGCAGCGCACGGCCATCGACTACGGAGTGTACGGGGTGCCGGAGACCTTCTTCATCGGTCAGGATGGTCAGATCTCGCTTAAGAAGGTCGGTCCCGTCACCTGGGACCTGGTGCAGTACCAGGTGGATTCGCTGCTCGCGGCGCCAGTGGCCGCTGCCGGAGTCGGTGGGGCGGGAGGCGCACCGTGAGCCCCGGGCGCGCCTGGATACTGGCCCTGCTGGTCGCGTCCCTGGCGTGGCCGGCGGCGGTGCTATCGCAGGACGTCCAACCGGACGCCGGGACCGCAGCGGTGGGCCAGGAGGCGGAGCCGCCTCCAGTGGAGGAGACGGACCGCGACGCGCTCACAGACCCCGAGGAAGAGGAACTGGACGCGCGGGCGGCCGAAGTCGCGTCAGGTCTTCGCTGCCCGGTGTGCCGCAACCAGTCGATCGTCGAGTCCAACGCTGAGCTGTCACGTGAGATGCACCGCGTAGTACGTGACAAGCTTGCCGCCGGTGAGACGCCAGAGCAGATCGAAGCCTACTTCGTCAGCAGGTACGGGGAGTGGATCCTCCTCCAACCCCAGGCGAGGGGGATCAACCTCCTCGTGTACGGCCTTCCGGTCGTGGCCCTCGTGTTGGGCTTCTTCCTCGCGAGGAACCGCCTGCGCAAGTGGGCCCGCGCCGAAGGGGCCGGAGGAACCGAAGCGGCCGTCGACGGGGCCGCCGAACTCGGGGCCGACGACGAGCAGTGGCTCCGAGAGGCCCTTCGCGAGGGTTGACGGAACCTGACGGACATGCAGTGTATTAAGCGGGCTTAGGGCGGTCGGGACCGCCCCGGCATGGCAGCAAGTGCCGTCGTACAGCAAGAGATTCGGAGCCTATGAACGCTGCGAGAAAGCAGATCTTCTTCGACGCGCGAGCGCTCGATTCGTTCGATCAGTACCTGCAGGATGTCGAACGCTATCCGCTGATCGAGGATCCCATGGAGGAACGCGAGATTGCGCGCCGGGCGCGTGCCGGTGACCGGGCCGCGGCGGAGCGGCTGGTTACGGCCAATCTGCGTTTCGTGATCTCGTACGTGAAGAAGTACCAGGGACGAGGCCTGAACCTGGCGGAGCTCGTCTGCATCGGGAACGAGGGCCTTCTCAAGGCCGTGAAGAAGTTCGATCCCGACAAGGGCGTGAAGTTCATCTCCTACGCGGTGTGGTGGATTCGCCAGACCGTCCTACAGGCTCTGGCGGAGCAGACGCGGTCCGTGCGGATCCCGCTGAACCAGAACTCGAACCTGGTGAAGCTGTCCCGCACCGAGACCGCCCTCACGCAGAAGCTCGGTCGGTCGCCTACCGATCGGGAGATCGCGGAGGAGATGAAGGAGCCGGTGGAGACGGTGCGCGCCCTCCGCCGCGTGGCTTCGGCCGAGCTCAGTCTCGATGCTCCGCTCGACAAGTCGGATCGGGACAGCGCTTCGTTCGGAGAGCGTTTCTCGGGCGCCGACGAGGGGGACATAGAGATCGACGTCGAAGCTCAGGCCCGGCGTGAGTTCCTAGAGAAGATGTTCGAGAGCTATCTCACGGAGCGGGAGAGGAAGATCCTCGTCCTGTACTACGGGCTGGATGACGGCGAAGAGATGACGCTCGAGCAGATCGGCGAACTTCTGGGCGTCACCCGGGAGCGCATCCGGCAGATTCGCAACCGCGCGTTCGACAAGCTGCGCGGATCGGAGCACGGCGGCGCGCTGGAAGGATTCTGGCGGGCCAGCGCATGATCGCCTGAGAGCGCCCATGCACCTGTTTCGTCAACGCCTGGAGAACGAAGGGGCGGCCGATCGGTCGCCCCTTCGTTCATCCGGATTTCATTCCGTCGTTTGCGCCGCCTCCATGAACGACCGCCACGGTTGGGCCAGTACGAAGATCGCCACCGTGAGGACTGCGCTGATCACGCACCACATGCACACGGCATGCAGGACGAGCAGCTCGACTCCTGTCAGGTAGATCGAGAACAGGAGCCCGCCGGTGGCCGCCAGGGCTAGCACGACGTCCAGCCACCGCGTGCCGCTCGCCGGACCGAGGCCGAGGAACGCCAGGACGATCACCCCGCCGTACCACAGCGTGCCCCAGAGCGGCACTGGCTGACCCAGGAATCGGGCGTACTTCGAGGCCTGAACGACCTCGCACGAGCCGGCGCCGCACAACAGAGCCCCGTAGAAACCCATCTGGTAGAGCAACAGGTAGACGGCCACGAACAGGCCGACCAGCGAGATCAGGGCGATCCCGCGCAACCTCGTTTCATAGGACATCCGCTAACCCCGATCCGTTACTCGCCTTCGGTCGCGGCCACCTTGATCTGCTCCTCGAGACTTCCGTACCCGTAGTCCGTTCCAGTCAGGGCATGCGGCTCGCCATTGAAGTAGATCGTCGGAGTGGAGTTGATGCCGAGGGACTCGCCATACGCCTTGGACGCCTGCACCTCGGCCAGGGTCTCCCGGTTGTCCACGCAGCTCTTGAACGCGCCCGCGTCGAGGCCCAGGTCCCTGGCATAGTCGATGAACTTGCGGTTCGGGCTGCTTTCCTCGCTCCAGCTATCCACCCGGGCAAACAGAAGATCCCTCATCTCCCAGTACTTGCCCTGCCGCTTCGCGCATCGCGCCGCGATCGCCGGGGTCCACGACTCCGGCCATAGCGGGAAGTCGAACGAAATCCACTTCAGAGAGCCGGAGCCCGCGTAATTCTGCCGCAGCAGCTTGCCGCTCAAACCATTGAACCGGCGGCAGTGCGGGCACAGAAAATCCGAGAACTCCATGATCACGGCAGGAGAATCATCCGCCCCGAGCGCCGTGCCCGAAGACACGTCCGCCGCGAAGTCCCCGCCCGCGAGTGCGACGGGCGCGAGGTCCGGGACCTCGTCGGCTCCCTTTCTCGCATTCATCAGAAGAAGACCGCCTACGACGACCACCGCAGCGATCAGGATATAGAACCCCTTACCACCCTTGCCTTTTGCGTCAGCCAAAATCAGCTCCTTGTCGAGTACCGACTGGGACGACTATGATCGGCCCCGGCAACCGGCCGGGTAGACCGCAACCTCGGCCGCACAAGATAACATGGCCGGCGTTTCGCGCGACCTCGCTCATCTGAGTGCTTCGCCCGGGGGGAACGAACCATCTCCTCGTGGGTGAAACGCGATACGATCGCTCTCCAGTGACAGCCAGATACCCATCGGGATCGGATATTCATGGCGTTATCAATATCGAAGAGAGTCTCCCTCGCCTGCTGCAGCACACTGATCATGGCGGCGAGCGCGTGCGGCGATGATGGTGACGGCGGAACGGATCCTGGCCCCGTGGGAGACTACTCGGTCATGACGGTCAGCTCGGGTGACGACCTCGACGCCGACGGCTACGAGGTCCGGGTGAACGACACCTTCGCTGGCTTGATCGGGGTCAACGACAGCCTCGAATTCCGGAACCGTCCGGTCGACACTTATTCCGTAGGACTCGCAGACGTGGCGACCAACTGTACCGTGGATGGCGACAACCCCAGGCCGCTTCAGGTGATCGTCGACTCCCATACGGATACGACGTTCGAGGTGACCTGCGTCGGCACGGCCGGAGTTCTCCGGGTCGTCACGTCCACGAGCGGGGAGGATCCGGACGACGGGTATACGCTAGCAGTGGACGGTTCCGATGCAGTCACCATAGGCGCCAACGACACGGCTCAGACGGCGGACCTCGCGACCGGAGAGCACACGGTGCGGCTGGGAGACATGGCCTTGAATTGCCGCCTGGCCGGAGACCCCGAGCGAAACGTGACCGTGCCGAGCGAGGACCTGGTCGAGACGAAGTACGAGGTATTCTGTACGGATCGAGTGGGCAACCTCAGGCTCGTCACGTCCACCACGGGCCTGTTTCCCGATCCCGACGGCTACCAGGTCGTAATCGAGATCGGAGGTCCGATTCCGATCCGGTCCACGGCCGCGAAGACCGTCGGGTCGGTGGCAGGGGGTATCAATCGCGTCCACCTCGTCGAGTCCTCCGTGGCCGACAACTGCTCCGTCAACGGAGAGAATCCCCGGTCGGTGGACGTCCCGTCCGGCGGATTGACCTACACGGTGTTCGACGTTGCGTGCGAGGTGCCCTAGCAGGTCCGGGCAAGCCCGAATCAACGGCCGAGGACGAACACCAGAATGGCCGCGAGCAGCAAGGTGACCGCGGCCAGGGCGGCGAGTTGAGCCCACTCAGGGATACGCGGCTTCTGGATTCGGCCGACGCGTTCCAGACGCGGTAACAGATCGGTCGACCATGCGCGCTCGATTTCTTCTACCATCTCCCTCCAGGCCCCCTCATATCCTCGATCCAGCCGGACCATCGACGCGCGCCATTCCTCCGCCGTGCCGTGCATTACCGAATCATCCTGGTCCGGGTGTCCGGCCTCCAGCTCGGCGATCCGACCGCGCAGCTCGGTCTCCTGCTGCCGCAGGTCGCCGAACCTCTCCCATAGCCGGTCGAACGGACCCTGCATGCGCTCGAGGAGGAGAGCCCTGCCGGCGGAGCCGAGGGCCAGGCCCCTGTCACCGATGAGGTTGAAGCCACGGGATGTGGCGACCAGCTCGAGTTCGCTCTCGTAGACGCTCGCCAGCCGATCCGCGGCCGTTGCCACCGCGGCCCGGGTGTCCTCCTGAAGCCCCCCCGAATTCATGGCCTCGATCGCCTTCTCGAGGCTGTCCGCTCCGGCAGCGGCTGACTTGCGCAGAAGGAGCGGGCCGAGCGCTATCTCACCGAGTTCCTGGAAATGCGTCTCGAAGAAGTAGTCACGCATTCCCACCTTGACCTGCAACTCGCCCGGCACGTTGGCTGCCGCTCTCTCCGCTACCTCGTGCAAGGAGCCCGCGGCGAGCGAAAAGGGCGGGAGCTCGGCTTGGGGCGGCGGCGATACTTCACCGCGGCTGAACAGCTCCAGGGACCGGCTCTCGGGGCCCGGCGGCGGCTGCTGGGAAGCCGCGAAGAGTACGGCACCGAGTTCTTCGGGAAACAGGTACCGAACGGTGAGAGAGGTACCGCTGTGGCCGACGACCAGGTAGTCGTCGCTCCGGTCGCCGTCAGCGGCCTTCTTTGCTGGCCGCCGGCTCGCCGCCCTGGCTGGCCAGGACACGGTGAGCTGACGGTCACCGGAGATGAGGTAGAGCGCCCTGCGCGTCACCGCGGCCACGTACAGACCACCGACCTTCTCGCCATCGACCTCGCCCGACGCGGCGCACCCGGCCGTGAAGAGCACGACTTCGTGACCCAGCTGTCTCACGATGCTGCGGCGGAGCTCGCTCAAGTCCACACGCTCTGTGAGGAGCTTGTAGAGCTGATCCAACTCCTGGGACGAGCCCTTGATGGCAAGGGTCGCGCGACCCGCGAACAGCAGGAGCATGCCCCTGCGCCGTGATACCCAGAACACCTCGCCGTACGGGACCATCAACTCGTCGCACAGCAGCGCGACACCGGCTACCGTCACGCGGGCGCCCCGGCGCACGCCTTCTCCCTCGACGAACACGTCCGTTATCAGCGACTGACTGTTACTCATCGGCCAGCACCTGCATCACTCGAGAGGTGTTGCTCAAGTCCTCCAACACAACGTCGGGATCATGGTCCCGCAGCTCCTCAACGGTGTGGCGGCCAGTCGAGACCGCCAGCACTCGGGTGCCGTTGGCTCGCGCGCACCGGATGTCCTCGGGTGTGTCACCCACTACGATCGCCGTGCGAAGTCCGAACGGACGACCATACTGGCGCTCAGCCCGATCGCGCGCGATGGGGGGCAGGTCCTCTCTCCGTTCGGAGTCGGAGCCGTAGGCTCCAAAGGCGAACCGCCTGGCGAGTCCGCAAGCCTCGAGCTTTCGTCGCGCCCCGCCCTCCATATTACCGGTCACGAGGCCCGGCGCGAACCTCGCGTCATCCTCGATCGCGTCAAGGAGCTTCGTAACCCCGGGATACGGATGAACGCGACCGTCGCGGACCACCAGCTCGCGGCCCAGCATACCCGGGTAGGCCTCCCATGTAGCCTCGAAGCCCGCCTCTATCTCAGCGTCGCGCCGTCCGGCCGCACGAAGAAGGCCTCGCACGATGGCCGGATCAGTCCTTCCGTGGAAGTCGAAGGAGTCGATGGGGCCGGTTTCCCCGTACACCGACCGCATCGCCGACTCGAGGGCCGCCTTGCCCGCGCCGAGCGTGTTCACGAGCGTGCCATCGATGTCGAACAGAACCAGTCGCAAGTCTCAACCTCTCCGATCGGCCTGGGCCGCCTGCCGCACTTCTTCGCCGAACACGCGGAACAGTCTGCCGTTCGTGCCGGTGGTCTCCTCGATCTTGCGCTCCGGGTGCCACTGCACCCCGCACGTCCAGGCCGATCCAGCAGCCCGGTATTCGACGGCCTCGACCAGCCCGTCCGGCGCCCACGCCACCGCCGTAAGTTCCGGCGACAGATCTCGGATCCCCTGGTGGTGCGCCGAGTTCTGTACGAACTGCTCCACCGCGAATACAGCGGCCAGGAGAGAGGGATCACCCGTGCGGACCGTATGAATGTGACCGTCGAACTCACGGTAACGGTCGTGATCGATCTCCTGGCCGCGCTGCGTGAACAGATCCTGGTATAGTGTGCCCCCCAGCGCCACGTTCAGAATCTGGATCCCGCGGCAGATCGCGAGCACGGGCACACGGCGAGCGAGCGCCTGCTCCAGGAGGGCCAACTCCATCGCATCCCGTTCAGGGGACACCGTGCGCGCTCCGTCCGGGGCCTGGTCATACCGGGATGGGTCCACGTCCTCTCCGCCCGTCAGCATGAGTCCCGCCGCCAGGTCGAACAGGCGGTCCCGCGTCCCCGGGTCATCCAGTGCTGAGAGTACCAGCGGGAGACCTCCGGCCACCCGGACAGCCTGAAGATAGCCCGCCTCCAGAACAACCCGTGGCATCCCGATGTCGCTGTCCCGGACAGGCGCGGTAACTGCAATGAGCGGGTGGCTCACGCGGCCGCCCCATCGGCACGGGCACGGACGGAGTCCGCGAGCCACGAGTGCAGGATAGCCGGATCCAGGTTGCCGCCCGACAGGACCGCGACGGTAGCGCCGCGGCTCGCAGGCTTCACTCTTCCCGAAGCCATGGCCGCGATGGCCGCCGCGCCGCTCGGCTCGACGACGAGCCGTTGCCGATGGCACCACAGCACGGCATCACGGATCGACGCGTCGTCCACCGTAGTCACGCGCTCCACGAGATCCCGCGTGTGCTGGAAGGTCAGGTCGCCCGGCCGCACGGGCTTCAGACCGTCGGCGATGGTATCCACGGTCTCGAGGGTGATGGGCTGACCGGCGTCCAGCGACCGGCTCATCTTGGGCGCTCCCTCCGGCTCGACTCCAACGATCGTCGCGTCGGGAACGAGCGTCCGGATCGCCACGGCCACCCCCGAGACGAGCCCTCCACCGCCGATCGGAACGACGATCTTGGCCGCCCGGATTTCCTCACCTCGCCGCTCCGACGCCGCACGGAGCTGCTCGACGATCTCGAGACCCACCGTACCCTGCCCGGCGATGATATGGCGGTGGTCGAACGGCGGTACCATGGTGCCGCCGACTTCGGCAAGAAGTTCCTCTGCGTGTGCCTTGCGCTCGTTGGTGGTGAGCCCGGCCTGCTCCAGTCGAGCACCGAGCCGCCGCACCGCGGCGGCCTTGACCAGGGGAGCATCCACGGGCATCACGACGATCGCGGGTACCCCGAACGCGCGGGCCGCATAGGCCACGCCCTGAGCGTGGTTTCCTGACGAGTACGTTACCACGCCGGCCTCTCGGGCTTCCGGCGCAAGAGAGGCGATAAAGTTGTAGGCGCCCCGAAGCTTGAAGGCCCCGGCGAACTGCAGGCACTCGCACTTCAGCCACAGGTCGGATGCGGCCCCCGGGATCGCTCCCGCCGACGGGTCGGCGGGAAGCAGGGGCGTGCGCCGGATGGCGCCCCGAATCCGGAGCGCCGCCGCGCGAATCTCATCCAGAGTGACCAGACCCGTGCCTGCAGGCATGGAGTCTCCCTACTCGTCCGTTTGCGCTTCCGGCGCCTCGGAGATCTCCCCCCCGACTTCCGCGGCATCGATGACCGCCACTTCGGTGTCCTCGGCACCGTCCTCCATGTCCTCGTACAATTCGGTGGCGACCTTGGCTATGTCCATCAGCTCATCACCCTCGTCCAACGTGATGACGCGGACTCCCTGGGTCGCCCGGCCGATCACCCGGATCTGCCCGGCTGGCTGCCGGTTGATGACACCCCCGCGGGTCACCAGCATCAGCTCGTCGTCGTCCGTCACTTCTCGAACGCCGACCACTTCTCCTGTTTTCGCCGTCAGTCGGAAGTTGATGAGCCCCTTACCACCGCGACGCTGCACCCGGTAATCCTCCACCTTCGTGCGCTTTCCTCCGCCACGGCTCGTGACCGTCAGGAGGCTGGCCCCCTCGCGAACGACAACGGCTCCCACGACCTCGTCACCCGGCTTCAGGCGAATACCTCGCACGCCGCGGGCAGCGCGGCCCATCTCGCGCACGTCTTTCTCGCTGAAACGGATGGCCATTCCCTTGCGCGTCGCCAGTATCAGGTCGTTGTTTCCGTCCGTGAGCCGCGCGTCGATCAGGCGATCGCCCTCGTCGATGTTGATGGCGTTGATTCCTCGCACCCTCACGTGGCGGTACGCAGCCAGGCTAGTCTTCTTCACCTGGCCACTGCGAGTCGCGAACAACACAGATCGGTCGGGATCGAATTCTCGGACCCGAAGGATCGAAGCGATCTTCTCGTCCTTCGAGATGTCGAGGAGGTTGACCACCGGCTTGCCACGCGACGTGCGGGAAGCGCGCGGAATCTCGTGCACCTTGAGCCAGTATACCTGGCCGCGCGCCGTGAAGACGCACAGGTAGTCGTGCGTGGAGGCGAGGAACAGGTGCTCGACCCAGTCCTCTTCCTTCGTGTCCATGCCGGCGATTCCGCGGCCGCCACGTCGCTGCTGGCGATATGCGGCCGGGGCGATACGCTTGATATAGCCCTGGTGACTGATCGTGATTACCATCTGCTCGTCGGCGATCAGGTCTTCCGGGTCGAAGCTGATCTCCGCGTCGATGATCTCGGACCGGCGCTCATCGCCGTAGCGGGCCACCAGCTCCACCAATTCATCCCGCACCGTCGTCATGCGCGCATCGCGGGACGCCATGAGGGCCTCGAGACCTTCGATCGTCGCGCGGATCTCCTCGAGCTCTTCCTCCAGCTTCTCGATCTCCAGCCCCGTGAGACGGGACAATCGCATCGCGAGAATGGCCTCGGACTGCTTCTCACTGAGGCCGAACCGCTCACGCAGGTTGGCCGCCGCTTCCTCCGTGGTCTTGGACCCACGGATGATCTTCACCACCTCATCGATGTTGTCTACGGCTATCTTGAGCCCCTCGAGGATGTGCTCGCGCTCGCGCGCTACCCTGAGGCTGTACTCGGTGCGCCGCACCACGACCGTGTGCCGGTGTTCTATGAAATGGCCGAGAAGGGTCTTCAGGTCCATGACCCTCGGAACCCCGTCCACGAGGGCCAGCATGATCACACCGAACGTGCTCTGCATCTGCGTGTGCTTGTACAGCTTGTTGAGCACGATCTCGGGGATCGCGTCGCGCTTCAGGTCGATGACGACGCGAATGCCGTCACGGGCCGACTCGTCTCTCAGGTCCGAGATGTCTTCGATCCGGCGGTCCCGGACGAGCTGGGCGATCTGCTCCACGAGGCGGGACTTGTTCACCATGAAGGGCATCTCGGTGACGATCAGTCGTTCGCCACCGGTCGGTCGCTCCTCCACGTGGGCCCGCGCCCGCATCACGACACGGCCCCGTCCCGTCGTGTACGCCTCGCGAATTCCCGTGCGCCCGTATACGAGCCCCCCGGTCGGAAAATCGGGTCCCGGCACGTACTCGAGCAGGTCCTCGACCGTCGTTTCGGGATCCTCGATCATGCGCTCGCACGCCGCGACGATCTCGCGAAGATTGTGGGGCGGGATGTTGGTGGCCATCCCCACCGCGATGCCCGAAGAGCCGTTCACGAGAAGATTCGGCAGCCTCGACGGGAGAACGGTCGGTTCCTCCAGGCGATCGTCGAAGTTGGGCGTGAAATCGACTGTCTCCTTGTCGATGTCGATCAGCATCTCACCGGCGAGTGCTGCCAGGCGGGCCTCCGTGTACCGATACGCCGCCGCTCCGTCGCCGTCGATCGACCCGAAATTTCCCTGTCCATCCACCAGTGGATAGTGGAGCGAGAAGTCCTGCACCATGCGGACGAGAGAGTCGTACACTGCCGAGTCACCGTGGGGGTGATACTTACCCAGCACGTCACCCACGACGGTCGCGCTCTTCTTGTACGGCCGGTTCGGAGACAGGCCGAGCTCGTGCATGGCGAACAGAATGCGTCGGTGCACGGGCTTCAGACCGTCGCGCACGTCGGGAAGCGCACGCTGGACGATGACGCTCATCGAATAGTCGATGAACGACTCTCTCATCTCGTCTTCGAGCAGCCTCTGCTCAATCCGATCGGTTCGTTCAGTCGTTTCCATGCGTCCATCTTGGAAGAGTGATTGCGGCAGCCCCGACGAGGCTCACTCTTGGCGTTTCACCTCGTCGTGACGACGGCCGGGCAAGCCCGGCCGCGGACCCCGGCTGGCGGCGTATTCGGATCGCCACCGAATTCTTGGAATAACCTTGAAAATATAGCCTATCGAGGCCCTTTGCGCGACCGCTGAGCCGCGGCCGCGCGAGGGCGCGAAGAAGACTTGGAAGAGCTAGGCGCACATCCGGTAGTCGTCGATCTCACGCCGGCCAAGGGCGTCCAGGGCCTCGCGGATCTCGGCGCGCGCTCCGGGCGACCCGACGGCCGCCAGAACGTACGGATCGGTATCCTGGAGCAGGGCCTCGAAGCCGGCCGGGTCCAGCACGGGAGCGCCGTGGATCTCCTGGCCGATCTTCCGTCTGTCGAGATCCACGAACGACGAGACCATGAGTCCCTGTTCGATGAGCTCCCGGGCCAGGGGCTTCCCCATCTTCCCCGCTCCCCACACGACGATCGGGCGCCGGCCGGGGAGGAAGGCCCGGTCGAGGAAGTGGACCTTGCAGCGCCGGAACGCCGCCGCCGTATAGCGCTCAGACGAAAGCGAGTGCCGATCCGGTCGTACCCTCCAGCGCAGCAGCCGTCGGTCCAGATTGGCGGCCCGCATCCCCGCCGCGTGCAGCCGGAGGATCAGGTCGTAATCCTCCGGCCATCCCGGGTCCCGGTAGCCTCCGAGGGCCGAAAACACGGCGCGGCGGATCATCAGCGTCGGGTGGGCGAGCGGGCACTCCACGAACAGGTCGCGAGCCAGGTCCTCGGGACCGGCCAGCCCGTTCAACCACGCCTCGTATCGCTGGTAACCGTCGCCTGCCTCGGTACGTGGGAACAGCTCGACGGCGGTGCCGCACGCGGCGAGGTCCCGGCGCGCAGCCAGGAGGTCCCGCTGGAGCTCCAGGCGCCGGGGTTCAGCGACATCGTCCCCATCCATTCGGGCCAGCAGCGGGGCACGAGCGGCCGCAGCCGCCAGTTTGAGCGCCGGCACCAGGCCGCCCGCGGGTACTTCCGCCCCGGCCAATCCGGCGGTCTCGAGATACCGAACCCGATCATCCAGGCCGGACCAGCGAAGCAGGATGGCTCCGGTGTCGTCGGTCGAGCCGTCGTTGACTGCCAGCACCTCGAAATCGCGAAGTGACTGTGCCTCGAGGCTGTCGATACACTCCGGCAGCCAGGCGGCGACATCCCGGCAGGGAAGAAGCACGGAGACCCCGGGCACTGTTGAGCTCATCCGGCCCGAGTGCCGGGACCGGCGGCGCGGGAAGAGACGCTCCGATCAGCCGGCACCGTCGCTAGATGCCGGGCGAGATGGCGGCCGGTGTGCGACCCCGGTGTCGCGATCACGTCCGCTGGCGTCCCGCTCGCGACGACACGTCCGCCCTCGTCCGCGGCTTCGGGGCCAAGATCCACGACCCAGTCAGCGGCGGCAATCACGTCCAGGTCGTGCTCGACCAGTACCACGGTGTTACCGGCTTCCACCAGTTGCCGAAGGACTCCCAGCAGTCTCTCGATCTCGCCGAGGCCCAGTCCGACCGTCGGTTCGTCCATGAGGTAGATGCGTTGTTTCCCGGAGGACCTCCGGGCAAGCTCGCGTGCCACCTTGAGCCGTTGCGCCTCACCTCCCGACAGCGTGGTCGCCGGCTGTCCGAGGCGCAGATAGCCCAGTCCGACCCGTTGAAGCTGCCACAACGCCTGTCCGAGCCGGTCGCGCCGGATGAAGAACCGGATCGCTTCATCCACCGTCAGGTCGAGTACATCCCGAATGCTGCGGCCGCGGAACCGCACTTCGAGGATCTCCGGCTTGAAGCGCCGACCCTCGCACACCTCGCAGGGCATGGACACGTCAGCCAGGAACACCATTTCCACGAGCTCCTCGCCGGCCCCTTTGCAGGCCTCGCACCGTCCGCCTTCCACGTTGAAGCTGAAGTGCCCGGCCCCGAAACCAAGGCGCTTTGCCTCGGTCTGCTCTGCGAACAGGCGTCGGATCTCGCCGTACGCCTTAATGTAGGTGATCGGGTTCGAGCGTGGCGTGCGGCCGATAGGGCTCTGATCGACGAGGACGGCTTCCTCGAGAAGCTCCGCCCCGCGCAGGGACCGCCACTCCCCGGACGCTTCGCCCAGGTGACGCCGGGCCGATGAGCCGCCGTGAAGCGTCCTCTCCAGGGCCCGGTACAACACGTCGTGAACCAGGGTCGACTTCCCCGAGCCGGATACACCCGTGACTACCGTGAGCCGCTGCAGGGGGATCTGCACGTCGAGATCGCGGATGTTGTGCAAGGACGCGCCTTCCAACCGCAACCACGCTCCCGGCGGACCGGGAGGCCGACGACCGGCGGTCACCCCCTCACGCAGGGCCCGTCCCGTGGCGGTGTCGGCGGCCACCAGGCCGACATACGACCCGTCGAACACGAGCTCTCCGCCGTGCTCACCCGCCCCGGGACCCAGCTCGAGGATCCGGTCGGCCTCACGCATGACGGAGGTCTCGTGCTCGACCACGAGCACCGTGTTTCCCCTGTCCCGCAACTTTCGGAGCACCGTGAGGAACCGTTCCACGTCTCGGGCGTGCAGCCCGATCGTCGGCTCGTCCAGCACGTAGAGAGTGTCCACCAGTCGGCTCCCCAGGCTGCTGGCCAGGCGGATTCGCTGCATTTCACCGCCGGACAGCGTCCGTGCCTGGCGATCCAACGACACGTATCCGAGGCCGACCGCGGACATGAATTCGAGCCGATCCGTGAGCTCGCGCACGACGGTCTCCGAGACGCGCGCCTCGAACGGGGAAAGGACGAGTTCCGCCAGCCACTCTCTCAGCCCGTCCACGGACAGGGCCGCCGCCCGGGCGATACTGAGCTCGCCCACCCGGACGTGCAGCGCCTCGGGCTGCAGTCGCGCCCCGCCGCACGCCCGACAGGTTTTCGGGAGCTGGTACTGACGCAGGAAGACGCGGATGTACTGCTTATATCGTTTCCGCTCTCGTGAACGAAGGAACGGGACCATCCCGATGAAGTCCGGCGCCCCGTGGAGCAGCTCGTCGCGGAAGGACTCCGGCAACTCGATCCACGGAACGGTCGGGCCGACTCCCCGGCGCACGGCGAGGTCCAGGACCTCGGCTGCCTCGCGGTAGTAGCGGGGCTTGGTCCACGGGTCCAGCGCGCCGTCCGCCAGCGAGCGGCCTGTGTCGGGCACTATGAGGTCGACCGCGTACTCGAGCGTGGCTCCGAACCCGTTACACTCCGGGCAGGCGCCCGTGGGGTGGTTGAAGCTGAACAGAATCGGCGTCGGATCGGGAAACTCGCGGCCGCAGTCCGAACAGCGAAAGCCCTCGGCGAACGGGATGCGTCGGCCGATCTCCACACGCTGGTCCTCGGTACGTCGTACGACGAGGACCTCGGCGTGGCCGTGCCCTTCGGCAAACGCGGAGGCCAGCGAGTCGGACAGGCGCTCGCGTGTCTCGTGCGCCACGGACACCCGATCGACGACCACGAGCACTTCGCGGGCGGAATCGAGCCGGGACGCGCTGGCCGGCATCGACTCGTCACCATAGTCCAGGTCGTCGACGTGGTGTTCGCCGCCGTCGATCATGACCCGCACGTATCCGCGAGCCCGGAGGTTCTCCACCGCCGCCTCGTGCGTGAGTCCGGTGCTTCTTTCGAGCGGGAAGGTCACGTAGACGGGCGTGCCCGCGCCGAGGTTCAGGATTTCGTCCGTAGCCGACTGGACGGTGTCGGGGAGAACGCGCACGCCGCATTCCGAACACATGGTGTGTCCCACCCGGCTCCACAGGAGGCGCATGTGATCGTACGTCTCGGTCACGGTTCCAACCGTCGAGCGACTCGTCTGCACCGTGTTTCTCTGGTCGATCGCCACGGACGGCGCCACGCCGTCGATCCAATCCACCGATGGTTTCGGCATGCGCTCGAGGAACTGTTTCGCGTAGGTGGAGAGCGACTCGACGTACCTGCGCTGCCCTTCAGCGTACACCGTGTCGAACGCGAGGCTGGACTTCCCGGAGCCGCTCGGCCCGGTGAGTACGGTCATCGCCCGGTGGGGGATCTCGACGTCCACACCTTTGAGATTGTTCTGCCGGGCGCCTCGAACTCGAATGGAGGTCAGCATGGCGCGATGATGAGCCCGCGCAGGAGGAGCGTCAAACGACCCGGGTGGAAAGGGACCGGAGTGCCGGGTATCTTCGGGGAGCCCGAGACTCGAGCACTGGAGAATCGACACTGCAGACATCCCCGGAAGGGCCCGTCCACGAGGAAGAGGCGCTGGGCAAGGCGTATGACGCCAGGCTCATGCAGCGTCTTCTCGCCTACCTGCGGCCCTACCGGTGGCACGTAGCGGCGGCGATCGGGATCCTCATCGCGGCCTCCGGGCTCGCGCTGGTCGGACCGTGGCTTACCAAGATCGCGATCGACGAGGCGTTCCCGTCCGGCGACCTCCGGCTGCTGGGCATCCTGGCCGCCATCTACGTCGGGTCGCTTCTCGTCGCCGCTGCCTTCGAGTACGCGCGCACCCTGCTGACGACATGGATCGGCCAGCGGGTGATGGAAGACCTGCGGGGACAGGTTTTCGGCCATCTGCAGCGCCTCGAACTGGCGTTCTTCGATCGAAACCCGGTGGGCCGCCTCATGACGCGCGTCACGAGCGACGTCGAGGCCCTCAACGAGATGTTCACGTCGGGTGTGGTGACGATCTTCGGCGACGTGTTCACGATCGGCGCGATCGTCACGGCAATGCTGATTCTGGATTGGCAGCTCGCCCTGGTGACGTTCACGGTGCTTCCGCTCGTGTTCGCGTCCGCCTGGCTGTTCCGCACGAGGGTGCGTCGGGCGTACCGGGACATCCGGCTGCGGCTCGCCCGGATCAACGCGTTCCTGCAGGAGCGGATCACCGGGATGAGCGTGACGCAGCTCTTCCGGCAGGAAGAATCGACGTTCGACCGGTTCGATGAGATCAACCGGGACCACCTGTCCGCTCACCTGAAGTCGATCACTTACTACGCCCTGTTCTTCCCGACGGTGGAGATTCTGGCCGCCGTGGCCATGGCGCTGATCATCTGGTACGGCGGTTCCGAGTCGTTGCGCGGGGCGATGACGGTCGGCACGATCGCCGCCTTTCTCCAGTACGCCCGGCGCTTCTTCCGACCGATCCAGGACCTGTCGGAAAAGTACAATATCCTTCAGAGCGCAATGGCGAGCTCGGAACGGGTATTCAAGCTGCTGGATCGGGAGCCCCACCCGGTAGAGTCCGAGCCCGCGGTCGAGGCGACTGTTCTCGTGGGACCAGGTGCGGAATCCGATGACGATGGCGGTGTGCCGGTCGTCCCGGCGCGTGGCGGACGGATCGAATTCCGCGACGTGTGGTTCCGATATGGTGAGATGGAAGCGGATGCTCCGCCGGTGGACGCGGATGAGGCCGACTGGGTCCTCGAAGACGTGACGTTCGCGGTCGAGCCGGGACAGCGGGTCGCGATCGTCGGCGCCACGGGAGCCGGAAAGTCCACGCTCATCAACCTGTTGATGCGCTTCTACCGACCACAGCGGGGCGCCATTCTCCTGGATAGCACGGACATCTCCACGGTCCCGGCATCGGAGGTAAGGCGGCGGATCGGGCTCGTCCTCCAGGATGTATACCTGTTCTCGGACACCGTGAGTCGGAACATCCACCTCGGCCGACCGGAAGTCACGGAGGAGCGGGTCCGTGAGTCGGCGAGACGGGTGGGCGTGGCCCAGTACGTTGACCGGCTGCCGGGTGGATTCGAGCAACGACTGGGCGAGCGTGGCAGCAACCTCAGCGCCGGCGAGCGCCAACTTCTCAGTTTCGCGCGAGCGCTCGCGGGCGACCCCGACCTCCTGATCCTGGACGAGGCCACGAGTGCCGTCGATTCCGAGATCGAGGCGCGGATCGAGAGGGCATTGGAAGAGCTGATGCTGGGTCGCACCAGTCTCGTGATCGCCCACCGACTCTCGACGATCCGAAACGCCGACCGCATCCTCGTGATGCATCATGGTGAGATCCGGGAAACCGGAACTCACGAAGAGCTCCTTGGACTGGGCGGGCTCTATACCCGCCTGCACCGGCTCCAGTTCGCCGGATCGCCGAGTGCCGCATGACCGAAATCCTGGAGTTCGTGATCGGGCTGGACTCGCGGTGGGTGTTGGCGGGGCTGCTCGTCGTGCTCGACGCGTGGGCCATCGGAATGATCATCCGCGCACGGCCGGCCCGACGCGTGGGCCTACTGTGGAGCACGATCATCGTGCTGTGCCCGATCATCGGGCTGCTGTTCTGGTACGCCCTCGGGCCGAAGCCGGTCCCGAAGGCGCGCGCGGCCGAACACTGAGCTACCTCGCGGGACTCCCGTCCAGCAGATCGAGCACGAGTCGAGCGGACGCCTCGGTGGCGCCGCGGCCGCTCTCCACGTAGAGGCGGGCCCCCGCGCCCATGTCAGCACGGCGCTGTGAATCGGCGAGAAGATCCGCGAGGACAGGGGCCACCTCCTCGGGCGGAACCTCGATTGCGACCCCTTGCCGGACCATTTCACGAGCTTCCCAGCGATCGTGCACCGGCCCGAACAGCACGGGAAGGCCCACCGCGGCGGGCTCGACCACCGAATGTAAGCCCTCGCCTCCGATCCCTCCGCCGACCCAGGCCAGGTCGCACTCGAGGTACACCTCCGCCAGGAAACCTACGGCATCCACCACCAGCGGAGCCGGCGTCTCGACACCGGAGCTACCTCCGGCCACCGGGTCCGGCCCCTCCGACCATAGACGGGGCTCGACCCCGAGATGCCGCACGCACAGCTCGCGGATTCGTTTCAACGCCGAAGCGTTCGGCTCGTGGGGCACGAGAACGAGGTCCAGCCCGGCGCCGTCTTCGGCCTCGGTCTGTGACCGCGCCAGGGTGGCGGCCCCCTCGACCAACACCCTCTCGTCTTCCGGCCATGTGGATCCAGCGCACAGGCGAACGCGGTTCGTAGACTTCTGCGGCAGCCGGCGTGCGCCAGTCAACTCCGCGTCCCGGGCCCGGTCCACTCTCTCCAGCGCTCGCTCGAACGAAGCGTCGCCCGTGACTCGGATCGACTCGGTCCTCGTCCCCAGCATCTCGAGCCGTTCGATCTCCCCTTCGGCGACCGCGCCCACTCCGTCGAGCCGGCCGTAGCTTGGAACCAGGAGCTGCCTGCCGGGGCCCCGTAGCCGCGTGCTGCTCGGACGCACGGTCGCGTTGATCATGCCGAGTCGAACTTCGGCGTCCGCCGCGGCCCGGGTCAGAGCCGGCCATGCATCCAGCTTGGCGAACACCAGGGCGTCCGGCCGCGAACCTTCGATCGCTGCGCGGCAGTCCGTCATCGTCTCGAGGGGCGGGTATCCGGCGTGATCCGGAGCCAGCTCGTCGAGAACGCTCTCGGCGGACGGTGACGAGTAGGTGACGAGAAGCTGAAGTTCCGGCCGTTCGGAGCGCACGCGCTCCACCACCGGAATCGCGCCCGCGAGCTCCCCCGCCGAAGAGCCGTGCAGCCACAGCAGGGGTCGGAACGGATCCCTCTCCCGTTCTGCCCACCGGGCGATCTCGCCGGCCGCGACTCGCCGGCCTTCCACCGCGGCGGATACCTTCGGCGAAGCCGCACCGAAAGCCGGAAGCAACGGCCTCAGAACGTTGACGGCCACGTTGTAGAGGTTCTCGAGCAGGCTCACCGATCCTCCGCGGTCTGGTTGCCCCGGCCAGCGGCTCGCGCCCCCGTCCAGGTGGGGAGCGGGTGGATGTGGCCGGCCAGGTACTGCCTGTAAGGTACGGCACCTTTCCCCGCGCGCTACCTGATCTGACCCGGTCGCTTTCGGCCGCGCGGCGCGGGACTCGCTGCACTCATCGGAGCGGCCGTATCATTCCCTTCCGATCAGACACTCGCGAGGAATGCGTGCGCTACATAGGAAACAAGACGAAACTCGTCCCGTTCCTCCTGGAGACTCTGGGCGATCTGGGCCTGTCTCCGGGCGTGGCGTGTGATCCGTTCGCCGGGACCGCGAGCGTCGGACGGGCGCTGAAGTCGGCTGGCTGGCGGGTGCACAGCGGCGATGTGATGGCCGCTTCCTACGCCTACCAGGTGGCCCGGGTGGAGCTCGATCGGACGCCCCGGTATTCGGGAGCCCTCGCAGGAGGGAGCCGGGGGCGCCGACATCTGAGCTACCAGGCGGCTCTCCGCGTGCTCGAGGCGCTGCCTCCCTCACCCGGTTTCGTGACCGAGCACTATACGCCAGCGGGTGAGGACGGTAGTGAGCACGGCCGAATGTACTTTACCCCCGAGAATGGTGCGGCGATCGATGCGGTCCGTGAGCGGATCGGCCGTTGGCACACAGAGGAGTTGATCGACCGGGCCCGCGAACAGCTGCTTCTCGCCACCCTCATCCAGGCCGCAGACCGAGTGGCGAACACGACCGGAGTGTACGCCTCTTTCGTGAAGAGCTGGCAACCGAACGCCAGTCGGCGGATCGAGTTGAGACCCATCAGGCCTACCGTTCCGCCGACTGACTCGGCCCTCGGCTGCTCCGCGTTCCGAGGGCGTGCGGAGGCCCTGCTGGGCGAAGCGGGGGCAATCGACCTCCTGTACATCGACCCTCCCTACAACGAGCGCCAGTATCCGGGCTATTACCACTTGCCGGAGCTCCTGGCGCAGGGATGGGATCCGCCGCCGGAGCTGCGGGGGAAGACCGGGCTGATACCGGACGACGACCTGCGCTCGGACTGGTGTCGCCGAGGTCGTTGCGAGGCTGCGCTGCACTCACTCCTGGACGTTGCCGATGCCCGGCATATTCTGCTCAGCTACAACGACGAGGGTTTGCTCCCCCGTGACAGTATCGAAAGCGCTTTTCGCGAGACTGGCGACCCGGACAGTTTCCGGCTGTTCACTCGCGATTATCGCCGGTACCGGAGCGACTCGGACGGACCTCGTCGGCAATACCGGGGGGACGCAGTACGCGAGAGGGTGTATTACGTGAAGAGACCGTGAGGAGGCCCGGTATACGAAAGAGGCACCAATGAGCGGTCGGAACGTATAGGGAGCATGACCCGAAATCGCATACCCTGGTTCACGTGCGCTGCCGCCATGATATCAGTCTCGGCCTGCTCCCCCGGCTATGTGCTCCGCGCCGGATGGGAGGAAGCAAAGATCCTCTCGGCTCGCCGGCCGATTCATGAAGTCGTGCACGACACGACCACCGCGGCGGAGTTGCGCGAGAAGCTCCGGCTGGTGCAGCACGCGCGCGAGTACGCCGACCGGACCCTGGAGCTCGATCCGGGAGACGCGTTCACCAGCTACGTGGAGCTGGAACGGGACACCCTCGTGATGGTGGTCAACGCGGCAAGCGAGCTGCAGCTCCGATGGAAGACCTGGTGGTTCCCGATCGTCGGACGGCTGCCGTACAAAGGATATTTCGATTTCGACAAGGCCGCGCGTGAGGCCGAGAAGCTGGACGCGCAGGGATACGACACGTGGGTGCGGCCGTCGAGCGCGTTCAGCACGCTCGGCTGGTTCCCGGACCCCCTCATGTCGACGACACTGCGCGCCGACAGCCTGGGTGTCGTGGAGACCGTGATTCACGAGATCACCCACAGCACCTTCTTTCCGAAGGGCCAGGCTCGATTCAACGAGAGCTTCGCCAACTTCGTCGGCCATCGTGGTGCGATCTCGTTCTTCTGTGACGCCGTCGCCGATGAGGTGCTGTGTGAGGCAGCCGAGGACCGCTGGCACGACATGCGCGTGTTCGGCCGATTCTTCCACTCCGTGCTCGATCCGCTCGAAGCGCTGTACGCGTCAGGCCTCCCGGCAGAAGAGATGCGCGAGGAGAAGCAGAGAATCCTCGGGGAGGCGGCCGAGCGGTTCGACTCGGAGGTCCAGCCCGAGTTCCGGTCCGGCCGATACAGCGGCCTGGACCCCGAGCGTGTCAACAACGCATGGCTCTTGTCACGGATGCTCTACTACACGCGGCTGGAGGACATGGAAGCTCTGTACGACAGTTACGGCGACCTGATGACCACGGTGCGGGAGCTCATCCGGGAGACTGGAAGCGGAGACGCGTGGGAGGCGCTCGACCGGCTTCTAGCCCGCCCGTCCGGTGGTGCGGTCGAGACGGCGGCCCGCTAGGTTCGAGCGCCATGTATCAGAGTATCCTTATCGGAATCGACTTCTCCGACACCTCCGTAGAGACCGTACGGTGGGCCGTCTCCCGATTCCCCGACGCGGACTTCACGCTGTTTCATGCCATCGAGCCGCTGGGCATCCCGGGTTACCTGACCCGGGAGCTTGGATCTAAGCTCGAGATCGTCCGCGAGCGGGAGCTGGACGCCCGGGCCAACCTCGAAGAAATAGCGGAACAGTGCGGCATCGACGTGAGGGTGGAGGTTCGAGCGGGCTGGACGCCTGAGGCGCTGGTGGCGGTGGCGGAAGAGATCAGGGCGGAGCTCGTCGTGGTCGGTGCGCACCAAAAACGCGTCTGGCCGTCGGATGAGGTCGGTAACACGTGTGTCGCGATCGTTCGAAAGGCCACCGTGCCCGTGCTGGTGTGGAGGCCCATCCGCCACGAGAGGAACAAGACGATTCTCGCGGCGCTCGACCTGCGCGACGGCAGCGCGCCGATCGCCGCCACTGCGGCGCAGTATAGTGCCTATTTCGGCGCGCGCCTGCTGCTGTTGCACGCGATGCCGGGCACATTGCAGGCGTACGTGAGGGCGGTCAGCTCCCCGACGAAGACCGAAGAGACGGTCAGGCTTCTCGAGCAACGGGCACGGGCCGAGGCCCTGGACCGTCTGCCCGAGGAATTCAGGGAGGGGATCGAGGTTCAGGTGTCCGTCGTCCGCGGCCGACCGATCGTGCACCACCTCCTTACCTCCGCCGAAGCCGAGGCCGCGGACCTGATCGTCATCGGCAAGTACCACGCACCCGGGCTCAAGGGGCGGGTCATCCTGGGTGGGATCACCAGGCAGATCATCCAGGGAGCGAACTGCTCCGTCCTCACGGTTCCGGTCTGACGCGGTGGCTGCTTCCGACCCGGCTCCCGAAGGTGGGCTCCAGTGCGTGCGGTGCGCCAAACCGGACCGGGAGCCGATCTCCCGCCCGCCTTTCCCGAACGATCTGGGACACCGCCTGGTGTCCGAGATTTGCGCCGAATGCTGGGAGGAGTGGAAGCAGCGCCAGATGTTGCTGATCAACCACTACGGACTCAACGTGCGGGAGCCTCGCGCCCGCGAGTTCCTGGTGACCAACCTGCGCTCGTTCCTGTTCGCGGAGGGCGAGGACCAAGCGGACATCGACACGTCCAGGGAAGGCGAGGTCAGCTGGTGACGAGCGCCCCGGGGATCAGGCGTCCCGGGGGGTCCTGAAAGGCGTGCCGCTGAGGGTTTCAGCCTTAGCCTACGACCAGATTCAGTAACCGATCCGGGACGTAGATCGTCTTTCGGATGGAAGCTCGCCCGATGTGACGCTGGACTGCCTCGTTCGCCAGTGCCACGGCGGATGCGGCTTCTTCGCTCGCGCCCCGTTCCAGCGATATCGTCGCCCGCAGTTTGCCGTTCACCTGGACTGGGATCTCCACCGTATCCGTGGCGAGCTTGGAGGGGTCGAACGTCGGCCACGCACCGTGCTCGAACAGGCTCGGCTCGCCGCCGAGCTTCTGCCACAGCTCCTCCGCGAGGTGTGGCGCGATGGGGCCGAGCATGATCACGAGCGGTTTGACCTCGTCCAGCGTGGGTACCCTTCCGGCTGCTCGAAGTGTGTTGAGGAGCTCCATCAAGGCAGCGATCGCCGTGTTGAACGCCAGGCTCTCGAAGTCGTCCGTAGCCTGACTGATCGTCTGGTGAATGACGCGCTCAACGGTGGGGTCCGGCCAGCCGGTCGTGCCCTGCTCCACCGCGGCCACCACGGCATCGGACACGCGCGACAGGAAACGCTGTGGCCCGACGATTCCGCTGTCCCTGAAGTCGCCGCCTTCCTGGTAGGGCCCGAGAAACATCAGGTATGTGCGGAACGTGTCCGCGCCGTACCGCTCGATGTACTCGTCCGGATTCACGACGTTGCCCTTCGTCTTGGACATCTTGGCGCCTTCCCGGATGATCAGCCCGTGCTTCCGGAACCGCACGTACGGTTCTGCGAACGGCACGTGTCCGAGATCGTGGAGAGCCATCGTGATGAACCGGGAGTACAGGAGGTGGAGCACGGCGTGCTCCTCCCCGCCGATGTACATGTCCACCGGCAACCAGCGGTCCGTGCGCTCGGGGTCCATCGGACGGTCGTCGAAGTCAGTGCTCGGATACCGCAGGAAATACCACGAGCTGTCAAGGAACGTATCCGAAACATCGGTCTCCCGGAGTGCCTCACCGCCGCAGGACGCACACGTGGCCCGGTAGAACGACTCGTCCTTCGCGAGCGGAGCGATTCCGTCGTCGCCCGGCTTGAAGTCCTCCAGGTGCGGCAGCACCACCGGGAGGTCTTCCTCCGGTACGGGGACGATTCCGCACGCTTCGCAGTACAGAATCGGAATCGGCGGCCCCCAGTAACGCTGGCGGGAGATGCACCAGTCGTGCAGTCGGTAATTCACCTCAGGCTCACCGAGCGCCCGCTCCCCGAGCCACTCCACGATCCGTGCCGCGCCCTCCGTCGCCGGGAGGCCGCTGAACTCGCCGGAGTTGATCAGGCGCTCGTCCTCGGAGTGCTCGACGAAGGCCCCGTCTCCAAGATCCAGTTCGACGGACGACGTGTCCGCCGCGGCCTCGACCACCGCGGCAGGCGCCACCACGGGCCGGATCTCCAGTCCGAACTGACGGGCGAACTCGAAGTCCCGCTGGTCGTGTCCGGGCACGGCCATGATCGCGCCCGTCCCGTACTCCATCAGGACGTAGTCGGCTATCCACACGGGAATATCTTCCGCGGTCGCCGGATTCACGGCGTAGCCGCCCGTGAACACGCCCGTCTTCGTCCTGTCATCCGCCTTCCGCCGCTCTACCAGGTCGACGGCCACGGCCGCCGCCCGGTACGCCTCGACCTCCGCACTCCGGTCGTCCGATGCGAGCTGCTCGACGAGCGGGTGCTCGGGAGCGAGGACCATGAACGTTGCGCCGAAAACCGTGTCGGGCCGGGTCGTGAACACCTCGAGCGTGTCGTCGGGGCTGTCGGCCAGGCGGAATCGGAGAAGCGCTCCCTCCGAGCGTCCGATCCAGTTCCGCTGCGCGGTGAGCGTGGAGGGCGACCAATCGATCCAGTCCAGGTTCGCGAGCAGGCGCTCGACGTACTCCGTGATCCGGAAGAACCACTGGCTGAGCAAGCGCTGCCCGACCTCGGTGCCGCAACGCTCGCACTTCCCGTCCTCCACCTGCTCGTTGGCCAGCACAGTCTTGCAGGAAGGGCACCAGTTGACCGGGGCCTCCTTCTTGACCGCGAGACCGGCGTGGTAGAGCTGCAGGAAGATCCACTGAGTCCACCGGTAATAATCGGGATCCGTGGTTTCGACCGTGTGCGACCAGTCATACATGATCCCGGAGCGCTCCAGCTGCCGAGTGAAGTTCGCGATGCTCTTCGGGATCAAGTCCATCGGGTGAGCGTTGACCTTGAGCGCGTAGTTCTCCGAGTGAATCCCGAACGCGTCGAACCCGATAGGCTCGAACACGTCATGGCCCCTCAGTCGCTGGTAGCGCGCGTGAAAGTCGGCACCCGTGAAGGCATACAGGTTCCCGACGTGAAGCCCCTCGGCCGAGGGGTACGGGAACATCATCAGGTTATAGAACGGACTCGGCGCCGCATCGAGGTCGGGCTCGTTCGTCCGCTTCGTGGCCCAGAAAGCCTGCCACTTCTCTTCCACCGTCGTCGGGTCGTACATGTCTCACTGCCGGATCATCCGGCCTGGTTGGGTCCGTACTGTAAACACCGCCGGGTTCCGAACGACCCGGCCCAAAGCGCTCGTAAGTCGAGCGGGGGATTATGGGACGGCCCTTCCCGGGTCACAAGCTGAATGGACCGCGGGGCTAGTCTTGCTCCAACCCCATGTCCTCCCTAGCGTAGGCTCCTATATGAAACCAACAGCGGAAATCGACGGCTGGCTCAGCCCCAGCGTGGCGCTGGTGCTGCTCGAGTCCCTGCGCGACGTGGACACTCCGGCCGAGGTGCTCGAGGACGAGGCGTTTCGCGTCAGTCTTCCGCGACGCCTTGGCTTGAGTGACGTGATCGACGGGCAGATGCGTCGCTACGCCGATATGAACAAACGCCGGCGTCAGCTGGAGGCCAGCGAGTTCCTGGATCTTCTGCGCCTCATCGCTCGCCGACCGGACGCGCGGATGGTGTTCGAGGCCGCGGGCGACCGACTCGGGTCGGAGTACGTTTCCCGGACTCCACGCGCCGCAGGCCTCGCGAGACGTCTGGCTCCCGCCAGATTCCGCACGCGATCGTTGCTTCGCCACCTCAGCCGGGTGGCCGCTTCCCTTAGCCCCGGCAGTGCCATCCGATTCGATCGGGCGGATCCGTCCATCTCCGTGGCCTGCTGCCTCCCGGCGGTCGTGGACGATACGGGATCCGCCTGTGGGATCATCACGGCGGCGTTCACGGCGTGCGCCCACGGCCTCGGAGAATCGACGCCGGTGCACCATCCGTCCTGCGAGAGTCGTGGAGACGACTCGTGCCGGTGGGAGGTGGCGCCGCTGGAGCAGTAGGACCGGTTTCGATCAGCGTACACTGGTCTCGCTGTCGTTCCTGCCCCACGGTTCGACGTGCACCACGGCCGTTGAGAAGCCCCCTTCCTGAACGAGTTTCCGCTCCACGGCATCGGCAATTCGGTGACCGTCCGCCACACTGTTCTCGCCCTCCACCTCGACGGTGAGCTCGATGAACGCGGCACCCTCGAGGTCCCCTCGGCTCCGCACATCGGTGACGTTGCGCACGCCCGGAACGTCTGAGACGAATCGGCGAATCCTGGTTGCCTCCACGGCGGCGCGATCCACGAGGGGGGGAACGGAGTGCTGCAGGATCTCCCAACCGCTTCGCGCGATGAGAACGGCGACGATGATCCCGAGCCACGCGTCAGCGGCCGACCAGCCTCGGCTCACCATGAACAGGCCGCCGAGGACGGAGGCAGTGACCAGCACATCGGCGCCCGTGTGGCGGGCGTCGGCGGCCAGGAGGACGCTGTTCAACCGCTTACCTGCTCGATTCTCCGTCCGGGCCACGGCGACGTTGATCACCATGGTCGCGGCGAGGACCACGAACGTGAGGGCCTCGAGGCGGGGCGGTGCCGGATCTCCGAGCAGCCTGCCGATCGCAGCGCTCACCAGCTCGAAGCAGGTGATGGACAGGAATGCGACGACAGCCAGCGCGCCGAGCACCTCGAACTTGGCGTGGCCGTAGGGATGCTCCTCGTCCGGGGGGGCTGACGCAACTTTCACGGCCGCGAGCCCGACCACGTTGTTGAGAGCGTCCACGCCGGAGTGTGCGGCGTCTCCGAGGACGGCCAGCGATCCGGAGCGCACGCCAACCCATACTTTGGCGGCAATCACAACGAGGTTGGCGAAAAGAACGGCCCACAGGACTCGTCGAACGGCGACGTGTCGGTCTTCGATCACCGGCGGGACCACCGCCCGGTTCCGGGCCTTCGACCGCTCCCCCTGCGCCGGGAACCCCCGAACCGATCGAGGAGGATGCGGATGGGAGCCTTCCGGGGGGCCTTCGCGCCGGTGTCCTCGTAACGATCGTACAGTCCCGGGTAGCCGAGGCCGATCCACACGCCGATCGCCAGCGCCAACGCGCTTGCAACTATCAGAAGTATCAGGAAAGTTCGGTCACTCATTCGCGCTTCTCCGCTTCCGCCGCATCGTTCCTCGGAGGCTTGAATCTCGCCGCCCCGTGGCCTGACGCAACCTCTGGCGAACCGACGCGGAGTTGACGACCGGAAGCTTGCACATTCGCCGGCGAGGGGCCAGCTTTTGTAAGAACGTCGACGCGTCGGGCCGGCGTCGTGCCGGACCCGGCAGTTTCAACTTCAGGAGAGGTCACCGTGGGCGACTCCGACTTCCGTCGCGGCTCCTTCCGTCGGACCGTGAGAGCCAGCCTCGCCGTGCTCTTCCTTGCCGTTCTAGCGGGCGGCTGCGTGGACGAGGACACCGTGTTCAACGACCGTCCGTTCGGCGATGACCCGCCCGTGGAGGCCGGGGGCTTCCTCGGCTATGTGCAGGGTCGCGTGGGCGACCCGACCTGTGCGCAGTGCCATGCGACTCCGAGCTCCAGCTGGATGGCGACGGCACACGCGAGGGCGTGGGAGGGGCTGCAAGAGAGCGGACATGCACAGAAGTTCTGCAAGGCCTGCCATACGGTCAGCCAGCTCGGCAACGCGGAAACCGAGGACGTGGCCTTCACCGCCACCGGCGACACGCTTCGATACATCGACGTGCAATGCGAGTCGTGTCACGGCGCCGGCGAGGCTCACGTGCTCAACCCCGAAGCAACCAAGCCGCTCCCATCGCTGGCAGTGGGCACGGACCTGACGAACGGATGCGGTGAATGCCATAACGGGACGCATCACCCCTTCGTCGAGCAGTGGGAGCTGTCGAAACACTCCGAGGTCGTCGGTTTCGCGGCCAGCAACCTCGAGTGCGCCGGTTGCCACCGGGGCCAGGGCACGTTGCTGGCCTGGGGCGTCCGCTCGGACTACTTGGAAAGGGACAGCGAGGAACCCCTCGCGGTGGTCTGTGGCGTGTGCCACTCGATGCATGACGCCACTTTCGATGGTCAGCTTCGATTCCCGGTGGCCACGCCGGACGTGCAGGTTCACCTGTGCGCGCGGTGCCACAACCGACGTTCGGTCGCGGATCCCAACTCGTCACACGGCCTCGAGCCGCACGCTCCCGAGGCCGAACTGCTGATTGGAGAGGCCGGCTGGATTCCGCCAGGTTCCGGCCTGGCTCTCGGTTCGGTCGTCGCGACACACGGATCGACCAGCAACGAGAAGCTGTGCGCGACGTGCCACGTGGCTATGTACACGGTCACCGACGAGGCCACTGGCGAATTCCAGTTCCAGTCGGTGGGGCACACGTTCGACGCCATCCCCTGCGTGGACGAGAACGGCATCCCGGACGGAGAGACAGACTGTGCGGTCACGACCGAGGCTCGATCATTCGTGGGTTGCGTGGACTCCGGTTGTCACTCATCTGAGGACGGCGCCGCCGCGATCCTGAACGTCAGGGCCGATTTCGCGCGCGCACAGGCGGACATTTTGCTCGCCCTGCTCGAGCAGGTGGATCCCAATCTCGACGAGCCGGGCGGCGAGATCGACGCGACCGTCTCCACGTTCACCGTGGCCGAGGGTGGCTTCTTCAACTACCACCTGGCAACCCATGGCGGGGATGTGTATGGCTCTACGACCCACAACCCACCGTGGATCAGGGACCTGCTGGAAGCGAGCATCGTCGCCGTCGAGGACGAGTACGGCGTGAGCGCGCCGTAAGCTCACAGGCAGGCGGCCCGGCAGCACGGGTCGTCAGATCGAGGAAGACGAGAGACCCGCGGAGGCCTGTGGCTTCCGCGGGTCTCTCCGTTCAGGAAAGGGCTTCTTTGCCTTCTTCGACAGCCTGCCTGCCGTTGTCAGCCGGCCGGCTTGTGGCACATCTCACAGGTGTCAGCTCCCCGGCCCTCGTGGCTCGCCGGAGCCGCTGGCATGCCTTCCATTGCCCCGGAATGGCACATGGAGCAGTTGTCCTTGCCTTCCAGGTCATGAGGAATTGCATTCGCGGTAGACGTTTGCATCTCGGCGTCGGCTGCATGGCACTGGACGCACGTCTCGACCGCACGACCTTCATGGTCCGCCGGCTGCGCCGGAATGCCCTCCATCGCCCCCGAGTGACACATGACGCAGTTGTCTTTGCCCTCTAGGTCATGCGACATGACCGGCGGCTTCGCGTCCTGTGCGAAGGCCGAGCCGGCCGCGACGAACAGCAGCGCGGCGGCGGTGATCACGACATTTCGAATCATCCTACGCTCTCCTTGCGATTGGTATCACGCCAGGCGCGCACGAAAACGCACAAAGCCTCTCCCGGCGCTCGACCGAAGTGGTTTTGAAATTAGGACACCGCGTCCCCCCACGCGAGTTTGGACGCGTTCCACAGGCCAACCGACGTTCTGGCATCGTGTCCCCACCGGCCGTAGCTTTTCAGCGCCCGCACGAGCCGCCCGGGGGAGCTGCTGATTCTTCCCGACCGGGGCGATCAACTATCGAGGCTGCGAGCCCAATGTCTCCAGAGCACTCGGAACCGGGTCGCAAGCGCGACTTCGGCACGTTCTTGTTGAATGCCGTACTCGGCGTCGTGTTCCTGATCGCGGCGGCGATCGCGGCGATCTACACCGTCCCCCCGGAGCACTTGATCATAGCACAGCGCGAGGTAGCAGTCCGGGTGGCGCGCGCCGAGGACTTCACCGTAGGCAGCAGCCGCATGGCAAGCTGGGGGGAGCAGGCCATCCTCGTGGTGCGGAGCGGTGAGAGCAATTTTGCGGCGCTCCAGGGGGCATCTCCAGTGGACGGGTGCCTACTCGAGTGGGACGCCGCGGCCATGCGCGTGACCTCACCTTGCGGGCACATGTTGTACAACCTTCGCGGCCAGGCGGTCGAGGGCCTTACGACCGAGCCGCTTCAGCGCTACGACGTCTTCGTGAGGGACGGCGCCGTATACGTGACGCGGGACTGAGGTAAGGACATGGCAGAGAAACGGGGGCGCACCTGGCTCAGACAGATCGGAGCCGACATCAAGGAGAGCACGGACGCAAGCCTGCTCGCCGGCCTCCGGCTGGTCGGCCTCCTGTACGGACGGATCGACCGAAGCCTTCCCATCGACGAAGCGTTGCGTGAGGCCTGGAGCCGACGTCTGCCCTCATATGTGAGTTGGAAACACGCGTTCGGTGGAGTCGCGTATCTTCTGTTCATGGTCCTCGTCGCTTCGGGGGTTCTGCTCTCCTTCTACTACCGTCCGTCCGTCGACGAGGCCTACCATAGCATACAGTACATCGCGACGGAGGTCCCCTTCGGGTGGCTGTTGCGCGACCTGCACGTGTGGTCGGCCAACCTGATCGTCGTGGCGCTCATGGCGCACATGGCCCGCGTCTTCTTCGCCGGCGCCTACAAGCCGCCGAGGGAGACGAGCTGGCTGGTGGGCGTCCTGCTCCTGTTCGGCGTGCTGGCCTTTGGGGCGACGGGTTACCTCCTCCCTTGGGACCAGTGGGCCTACTGGACGACTACCGAGGTGATGGATGTCGCGCGCTCCGCACCACTGATCGGGGGAGCAGCAGCCAGCTTCCTGACGGGTGACGTGTTCGTGTCCGGCGCAACGCTGAGCCGCTTCTTCGCGCTGCACGTAATCGTGCTGCCCTGGTTCGTATTCGGACTCCTGGTGCTGCACTTCGTGGTGGTCCGCAAGCACGGGGTCGCCCCACCACCGGGCTTCGCCGAACGGGATGGAGGGGGCGTGCCGTTCTTCCCCAACCATCTTCTGCGCATCGTGATCGTGAGCGCCCTCGTACTGGCCATTGCGATCTCGCTCGCCGCGCTGTTCCCACGGCCCGTCGGAGACCCAGCAACTCCGTTCGAGCTCCCGGGAGAGCTGGTGTCGACGTGGATCGTGGTCGACGTGTCGCTCGGGTTGATCCGTTACCTGGGGGTGTGGGGCTTCGTTGGCTTCTCGGCGCTCGGCATGATGCTCGTGCTTCTCCCGCTCGTCGACCGGGGCAGTGCGGCTGCCTTGCGCAAGCGTCCTGTGGCGGCGGCGATCGGTCTGGCTTTCTTCCTCGGTTTTCTCGTGTTCTGGGCGCTCGGCAGCCGCGTCGATTCGGTCACACCGAGCGCCGGGGTCGAGTCCCGCATCCTGGAGGAAAGGGCCATCCCTGCGCCGCCCTCGTCAGAACCGGTCGATGAGGCTGAGGGTGAAGCGGCGGAAGCCGAGGCGGGGGAGGAGGGTCCCGGAGAATGAGCGCGACGCTCAAGAAGGCCGGCTTTGTCCTCGTCATGGCAGGCATCTTTTCGGCTACCGGCTTCGATCGCGCACCCATGGTAGAGGCGTCCGTCAGCGCGCACGTCGTTTCTGGCGAGGCCGTCCCGCAGGAAGCCGGCGGGATCGACCCGCAGTACGGCTGCCTCATCTGTCACGCGGACAAGAGGAGGGCGTATCTGCTCGGAGTGCACTCCGACAGAAACGTCCGGTGCCACGACTGTCACGGAGGAGACCCGGACTCGTTCGAGATTCCCGGGGCGCACGGCGGTGACTTCCGCGGGTCTCTGGGCAAGCTGGCTACGGTCGAGGTGTGCTCCAGCTGTCACGCTGATCCCGACGCGATGCGTCAGTACGGTCTTCCCGCAGACCAGATCGCCGAGCTGCGCACCAGCCGACATGGCATGCTCCTCCTGGAACGAGGCAGTGAGGACGCCCCCACGTGCTCTGACTGCCACGATCCGCACACCACGCTTCGAGCGGACGACGCTCGCAGCAGTGCGTACCCTCTGAATATCCCGACCTTGTGCGCCGTATGCCACGAGGACGACGCCTTGATGGAACCGTACGGCATCCCCACGGATCAGGTCCGCAGCCACCGACGGAGCGCGCACGGCGCAGCCCTGTTCGAGGATCTGAATTTCGCGGCGCCGAGCTGCATCGGGTGCCACGGGTCTCACGCGGCCCTGCCCCCGAATGTGAGCGAGATCTCGAACGTGTGCGGCCGGTGTCACGTCGGAACGAGAAAGGCCCTCGATGAAGGGCCACACGGAAGGGCCACGGCCGAGGGGGTCCTTCTCGGCTGCACGGCGTGCCACAGCAGTCACCTTACGGAGCGAATCCCACCGGATCTGGTGGCCACGACGTGCACCGGCTGCCACGCCCCGGCGAGCGCGCCCGCCGTGCTGGGCGAGGAAATCGAGAAGATCCTCGTGCGCGCCGAGCGGGAGATGGATGCGGCCGCGGAGGCGATCCACGAGCTGGTGCGGGCCGGGCACGAGGTCAGCGATACGCGGTTCCGTTATCGCACGGCCCTCACTCAATACCGGCAGCTGGCGTCGGCGCAGCACGCGCTGGATCTGGAGCGGCTCGAGGACCTCGAGCGAGTCGTCGGCTCCATCTCGCGTGACATCGTCGCGGAGGCCGAGGTGAGTGCCGAGGAGCGCTGGGAGCACAAGCTCTTCCTCATCCCCGTGTGGTTCCTGGCGCTCGCCACGATCGTATTGGCCGGCTCCCGGCTGTGGCGTCTCCGGGGCACCGAACCGGGCTCGGATCCGAGCCGGGTGGCAGGATGACCCGCCACGACCCCGAGAAGCGGAGGCGATTGCTTCGAGTAGTCGTCCAGGGGATCATTCTCCTCATCCTGTTGGCCGGGCTCGGGACCGTAGGGTTCATCGAGTACGCGGCGCGGCCCAGTTTCTGTAAGAACTGCCACAACATGCAGCCTTACTACGATTCGTGGACGACCTCCACTCACCAGGATGTGCCCTGCATCAAGTGCCATTACGCCCCCGGGATCAAGGCCGAGGCGATGGGAAAGATGCAGGCGGCCAACCAGGTCGTGAAGTACGTCACGGGCACCTACGGGACGAAGCCATGGGCCGAGATCGAGGATGCGGCGTGTCTGCGTTCGGGGTGCCACTCGACACGCAAGATCGAGGGCGAGCTCACTTTCCTCGGCGTCCGCTTCGACCATCGGCATCACCTGATTGCACATCGGCGCGGCAAGCAGCTTCGGTGCACGAGCTGCCACTCGCAGATCGTGCAGGGAGATCACGTCGCGGTCACGAAGAGCACCTGCTTTCTGTGCCACTTTCGGGGACGCCCTGAAGGCGAGCCCATCGCCGGGTGCACGGGCTGCCACGTGGAACCGCCGCTCATCACCACTGCGACGGGCGTGATCGATCATCCGCAGTACGTGCGGGACATGGTATCGTGCATCTCGTGTCACGACCGCGTGACGTCGGGCGACGGGGCGGCCGAGCAGGATCGGTGCTTCGGGTGTCACAACGAGCCGGAGAGGGTCGCCCTGTTCGCGGATGCGACCCTTGTGCACGAGGTGCACCTCGGGGAGCACAACGTGGAGTGTCAGCTGTGTCACCGGCCGATCGCGCACGAGGTGGTCTCACACGCCGACACGTTCGAGCTCGACTGCACGGCCTGCCACCAGGGTACGCACGCAGCGCAACGCAACCTGTACACTGGCACGGGAGGCCATGGCGCCGAGGACGATCCGAGCGCCATGTACGAGGCCCGTGTCTCGTGCGGGAGCTGCCACGGCCTCCCACGTGAAATCGCCGGTCACGAACAGGTCCAGGCGGCGGGGGAGGCTACTTGTCTGGCGTGCCACGGGACCAAGTACGCCAACATCCTGCCGTCGTGGCAGGCGGAGATGGACGGCAAGCTGAAGCGAGTGTCGTCGATCGTGCGAGCGGCCTCCTCGGCACCCCGGACCGGCTCTTTCGCGCAGCGCGCCACGGCCGACAGCTTGCTGGCCCTGGCGGCCGACAACGTCGAACTCGTCTCGGTGGGACAGAGCGCACACAACATAGGGTATGCGGATGCGCTTCTGCGCGCGGTCGTGGAGTACGTGGATCGGGCCGCCCGAAGCGGCGGTCTTGACTACCGTCCGCCCACGGTGAGCCTCGGCACACCGGTTGCGGAGAACGCATGTTTGGGCTGCCACCTGGGCGTGGATCGCCAGGAAGGCGTGTGGCAGGGTACGCGCTTCTCGCATCAGCCGCATGTGAAGGAGGCGAACCTCCCGTGCTCGGCCTGTCACACGGGCCTGGAGGAGCACGGCGGGATGGCTCTCGGCTCGCGGGCGGCGTGCTCCGACTGTCACCACAGCGGAGCCATCGGGTGCGAACGGTGCCACGCGGGCGGCGCCCGCGCTCCGACTGGCACGATTACCACTGCCACGGGAGATTTCCCTCACCCGACACACGTGGCCCTCGGATTCGCGTGCGCCACGTGCCACGGCGACAGCCCGGGCTCACCGAGCGCTGATGTGTGCGAGAACTGTCACGGCGCTCATCATCAGCCGGAAGCCACGTGCCTGAGCTGCCATCGGGGAGGCGTCCTGCAGATCCATCCCGTCGGGGCTCACCAGGGATGCGCCGTCTGCCACGGTGAGGCAATCGAAGGCGTGGCCGCCTGGTCGCGCAACGTGTGCACGGTGTGCCATGCCGACCGGGTGGAGCACAACGCCCCGGTAGCGTGCGAGATGTGCCATGAGGTCCCGGCGCTGGGACAATAGGCCGGCCTCTGGGCGTAGCCGGCGGAGCGGCCTGCGCTGACCGCCCTGCCAAACTCGGGGCTGCCTTCCCGTAACTTGCTCTGACGCAGGCACTTCACCTCGCTCGCATCTCCGCGCCAGGCAGCGGGTCGGCGAGCCGTCGTCGCGGCACGAATGGTGCTGCGTTTCCCGCCCGGAGCCCCCTCGCTCCACCACAAATAGGGACGCGGCACCATATGTTGAGCCATTGGCCCCATCCAGCCCGTATTCTGGTGGCCGGTCTTGGCGTTGCCATATTCGCCACCAGTCTCTCCGCGCAGGAGAACCGTTTCTGTCTCGCCTGCCACGGAGATACCGCCAACTTCGCCGGACGGGCAGACTCCGCCCGCCTCGTCGTCACGCAGGAAGAGTTCGCCGGCTCGGTGCACGGCGGCTTCGGAATGTCCTGTATCACCTGTCACCAGGCCTTCAACTACCCCCACCCCGAGGAGTACACCCCGGTTCGCTGCGGCGGGTGCCACGGCGGGGAAGGCCGAGAGTATTCCGGTAGCGTGCACGGGTACGCACTGGAGCGCGGCAACCCGCGGGCTCCGACGTGTGCCGGTTGCCACGGGGCGCACGACATTCGTCGGAGCACCGACCCGGAGTCGCACACGTACCACGCGCGGGTGGCCGAGACGTGCACGGAGTGTCACAGCACGGGTGGCCTGCTGACCGATCAGTACCTGAAGTTGCCGGCGCCGGCTCTGCAGTACGCCCGCTCCGTGCACGGGACCGCGAATGGAAACGGCCCCTCGGAGGCCGCCACTTGCACGGACTGTCATGGCGTCCACGATCTCAGGGGTCACTCAGACCCCGAGTCCAGGATCAACCGGCGGAACGTGTCGGCGACGTGCGGGGCGTGTCACGGGAACATCACGGAGATCTACGACCGCTCGATCCACGGCAGGGCGGTGGCGGCGGGCGTGAGCGACAGCCCCACGTGCACGGACTGTCACGGCGAGCACCTCATTCTGCATCCGGCCAACCCCGACGCCGGTACGCACTCCGGGCATCTTGCTGCCCAGCTGTGCGGCGATTGCCATAACGACCCCGTGATCATCACCAAGTACAGTCTGCAGGAGGAGGTTGTCCTCTCCTACAGCGACAGCTACCACGGGTGGGCGACTCGGCGGGCCAGTCAGACCTCGGCCACGTGCGTGAGCTGCCACACGACCCACTTCGTGCTCCCGGCAGACGACCCGGAGTCGTCGGTCGCGGAAGGCAACGTGGTGGCCACGTGCCGGCAATGTCACGAAGGGGACCATCGGGCAGCCTCGATCGCGACGAACAAGGGCCGGCGGATCGTGCGCGCGATCTATATCGCGTTGATTGCGGTCGTCATCGGAGGAATGGCGATCCACAACGCGATCATTTTCAATTACTACATGGTCGAGAAGCGGCGGCGGGATGGAGCCGAGCGAGGCTTCCTGCGCTTCGACCGGATCCAGATCGCGCAGCACGCCATGCTGGCCACATCCTTCATCCTGCTGGTCGTCACAGGATTCGCCCTCCGGTACCCGGAAGCTGGCTGGGCGCGAGTGACGGGCCTCGCCTATCTGGCGGAACCCGTGCGATCGACCCTGCACCGCGTGCTGGGCGTCGGGTTGATCTTATTCGGGATCGTCCACGTTCTGTACATCATGTTCATGAAACGCGGCAGGGAAGAGTTCCAGGCGATGACGCCTAACGTCAGGGACGCGAAGGAATTCGTCGACAACATGCGCTTCTACACGTGGCGCTCCCCGCATCGGGCTCGATTCGGACGGTACGATTACACCCAGAAGGCGGAGTACTGGGCGCTGGTGTGGGGTACGGTTCTCATGGCGCTCACCGGTGTGGTCCTGTGGTTCCCCTCCTGGGCCACCGGGCTGTTCCCCACGTGGATCGTGTCCATTTCTGAAACCATCCACTTCTATGAGGCTTGGCTGGCCACGCTGGCCATCGTGGTGTGGCACTTCTTCTTCGTGCTGTTCCACCCCGAGGTCTATCCGATGAGCTGGATCTGGCTGACGGGGAAGATGCCCGAGCATGAGGCCAGGGCGGTGCACGGCCGCTGGTATGACGAGGAGCTCGCGGGCGGTGATGACGCGCAGAACGGCCTTTCAGGGCACGAAGACAAAGTGGCGACCGAGTCCGGGGAAGCGGACGCACCCACCGAACATGTGACATCTTGACCCATCGTGGCGGAGGACTCGACTCCGGGTCCTCCGTCGTAACTTGCTATCATACCAACATTTTATAGAAAGATACACTTGTGTCCGCTTCTTGCAGTGAAGGAGGCGGACGCACTTGCCGGTCGAGCGTCGCGGTGTGTCCGGGCCAAGGAAACGAACTCACACATACCACATATCCGGAGATCCGATGGACTTGCGGACTCTGACCGCATATCGAGGCACGATCGGGATCGCCCTGGCGATCGGGCTGGTCGCTCTCCTCCCGGACCGAGTGGAGGCACAGGAAGTCGACTGCCTCATGTGCCACGCGAACCCTGCTTTCTGGGAAAGCCGGGATGACGGCGACCGATTCGTGGTCACACGTGAGACGCTGGACGCTTCGATCCACGGCCGCCTGCGGTGTGTGGACTGTCACGAGGGCCTCACGTTCCCGCACCCGGAAGACCGGGCGCCCGCGACCTGCGGTCGGTGTCATGGCACGCAGCGGGCTGAACACAACCAGTCCCTGCACGGGCAGGCAGCCGCGCGGCGCGACCCGCTCGCGCCCTCGTGTGCGACCTGCCACGGCACACATGACGTACGCTCCTCCCGCGATCCGGCCTCGTCCACGTCGGTGATGAACATCCCCTTCCTGTGCGGCGAGTGCCACCAGGAAGGTACGGAGGTGTCGGAGAGACTCGACATCCCCCAGGACCGGATCCTGGAGAACTACTCTCTTTCCATTCATGGGGCGGGACTGTTCCAGCAGGGACTGACGGTCACGGCCGTCTGCACGTCCTGTCACACATCGCACTTCATCCTTCCCCACACCGACGACCGATCCAGCATCCACGCCGAGAACGTGGCCGGAACGTGCATGCAGTGCCACGGCAGGATCGAGGAGGTTCACCTGCAGGCCATCGAGGGACGCCTGTGGGAGGAAGAGCCGCACAAAATCCCGCCCTGCGTGGATTGCCATCAACCGCACAAGATCCGCCGCGTGTTCTACGACGCCGGGGTCGCGACACAGGACTGCCTGGAATGCCACGGAGACCCCGAGTTGGTGGTCGAAGAGGAGGGGGGGGTGCAGCGATCCCTCTTCGTAGACCAGTCGGTGAGGGCCGAGTCCGGGCATGCCGAGACGGGGTGCTCCCAGTGTCACGTCGACGTGACACCGATCTACGAGGAACGGCCGTGTGAGGCGATCGAGCCCGAGGTTGACTGTGCCATCTGCCACCCGGTGCAGATAGAGGAATTCGGCTCCAGCATGCACGGAACGCTGGCGGCTCAAGGCGACGCAGACGCGCCCACGTGCGGCGACTGCCACGAGCGCCACGCGGAGTTCGAGCAAACGAATCCATCCTCGCCGATCTATCCGCGCAACGTTCCGGACCTGTGCTCCCGGTGCCATATGGCGGGAGAACCGGCGGCGCGGCGGATTGAGCGCACCGGAGCCGATATCGTCCAGGGCTACGAGATGAGCATCCACGGCAAGGGACTGCTCCAGAGCGGACTCGTAGTCACGGCGACCTGCACCGACTGTCACGGGGCGCACACGGAGCTGCCCGCCGGGGAAGCCGCCTCTACGATCAATCCGAACAACGTCGCCGGGACGTGCGGCGAGTGTCACCACGGGATCGAAGAGCAGTTCCGCGAAAGCGTGCACTGGCCCGAAGACGGCGACTTCGCCAACGGAGGGGGGGATCACAACTACCCGACGTGCGAGGATTGCCACACGTCGCACACGATCAGCCGTACGGATCGCGACGACTTTCGCATGCTGATGATGAGCCAGTGTGGAAGGTGCCACGAGGACGAATCAGAGACCTTCTTCGATACGTACCACGGGAAGGTGTCCAGAGCCGGGGCGGCCACCGCGGCCAAGTGCTACGATTGCCACGGCACGCACAACGTCCTCCCCACGACGGAACCGGCGTCGACCCTCAGTCGCCGGAACATCGTCGAGACATGCGCTCAGTGCCATCCGGGGGCGAACCGGCGTTTCACGGGGTATCTGACGCACGCAACGCACCACGACCCGGAGCAATACCCCTGGCTGTTCTGGACCTTCTGGTTCATGGCGAGCCTTCTGATCGGGACTCTGACCTTCGCCAGTATTCACACCTTCGCCTGGCTGTGGCGCCTGTGGCGATCGCCGGAGGACTGGAAACACGAGCCGGTGGCGGCAGAGGAAGGAGCGGATCCACCGCTGCAGTACCGACGCTTCACGAAGTTCCAGAGATCGATGCACGGCGTCATGATGGTCAGCTTCATGCTCCTCGCCCTGACGGGCATGGCCCTGAAGTTCTCGTATATGGGATGGGCCCAGACGCTCGCCTGGCTGCTCGGCGGCTACGAGGCCATGGGGGTGTGGCACAGGATCGGCGCCATCGCGCTGTTCTCGGTGTTCTTCGTCCATCTGTTCGACGCGCGCAAGCAGAGAATCCGCGCCGGTCAGACGTGGCTCCAGTTCATCACGTCGCGCGACTCGCTCGTGTTCAACAAGACGGACGTCCGGGAGTTTAGGGCCTCCGTGAGGTGGTTCATGGGCTGGGGACCCCGGCCGGACTACGGACGATACACCTATTGGGAGAAGTTCGACTACTTCGCCGTGTTCTGGGGGATGTTCGTGATTGGCTCCACGGGCCTTCTGCTCTGGTTCCCCGAGCTGTTCACGATCATCCTGCCGGGTTGGCTGGTGAATGTGGCGACCATCATCCACAGCGATGAGGCGCTGCTGGCCGTGGCGTTCATCTTCACGATCCACTTCTTCAACACTCACTTCCGGCTCGACAAGTTCCCTATGGATCCGGTGATCTTCACGGGGCGCGTACCCGTGGAGGAGCTGAAGAGGGACAAGCCGAGGGAATACGAACGCATGGTGGCTTCAGGAGAGTTCGAAGAGCGCCTCGTGCCACCGTACCCACGCCGAGTGGAGTTGATCTTCGGGGTCGTGGGGTTCACGATGCTCGGGATCGGAATATTCCTGGTTCTCCACATCGTCTACTCGGCGTTAATCGGCTACCGCTAGGAACCGGGCAGGCTCGGCCGAAAGGGCCGGGCCTGTCTGCGGGGAACCCTCGGGGCGGGCTTGATCCGACTCGCCCGGCCACCCATGTTTATCGTGCCGTCCAGGAAGCTCCGTGACAGGTAACCTCAAGCGCGTCGGAGCAGGACCATGACTGTCCATCGCCGGCCGTTCTTCTTGTTAGTCGCGTGCGCCGTGGTGTGGCTGCCGTCAGAGGCCCAGGCCCAGGGCGTGCGCGGCGACGTCAGACTCAACTGGGGCTGGATGCAGCTCCAGCCGTTCGAGCAGGATTCGGTTCCCGAGGGAGACGTCTCTGGATCGGGTCTCCAGCGCCAGCTCGCGGACGGGACGGTAGTATCGTGCGTCGAAGGCGACTTCTGCCGCTGGTACGAGAACAAAGGCCAGCGCCAGGACATCATGCCGTTCACGCAGGACCTGCGATTCGCCGGCTGGACAGGGGTGCAGGGCCTGTCATTCCACGGACAGATGCGCACGCGCTTCGGGAGCGACGAGCTGTGGCCACGCACGGACCAGGAATTCGACCTGCTGACCGGCTACCTGAGCTTCAATCGGGCAGCCTACCAGGTGAAAGCCGGACGGATGTACCGGGCCTCAGGCCTCGGCTACTACAACTTCGACGGCGCGTCGATCATCTGGCGCGGGCTCGGCTGGTTGTGGGTTGACGCATATGGCGGTTGGAGCCTGGCCCGCGGCGTTAACGCTCCCCGCAACGGCAGCCTGTACACGGAGTCGGACCTCCTGGCCACCGACCGGCGCGGCCTGCTGTTCGGAGGAGAGCTCGGCTTCCGCGGCGGAAAAGTGTTTTCGGGATCAGCGACCTACCAGAGGGAACTTCGCACGGACCGCCTGGCCCTGTATACGGAGAGAGCCGCAGTCGATCTGCGGGCGCTCGTCGGTGGCTGGGCGTTCGACGGCGCCGCGAGCTACGACTTCGCGTTCGACAACATCAATGACGCGCGGCTTCGAATCACGACTCCTCAGGTCCTCGGAATCCGGTTCGCCGCCCAGGGCCGTCATTACACTCCGTTCTTCGATTACTGGACCATCTGGAGCGCATTCTCACCCATCGGGTTCAACGAGGCGCGCCTTTCAGGGACATGGACTTCGAGAAACCTGCCCCTCCTCGTGGAAGCGGGCGGAGCGTACCGCGAGTACGAGGACACGAATGCGGGTCCAGCCAACACGACCGTCAAGAAGGACGGCTGGCGTGGGTTCGGTCGCGTCTACTGGAGCCCGGACAAGTGGTACGTGGACGCGCGCTACAGGGCCGAAGAAGGATTCGGAGGCTCGCGATACGGCGGCGACCTGATCTTCGGGCGCTATCTCGGACCGACCGGCGCCTCCTATGTGGCGCTTCGGGGAACCTCGACCGAGACCCTGTACGAGTTCCGCGAGGGTGAGCGCTATGTGACGGGCGGCGCGGTCGAGGGCGCTTATGACATCGCCAAGGCGAATCTCACGCTGGACGCTAGCCTCGGCTTCTACCGCATCGAAGACAAGAACCGGCCGCTTGCCGACACCTGGAGCGAAGGACGCGCCACGGTCGGCCTGCGCTGGCGCTTCAACACTGGAGGTACCCGATGAGGCGGCTCGCTTATCTGAGCGCCCTCGTTCTCACGGTCGGCGCCGGAGCGCTGCTCGCGGCCTCCCATTTAGCGTTCGAGTTTCCGCACGAGAAGCACGCGGTGCTTGGAGCTGCCGGGTGCGAGAGCTGCCACGCGGGCATCTACTCTGGAGACGCGGCACAGAACGTGTCGGCGGACCCGGCGCTGTGCGCCGGCTGTCACAACGGTCAGATGGTCGTCGAGGTGGACTGGGAGGGATACACTCCACAGGAAAGCGGCCTGAAGTTCGAGCATGCCACGCACCCCAAGCTCGGGTGCCAGACCTGTCACGGCGTCCCTGAGGCGGAAAGCGATATGGCCGTCCAGGCAGCCTCGGGTGACACATGCCTTGCCTGTCACGGTAACGGCGCGACCGACCACTTCGAGGTCGGAATCAACCCGTGCGAGACCTGTCACTACGATCCGGGGCCCGGACATACGCCCGACTTCAAGACGCAGCACGCGACCGCGGCAGCGGCGGGACTCCCGAATTGCACGCAATGCCACAAGGAGACGTTCTGCGTCGACTGTCACGATGGACCGAAGAACTCTGACTTTCAATACCATCCGGCGAACTTCGTCACGCGGCACAGCGCGGAATCGTGGGCCGCTCCGATGGAGTGCGCCGAATGCCACTCGCGGGAGGTCTTCTGCCGTGATTGCCACTCCACGCAGGGCGTCGCGCAGAACGGGCGCCAGAACGGGGGGTACCACGACGGCGTAGCGAACTGGCTTCAACAGCACGGTGTGGCGGCGCGGCAGGGCATGGAGAGTTGTACTACCTGCCACCAGCAGACCGAGTGTCTGGCCTGTCACTCGGCCAAGGCCGGCTGGCGCGTGAATCCGCACGGACCGGACTTCGATCCCGAGCGGGCCGCCGACCGCAGCACTCAGTCGTGCGCTATCTGCCACACCGGATACTGATCGCGCTCTCCCTTTCGAGGCAGGGGAAGGCCGCTGATATAGGCAGGGGCTCCGCCGCGCCGCGTTGGCGCGTGGGGCGGGCCTGAGAGTCGCCCTTGGCCTGCAACGCTCACAATCGTCGCAGACAGGACACAGTGCACAGCGCAACGCGATCCTCATGGCGATTGTTGCATGTCGTTCTGGCCCTCGCGGCCGGCTCCGTGCCGGGCGCGCGCTTTCTGGTGGCCCAGGACCTGCCCGCGCCTACTCAGAACGCCGTGGCCGGTGCCGAAGTGTTCGGGGAGAAGGGGTGCATCCGCTGCCACTCGGTCAGCGGCAGCGGCCAGTCTCTGGGGCCCGACCTGCGGACGATCGCCTCCCCCCGGACCTTCCAGGAACTCACCGCGGCCCTGTGGAACCACCTGCCGGACATGAACCGGCACATGGCGGAGCTCGGAATCGAGAGACCCCACCTGAGTGAGCGCGAGGCCGGCGATCTGTTCGCGTACCTCTACACGCTGGGGTATTTCGACACTCCGGGGGATCCGGAACGAGGAAAGCGTCGCTTCACCGAGATGAACTGCATCCTGTGTCACCAGGTCCGAGGCGTCGGTGGAGTCGTGGGGCCTGTTCTGGATCACGTCGGCGCGCGGGGCGTGCCGATCGAGATCGCTGCCGCCATGTGGAACCACGGTCCGGCGATGATCGAAGCAGCGGAGGTCAGAGGCATCTCACGACCCGTGATGAGCAGTCACGACCTGACTGACCTGATCGCCTTTCTCAGATCCACGACCGGTGAGACCCCGGGCGAGAACCTCTACGTCCTTCCCGGTGATGCCGACGCGGGGGTGCGGGTGGTCGAGGATAAGAGATGCGCCGAGTGCCATGGGGACCCCGGTGCGGGAGGACGTGTCGCGCGCGATCTGGCGGGGTTGAGCCGGGGCACAAGCCTGGTCGAATTCGTGGCCCTGATGTGGAACAAGGCGCCGGCCATGGTGGGGGCCCTGCGGGCGAGAGACCTGGAGTTCCCCCGCCTGGAGGCGCAGGACTTCGCCAACATCGTCGCCTATCTGTATTCCGTGGACTATTTCTCAGCCGGCGGTCGAGCGAGCAGGGGCCGGACCCTGATGGACAGCAAGGGTTGCACGGACTGCCACGGCCCGGGCGAACTGACGTCGATCCCGGGCCTGGATCATCCGTCGTCCATTACGGCCGCCCTGTGGAACCACCTCGCCCTGTTCGAGGCTGAAGAGAGATCTGGCGCTGAATGGCCTTCGTTCACCGGTCGTGAGATAGGAGATCTCATGGCTTTCTTCCAAGCGAGCGCTCCATGAACCTACGCAGCGGCGCGATCGCCTTGGTGATGGTGGCGATTCTGGCCTCGCCGGATCACTCGGCAGCCCAGGAGGGAACGGACAGTTGCATTTCGTGTCACGAGATGCTCTCCGGCCGACTGGGCGAGCCCGCAGCGGCCTTCGCTGAAGACGTGCACGCGGAGGCGGGATTCGGGTGTGCGGCTTGCCACGGTGGTGACCCCACCGTCCAGGGTCCGGCCGCCATGGACTTGGCGAAGGGCTATATCGGCCGGCCCTCGCCCGAACAGGTACCGGATGTTTGCGGCCGCTGTCACTCGAATGCCGGTTTCATGCGGCAATACGACCCGGCGCTCCGGGTCGACCAGGTGGCGGAGTACGTCACATCCGTTCACGGGCAGCGACTGCTCGGCGCGGCCGATACGGCCGTCGCCACGTGCGCCAGCTGCCACGGGGCGCACGGCATCCGTCCGGCCTCGGACCCCCGTTCCGCGGTCCACCCGCTCAACGTGGCGGACACGTGCGAGGGCTGTCACTCGGACCCGGCTCACATGGAGCCCTACGGCATCCCGACGGACCAGGGCGCGGAATACCGACGCAGCGTCCACTGGGAGACGATGAGTGAGGGGGGTGACACGTCCGCGCCCACGTGCAACGACTGCCACGGGAATCACGGCGCGGCGCCGCCCGGGGTTTCCTGGGTCGGCAACGTGTGCGGGCAGTGTCACGTCGTAATGGCCGACTACTTCGAGGAGAGCCACCACTCGGAGACCTTCACCATGCTGGGGGTGCCCGGCTGCGCCGTTTGCCACCAGAACCATGACGTGGAGCCGGCGGGAGACGAGATGCTGGGCGTCGGGGAGGCCTCCGTGTGCTCGAAGTGCCACCGCGAGGCGGATGCCGGGGGCACGGTGGCACTCGAGATGCGCAACCTGATCGATGGCTTGAGGGTGGGACTCGACACGGCTCGCGCCGTGTTGCTCCATGCCGAGGATTCGGGCATGGAAGTGAGCGAGGCACTGGTCAGCCTCAACGACGGGCAGAGCGCGCTGGTGAAATCGAGGGCGGCGATCCACGCCTTCGACGTGGAGGCCGTGCGGGAGGCAGTGGAGCCGGGAATGGAGATATCGGGGGAGGCCCTGGCCAGCGGGCACGAGGCTCTCCGGGATCTTCAGATTCGCCGTATGGGCCTCGCGGTGTCGGTGATCATAATCGGAGCACTGATCGTAGGCCTGGTGCTCAAGATCCGGGAAATCGAGCGACCGACGTGAGCCGCGAGCCTGAGTCAGACGGGAGAAATCGCATGGCCGGGACGGATTCGCCAAAGTCGTCGCGCCGGGCCTTCGTGAACTGGCTGCTGGGAACCAGCGCCGGGAGTTTCGCGGTGGCCATGCTGTATCCCGTGACGCGCTACCTCATCCCGCCCGAGGCGGGAGAGTCGTCCGCCTCGAGCGTCGCTCTCCCGTTCGGCCCGGACGAGATCGGTCTCAACTCGGCGAAGGCGTTCCGCTTCGGCAACAAGCCCGGCATCCTGGTGCGCACCGAGTCCGGTGAGTTGCGCGCGTTCTCCGCCGTGTGCACCCACCTGGACTGCACCGTGCAGTTCCGTGACGACATCTCGCACATCTGGTGCGCGTGCCACAACGGCCATTTCGATCTGACGGGACGCAACATTCAGGGTCCTCCTCCGCGGCCGCTCGACGCATTCGACGTCAATGTCCGGGGTGACGAGATCGTCGTGAGCAAGAGGACCTGATGACCGGGAAGAGCCGCTGGTACGAGAAGCTCGGAAACTGGCTCGACGATCGTATCGGGCTCGCGCCCCTGTCGGAAATGGCCCGAAAGAAGGATGTGCCGCTGCACCGGCACACGATCTGGTACTACCTGGGAGGCATGACCCTCTTCCTCTTCCTGATCCAGTTGAGCACGGGCGTCCTTCTTCTCTTCTACTACAGACCCAGTGCCGAGGAGGCCTACGAGTCCGTTCAGTTCCTCATGGCCGAAGTACAGTTCGGGTGGCTGATCCGGTCGATTCACGCGTGGGCGGCGAACCTGATGGTGTTCACCGTGCTCATCCACATGTTCAGCGTGTTTCTTCTGAAAGCGTACCGGGCTCCCAGAGACCTGACGTGGATCACCGGGGTGATCCTGTTCGTGCTCACTCTCGCCTTCGGATTCACGGGTTACCTCCTTCCGTGGAACGAACTCGCATACTTCGCGACCAAGGTGGGTACGGAGATCGTGGGAGTGGTCCCGTTGATCGGTAGCTTCGTGCGGGACCTGGCACGTGGAGGCACGGACGTCACCGGCGCGACCCTGACCCGATTCTACGCTATCCACGTGGCACTCCTCCCGGCCGTTATCATTCTGTTCGTCGGGCTGCACCTCTTCCTGGTCCAACGACACGGCATGAGCGTGCCGCCGGACGTCGAGAGGGATGGATCGAAACGCGGCGCCATGAAGTTCGTCCCCAGTTTCCTCATGCGGGACGCCGTCGGTTGGCTGGTCGCCCTGGCGGTCCTCGGCGCGCTCGCGGCGTTCTTCCCCGCGCACCTGGGGGAGAAGGCCGACCCCTTCGCGCCGGCGCCGATCGGGATCAAGCCCGAGTGGTACTTCATGTACATGTTCCACACGCTCAAGCTGCTTCCTTCGCACATCCTCGGACTCGAAGGCGAGATGTTGGGCGTGATGGCCTTTGCTCTCGCAGGACTGTTCCTGTTGCTCGTGCCTTTCCTGGACAGGAGGAGAGCCCCCGGAGAAGCCAGTCGACTGATGACCGTGATCGCTCTGGCGATGATCGCCTACATCATCATCCTGACCGTGATGGGATACACGGCGAATCCGATCCAGTAGGGGGTGCGTAGGGCGGATACCGGCCGATTTCGCCGAGACGGACTGTCCCACGACGAGGAAGCTACCGGTTCAATGTGTCCCACCGCCGCGGTGGCCGACCTTCCCCGCATAAGGCCATTTGCCGCGATCCGTTAGGGAATCCGACACTGGCATCGATGTTGCGCGCTACAAACTGAGCCCCTGAGGCGGGGGCACTCTCCAGACAAACGAGCGCGCCATGCCCCAACAGGTTACGCGCCTCGGCATCGCCTTCGCCGTCCTGGCCGTCGTCTTCCTGGCGGTGCGGCAGAGGCTGGTGCCGGACACGTTCGGCGAACTGGGCCATTACCGTGCCGCAGCTGTCGATACGATCGCGGCGTACCCACTCCAGTACGCCGGACACGAAGAGTGTACTCTTTGTCATCGGCCGATCGCCGAGAAACGAGGTGATTCGAACCACGCTGGGGTTTCGTGCGAGGTTTGTCACGGGCCGGCGGCCGGCCACGTAGCCGCTCCCGGGTCGGTGAAACCGCCTGCTCCCCGTGAGAGGGGGTTCTGCCCTCTGTGCCACGGCTATGACGCCTCCCGGCCGTCCGGATTTCCGCAGATCGATCCGGTGGCCCACAACCCGACCGTCCCGTGCATGACGTGCCATGACCCGCATGCGCCTGAGCCTCCCGTGATCCCGGGTGCCTGCCGGGCGTGCCATGGACAGATCGCAAGCCAGAAGGCGGTGTCGCACCACGCCACTCTGCCGTGCCTCACGTGCCACGACGCGCCGGATGAGCACAAGTCAGCGCCGCGAGCGGTGCGACCTGGTAAGCCGTCCGCGCGCGACTTCTGTGGCACCTGTCACGCGGAAGATGCGGTGAGCCCATCCCACATCCCGAGGGTAGCCATATCGACGCACGGAGAGGATTACCTGTGCTGGCAATGCCACTACCCGCATCATCCGGAGGCCGACTGATGAAGGACGCCGCAGCCGCTCCGGATCGGGATCACCCCGCGGCAAACGCGGGGGTGGATCGCAGGAACTTCCTGTGGGAGGCGCTCAAGGCCAGCCTCGGCGTGCCGATCGCGCTGGGCGTCGTCCGGGTTCCCGAGCTTTGCGGGATGCAGGCGGAAGCCGGCGAAGACGCCGAGCGCATCTACGGAATGGGCATCGACGTCCGAAAGTGCATCGGCTGCGGCCGCTGCGCGCAGGCCTGCAAGGACGAGAACGACGTACCCGACGAGCCGCACTTCGTCAACACGTGGGTCGAGCGCTACGTGATCCGCAGTGACGGCGAGGTCTCGGTCGACAGCCCGAACGGAGGGATCGACGGATTCCCGCCCCTGGAAGAGGAGGGTGGAACCGTCCGCACATTCTTCGTGCCCAAATTATGCAATCACTGTGAGGAAGCGCCGTGCGTCCAGGTCTGTCCCGTCGGAGCCACGTTCATCACGGACGACGGCGCCGTTCTGGTTGACGAAGAGTACTGCATCGGATGCGGTTACTGCGTGCAGGCCTGCCCGTACGGGGCGCGGTGGTTCGATCCGGTAAAGCACGTGGCCCGAAAGTGCACGTTCTGCTACCACCGGCTCGCGCGAGGCAAGGTGCCGGCCTGCGTGGAGGTGTGCCCGACGTCCGCCCGCATGTTCGGGGAGGTGGGGCACCGGGCGAACCCTCTCGCGCGCTTCCTTCGCTTCAACGACATCCAGGTTCTCAAGCCGCACCTCAACACCAAGCCGAAGGTGTTCTACGCCAACCTGGATGGAGAGGTGAGGTAGACGATGCAGGGATACATCTACCCGAACGAATTCGAGCTCAGGTGGAGTCTCCTCATCGTCCTCTACCCGTATCTCACGGGCCTGGTGGCGGGAGCCTTCATCCTTGCCTCG